>CASEAG010000040.1 GCA_949285785.1 uncultured Spirochaetales bacterium | reverse complement strand
CTTCTGAGAAGTATATGCTGCTTGTTAAGCAATTATATGGAAGGAACGCTGATGGGGCTCATCATAATGTAGATGTCGGGAAGGATGTCGGGAAGGATGTCGGGAAGGATGTCGGGAAGGATGTCGGGAAGGATGTCGGGAAGGATGTCGGGAAGGATGTCGGGAAGGATGATATGTTCTTATCCAAAGAATCATCAAAGGGTACAATAATTCGGCGTAATGCAATACTTGATCTGATAAGGGGTAATTCAGTCATAACTATTCCTGAAATCGCGATTATTCAACAGGTCATACTAAGCTATCGGCTATGTCAATGAACTGATAGCGAAAGGGATAAAGGATCCTGCAGCGAAAGCACAGGCCGAGGTGAAGAAGCTCAACAAGGATAATGGAATCATTTTTAGGGAAGGCTCTCGGACTGATGGCAGGTGGATTATTGTCGATTAGACAATTGTTTGACCCGGATCTGACCTCAAAAGTTCCTGAGATATCTAAGATAGGTGGGCCTAGTGAGATATATAGCGGTTACTTGAGATGTGGTAACACCATAGACAGTTTATGGCACAATGAGATAATTGAATGGGAATGATGAACACTGATTTCTAATATGACGAAAATCGTTGTAATACAAGGACTTGCATTATGACGATTTTCTATTTTGTGTCAGTAGGCCGCTATTGTTTCAGATTTTTCTGCCAAATTCCTACCAGCTGAAAACCTTTAAAATTGGTATACGTATTATCTATATTATCGCTATTTAATCTATTGAATGATGATTGATGGCAAATTGTCCATTAGGAAATGGCCTAGCCTACTACTTGGCAGTTTGCCTTGCTCCAGTTCCAGGGGCAGGGGCTGGGTGCCCAGCCGATACTGTGCCACAACTATGGGGTTGGCAACAGGCACATGGTGAAGAACCTTTAGTTTGGTTCAAGATAATTTGTGCAGGTAAAGGCTATTGTTTCAATACACGGGGAATCATTACGGATTCTCAGTAGAAATATGACATTCCCTACTGAGAAAAGGCTTACATTCTCCGTATTAAGCCACTTATCAAGTGGATGGTTATTTATGAGATATGCAGCCAGAAAACCTACCAGGCTTGTCCTGCAGGATGAATGCGGTAAAACTCTTATTCCCTGGGATATGAGAGGAAACATCAAACAATGAAGAGAAGACAGACGAGAGCAATCAGATGGGTAAGAGGTTCAGCCTTGGCAGATCGAAGTCGAATAATATATCAGCAGTTATGAACAAACAGCACGATTGTGGCAATGCACACTAAAGGAAGAATGGGACATCTCATGCTTGAAGCAGAGTTCTTCCGGAGTGATAGTACGATTTTCTGATATCATGGTTTACAAATGGTTAACACAACTTCTACAACCGTGAAAAAAGGTGAAAGAAATGATTGGAAGACGATTGATATTCGGTGATCTTCATGGTTCATACAAAGCACTGATGCAATGCCTCGAGCGAGCTGATTTCAGACCAGAGAAAGATGTCATGTACTCTGTTGGAGACATTGCCGACGGCTACCCTGACGTATATGAATGTCTTTCATTCCTGAAAGAGTTGCCGTCATTCCATCCTGTGATTGGAAACCATGATGTATGGCTGCAGAACTGGCTTTCTTCCGGGCTTTCTCCTGATATCTGGACCAGTCAGGGGGGAAGCAAGAGCATTGCATCCTTTGAGAGGAACGGCATATCTGGTACGGAGAAGATGGAGCTTGCCAGATGGATGAGCACCTGGCCGTATGTGCGTATGCTTGATGATGTCGTCATTATGCATGGAGGTCCAGGGCTGTCCCTTTCCGACATGGATATGGAAAAGCTTTCTGAAGAGAGCCGTGAGTTCATCGAGCCTGCGCCTGATGGATATCATATTCCGACAAGAAAAGCTGACATCGTGCTCTGGGACAGGGAATATTTCAGATGCTGTCAGTATGACGAGAAGACAGGAAGAAAACATCCGATAGGGTTATGGTCTGAGCAGAAGTGGCTTTTCACGGGGCATACGGAATACAGGTCGACAGAATTGTTCATCTCGGAAATACACCGTTTTGTGAATCTTGACACTATGGCAGGTTCCTATGGGTGTCTGACGATAATGGATATGGACACGTTCGACTATTGGCAGTCTGATCTTTCGTCACAGCTGTATCCAGGATATGGCCCAGAGTATTGGTGATTTTTCTCTGGGACTTCAAAAGATCTTGAAACGTCTGATCAGGATAACTTCGATTCGCAGGGCTATGGAAATCTCCTGAAAGGCTGTGTCAGGGACGAACAGAAAGTGTCCGACATGCAGCGCTGACATCCCTCAGAATCTCCTCCCTCCTTCCACTGTCCAGTCCGGCTTCATCCGCGAGTCTTCTCAGGTCGTCATCGGTGATGCCTTTACCCTTGCCGCAAACCGATGTCGAGTGTTCTCCATAATATGTCATGCTGACAGTGAGGTCATATGCAGGGGAAAGACGCCATAATCCGGCCTCTTCATCATACAGGAAGGCAAAATTCTTTCCGTGGTCATCCTGATTGCCGATCTTCACGTTGAAGACCGCCCTCCGGAATGCTTCGAATACCTGTGTCTCGTCTTTTGTCAGGAGGTATGTCGCCTTTAGGAGATGCCGGTAATCCAGGGCGGGGTACCTGTGGGATGACTCGAGAAGGCCACTGAGGCTGATCATGTGGATTCGCCTTCCGTTTCTCCGATCGAAACGCTTGCAGGCGAAGAATCCTTTTGTAAGTCTGGATTCCATAAGTTGGAAATCGGCGTTTTCAAGTCCGGCATCGACGGCCCTCTTGTTGCACTCGTATTCCTTGACACCTGCATCGTCTCCATCCATTGATGTGGGGAACTTGACAATCCAGAGATCGCCGTCGATTCTCACATTGACCTTTGGTCTTGCACCACCGGATGATCCGCCATGCCGGAAAAGATCATCCATGGTGCTCTGTGAGATATCCTTGTCAGCCAGAACAAGTCTTGAAGCGTTGAAGGAGGCATCGAGATCGATCCTGTCCTCTTCTTTTCCTTGCTCTAGCCTTGGCACGAACTCAAGGAGTCCAGAAGAGGTGTCGCCTAACATACAAAGCCGTGTGATGATGCTGGTCTGGGTGTAGTCGATGCCGATGCTTGCCAGGTATCTGTCTGTAAGTAGGCGTCCCCATCCATCAGGAAGGCAGTCATCGAAAACACCGGCAATGTATTCGAATGAGCCGTTGGCTGATGTGTAGAGCCCCGGTTTCAAAGGCAGGGAGAATGGACTGATCGAGAATCCGGACTCGATCCATTGTGGGGAATACTCGAATGCGACAAGACCCCGATTGGTCAGAGCCAGACAGCCGACAAGTCTGCCAGAAGCCATTACATCAGCCTTTTCTACGTTTTGCATCCAGCAACTCCTTCATTGTCTGATATTCCTGAGGGGCGAACAGGTCCAAGAAAGCCTTCTCATCATCGAGGATGCTTCCGATCCTCACGAGTGAGGCGAATGAAATCTCTCCTGTCTGTTCAAAGCGTCTGAGAGAGGACAGTGAGAGCCCTGCACGTCTTGCAAGTTCCTCCTGCGTCAAGCCTTTGTCCTTCCTCCTCTCCTTTTCCTTTCTTGCTATCTCCTTCTGGATCTCCATCGGCATCAAGCCGAATTCATCAAGATTAATCATATATCAATATTTTATTATTTTCTTTGTAAAAGTGCAATAAATAATAAAATATTATTAGTATTGTTGCTTGGGCCGATATAAGGATGCCGTAGATGACTCCTATGTCCGCATAGGAGCTGAATGTGGAATTTGTTTATCCCTAATTTGCCCGAAAATCATTGAAATGTCTGGGATTAGTGAGACTGGTGAGTTATATGGCGCCTATAGTGAATAGAGCCACAGTTGGATATGGAAGCTTTCTATGACTCTTTCCTTGATCAACTGTGAAGTGTTGATAGGTAGTGGCATGTCGCTCCTACTTCGTCGGCCTGACATTTACTTTAACTCTTACTTTAACTCTTACTATTTGCAAGACTCATGCTGAACTCGGATTTTTTCCCTTTGGAGTTGCCAACGGCTTGCAGTCATCATCGGTGCATGTGCGCCTATTCAGCGTCAGATCTTCCTGGCCATGACATTCAGCCATTTTTCGTCATGACGGTCCGGCCTTGCATCATTCGTGATCCAGATGTTCAGAGTGTGAAACAGCCTGTCCATGAGCTCTGCAATGGAATCCTCCGTGAGATCCGTGAAGTACCTCCCGTCTCTCTCGCCTTCATAGGAGCCGTACTTGAACGAGCAGTAGAAAACTCCATTGCTTTTCAACGCCTTATGCACAAGGCTGAAGATGTCTTTCAGCCCGGTCGATGGAACATGAAGCAGTGATGAACATGCCCAGATTCCATCGAACTCGTCGATGTAGTCCAGGTCCTCGAAAAGCAGATGTCGCACTTCAAGTCCGGTGTTTGCACTGGCAACTTCACACATCCTTGCCGATCCGTCACAGGCTGTGACGTCAAAACCGCTTGAAAGGAAGTATCGGCTATCGCGGCCGGTGCCACAGCCAAGGTCGAGAATTCTTGCACCTGAGTGGAGAAGGGAGAGGAAAGCGTCCTGTATCGAACTCATGTCGACATCGAGTGTGGTGGATGTGAACCTATCGGCATTTTCCTCGTAATACCGGAGCGTGGTCTCTGCCTGCCTGCATCCATCCTTTTTCATGGTGGGAATTATAGCATGCCAGGAGAACGCTACACCTGGACATCTCGCGTTTCCTTCTCAATCACCCAGCATGGATGAAACGGACGAGACGATTAGATATATGACAAGTGAGCCTGACAGACTTGGATGATCTTTTACGAAGTGCTCGACAGTGAACGCATGGGTTGTGCGAAGAGTTTGTTGAAAAATCCTTCGATGTGCTTTGCCGACATCACGGATGGAATGGCTTTTTCCATGTCTTCCCTTTCTCCAGCGCCTTCGGAAAAGTCGAAGGCATGAGTGTACGCGTTTGGCCAACGAATATTCTGGCAAGGAATCTCAGATGGACATTATATGATAAATCGGAAGGTATAGGATGCCGTCACGATTCTCGACAACCCTTTCATTTGACAGTACGATGCCTTTTCTGATGTTGTATCCGGGGTTGGAGATGAGTCTGCTGATTGCACTGTGAATCCTGTAATCCCTGCCAGACTTGATTTCCAGGGGCAGTACTGCCAGTTCATTGCAGTCATCTATGAGAAAGTCGACCTCTCCCTTTTCACGATTGTCGTAATAGTACAGGGCGTGCCCATTGGCAACGAGGCAACATGCACACGCCGTCTCATATAGTGAACCGAGGTTTATGCTGCGCTCATCGGTGAGAACCGCCTTCACGTTGTCTGCGTAGAGAATATACGATAGCAGCCCCGGATCATTCAGATAGAATTTGACAAGGTTCTTGACCTGACTCTGCCGCAGAGGGTATGACGGGTTGGAGACCGCCTGGACGTTCAGGGCAATGCCGCTGCAGATGAGGTACTCGTACTCCTGCATGTAGTCGCTGTTTGTCCTGCCTTTTCTATCTTCGATGTCCTTGACGACCATCCTCTTTTTCCTGTTTTCCATGTTGGAGGGGATCATGTCGTAGATGCGATGTACGACAAGCCTGTTCTTCGCATCATACTGGGACGCATCCGCCTTGTAATAGTCGATGATTTCCTTGTGGATCGATCTTGTCCTGCTGATGTTCAGCGATTCCATGAATGTCGCCACGGCCTGAGGAAGCCCTCCTATCAGCAGATACTGTCTGAACAGCGAGAGAAGTCTTGAGTGTTGGCTTTCATCAAGGCTCTCCTGTGTGATGAACTTCTCCTTCAGGTTGTCGATTGCAAGCTGTCCATAGCCATTGGCCCATAGGAATTCCTCCCAGTCCAATGGATACATCCTTTCTGTCCTGGTGTAGCCGACAGGTAGAGATGGTGTCTTCATCAGCGTGACGCCCAGCAGTGATCCACTTGCAATATAGGTGTATCTGTTGTCATCGACGAGGAACTTCAGCAGGGAGAACAGGTGAGGATATGCCTGTATCTCGTCGATGAAGATCAGCGTGTTGTCCTTGCGGTCAAGCCGATCGCCTGCCAGCGATGATACTGCAATGAGGAAGTCCCGTACGCTATGGACATCCTTGAACAGGCCATCTCCGTCTCTGTCGACAATCATGTTGATTTCGATGAAGTTGGGGAAAAGGCGATTGCCGACTTCCCGGACGATATAGGTCTTGCCTACCTGACGGGCTCCGTCGATGATGAGGACTCTTTTGTCTCCGCTACGCAGGTGGTCTTCGATGAGACTGGCGATCTTTCTCTTGAGCATGTACTTTCCTCTCATGTCGATTCTAGATTTACTTTGTTGATTTTTCAATTATAATATGACTGATTATCTATAATTTTTCATAAAATTGCTTTATGATTTAAGATATGCAGGATAACCTATTATAATAAAAGTAATTATCAAGAATTCCTGCGATATTATGCATGATATAATGTCAGATAATCATGATTTTTCATATAAAACAAAAGCTAAAACCATGACTTTTCAAACATGAGTGTACTAACGTTTTTCTCTTTTTAGGCGTTCAGCTCACTCCGTTCGGACAAGCTGGCCGTTTCTTTGCTCGGAACATGGCCCTTGTAAGCCTTGAGGTATACATAGCAAAGGGGAAAACAGGGGAAATCATGGGAGAATTTCCCTAATTTTGCCTGAGGCGCAAAAAAAGGTGGTTGTAGAATCCAGACTTTGGAGCGGCTTTGGGCTATCCTATGGAGACGAAGACAGGCCGGGATGGACCGGCCTGTCAGAACATATCACAAGGATGTCCGATGCTCAGACATAGTTCTCAAGCGGGTAGGTCGGATAGGCAAGCGTGTCGAGCTGGTCGCTTGTCACATAGCCTGCCGGAGCGTTGAGCAGAGAGGGGATGCGGTTGACGATTGTCGCGCATGTATGCTCGACGGTGGCCGGTTTGACGATGTGGAACTCGGTGTCCGGCTCTCCGGTGATCCACCAGTCGCACATGTCTCCGTCTTCAGGCCCGTATACCTTTCCGATCGTCTCCTCCTCTATGGTGATGCCCTGCATCGTCTCGATCGTCACGACCGCAGACATTCCGATGCAGCGACCAGCCTCGATTGTCTTGCCGAGCGTCTCGCTGTATACGTCATGGTCGACGATGTACGGTACATGCTTCTGCTCTATCGACTTTATCGTGAGTCCGAGCTTGTTGCAGATAGCCTCGCTGGCGTTCCACGCATATGAGGGTTCGAACTCACTTGGATGTGCGATCTTCTTCTCGAACTCGTCTGCACTGAGGTTGCAGCCATGTGCATTTGCAAGCGCGATGCCGTATTCGTCGACGTTGTACGAATAGGCTCCCTTGATCTTGCTGATCCTGTTGCACGATGCGGCGACAAGGGCGACCATGTTGATCCAGAACGTGTCCTGCATTCCGCTTCCGGTGATGGTGCATCCGTTCTCCTTCGCGAGGGCGTCCAGACGGTTCGTCATGGCTGCGGCCGTCGTCCATGGATAGATGGCCTCCTCGCAGGTCGTGATGACGTTGATTCCTCTCTTCACGCACTTCTCGACATGGTCGTAGATGTCCTTTATGAACGAGAAGAGGGTGACGACCGCCACATCCGCATCGCATTCGTCCAGGACCTTGTCCGCATCGCTCGAGATGATGATTCCCGTCTTCACGCCAAGACCTGCGTAGTCGCCTACGTCCTGTCCGACGACGGCGGGGTTGGTGTCGATGGCTCCCACAATCTGTGCACCATGCTCATGAAGATAGCGGAGAATGTACTTGCTCATCTTTCCGCATCCGTACTGTACGACCCTGATCTTTTCCATGTGTGGATCTCCTTTTCTGCTTCAATTGTGGAGTCTGATGCAGGATGAGAGTCAAACGATTTTTCTTGTGAAGTCCACAGGCACCTGAAGGCGGAGGAACATGCCGCGCTTCTCGTCGTCGAACACATTGAATTCGGTGAGCACTTCGCATATGTAGTCGCCTATGATGGTCAGATTCTCACGACGACAGTGCTCAAGGAGCATGGAGGCCCCTTCGATCTCCTTGTCGTAGCTGTCCAGGTATATGCAGGCGTACATGCCGCTGTCGATCGTGTCCATCACGAGGTGGTAGTCCTCGAGCGCCTTGTCGGCGAATATGAAGACACGGTCCGCCTGAAGACGTCCGCATTCGTAGTCGTCCTTGCGGATGCTTGTGCCTACGCTATAGGTGTGGATCTGGGGGATCCCCTTGTCCATCAGATCCTGTCTCAGGCACATCAGATCCCTCTCATACGATGATATGTCGTGTGAATAGAAGTCCTCTGGACATGGGATTCCGTAGATCAGACGTCTGTCGATGTACTCTAGGGCTATCGTTCCCGTCACCGGCGACTTCCTGTATCTCTCGAGACTGGAGATCGCACGTTCGATTGCATCATGCCTCAGCTTCAACCCTCTCATCTGTCTGTGGATCTGCTCGTTCTTCTGGGCGAGGATGGTCTCCACCAGGGCGCTGTCGTGGCAGTCCAGGACCGAGGCGATCTCCTTGAGGCTCATGCCCAGCTCCTTCATGTACTCGATCAGGTCGAAGCGTGCATTCTGCTGGATGTCGTAGTACCTGTAGCCTGTCCGGGCGTCGACATGCCTTGGCTTGAGCAGACCGAGCCTGTCATAGAGCCTGAGCGTGGGCACCGTCGTATGGTTCATCGCCGCCATTTTGCCGATCGCAAGCAGTCTTCCACCGATTTCACATCCCATGAAAGTCTCACCTCATTGTAGAGTTTTCTACTCATATTGTAGCACAATCCGTCCGGATGCGGACCTTTGCAGTCGCATGTGCTGTGGTGCCGTCATCTGTACAGGGATGGACATGTTCACATCCCCCTTTTTTCTTTTCCGGGGCGATGCTGAAAATAGCCATGGACCCTGCACTGTGCTAGAATCGTGGGAGAAGGGGGATGACATGCATTTTTCACCGAAGGATCCTGATTTCAATACGAGCCCTTACACGGGCATGACCAGAAGGCATTGGATCGATGCCGGCAAATATGTTCTGGAGGGGGTGTTCCGTCACGTGAAGACGATGGACGACCCAGTTCTCGTCCCGCGCTACGAGACCGAGGTCACGTATCCCAACAGCCGTACTCCGGCCTGGAAGGTGCAGGCGGAGTATTACGAGGGTCTTGCCCGTAGCTTCTTCATCGCCGCCCCTTTGATCGCCATAGAGCCCGACATGGAGATCTGTGGAAAGAACCTGAGGACGTACTACAAGGACCATATACTGCGCTCCTGCACACCTGGAGACGAGCAGTATGTGCTCAGCTACAGCGACATGGACAGGGACGCGGCGCCTTCGTTCGGCCTGCATACCTACCAGCAGACGGTCGAGACCTGTGCAATCGTAATCGGACTGGTCTCGACGAAGAAGGAGATCTGGGACACCTACAGCCGGGAGGAGAAGGACAGGATCGCCTCGTTCATCCGCGACTACGCCGAAGGCACCACCGCGACGCAGAACTGGAGACTGTTCAACATGCTCGACCTGGCGTTCCTCGACATGATGGGCTACGACATCGATGCCTCCATCATGAGAGAGCATGCCCAGGCGATCCTCGCGTACTATGCCGGCCAGGGCTGGTACAGGGACGGCCATACCTTCGACTACTATTCCGCCTGGGCCTTCCAGGTATACGCCCCCATCTGGTGCAGGTGGTACGGCTATGAGAAGGAACCGTATCTTGCACAGGAGTTCGAGAAAAACTCCAACGAGCTCATGAAGACCTACGACAGGATGTTCGATGCCGAGGGCCATGTGACCATGTGGGGCAGGAGCAGCATCTACCGCAATGCGGCCACCGCCGCCTTCGCCGCCAACTTCAATCTCAGGAACCCGGCATGCAATCCCGGTCTTGCCAGAAGGATCTCGTCCGGAGCCCTGCTGCAGTTCTTCGGCCGTGACGACATACTCTACGAAGGTTCTCCTGTGCTGGGCTTCTATGGGCCCTTCACCCCGATGGTCCAGGGCTACAGCTGTGCCGAGAGCCCCCTGTGGCTCGGCAAGGCGTTCCTTTGTCTCGAGCTTCCAGAGGACCATCCGTTCTGGACGGCCAGGGAGGAGAACGGAGTGTGGGAGACTCTGGAGAAGGGACAGACTCTCGAGACCGTCCTGGACGGCCCGGGCCTTGCAATCGCAGACCATCATGACAACGGTGCGATGGAGCTGCGCACCGGCAAGGTGACCAAGCGCATCGGCGACGACAACGGCAGATGGTGCTACGCCAAGCTGTCATACGACAGCCACTACCCATGGGAGAGCGACTTGGACTGCGGACTCGGTGCAGCCACATATGTCCTGAAGGAGCCGGATATAGACAAGACGGAGCAGATCAACTGCATCCTCTGGAGCGGGATGGGAAGCGATGTCCTCTACCGCCGCGCCCTGTTCGGCTTCGACACCAGCTCGGACCTCCACTGGACGAGCGTCATCGATCTTGCCGACTTCCCTGTGGCAAGCGGCCTTTTCCGAGTGGACAAGCTCCGCCTGTTCCACAAGCCCGTCGACATATATCTTGGCTCATACGGCTTCCCCTGTCCCGATGCGACGTACCGCATCGAGAACAGGGACGGCGCTCAGGCACTCATCATGACGGGCCATGGAAGCGACGGAAAGGTCCGCCATATGGCCATGACCGTATTCGGAGGATGGGACGACCTGTCTGTCGAGAAGAGCAGGGGGACGAATCCAGATACGGAGGAAAGCTTCATAATCTTCGCCCATGCATCGAGGCGTAAGGTCTTCGCCTATGAGCCGTATCTGCTCATCAGCCAGGTGATCACGAAGGAGGGCGACGAAGGCTTCAGCGAGGACGAGGTGTTCAGCGTCGAGTCGGTCGAATACTGCGACAACCAGAAGTGCGGTGGATACGGCCCTGCCAAGGTGAGGATGAAGACGGGCCGCACCTATACGGTCGATTTCGGCGGCATCGAGGGCCGGCTCCTGATGTAGGGAGCCGTGCATCTCTGATGCCCGTCACAGGTTCAGCAGCAGAATCGCCGGGATTATGATCGCGAGGCTGATGATGCTCCATTTCGTCAGCCTCTCCCTGAACACGATCACGCCTATGGCCATGACGACGAGTATCGCACCGACGCTGTAGGTCGGGTAGGCGATGTATGCGCTTACGTATGACAGAGACTTGAGCAGGAAGAGGGATGACAGGTAGTTCGGGATGCCGAGACATACTCCGATCACCAGCTCCTTCTGCCCGATCCGTCCTTTCCTGAAGATTGTGACGATGATGCATGCGACGGCTGCGCACAGGAACGTCAGTCCCATGAACCAGTCCTCGAGTGCTCTTGATCCGAACTGCTGGAAGACCTTAAGAAAACTGTCGACGATTCCATTGAACAGAAGTCCCAGGACCAGAAGACCGAATGCCGGTTTGGGTGTATCCCTTTTCCCACCTTTCTCCTGAGGAAGGTTCATGATGCAGAACGCGGCCAGGACCATGGCTATGCCGACAAGCTGCCTAGGCGAGGGGCGTTCCCCGAACAGCACGATCGAGAGGGTCGTCGGGACCATTACACCCAAACGCGAGAACGTCGACTGGAGTATCGCACCATTACGTCTGACGTTTATCTGGTTGAACACCATGCCGGCAAGATAGAGGAATCCGTTCACGAGCGCGAATGCAAGGCAGAGGGCGAAGTCCGAATCGATAGAAGGAATTGGGCGACCTGCCTGCGACAGCATGAACGGAACCAGGCATGATGCGTAGTTGACGGCAAGCATGCCGTATCTGTCGTAGCTCCATCTTCCGCCGACCTTCAGCACGATCGAGACGAGCGCACTGCAGACCAGTCCTGCAATCAGAAAGAACATGTGCCCTCCTTCTTTGTCGACGGAAGTGGATTCTAGGACTGCATCGGACTCTTTTCAAGACTGTGGAAGGGATGCGGTCGTCATTCGCCAAATGATGGTTCCGATGTGATTATGTCGGCTCCAGCCCTGTCAGGCCACGTCTTTTCCCTTGGCCCTGATGTCCATGGTGTACCCTGCCACAGCACCTGCAATCACAGGAAGGATCCAGATGAAATCCAGGCCCGTGACCAGTGCGACGATCGAGAAGACGAATGCCGCGGTGACGGAGAGGGAATACATGTGGTGCAATCCATTCTGCCGTGGTATGAAGGCCAGCACCATCAGAGTCATGGCGACGGGGTATAGGATCTCGAGAACGGGTGAGGAGATGCTTATCATGGCATCGAGCCCCGTGTTTGCAAGGGCGAGCGAGACGAGCGCGAAGAGCGCTATCCACCTGTCGCGCGAGACCTTCGGCACGATGGTCGAGAAATACTGCCCGCATGACGACAGGAGACCGACGCAGGTGTTGAAGCAGGCCAGGATGAATATCGCGGCGATTAGGAACCTTCCCGTCGTTGGAAAGAGCGCCGATGAGGCGGCAGACAGTATCTGGGCGCCGTTCGTTGGACAGTCGATGATATTGCGCGATGCGCATCCGACAATGGCCAGGGCAAGATAGACGACGAGTATCAGCACTCCTCCTGCGATGGAGGCTATCATGCATTCCCTTCTTGTCTGCCTATGCTCGCATCCGGCCTTCTCGACATTGAGCGCGAGAATTGTTCCGAACACGAGACCGGCAATGGCATCCATCGTCTGGTAGCCGTCGACGAACCCCTGTGAGAAGGCCCTGGTCTGGAACGATTGCATTGTGGACAACTGCGCACCTGTAGAGGGGAACACCACCGTTCCGGATGTCAGGACCATGATCAGAAGCACTAGAAGTGGAGCCAGGACGCGGCCGAGTCTGCTGGATAGCTTCTCCGGTCTTCTGGCGACCAGAGCGGCCAGGGTGAAGAAAAGCACACAGTATGCAAGCGTCTGCAGCGTCGATGTGGTGCCAAGTGCTAGCGCCACCATCTCATAGCTCGTGCTTGCGGTCCTCGGTATGGCAAGACAGGGGCCGATCGCCAGATAGACCGCTATGGTGAAGACGCGGCTGAAGCGCACACCTGCCCGCCCTGCAAGCTCTCCGAGTCCGTCCGTTCTGGTGATCGCGACAAGTGCAAGGACGGGAAGCCCTATGGATGAAAGCGCGAAGCCGAAGAAGGCCGGTACGATCGCCTCTCCCGCCTGGTAGGCGAGGAAGACGGGGAATATGAGGTTGCCGGCTCCGAAGAACATCGCGAAGACGGTGAAGCTCATCAGTATTCTCTTCGATATCGAAAGCATCGGATGATTCCTGGATGGCATTATAGACCTTTTCCGGGAT
>CASEAG010000039.1 GCA_949285785.1 uncultured Spirochaetales bacterium | reverse complement strand
GACGATGCCATCGGACGTCTGATGGCGGACATGAACCAGAGCGACCCTGAAAGGGCGTTCAACGAAGAGGTCAGGAGCACTCTCGAGGTGCTTATGGGAGAGGAGGGAGCAAGAGATATGAGCGACGAGATGGAAAGGCTTTACAACATGGTTTACAACGAAGCCAAGACCGTTGGAAAAGTCGAAGGAAAAGCTGAGGGCAAGGCTGAACTTGCGGCAAGAATGCTGAAGGACGGCAGATACTCCCTTGAGGAGATTCTCGACATGACGGGACTGAGTGCCGACCAGGTCGGTGAGGCGGCAAGGAAATATACGGCCGGCTGATGTTCCTCAGCCCAAGCGGCCAGTATTCGAGGCATCAACCATCGGCTGAGAAATCGGTTCGGAAAACAGCAGGTTGATGATTACTGGATGACTTCTCCGGATATACAGGAGGTGTTGGCATATCGGGCTCGAAGGGCACCTCGGTTCTTTGCCCATTGATCAAGACAATGCTTTCGGCTTTCGTGACCTGAAAAGTGAAGATCCTGCCTCCCTCGTCGATCCGGACAGTCAGATCCATCAGCATATCATCAGGGCAGAAAAGACAATCCCCCCAGATGGTGCATCGAGTCCCGTTCACGACAAGCGGGTATCCGTTCATCCTGATTTCAACACGTTTGGCCGGAGGCGCGGGAGCGACAACGGAAAGCGTTCTGCCATCATTGATGTAGTCTATCCCATTTTGCTCGGCTTCAAGTTGAATGCGTTTAAACTCCTCAGAGGTAAACAGGCTGTTCGTGATATTCACACCAATGGAGGCGAATTCTTTCAGCTCATCTTCAGATGCATCCTGGGTGTTGGATTGCGGAGGATTCACGGTCATCTGGCCGGTTCCGCTATCCTCATCATCCGATCCGGAACCGTTTCCGCTACCGTCAACGTCAATCCCATTGACACTCTCTTGTGCATCCGACTTGTAATACTCGAATGTCTTGCCTTCATCATCGAGACGGATTGTGAAGTCATAAGTACCATTTTTGCCCGCAGAAGTGAATTCACCCCAGGTCGTCGTCCTCGTTGTCCGGCCATCAGCTTCCGTGACAAGGAACGAGTATCCGTCCAATTTCGCGACACCTCCAGACGGAAATCCATCACTGTCAACCGATCCAGTGAAGGAGAACGTACCGGCTTCATTTGATATCGTGACATGCTCCCTTTCCGCGTTCTGGAAGAATAGCGTACGAAGCTCGTCATCCAAAGGCACCATCTGGGTCATGAGCGAGGACGCGATGTCGGCATACCTTCTGATGTCGGATTGCGTGGCACCTGAAGTGTTTACAGCAGGCGTCTCGGCCGGTGACGGATTGTCACCACTGCATGCCACTGCAAAGATCAGCACCAATGCCGCCAACAATATGCAAATCCGCTTTATCACAGCTTCTCCCCTTTCGCTCTTCAAACACAGATGGACACTCCAGCCGTCACAGGCAATGTATGACGGAGTTTTTCTCCAGTCAAGAACTTCTCATCGGGAAAACTTCCAGCCAGACAATCCGCCCGAAGGAGTTCGCCATCCTCGATATGGCCGGGAGGACATTCCCAGTCTCAAATCCAAACCCAGAGGTTATACGGAAAAAGGCCTGCACCCGGAATCAGTCACAGGCCTCATCTTCCTTAACCGAAGGGTTTACATACCCATGCTCATGTTAACGGAATATGTTCCAGCGTACTGACCACCACGAATCTGCACGATTGCAGATGTTGGCATACCAGACGTCGAGTTGGAGTAAAGCATGAATATCGAGAAATCCTGGATACCCTGGTATGCTTTGTCAAGCTTATAGGATTGCTCTATTTCACCAGTACCTGCTGAGCCGACACTTCCCTGATCAACGCCGTTGAAACGCATATCCTGTAGAGTTGTGTTGACACATCCAGACTCCCAGTCTCCGACTTTATACTGTCCAGACTCCGTAGAAATATAATGATGGACAGTATAGGCAATGCAGCCATACAATACCTTCACTTCCTCACAAATCGCATTGAATGTTTCACTATTACGATCATAAACGGTATCGTCTATCTTCACTGAAGTTATGTTATCAAGGTTCCCCTCTTCACCTACAGCATGAACATCCAATGTCGATCCCTTCTTCAGATATTCATATCCATCAATCTGAATCGTAGTTGATGACGAATAAGAGCCATTTAGATTATCCGATTCATCCCTCGATGAAACTGTTTCTGTCTTCAATACAAGTTCATTTGAACTTGAATAGTATTCACGCACAGAATTCTCGCTCGATGTACTTGCCTGATGATTTGTCCAATCTCCTTCCATAAACGCAAAGACTATGCCTGCCAAGTTCTTTGACAATTCCCCATCAGTGGCAGCAGGAATCTCCACATCCCCAGGAACCGTCTGTCCAGGATTATCACTACCTCCTTGATTTCCACCACCACTCGGCGACGGGTTGTCCCCATCACACGCCACTACGAAGACCAGCACGAGTGCTGCCAGTACCACGAGAATCCTTTTCATTTTCATTACCTCTCTCTTCGTGTTTTCCGCCAGAGAGGAAACATGCCGCAATGGCATGGCTCTCCAGCGGCTCAAGGGTAGGACATTTACCCCCCCGTCAAGGTTTACGCAGGGTCGCAAGAGAATAATGTGAAAAGTCGCATATGGCTGACGTAAAGATCAGCCCGCTGTCCGCATTCTGCGCGTAAAGCATGCATAAACACCACCTTCTAGTTAACATTTACCACAGAATAACTTCCTTTGAGAAAAGGAGTTGCCGTTTATTGACAAAACTTTCCCGTTTTGTCATATTACCCACGATAGTGAATTCAACCCACACAATCGAGAGGGAAAAAACAATGGACAAGATACAGAACGAACTCGCCCAGTACAGGGGGAAGTACTTCAACGGAGAGTGGCCTAGCATCTACGAGATGTTCGCCACATCATGTGGACGCTTCCCCGAGAGGCCGTGCTTCACGGTGTTCGACCCCAAGAGGAAGTCATACACATACGCACAGGTGGACGAGATGGTCAGGAAGGCAGCGACCAGGCTCGTCGCCGACGGCGTGAAGAAAGGCGAGAAGGTCGCCATCAACGGCAAGAACTCGATCCAGTGGGCGATCGCCTATCTCGCAATCAACTACATCGGAGCGGTCATCGTCCCCATCGACAACCAGATGCACATCGACAGGATGTGCCGCCTTACGGCATTCGCCGACTGCGTATACCTGATCGCCGACTTCGACGTCATCAGCAAGATCCCCGCAGATGACCCCTGGTTCTCCTCTCTCAAGGGATACATGACGCTCAAGGGCCACATCGACGGCCACGACAATGTCATCGAGCTGGAGAACGGTGCAGATGCGCCGTGCGACGCCCATGACTGCGAGGCGCTTGCCGCGATCCTCTTCACCAGCGGAACCACCGGAAACGAGAAGGGTGCGATGCTGACCAACAAGAACATCGTCTCCGACGTCTACGCCGCGGCCTGCGACATGAACGTCACGGAGAACGACATTCTCTATGCACTTCTCCCCCTCCACCACTCCTATGCATGCACCACTGTCCTTCTGGAGACGATCAAGCACGGTGCCGAATGCATCTTCGGACACGGAATCGTCGTCTCCAGGATGATAAACGACATGAAGATGGGCAAGGTCACCATCTTCATGGGAATCCCCCTGCTTTACAACAAGCTGCTTGCCGGCATCATGAAGCAGGTCAAGTCCAAGGGCAAGGTCACATACGCCGTCGTCAGGAGCGCCATGGCCATCAACGGCTTCTTCAAGTCGCATTTCAACAAGGTCCCTCTCAAGGGCTTCTTCGACAAGAAGATCCTCTCGGCGATCGGCCTTGACCACAGCAGGATCCTGATCTGCGGAGCAGGTCCCCTCTCGCCCCAGGTCTTCAAGCAGTACCAGCAGATGGGCCTCAACTTCCTGCAAGGCTACGGCCTGACGGAGACGGCTCCCGTCCTCACGCTCAACCCGATCGAGAAGTTCAAGGTCGAGTCAATCGGCAAGGCGCTGAACATGATGGACATCATCATCGCCGACCCGGATGCAGAAGGTGTCGGAGAGATCCGCGTCAAGGGCCCGAACGTCACTCCCGGCTACTACAAGGACGAGGAGAACACGAAGGCGCTCTTCGACGAGAACGGCTATCTGAAGACGGGCGACCTGGCCATCATGGACAGGGACGGCTACTTCATCCTCAAGGGCAGGGCTAAGAACATCATCGTCACCGAAGGCGGCAAGAACGTCTATCCCGAGGAGATCGAGGATGCGTTCCAGACCTTCGAGAACGTCGAGCAGATCATGGTCCGCGGCTATCAGCAGAAGAAGGACGTGCCCTGCGAGGCCATCGAGGCCGTCATCTACCCCAACCCCGATTTCTACAAGGACAAGGGCATGGACGCGGCAGCGATCGCCAAGGACATCGAGGAGACGGTCGGCGTCGTCAACAAGACGCTCGTCGGCTACAAGAAGATCGAGAAGATCACGATCCTCGACAAGCCGATGGACATGACGACCACGAAGAAGATCAAGCGCGCGACAGTCGCCAGGTGATCAAGACACAGGTATCTATTTCCCAGAAAGATATGACTTCGGCCGGAGAGCTTCTCTCCGGTCGATTCTGTTTATTCGCATCTTCTTCCCTGTTATAATCTCCTGCATGAAGACACTGCTCAAGAATCTCACGATCATCCCGATGAGCGAGGATGGCCTTTCATTCACCGGCGACATTCTCATCGACGGACGCGACATATCCGCCGTCGCCCCTTCGATCGATCCGGCACTTGCCGATGTGGTGAAGGACCACAGCGGACATATCGCCCTTCCTGGCTTCGTCAACGGACACACCCACCTGTCAATGACACTGATGAGGAACTACAAGGACACCTGTTCCAATCTGCAGGAATGGCTTGGCGAGATCTTCCCCATCGAGGACAGACTTGGTGACGAGGACATCTACTGGGGATCGATGCTTGGTCTTGCCGAGCTGATCAAAGGCGGCTGCACCAGCTTTGCGGACATGTACTTCCACCAGTGGATGACCGCTCGAGCCTGCAAGGAGGTCGGCATGAGGGGCTTCCTGTCCCTCACCCTCTTCGGTGATGAAGAGGAGACGATGAACCGTCTTTCGGTACGCAGGATGGACGGGGAGCTCGATGGAGACCTTCTCAGACGCGACCTAGCGGTCCATGCGATCTACACCTGTAGCGAAGGGACTTACAGATACACCGCCGCCTGGGCCAGGGAGCATGGTGCGATCGTCAACACGCACCTGAGCGAGACCCGCAAGGAGATGGATGACTGTCTGAAGGACAACGGCTGTCTGCCGGCGTTCCATCTGGACAGGCTCGGCTTCTTCGATGTCCCCTGCTACATAGCACATGGAGTATGGCTTCAGGACGATGAAGTCGCCCTGCTTCGCGACAAGGGTGTCGGCCTTGTGCACAACCCCTCCTCCAACTGCAAGCTGGCAAGCGGCATCGCACCGGTCAGCCGTTTCAGGAAATCGGGACTCACGGTCGGTCTTGGAACGGATGGAGCCAGTTCCAACAACAACCTGTCCATGGTCAAGGAGATGAGACTTGCCGCCATGATCTCCACCGTCAGCACGCTGGACGTGTCCGCACTGCGTCCATACGATGTGATCCGCATGGCCACGATAGACGGCGCCAGAGCGATTCATGCCGACGACATCATCGGAAGCCTCGAGGTCGGCAAGAGGGCCGACATCACGATCATCGATCCTGCGAAGGCGAACATGACCCCGCTCAACGACATATTCTCCGCCATCGTATTCTCGATGGACGACGAGAACATCGACACCGTATACGTCAACGGCAGATGCCTGATGGAAGGCCGCAGGCTTCTTACGATCGACGAGGACGAGGTCAGACGCAATGTCCTCTCCTGCTGGGACAGACTGAGGAAGGAGGAATGAAAATGGAGCTGCATGAGGATTTCAAGGCACTCGAGATGAAGGAGGACGGGCTCGTCCTCATCGACCAGAGGCTTCTTCCCACACGTCTGGAGTACATCACCTGCCGTACCAGCGAGGATGTCTTCTACGCAATCAGGGAGATGGTCGTGCGCGGCGCCCCCGCAATCGGCGGAGTGGCCGGCTACGGCGTGCTCTTCGCCGCCAGGGAGGCCCGGGGTGATTCCAAGCGCTTCGAGGAAATATGCGCCCACCTCGTCGATGCACGTCCCACGGCGGTCAACCTCGAGTGGGCCGTGAAGCGCGTCGCGGCAGTGGCGAAGGCATCGTCGATGGATCTGGATGCGATTAGAAGCGAAGCCGATGCGATCGTGGCGGAGGACATCGCGATGAACCACAGGATCGGCGAGATCGGCAGCCAGGTCGTACGCCCCGGCGCCACCATCCTCACCCACTGCAACACCGGTGCACTCGCCACCTGTGGCTGGGGCACTGCGCTGGGTGTCATAAAGACCGCCTACGGCCAGGGCAGGGTCGCCCATGTATACGCCGACGAGACCAGGCCCCGTCTTCAGGGCGCAAGGCTCACCGCATGGGAGCTCGTCAGGGCCGGCATCCCAGCCACACTCATTCCCGACAGCGCCGCGGCGACTCTGATCAGGGACGGCAGGATCGACTGTGTCATTCTTGGAGCCGACAGAATCACTGCGGACGGGGACGTGGCGAACAAGCTGGGCACATTCGCCCTTTCGGTGGTATGCAGGAGGTATGGAGTCCCGTTCTACTCGGCGGCTCCGACCACCACGATCGACTTCGACACCCCTGACGGATCCATGATCCCCATCGAGGAGCGTGACGGAGGCGAGGTGACCCATGTCGGGGAAAGCCAGGTCGCTCCTGATGGAATCGATGTGTACAACCCCTCCTTCGACGTGACGCCGCATGAGAACATCACGGGAATCATCACCGAGTGCGGAATTCTCAGGGAGCCGTACGACGTGGCCATCGCCGAGCTGAGGAAGAGTCTCGGACGCTGAGGAAAGCGTAACCACGCACGCCCTCCAGGTGTTGTGGCATCTGTGGAGGGAAAGGAAGACGACATATGGCAAAGGCCGCAAAGAAGAAGAGACACATCACGAGAAAGCTGATCATACTGCTGGTCGTTCTCCTGGTCATATTCATCGCGCTATGCCTCGTCACGCCTGGCGAGGACGAGATGATGCTCTCGGCAGGAGACGGAGACATCCCGGGTCTGGAGCTGCCTGCACCTGTCGATGGTGAACAGATAATAGAGCATACCGGCTACACACTCAGCTACAACGAGGAGGCCGAACAGCCGAGCTGGGTCGCCTACTGCCTGACAAGGGACGAGGCATACGCCGATGCAGCGGAGCGCGAGGACGACTTCCGCGAGGACAGGAGCGTGCGCACCGGTTCGGCGACTCTTGCCGACTACAGGGGATCAGGCTACGACAGGGGCCACATGGCGCCCGCTGCGGATTTCAAGTGGTCGGCAGAGGCCATGAGCGACACTTTCTACCTGTCCAACATGTCGCCACAGGACGGTTCGCTGAACAGGGGGTTGTGGGCCGACCTCGAGGCCATAGTGCGCCAGATGGCCGTCGACAACGAGAAGGTATACATCGTCACGGGTCCGGTGCTGACGGACGGCCCCTTCGAGACGATCGGGGAAAGCCGCGTCGCAGTGCCACACCAGTACTACAAGGTCGTGCTGGACTACACGGATCCGGACATCAAGGCAATTGGATTCGTGCTTCCAAACGAGAAGTGCGAGGAGGACATCGAGTACTACGTCAGGACGGTCGACGAGGTCGAGGAGCTCACCGGACTGGACTTCTACCCCGCCCTTCCGGACGATGTGGAGAGGATCGTGGAATCCCAGGTCGACATCGGAAGATGGTCGTTCAGGCAGTTCAGTTCCTCAAGCAGGCCGGACGACTACCAGCCGACAGACATCTCCACATCCACAGGAAGGAGTGCACAGCTCGAGAACGCGTTCAACACGGTCTTCTATGAGATAAAGGCCGAGATCTTCTCGATACTCGGACTCACGGATCTGGCAAAGGACTTCGGCCTGATCTAGAACAGCAGACCGACCGTGTGAACCAGCAGTGCGACGACGTATGCGATCAGGCACTGCATCACGACGACGAGGACGGCGCTTCGTCCGCCCAGCTCGCGCTTGACCGCGCTGATCGCGGCGACGCATGGCGTATAGAGCAGGCAGAAGGAAAGGAACGTCACCGCCGTGAGCGGAGTGAACAGCACGGACAGGTCCCCGCCCGGCAGCAGGATCGTCAGCGTGCTCACGACGTTCTCCTTCGCGATGAAGCCCGTGAACAGGGCCGTGGACACTCTCCAGTCGTCCAGGCCGAGCGGCCTGAATACGAGTGAGACGATGGAGCCGAGGGATGCCAGCAGCGAGTCCTGGCTGTCGGTTACGACGTTCAGCCTGATGTCGAACGTCTCCAGGAACCAGACTATGATCGTCGCCACGAAGATGATCGTGAAGGCCCTGGTGATGAAGTCCTTCGCCTTGTCCCACATCAGCCGGACGACGGAGACCATGGAGGGTATCCTGTAGGTCGGAAGCTCCATGACGAACGGCACGGCCTCGCCCTTGAAGACGAAGCGGTTGAGCACCAGTGCGGTGATTATGCCCACCACTATTCCGCCGAAATAGAGCGCGACCATGACCAGGCCGGCCGCATCGGGGAAGAAGTATGCGGAGAAGAACGCGTATATCGGCAGTTTTGCCGAGCATGACATGAAAGGCACCAGAAGCACCGTCATCTTCCTGTCCCTCTCGCTGGGAAGCGTACGTGCCGACATTATCGCAGGCACAGAACAGCCGAAGCCGACCAGCATCGGGACGAAGCTGCGTCCGGACAGGCCGAGCTTCCTCAGCAGGCGGTCCATCACGAAGGCCACACGGGCCATGTATCCCGAATCCTCCAGCATCGACAGGAAGAAGAACAGGATCACTATGAAGGGCATGAACGATAGCACCGTGCCCACTCCGGAGAAGATTCCGTCCACCACCAGCGATATCACGACAGGATTGACGCCGAATGACGTCATGCCGGCCTCGACCACCTGACCAAGACGCTCTATGCCCAGAGCCATCAGGTCGCTCAGCCAGCTTCCAAGAGGTCCGAACGTGATGAAGAACGTCAGCGCCATGACCAGCACGAACACCGGAATCGCAGTGTACTTTCCCGTGAGGATGCGGTCGGCCTTGCGGCTGAGCACCTGCTCCCTGCTCTCGCGCGGTCTGACGACAGAGACTCTGGTCAGGGTCTCGATGAAGGAGAACTTCATGTCCACGATGGCGGCCATGCGGTCCACTCCCGCCTCGTCCTCCATCTGCGTGAGGATGTGGCCTATCATGTCCTTCTCGTTGTCGTCCAGGTTGAGTTCGTTGATCACCAGATGGTCGTCCTGGCATATCTGCGTCGCGGCGAAGCGGACAGGATACCCTGCCGCCTCTGCATGGTCCTGGATCAGATGTGTGATGGCGTGGATCGCCCTGTGCACCGCTCCATGGTCCTTTCCGTCAGGCAGGCAGAAGTCTGTGCGACGAGGTAGCGTCTGGTCGAGACAGACGTTCACGACATGCTCGATCAGCTCTCCTATGCCTTCGTTCTTGCTTGCGGAGATCGGAACAACGGGAACGCCCAGGGCGCTCTCGAGAGCGTTGATGTCGATAGTACCTCCGTTCTCGCGGACCTCGTCCATCATGTTCAACGCGATGACCATAGGCCTATCCAGCTCCATCAGCTGGGTCGTGAGATACAGGTTGCGCTCGATGTTCGTCGCATCAACGATGTTTATGATCCCGTCTATGTTGTTCTTGATGATGAAGTCGCGGGTCACGATCTCCTCGCTGGTATATGGTGCAAGCGAGTAGATTCCGGGCAGGTCGGTGACCGTGACCTCCTTGTGGCCACGCACCCTTCCGTCCTTGCGGTCGACCGTGACTCCCGGGAAGTTGCCTACATGCTGGTTGCTTCCGGTGAGCTGGTTGAACAGCGTCGTCTTGCCGCAGTTCTGGTTGCCCACGAGGGCCAGTGAGAGCGGAGTGCCCGCCCTCTTCCTCGCACCCTTGGCCAGACGGCTCTCCTCGCCGAGGTTCGGATGGACCGTCGCGTTTATCCGCCTCTGGACGACCTCCTCGTCCTCGTCATGCGATTCGTGGACACCCTCTATCTCGATGTTCTCGGCCTCGCTCCTGCGGATCGTCAGGCTGTATCCACGCACTCTGATCTCCAGGGGGTCGCCAAGCGGTGCACTCTTCAGGAGGGACACCTCCACGCCAGGAGTGAGACCCATTTCCAGGATATGCTTCCTCAGCGAGACGTCCTTCGTCTCGACCCGGGATATTACGGCATCCTTGCCTATGGCAAGCTGTGACAGATTCATAAGAAAAAGACTCCTTCCATTGCCAACGGATGAAGTGTATTTACGAGGCAGGAACGAGTCAACAATCAATTCGGCCGCATGGGGCACAGGCGGGACCGGTACAGCACGGCAACGGCATGCCTATGTACGTGTGCAGTCCTCCAGCGACGGCGCCTTCTTCACGTCGACCTTGTCGGAGAAGTCGATCTCCTTCCAGGGGTTCGCATTCGAGGAGCTGAAGCACCTGCGGGTGCATTCCCTGCAGGCCTTCTTCGCCATATACCGGCGTCTGCCGTCCTTCTTGACGCTCTTGAGGTGCATCTCCTGCCCCATCGGACAATAGACGACATCCGCGATTCTGTCGCGGTAGAATGCGTTGTTCTCGACAGCAAGCCTGGCATAATCGTTCATCAGCTCAACCCCGTGATGATCCCGTCATCGCCGACATCGATGCTCTGGGCCGCCGGGACCTTCGGCAGTCCCGGCATCGTCATGATGTCTCCGGCGTAGGCGACGATGAAGCCGGCTCCGGCCGAGACCTTGATACCTCTTATCGTGATCCGGAAACCCGTCGGGGCCCCGGTCTTCTTCGCATCGTCGGAGAAGGAGTACTGGGTCTTGGCTATGCACACCGGGTAGTCCCTGTACCCCTCCTTCTCCGCCTTTCTCATCTGGCTGACCACACCCGGTGCGAAGTCCACACCGTCCGCATGGTATATCCTGGTCGCAACGGCACGGATCTTGTCCGCGATCGACAGATCATCCGGGTATGTGAAGTGCGCCTGGTAGCGGGGACCTTCGTCAAGCGCCTCGATGACGGCCTGGGCAAGCTCGAGGCCGCCCTGCCCGCCTCGCGCCCACACGTCGCACATCCTCACCTGGACACCAAGCTGCCGGCATCGCTCCTCGACGAAGGCGATCTCGGCCGGGCTGTCGCTCTGGAAGCGGTTGATGGCGACGACCGGTGGAAGATTCCACACGTCGCGTATGTTGCCCACATGCCGCTCAAGATTCGCAAAGCCCTTCTCCAGTGCACCGAGATCCTCCAGACAGAGGATCTCCTTCGCCGCACCGCCATGGCTCTTGAGCGCCCTTATCGAGGCGACCAGCACGATTGCGGATGGCATCATCGAAGAGAGACGGCACTTTATGTCGAGGAACTTCTCCGCACCAAGGTCGGCACCGAAGCCGGCCTCGGTGACGACGACGTCGGCAAGCTTGAGGGCCGTGCGCGTGGCGATCACGCTGTTGCACCCATGGGCGATGTTCGCGAACGGCCCCCCATGCACGAAGGCCGGGGTATGGGCCAGAGTCTGCACAAGATTGGGCTTGAGCGCATCCTTGAGAAGGGCGCATACAGCTCCGGTGGCCTTCAGGTCGCCCGCGGTGACTATCCTGTCGTCATATGTCCTTGCAACGATCAGACGGGAGACGCGTCTTTTCAGGTCGGCCATGTTCATGGAGAGGCACAGCGTGGCCATGATCTCGCTTGCGGTGGTTATGTCGAACCCCTCCTCGCGGGGGGTTCCGTTGCTCCTTCCGCCAAGGCCCGTGACGATGAAGCGCAGCTGCCTGTCGTTCATGTCCATGCAGCGGCGCCAGGTAATGCGCCTGGGGTCTATGTCCAGGGGATTCCCCTGCTGAATGGAGTTGTCCAGCATGGCGGCGATCAGGTTGTTCGCCGCCGTGACCGCATGCAGATCTCCCGTGAAATGGAGGTTGATGTCCTCCATGGGCACGACCTGCGACCAGCCGCCTCCGGCCGCTCCGCCCTTGAGGCCGAACACGGGTCCCAGGGACGGCTCCCTCAGTGCCAGGGCGACGTTGATGCCCTTCAATGCCAGGGCATCCGCCAGGCCGATCGAGACGGTCGTCTTGCCCTCACCGGCAGGTGTCGGGTTTATCGCGGTGACGAGGACCAGACGGCCCTTCTTGCTCCGGGACTCGAGTGCCGCGTAGTCGATCTTGGCCTTGTAGCGACCATAGGGCTCGACAAGGTCGTCAGGGATGCCGAGAGTGGAGGCGATCTCGGCTATGGGGCGCATTGTCACGCCATGGGCTATCTCGATATCCGAAAGCATATGTGCAATCTATGTCCAAGGCCTCTGCCAAGTCAATGGAGGAAGGCCCTGAACAGGTCGAGGACATACCTGCAGTCGTCGACCCCCGCAGTCTCCCAGCTGGAGTGCATGGCAAGCTGGGCCAGTCCGATGTCGATGGTTGGCATGCTGATCTTCTGGATCGAGAGATTGCCGAGCGTGCTGCCGCCGGTCACGTCCGAATTGTTGACGAAGACCTGGTATGGTATCGAGTTCCTGTCCATCAGGTCCTTTAGACAAGCGGCCGTTCCGCCGTCTGTGGTGTACTTCTGGTTCGCCGCGTACTTGATCACCACGCCGCCGTTGACCACCGGCCTGTTCGTGATGTCGCACTTCTCCGTGTAGTTCGGGTGCAGGGCATGGGCATTGTCTGCGCTCACGACAAGAGAGGATGCGGCGATCATGTACTTCTCCTCGGCATCGTAGCCGAGGGCGGTCAGAATCCTGTCGCAGGTGACCTGGAGGAAGTCCGAGAGCGCACCCTGCCGGCTCGAGGAGCCGACCTCCTCGTTGTCGAACAGCGCGATGACGGACAGCACATCGGGCGAACCGCCCTCCACCAGTGCCCTGAAGGCCGCGTGGGCGCACATCAGGTCGTCCAGCCTTCCGGCGGACAGGAACTCGCCATCCGCACCCCAGATGCTTGCAGGCGTACGGTTGTACAGATAGAGGTCCCAGTCCAGCAGATCCTTGCCATCGACGCCGAGATCGTCGCAGAGCATCTTCATGAAGCGATGTCTGTCCATGTCCGTGGATAGGATGGGCTTCATCTCCTTCTGCACGCTTATCCTGACCCCTTCATTGACACCCCTGTTCTGGTGGATGGCAAGATTCGGGATGCATACGAGGTCGCGCCCAAAGTCCACAAGACGGCACTCGATGCCCTCTGGAGTCCTTACGAAGGCTCGTCCGGCAATCGACAGCGGCCTGTCGAACCAGGTGTTGAGGGTGAGCCCGCCATAGGTCTCGACGTTGAGCGTGGCGTATGAACCGCTGGAGATGTCCACGGGATCAGGCTTGATCTTCAGGCACGGGCTGTCCGTATGGGCGCTGACTATGTGCATGGCCTTGAACGGCCTTTCCGGCACACGGAAGGCGATGATGGACGAGCCGTTTCTCGTGACGAAGCAGCGCGAACCCTTCGCGATTGAAAACCGCCGGTTCTCTTGCAGGCGTGTGAAGCCCGATTCAAGAAACGCCGATGCCATGTTCGATACCACGTGGAAGGTGGATGGAGATGAAGAGAGGAATCCGATGAGATCCTTTGCGGCTTTGCTGTCTTTCATGACGACGATTATATTCCTCATCAGGCCTTCGTCTCAAGAAACCGGCATCAGGGCGGAGAGACAAGACGGGACCGGTCTGTCCGGTCCCGTCCAGTCATCAGACGATGAGACTCAGGCTATCTGAGCCGGGCAAGCAGCTCGATATGGGCCTTCGCCTTGGCGATGACCTCCTCGAACTCGGCCTTCTTGCCCTTCTCCTTCTCCACGGCCTCGCTCTTCGCGTTCTGCAGGAACTGCGGATTGGACAGCTTCCTCATCGTGCCCTCGAGGTTCTTCTCCGCCTTGCGGATCTCGCCTTCCAGCCTGGCCGTCTCGGCATCGACGTCGATTGCCTCCTTGACGAAGCAGAACACCTCGTAGCCCAGTGCGCTTGAAGGATAGGCCTGAGAGACGTCGATGCTGGCGTCGACATCGATCGAGAGGGTGCTTGCACCCATGAAGGATGCCATCAGGTCCTTCTCGCTCATGAAGAGCGACGTGCCGGCGAAGTCCTTCGAGGGACGGATGACGACGCCGAAGCGCTTCTCCGGGGCGATGCCAAGCTGGCTGCGTGCCGCACGCACAATCCTGACCGCCTCCTGGAGCGATCCTACCAGGCCCTCCTCCACAGGGAAGTCGAAGGCCGGGTCGACCTCAGGATATCTCTGCCCGATAAGCATGCCCTGGCTGGTCGGCAGCCTCTGGTAGATCTCCTCGGTGACGAATGAGAGGAACGGGTGCATGAGACGCATGCTCTTCGAGAGCAGGTCGATCATGATCGAGATCGACAGGTCCTTCTCCTCGTCGCTGCCATGCAGCAGCCGCTGCTTGGTCGCCTCGACGTACCAGTCGCAGAAGTCGTTCCAAAAGAACGAGTACACGGCCTGTGCGGCGTCGTTGAAACGGTAGCCGGCCATGGCCTTGTCAATGGTCTCGATGGTCCTGTCGAGCCTCGTGTAGATCCATTTGTCCATCACGGAGAGCATCGACGGGTCGATGTCCACGAGACTGCGGCCCTCGGCGTTCATCAGCAGAAAGCGCGTTGCGTTCCAGATCTTGTTGGCGAAGCGGCTTCCCATCTTGAACGAATCCATGTCGATCTGGACGTCCTGTCCCTGGGCGGCAAGGTAGCAGAGGGTGAACTTCATGGCGTCGGCACCATACAGGTCTATGACCTCGATCGGATCGATTCCGTTGCCAAGACTCTTGGACATCTTCCTTCCCTGCTTGTCGCGCACGAGTCCCGTGATGACGATGTCGCGGAACGGGGCTTTGAGGGTGAACTCCTCGCTTGCCATGATCATCCTGCTGATCCAGAAGAAGATGATATCGTATGCGGACACCAGCGTGCTGGTCGGGAAGAAGGTCTCGAGGTCAGGAGTCCTGTCGGGCCAGCCCAGTGTGCTGAAAGGCCACAACCAGGAGCTGAACCATGTGTCCAGGACATCCGGATCCTGCTCCAGGTCATGGCTGTGGCAGTCCGGGCATTCCGTGACGTCGGTACGGCTGACGATCATCCTTCCGCACTTGCGACAGTACCACACGGGAATCCTGTGGCCCCACCACAGCTGGCGCGAGATGCACCAGTCGCGGATGTTCTCCATCCAGTGGACATAGGTGTTCTCCCATCTCTTCGGATAGAACACGATATCTCCGTCGCGCAGGGCCTTGAGTGCCTTGTCGGCCATGCCCTTCATCGAGACGAACCACTGGTCCGACAGATACGGCTCGACGACGGTATGGCAGCGGTAGCAGTGTCCGACGTCATGGGCATGGTCTGTCTCCTTGACGAGGTAGCCGGCACTCTTCAGATCCTCGACGACCAGCTTCCTGGCGCTGACGGGATCCATGCCCTGGTATTTCCGGGGCACATTGCCGTTGAGCGTGCCGTCCGCATTGAGCAGATTGATGGCCTCCAGGCCATGGCGTCTTCCGCATTCCCAGTCGTTGGGGTCGTGTGCCGGGGTGATCTTGACCATGCCGGTTCCGAACTCCATCGAGACGAAGGAATCGGCGATGATGGGGATCCTCCTGTCCGTCAGAGGCAGCAGAAGCTCCTTTCCCACGACATCCCTGTATCTCTCGTCATCCGGGTTCACGGCCACGGCCACGTCGCCGAACATGGTCTCTGGACGGGTCGTGGCGACCGTGATGAAGCCGCTTCCGTCAGCATACGGGTAGCGCACGTCGTACAGCTTGCCCGGCATGTTCTCGTACTCGACCTCGTCATCTGCAAGGGCAGTGCCGCACTTGGGACAGTAGTTGACCAGGTACTGGCCCTTGTAGATCAGACCGCGCTCATACAGCGTGACGAAGGCCTCGCGGACCGCACGGGAGAGCCCCTCGTCCATCGTGAAGCGCTCGTGGTCCCAGTCGCACGAGCATCCCATCTTCTTCAGCTGGCTGGTTATGATCTCGTGGTGTCTGTCCTTCACCTGCCATGTGCGCTCGAGGAACTTCTCGCGCCCGAGGTCCTGTCTTCTCAGGCCCTCCTTGGCCAGCTGACGCTCGACGACGTTCTGCGTCGCGATGCCGGCATGGTCGGTTCCGGGCACCCACAGCGTCTTCAGGCCCTTCATGCGCTGATAGCGGATGATGATGTCCTGCAGAGTGTTGTTCAGGGCATGGCCCATGTGGAGGATGCCGGTGACGTTGGGCGGCGGCATCACCACGGAGAAGTGGCCGCGTCCATCGGGGTCCGGGTGGAAGGCGCCATTCTCCACCCACTGCCTGTATATTCTGTCTTCGAATTCCTTTGGATCGTATGATTTGGACAGTTCGACGGCTTTCATATATAATAAGCCTCCAGTGTGAAAAGACTGCCTTGAATATTAGCAGAAGAAAATCAAGAATACAACACGACACAGTTCGTATCAGGAGAGCACAAGACATGATAGATCCAGTCGTCCTGAAGGGTTTCCGCGACTCGCTTCCCTGCCAGGAGATACCGAAGAAGAGACTGATTTCGAAGCTTGAGGAGATCTTCTCCCTCTACGGCTTCTCGCCCATCGACACACCCGCGCTCGAGTACACCAGCGTCCTGCTGGGAAAGGGTGGCGGCGAGACCGACAAGCAGATATTCCACTTCCAGGACAACGGTGGACGCGAGGTGGCGCTGCGCTTCGACCTCACAGTCCCCTTCGCCCGCTTCGTCGCGGCACACGCAGGAGAGATCTCCCGTCCTTTCAAGCGCTACCACATCAGCAAGGTCTGGCGCGGCGAGAACCCCCAGAAGGGCCGCTACAGGGAGTTCTACCAGTGCGACTTCGACATCGTCGGCGTCGACAACGCCTACTCCGATGCCGAGATACTCTCCACGATGGCGTTCTGCTTCGACACGATCTTCCAGGGCGACTCGTCCCAGTACCGCTTCCACCTCTCGCACAGAGGGTTGTTCAACGAGTTCCTCGACAGCATGGGCATACGCGACAGGTCCGTCGAGATACTCCGTACAGTCGACAAGCTCCGCAAGATCGGTCGCGACGAGGTCGCAAGGCTGCTCGAGGAGGAGACAGGCAGCATGGACAAGGCACAGGGCATCCTGTCCTTCATCCAGGTCGTCGATGGCGAGGACTATCTGTCCACGATCGCCAGGCTCGAGGGCCTGATCGGACATGAGACCGAATCCTCGAGGAGGATGAGGGACATCCATGCACTCCTTGTCAGGGAGGGCATTGACGGACGCTTCATGCTCGATTCCTCGATCACCCGCGGTCTGGACTACTACACGGGCATCGTGTACGAGACGTTCCTCACCGCCCTTCCCTCCATCGGAAGCGTCTGCTCGGGCGGCAGATACAACAACCTGGCAAGCCTCTATTCCAAGGAGGATCTTCCCGGAGTCGGTTCGTCCATCGGTCTGGACAGGCTCCTTGCGGCCGTCGAGGACCTGGGTCTGCCTATCCTCGGCTCTAGGGGCTCTGCGGACGTGCTCATCGTCAGCCAGGACAAGAATGCAAGCTATTCGGAGGACGTGGCCATCGCCGACCAGCTCAGAAGAAAGGGCATACGCTGCGACATCTACCCCTTCGAGGCGAAGAAGATGAAGGCGGTGTACGACTACAGCGACAGGAACGGCATCCCGTTCGTTCTCATATACGACTGGAAGGGTGAACGCTCGCTCAAGGACACCAGGACGCAGGAGAGCGTCAGGCTCGAGGCCTCAGAGGTTGCAGGTGCACTCGAAGATAGACTTTCTTGACCTTCCCGTATACAGGCACAGGGACCTGATCCTCTCGAGTCTCGAGACGGATCAGGTCATCATCGTGGAAAGCCCCACGGGAAGCGGAAAGACGACCCAGATCCCCCTCATACTGAAGGAGGCGGGCTACGACAGGACCGGGATCATCGGCGTCACACAGCCCAGACGCATCGCGACGCTGTCCATCTGCGACTTCATCAGAAGGCAACTGGATTCGGACGACAACTACTGCGCATACACCATGCGCTTTGCCGACACCAGCGACGAGACGACGCGAATAAAGATCATGACGGACGGCATCCTTCTGCAGGAGCTCAAGGGTGACCGCTACCTGTCGCGCTACAGCGTCATGATGGTCGACGAGGCGCATGAGAGAAGCCTCAACATCGACTTCATACTCGGACTGCTCAAGCAGGTCCTCGAGGTCAGGAAGGATCTCAAGGTCATCATCAGCAGCGCGACCATCAACACCAGGAAGTTCAGCGAGTTCTTCTCAGGCGCCAGGATCATAAGCATCCCGACGAAGGTCTACCCGGTCGAGGTGCGCTACTGCCCGCTCGAGGAGGTGGCCGCCGACGACTGGTTCTCCAGACGCGGAGCCAATGAGACGGACCTGAGGATGGAGCGCATCTACTCGATCGTCGAGGAGCGGATCAAGGACAGGGCCGGCGGAGACATCCTCATATTCCTGCCTGGGGAGTTCGAGATCCTCCAGTGCGACGACATGCTGCGCCACTGTCCGTTCCGGGATGAACTGCAGATCTATCCGCTTTATGGAAGATTGAGCAAAGAGGAGCAGGAGCGGGTCTTCACGCCCACCGCCGAAGGCAGGATCAAAGTCGTCATAGCGACGAACATCGCGGAGACCAGCATCACGATCGACGGTATACGCGCCGTCATCGACAGCGGCGTGGCGAAGGTCAACTACTACGACCAGCGCACCTTCACATCCTCGCTTGTCCCGCAGCTTGTCAGCAGGGCCTCGGCCGAGCAGCGCAAGGGAAGAGCGGGACGGACCCAGCCGGGCGTATGCTATCGACTGTACACGGAGGACAGCTACCACAAGAGGGAGGAGTTCAGCCGCGAGGAGATCACCCGCAGCGACCTTGCCGAAGTCGCGCTGAGGATGAGCGACCTGGCGATCTACGACTACGACAACTTCCCCTTCATAACCCCTCCCAAGAAGAGCGCGCTGGCCTCCGCCAAGTACACGCTCTCCCTGATCGGGGCGATAGATGACGGGAATCATCTGACCGCCATCGGAGAGATGATGGTCCGCTTCCCGTTGATTCCACGCCTGTCGAGGGCCATAGTCGAAGCGGTGATGAGGCATCCTGACGTGCTCGAGGAGGTGCTTGTGGCCGTGTCGTTCCTGTCGACCAAGGGGCCGTTCCTCTTCCCGCAGGACAGGGCCATGCTGGCCCGTACCCGTCAGGAACGCTTCCAGGACTCGACCTACGGCGACTTCGCCGGATACCTGAAGCTCTACAGGGAATACACCCGCATCATCGAGAAGGCCGATACCCCCAAGGCCGCAGAAAAGGCGAAGGAGAAGTTCTGCCGCTACTACTTCCTCGACATCCAGACCATGGACGAGATCGTCCACATCAAGGGACAGCTTGAGCTCATCGTCTCATCCATGGGCGTCCCCATCACGGGAGGCGGGGAGATGTCCGAGTATCTGATCTGTCTGGGAACCGGGCTGCTTCAGTTCGTATGCGTCCTCGACGACTCCTCGTCCTACAGGTCGCTGACGACTGACGCCATCTACATACACCCATCATGCAGCTGGTTCAGGAACAAGCCGGGCTTCATCCTTGCAGGTGAGGTCGTGCAGACATCGCGCATGTTCGCACGCTCCGTCTCCCCTCTGAAGGCCGAGTGGCTTGACGAGATCTATCCCGACCTGAAGAACCTGCTCAGGTACACCAGGGCATCAGGTTACGAGAACATACGCAAAAGCTATCGCAAGGGGCAGGATGCCGAGGAGAAGAGAAAGGGCGTCAAGGCCTCCAAGGCCGTACCTGAACAGAAGAACGAAGACGGAAGCAGGACCGTCTTCGGCCTTACGCTTCGTCAGGACAAGGGCAGGAAGAAGGGCCACAAGGGTGATGCGGTCTTCCTGCTGAATCTCAGGAACCTGAAGGACATGGCCGAAAAGGCATTCCAGGCAGGCAGCGTGCCTAAACTGAAGGTCCGCCTCACCTGTTCGGCTGGAATCTCGACGCAGGCCCTCCCGCTCAGGACTTATATCCAGGAGGCGGCCCTGATCACCGACAAGAGAGTGCTTGACGAGTTCACGGACGAGTACTACGGCCTGGACGACGACCATATGGCGCTTTCCGACAGGCTCGACATGCTCTTCACGCCTGCAGGACTCGGCGGCGGGAAGTTCGGCTTCCTGACGATCGTCCGCACGAAGGACAGGAAGAGGACGTACAAGATCTACGCCTCGAGTTCCCTGCCCTCGGCCGTCGACAACGCCTTCTCCTCACTCAACGACATACTCGCGGAAACCAGAGGCAACAGAAAACGCTATTCGAAACTGCAGAAGTCCTGCCAGAGGATACTAGACCAGCTCTCGAAGCTCGAAGGTCTGGAATGAGACCGGTTGGACGAGGATGTGCCTCGCATCCTCGTCTCCGGTTCCAGCCGACATGACAGGCGACTTCAGGTCGCATCGTCAAAGCTTTTTTCGTTTAGATTGATTATCAAATATTTCATACCGTTTTAGGTATTACAAACTTATTTTTATTCTGTTATCATGAGCACACGTACAGGAACGGTGCTCCTTGGATGATAACGGTGACACACCGCCATCAGGGGCAGATGGAAGAATCTCGATTGTGCAGAAACGAAACTGCAAGGTAAATGATACGTTGCAGATTCCAGTGGATATCATTTCTCACCTGAGTGCGGCGGATGCTATGACGTTTCTCTGGACGAGAGCGGAGGGAAGATCCTTGAGCACAGGCCTGCCCCAGTCCTCCAGCAGAACGAAGCGCACCTTGCCCGAGATGTTCTTCTTGTCCTTGGCAACCGCGCTCTGGAAGTCCAGCCAGCGACCCCGCTCCACCCTTCTGTCGATGTCAAAGCCATAAAGCCTGAGCAGGGAATCCACCGCCTCGACGAGAGAGGCATCGCAGACGCCTGCATCCAGGGAGCAGTGAGCCGCCCTGGAAAGCCCCCAGGCCACCGCGATCCCATGTCTGACCCGGAAGTCCTCAAGACTCTCGAGTGCATGCGCGAAGGTATGTCCAAGGTTCAATGCCTGTCTGATGCCCTTCTTCTCCTCCGGGTCGCGCTCGATGTATGAGGCCTTCACCTTCAGCGAGAGATGCAGCATGGTGGACAGCGTCTCGCGATCACGGGCAAGCACTGCCTTCCTGTTGTCGACGAGGAAGTCGTACAGCTGCCTGTCGGATGCGAGGAACGCATGCTTGAGCACTTCTCCCAGACCGCTCATGTACTCGCTCTCCGGAAGCGTCCTGAGACATGATGGCGAGATGAGGACGTCACGTGCGGGATAGAAGGTGCCGACGAGGTTCTTGCCCCCGTGGAAGTCTATGGCGCTCTTGCCTCCGATCGAGGCGTCCACCATGCACAGCAGTGTCGTCGGCACCAGCACCAGGCCGCAGCCGCGCATGTAGATGCTGGCCGCGAAGGCCGTCATGTCGCACACGACACCGCCACCGAAGGCGATGAATAGACTGTCTCGGCCGAGATGGGCATCGAGTGCGGCGCAAAGGATCTTCTCGATCGAGGCCCAGGACTTGAACTTCTCGCCGCTGGGCAGGATGACGCTGTTCTGCGGCAGGGATGTGAAGAGTCTGGCGCTGTTCACGTCGAAGACCCAGAGCACGCGCTGCCCGTAATCCGACAGTCTTGAAGAGAGATCCTTGACGGTCTCGACGAAGAACACGCGTGTCGTCCTGCCACCCTGAAGTGTCACATCCAGATCAATGCCCATGATGCGATGATAACACACATGACGCTCTTGTGTCTTTGCCCACGATTGGACAGAATAGGTGCCATGCAGACGAAAACCTGTTATTTCGACAATGCCGCAACGACTCCGATCAGCCGCGCATGTCTGAAGACATATGAGGATACGGCGCTGGAATACATGGCGAACCCGTCCGCATCCTATGAGGCGGGCCGCGATAGCCACAGGCTGCTGGAGGACTCGCGCTCCAGGGTGGCGAAGGCCCTTGGCGTGAAGGGCGGAAGCATCTTCTTCACCAGCGGAGCCACGGAGTCGATCGGCATCGTCATGTCATCCCTGCTGTGGGCGAAGACACCTGGAGAGGTCCTGATATCGGCAATCGAGCACGAGGCCGTGAGCGCATACGTCCCCATACTCAAGGAAAAGGGCTGGAGTGTGCGCACGATACCCGCCAGAGGAGGATTCGTCGACCCGGAGACTTTGGAAGGAATGCTTACGAAGTCTACCAGGCTTGTCGCGGTGATGGCCGTAAACAACGTCCTTGGAACGATTCAGGACATCGCAGGGCTGTCTCAGGTCATCAGGAGGAAGGAAGCCGAATTCGGCAGAAGAATCTTCTTCTTCAGCGACTGCGTGCAGGCCCTGGGCAAGACGGACTTCACTCTCGCCGGTCTTGACGTCGACGGGGCCTCGTTCTCCGGACACAAGATCCACGGGCCAAGAGGTGTCGGCATACTATACCTCGCCAGCGGCCGGCTCCAGGTGCTCTCCCATGGAGGTGGGCAGGAAGGAGGCATCAGGGGAGGCACGGAGAACCTGCCGGCGATCGCGGCGCTGGCCACGGCCTGCAGCCAGCTGGACGACAGGGACGACGGACACATACTGAAGATGAACCGTCTCGTCAGGGACACGCTGGCAGGAAGCCGCATCAAGGTGCTCTCTCCCGAGACCGGCACGACGCCATACATACTCTCGCTTGCCACGCCGCTGCCTTCCGAGGTGGCGCTGAGGATGCTCCAGGACAAGGGCTACCTGGTGTCCTCCGGCTCGGCGTGCTCGAACAACGCAAGGGGCAAGGCGGAGTCGATCTACCGCGCATGCGGATTCGACCGGTATGCCTCCGGTGCGATCAGGATATCCTTCTCGCGTGACAACACCATCGAAGAGGCGGAAGGCCTGGCCAAGGCCATCAGGGAGCTCTAGAACATGCCAAAGCATCTATATCTGATCAAAGAGGGCGAGATATCCCTCAAGGGACTCAACAGGGGCCTCTTCGAGAAGAGGCTCAAGAACAACATCAAGGATAAGCTGCGCCCATATCATTCGACCACTCAGCGCCAGAAGGGGCGCATCTTCCTCTTCGTCGACGAGGAGTGTCCACGGGAGCGCATAGAGAAGGCCCTCTCCACGACATTCGGCATAGTCGGATGGGCGGAGGCCGTCATGTGCGAGAAGAGACTCGAGACGATTTTCGAGAAGGCGAAGGATCTGCTCTCGAAGTTCGACGCGACCGGCATGAGGACCTTCAAGGTCGTTGCAAGGAGGGAGGACAAGAGCTTCCCGTACCACAGCTACGATATGGCATGCAGGCTTGCCGAAGTGGTTCACGAGGTCTTCCCGTCTCTCGAGGTGGATCTCAGGAGGCCGGATCTCGTGCTTCATCTGGAGATACGCAACCAGGCATTCCTCTACACTAGCGACAACGCAGGGCCAAGAGGCCTTCCGGCCGGTACGGCGGGTCGCGGTCTGCTGCTTCTGAGCGGCGGCATCGACAGCCCCGTGGCCGCATACGAGATGGCGAAGCGCGGAGTGAAGCTGGACTGCCTGTACTTCCACGCATATCCATATACGAGCGACGAGGCCCTGGAGAAGGTCAAGACGCTCGCCCGCACGATAGCGCCCTACCTCAACGGCACCAGGCTGTTCGTCGTGCCGTTCACCGATGGACAGCTGAACATCAAGGACAAGGCGCATGAGGACGCCACCACGCTCATGTTCCGTGCCAGCATGATGAAGCTCGCAAGCCGGGTGGTCAGAACGGAGGGCATGCAGTGCATCGTTACAGGAGAGGCTCTCAGCCAGGTCGCGAGCCAGACACTTCCCGCAATGGCGTTCACCGACAGCATGGCGGACCATCTGGTCCTGCGCCCGCTGGTGGGGTTCGACAAGGAGGAGATCATCACGCTCGCCAGGAGGATCGGGACCTACGAGACCAGCATCCTTCCATATGAGGACTGCTGTGTCATCTTCTCACCGAAACACCCCGTGACGAATCCTGACAAGGACGAGATGAGACTCCAGTACGAATCGCTGGGCATGGATGACTTCATCGACAGGGCGCTGAGGGAGACCGTCATCTACTCTTATGACGCAAATGGCGAGCCGACAGGCACCTGGAGCTTCGCGGACAGGCTCGACAGGGCTGATGACAGCATCTGACGGGGTTGATGACAAGTATGGAAGCCGCATATTTGCAATGGAAAGGTTTTGATTAATATGGAAGGTTGTTGCCTCAAAGCCTTCCTTCAAACACCGATTTACTATATTTTTTATAGATATGTATCGAGTGGGAATAGATATCGGGTCGACGACCATCAAGGTCGTCGTGCTCGATGAAGACGACAGGATACTGTTCTCCCAGTACGAGAGGCACCTGTCCGAGATAATAGACAAGACCAAGGAGATGCTCGAGCGCATCCTGCCGATCGTGAAGGACGAGCCGGTGAGCATCGCAATCTCCGGCTCGGCCGGAATGGGACTTGCCACTGACTGCGGCATCCCGTTCGTCCAGGAGGTGTATGCGACGCGCAACGCCGCGAAGCACTACATTCCCGACACGGATGCAATAATCGAGCTTGGCGGAGAGGATGCCAAGATCCTCTTCCTCACCGGCGGACTCGAAGTGAGGATGAACGGCAGCTGCGCCGGAGGAACCGGAGCCTTCATCGACCAGATGGCGACGCTGCTCGGCATCGGACGAGACGACATGGAGTACTACGCCAGCCGCGCCACACAGACATACACGATCGCAAGCCGTTGCGGAGTGTTCGCCAAGACGGATGTCCAGCCCCTGATCAACCAGGGGGCGAAGGTCGAGGACATCGCGGCATCCATCCTCGTGGCCGTCGTCAACCAGACCATAGCAGGTCTCGCACAGGGCCGTAAGATCACCGGACGCATCGTCTATCTCGGAGGTCCGCTGACATTCATACCGACTCTCAGGGCCAGGTTCGACGAGGCGCTTGGAACGAAGGGCATCTGCCCTGAGAACTCGCTCTACTATGTCGCCCTGGGAACAGCGCTGACGAAGACCAGCGAGAGACTTACGGTGCAGGAATGCATCCAGCGCATCGAATCCTACTCAGGCGAAGGCAAGTACGTCCAGTTCGAGCCGCTGTTCAAGGACGATGAGGACTACAGGCTCTTCCGACAACGGCATGACAGGGACTGCGTGAAGTCGGCGGATCCATCGGCCTATGTCGGCAAGGCCTACCTTGGAATCGACTCCGGATCCACGACGATAAAGATGTGCATCATCAGCCAGGACGGAGATCTTCTGCTGTCCCGCTACAGTCCCAACAACGGCAACCCGATCCAGGCCGTCGAGTCCTTCCTGATGTCCTTCTACGAGCAGTTCCCGTACATAACGCTTGCAGGCGCAGCCAGCACAGGTTACGGAGAGGACCTGATGAAGGCGGCCTTCAACCTGGACTACTCCCTGGTGGAGACCCAGGCCCACTTCATCGGGGCACGCTTCTTCATGCCGGACGTGGACTTCATCATCGACATCGGCGGGCAGGACATGAAGTGCTTCAAGATACGCGACGAGAGCATCGACGACATCTTCCTGAACGAGGCCTGCTCGTCAGGCTGCGGATCGTTCCTGCAGACCTTCGCCGTCGCCCTTGGAAAGTCGGTCAGCGAATTCGCGGCCGCCGCAATAAAGTCGAAGCATCCGGTCGACCTGGGAAGCAGGTGCACGGTCTTCATGAACTCGTCCGTAAAGCAGGCGCAGAAGGATGGAGCCCTGTTGGAGGACATCTCCGCAGGTCTTGCGATATCCGTCGTGAAGAACGCCATCTACAAGGTCATCAGGGCCACAAGTGCAGAGTCGCTCGGCCGTCACATAGTGGTCCAGGGAGGCACCTTCCTCAACGATGCCGTCCTGAGGGCCTTCGAGAAGGAGATCGGTGCCGATGTGATCAGACCCAACATCGCGGGTCTGATGGGGGCCTTCGGTGCGGCGCTCTACGCGAAGCGCAGAAGCTCGGCAGAAGGTCGCGACACCTCGGCGATACTCTCCGAAGGCGAGATCCGCGAGTTCACCCATGACGTGAAGAGCACCAAGTGCAACGGCTGCACAAACCACTGTCTGCTGACGATCAACACTTTTGCAGGAGGCAGGAGGCTGATCAGCGGCAACCGCTGCGAACGGCCTGTCGCGAAGACGAAGGTCCTGGACCCGGAGCTCACGGACATCTACGCCTACAAGGAACAGCTGTTCGATGAATACGCCTCGAAGCGCAACGGCTCCGCCACGCGGGGCACCATGGGCCTTCCCATGGCCCTGGGGATGTGGGAGCTGCTGCCGTTCTGGCATACGCTCTTCACCGATCTCGGATGGGATGTGGTGGTGTCCGGCAAGTCAAACAGGGATCTCTACGTGAAGGGTCAGGGCTCGATACCCTCCGACACGGTATGCTTCCCCGCAAAGCTGATGCACGGCCACATCGAGGCCCTGCTGGACAAGAAGGTCGATGCGATCTTCCTGCCCTGCTCCAGCTACAACGTCGACGAGGAGAAGGGTACCAACCACTTCAACTGCCCTGTCGTCGCATATTACGCCGAGGTGGTCCACTCCAACATGGACCTCAGGGGCACCCCCTTCTACTACCCCTATCTCAGCCTAGAGAACGAGAAGCACCTGACACGGCGGATCGCCGAGACCTTCGACATACCCAGGCGCACCGTCGCCAAGGCCGTCGCACATGCCTTCCAGGAGCTGCACAGCTACCATGAGAAGGTGGTCAGGCGCGGCGAGGAGATCGTCGAGAGGGCCCACAGGGACGGCAAGCGGATAATAGTGCTGTGCGGCAGACCATACCATGTCGATGGAGAGACGAACCACGGCATCGACCGCCTCATACTGACTCTTGGAGCCTACGTCATCAGCGAGGACAGCATCAGCTACAAGGAGAGCCGGCATGACGTCAGGGTCCTCAACCAGTGGACCTATCACGCAAGGTTGTATGATGCAGCCTACTACGTCAGGGAGCATGAGGACATGGACCTCGTGCAGTTCATATCCTTCGGATGCGGTCTGGATGCCGTCACCAGCGACGAGGTGCGCGAGATCCTGCGCGAGAAGGACAGGATCTACACGATGATAAAGATCGACGAGATCACGAACGTCGGGGCCGTCAGAATCCGTCTGAGAAGCCTCTTCGCAGCCCTTGAGGAGAAGAAGACAAATGCCTAGCATACCGTTCACGAAGGAGATGAAGAAGGACTATACCATCCTCATCCCCAACATGAGCCCGATACACTTCAACGTCATGAAGCGCCCGTTCGAGCTGCATGGCTACAGGATAATACTGCTGACCAATTCATCCCACACGGTCATCGAGGAGGGGCTGAAGTACGTGCACAACGACATGTGCTACCCCGCTCTCCTGGTCATCGGACAGATGCTGGATGCACTCAAGCGTGGCGTATGCGATCCTGACAGGTGCGCTCTGGCCATCTCCCAGACAGGCGGAGGCTGCAGGGCCAGCAACTACTACTTCCTGCTGATCAAGGCGCTGGAGAGGGCCGGCTATCCCCAGATTCCGGTCATATCGCTGAACCTCAGCGGAATGAACAGGAACCCGGGCTTCACGATCACGCCGTCGATGCTTCTGCAGGCACTGTCGGGGCTGATCTACGGCGACATGCTCATGCTTCTCTCCCACCAGGTCAGGCCATACGAGGTGAACAGGGGCGATACGGACCGCATGGTCGAAAAGTGGACCGGATACATCGACTCCTGCTACAAGGAGAACCGCCATTACCTTGGTCGATGGATGAAGAGGAACCTGTACGCCATGTCGGACGACTTCGCCTCGATCAGGGTCGACCGGAGCCGCAGGAAGGTCAAGGTCGGTGTCGTCGGAGAGATATATCTGAAGTACGCACCGCTTGGCAACAACAACCTGGAGGACTTCCTGGAATCGGAAGGCTGCGAGGTCATGGTCCCCGCCCTCCTGGGTTTCGTCCTGTACGGCTTCTCCAACGGTATAAAGGACAGCGAGTATTACGGAAGAGGCAGGAAGTACGCCTTCGTCATGAAACACTTCGGGATGCCGTTTCTGGCCCGCTACGAGCACCTTCTCGAGAAGGCCATCACGCGCCACCCGGAGTTCGTGCCACCTGCCACGATAAAGGAGCTGCAGGAATACGCAAGCCAGATCATAGACACCGGCTGCAAGATGGGCGAAGGCTGGTTGCTGACGGCCGAAATGGTCGAGCTCATAAAGAAGGGATACTCGAACATCATAACGACACAGCCCTTCGGATGCCTGCCGAACCATATCTGCGCCAAGGGCATGATAAGGCCGCTTAAGGAGAAGTATCCTGAAAGCAATATCGTGCCGATCGACTACGACCCCTCGCAGTCACGCGTGAACCAGGAGAACAGGATCAAGCTGATGCTCTCGGTTGCAAGAGAGCGTCTTGAAGACGAGAATGAGAAGGCATGAGACACAGGGAGGCCAATCCCACTCGCTTACGGCGATTTTTCTTGACGGATTGCAAATTCCGATATAACAATAACTTGTAATTCCTGTGAACCCCGTTTGGTTTGCACCTCCTTAGGCTGGTATGATCAACCCCCTTGATCGACCAGCCGCTTTTTTCCCTTTCTCCCATGCCCGTTTTCCTCAGCCATGTATGCAGATATTCCCGCTCATGACGAGGGTGTCGAGACTAGCCGTAAGAATGAAAAGATGAACTCATCGGATATGCAGGATTCCGGAAACCGGAAGGAGCAGTATTCCATGCCGTAGGAGACTCGAGACGACCGTCGGCTAGGCCGGATCCTTTCCAGAAAAGCAATGGTCAACGACTCTGGCTTGCACTATCCGGAAACATGAAGAGGACAAGTTCCATACCCAGACACGTGACAATACCGTGACTGACATATATTCCACAAAAGACGGAAAAGGCATCCGTTCACCGGATGCCTCATCTGTCATGGCCCGCACGCAGGGTCAGTCGGTCTCCTTTATCAGATTCAGACTGATCAGGGCAAGGCGGGCTGCATTCTGCTCGGCCTGCTTCTTGTTGCCACCGCTGGCAGGGCCGAAGCACTTCGGCCCGATGAAGACCTTCACGTAGAATGTCGGATTGTGCTCAGGCCCCTTCGTGCGGTCGAGGAAATACTCGGGCACCTTGCCACGGGTCTTCTGGGCGTAGGCCTGAAGTGTGCTCTTGTAGTCCTTGTTCGTGTTTCTGCCCTTGAGGACGTTCTCGACCTGTCCCCTGAGCCAGCTGAGCACATATGTCTGGGCTGTCTCGAAGCCCTGGTCCAGGTAGATCGCTGCTATGATGGCCTCCATGGCATCGGCGAGAATGGCCTTCTTGCTGCGCCCGCCGTTGATCTCCTCGCCATGTCCGATATGGATGTACTTCGGCAGTTCGAGCTTGTGCGACACCTCCGCGAGGCTCTCCTCCGAGACGACCATGGACTTGATGCGCGACAGGTCACCCTCCTGATGATCCGGAAGAGATTCGTACAGATAGTCGGCGCACACGAGTCCAAGTACGCTGTCGCCCAGGAACTCGAGGCGCTCGTTGCTCACGCTTCCCATCTCGTTGGCGTAGGAGGTATGTGTAAGGGACAGTTCCAGCAGATCGATGTCCTTGAATGTGACACCGAGATTCCTGCTGAATGACAAAAGCTCCTCCAAACGTTCTTTTGAAGGAGCCTTTAAGGTATGCTGTATCAACACGATCTCAGCCGAGCACCTCGGACAGATACTTCACTGCATCTCCGACAGTCTCGAACTCGTTGGCCATGTCATCCGGAATGGTGACGCCGAGCTCCTCCTCGATTGCGTAGACCAGCTCATAGGTGTCGAGGCTGTCCGCTCCAAGATCCTTCCTGAACGATGCGCTGGGCACGATCTTCGACGGATCGACGGAAAGCTTCTCTGCCACCAGATCTCTAACCTTGTCAAGAACCTGAACATCAGTCATTTTCTCTTCTCCTTACTCGGCGTCCTTCACGACGACCTGCTTACCGTTGTAGTATCCGCACTTCGGGCAAACCTGGTGGGACGGAACAAGGTTTCCACAGGTCTGGCAAGGAGAAAGGGTCGGAGCTGCAAGCTTCATGTTGGCGGCCTTGCGTGAAGCAGCCTTGGATTTGGATGTCTTATACTTTGGAGTAGCCATTACTTAACCTCTCTGAAATGTTATCTGGAATAGACACTTTCCGGATGTTAACCCAAAAGCGGAGCATTGGTCAATAATCCCGACGCACACACGATGCACTTCGGAACCGTTTCCATTCCAGATGGCAGTTCCACCAACACAGACAATATTAACACAATCGAAAAATGTGTCAATATCTTCCCGTGCCGGTGGTTACGGCCATCGATCCATCCTGTTTCAACCTCACATCGGCTCCTCGACGAAGCCCATCATGTCGTTGATCGAGGCCCCGGGGGCGACCATCGGCAGTACCTTGTCGTCAAGCGGGATCTCGCAGTCCACGACGACAGGGCCGTTCTTCGCGAAGGCCTCCTTGATGACCGCTGCGGGATCGTCGTCGAGACTCATCCTCATGCCGGTGACACCGTATGCACCCGCAAGCGCGACCCAGTCTATCGGGGTGTCCAGCGTAGTCTCGCTGTAATGCCCGTCATAGAAAAGGGTCTGCCACTGGCGCACCATTCCCAGACAATGGTTGTCGAAGATCAGGATGACGATCGGAAGGTTGTAGCGCGCAATCGTGGCAAGCTCGTTGCAGTTCATGCGGAAGGAGCCGTCTCCCGCCACATTGCACACCCTTGCACCCGGGTGCGACATCTGAACGCCGATCGAGGCGCCTGTGCCGAAGCCCATCGTCCCCAGTCCTCCCGAGGTTATGAAGTGCCTTGGCTTCGTATGGCGCAGGAACTGCGCAGCCCACATCTGGTGCTGTCCCACCTCCGTCGTCACGTAGGAGTCGTCGAAGCTCCGCAGCTCCTTGCCCAGTGCCCTGAGTATCTCCCTGGCACGACGCGATTCGCTGGTGACCTTCACGGGATAGCGTCTCCTGTTGTGCGCAATCGATGCGATCCAGTCGGGGTGGCTGGCCTTCTCGCCGAGCATGGCGTTCAGGCGGGTCAGGACCTCCTTCACATCGCCCACGACATGGACATGGGAGACGATGTTCTTGTCGAACTCCGCCGGATCGATGTCCAGCTGCAGGATCCTGGCCTGACGGGCGAACGTCGAACCCTTGCTTATGACACGGTCCGAGAAGCGCGCGCCGATGACGATCAGCAGGTCGCAGGCGTTGATGCTCATGTTGCTCAGCTTGGTGCCGTGCATGCCGACCAGGCCGGTGAAGCGCGGATTGTCCGCCCTGACCGCCCCGAGACCCATGAGGGAGGCGCATACGGCCGAGTCCGTCTTCTCGAGGAACTCGTCCAGTTCAGGGGAGGCATCCGAGCGGATCACGCCTCCGCCGACGTAGCACATGGGACGTTCCGCCTCCCGGATCATCTTCACGGCCTTCTCAAGGTCGGACTGTCTCAGGCGCCTCACGTCACGTTCCACTGGAAGCGGCTGGCTGTACTCGTACTCGACATCGTCGGTCTGGATGTTCTTCGGAACATCTACCAGAACGGGACCAGGACGGCCGGAACGGGCGATGTGGAACGCTTCGCGCAGCGTCGCCACCAGCTCGTCCTTGTCCTTGATGATGTAGTTGTGCTTCGTGATCGGCATCGTCACGCCGGTTATGTCGACCTCCTGGAAACTGTCCTTGCCAAGAAGGTTCAACGGCACGTTGCCTGTGATCGCGACCACGGGGGACGAGTCCATGTATGCCGTCGCGAGGCCCGTCACCAGATTCGTGGCTCCGGGACCCGAGGTGGCGATGCAGACGCCGACCTTGCCTGTGGAGCGGGCATATCCGTCGGCGGCATGGCTCGCACCCTGTTCATGGGCCGTCAGGACATGCCTGATCCTCCCCTTGTTCTCCCAGAGGGCATCGTAAAGAGGGATGACCTGGCCTCCGGGGTATCCGAAGACCGTGTCGACTCCCTGCTCCACCAGCACCTCGACAATCGCCTGTGCTCCCTTCAGCTTCACCTACTCCTCCTTGAAAACCGCGCCTCTGCTTGCGGATGTCACCATCTCGCGATAGCGCTTCAGATAGCCCGAACACTCGTTCACACGAGGCCTGAAGCCCCTGCGTCTCTCCTCGAGCACCTTCTCGTCCACATTCAGCTGCAGCAGACATCCATCGATGTCGATCTCTATCTCGTCTCCGTCCTCGACCAGGGCGATCAATCCGCCGGCTGCGGCCTCGGGGCATACATGCCCGATCGATGCGCCTCTGGTGGCACCGGAGAACCTGCCGTCTGTGATCAGCGCCACGTCCTTGTCCAGTCCCATGCCGGCGATCGCGCTGGTCGGATTGAGCATCTCCCTCATCCCGGGTCCGCCCTTGGGACCCTCGTAGCGGATGACGACCACGTCGCCCTTGACTATCCGCTTCTCGTAAATCGCCCTGATGGCGTCCTCCTCGCAGTCGAAGACACGGGCAGGCCCCTTGTGATGCAGCATCTCGGCAGCGACGGCCGACCGCTTCACGACGGCACCCTCGGGCGCCAGGTTGCCCTTCAGCACCGCGATGCCGCCCGATACGTCATACGGATCGTCTATCGGACGGATGACGGACGTGTCATGGTTGACCGCCTTGTCGAACGACTGTGCTATCGTTCCGCCTGTAACGGTGACAAGATCGCGCGCCAGCAGGCCCTTCCTGTCCAGCTCCTTCATCACGGCCATTATGCCGCCGGCGAAATACAGGTCCTCGATGTGCGCAGCACCGGCAGGTGCCAGATGGCACAGGTTCGGAACCTTCGCGGAAAGGGCGTTCGCATCCCAGATGTCCAGTTCGACACCGGCCGAATGGGCGATTGCCGGCAGATGCAGCATAGTGTTCGTCGAGCAGCCGAGGGCCATGTCGACGGTCAATGCGTTCCAGAAGGCGTCCTTCGTCATGATGTCACGTGCGCCGATGCCCTTGGCAAGCATGTCCATGACGGCGTAGCCGGCCTGCTTGGCAAGTCTCTCGCGCTCTGCATACACCGCAGGTATCGTCCCGTTTCCAGGAAGCGCTATTCCGATCGCCTCGCACAGACAGTTCATGCTGTTGGCGGTGTACATGCCGGAGCAGGATCCGCATGTGGGGCATACGCTGTCCTCCCACTCGTGCACCTGGTCCTCGTCCATGGTCCCCGCCTTGTACTTTCCGACCGCCTCGAACATGGACGATAGCGAGAAGCTCCTGTCCCTGACGCCCTTGATATGGCCGGCGAGCATCGGTCCGCCGGAGACGAAGACGCATGGCAGGTCCAGCCTGCATGCAGCCATCAGCATGCCCGGCACGATCTTGTCGCAGTTGGGCACGAATACCAGTGCATCGAAGGGATGGGCGTTGACCATGACCTCTATCGAGTCGGCGATCAGCTCACGCGAACACAGGGAATACTTCATGCCCTGATGTCCCATGGCGATTCCGTCGCACACCCCTATCGTCTGGAAGGCGACGGGGTTTCCTCCCGCCTCCCTGACACCGGCCTTGACCGCCTCGACTATGCGCTCGACCTGTATGTGGCCGGGGATGATCTCGTTCTGGCTGCCGACGATGCCGATCACCGGACGCTCCATCTCCCTGTCGGTCCATCCGAGGGCCTTCATCAGGGACCTGTTGGGCGCCCTCTCGACACCCCTCATCATCACATCGCTTCTCATGCGCCACCTCACTCCAGATTGTCCACGACGGCCTGGCCCATGGCCCGGGTACCGCACAGCTTCATGCCTTCGGTGTATATGTCTGCAGTCCTCCAGCCCTGGTCGAGCGTCCTGTCCACGGCCCTCTCGAGTGCATCCGCCTCGTCCTTCAGGTCGAAGCTATAGCGCAGCATCATTGCCACGGAAAGTATCGTGGCAAGCGGATTGGCCTTGTCCTGGCCTGCGATGTCCGGTGCAGAGCCGTGGATCGGCTCGTACATTCCGAACGAGTCGGAGCGCAGCGATGCCGAAGGCAGCATTCCGATCGAACCGGTGATCATGCTGGCCTCGTCCGAGAGGATGTCGCCGAACATGTTCTCCGTCAGGATGACGTCGAACTGCTTCGGATTTCGCACGAGCTGCATCGCGGCGTTGTCCACGTAAAGGTGGTTGACCGTCACTTCCGGGTAGGACTTCGCCACCTCATCCACAGTGGCCCTCCACAGGCGGCTGGACTCGAGGATGTTCGCCTTGTCCACGCTGGTCAGTCTGCAATTGCGCTTCATGGCGATCTCGAAGGCCTTTACGGCGATGCGTTCGATCTCGCCCTTCGTATAGCTCATCGTGTCATACGCCTCGTCATCCGTCCTGCCCCTCTTGCCGAAGTAGATGCCGCCGGTGAGTTCGCGCACGACCATCACGTCCAGTCCGCCCTCGACCAGCTCGCTGCGCAGCGGACAGGCGTCCGCCAGCTGCCTGTAGAGCATTGCGGGGCGCAGGTTGCAGAAAAGCCCCAGTCCTCCCCTCAGTCCGAGAAGAGCCTTCTCCGGGCGCAGGTGGGAAGGAACGTCGTCCCACTTGGGTCCTCCGACGGCGCCAAGGAGTACGCTGTCGCTCTCCTTCGCCGCCTGGAGCGTCTCGTCGGGAAGTGGAACGCCTGTCCTGTCTATGGCCTCTCCTCCGGCAAGAAGCATCCTGTAGCTGAACCGGTGGCCGTAGATTCCACCCACCCTGTCCAGGACGCGTATCGCCTGGGCGACTATGTCCGGTCCGATTCCGTCACCGGGGATGACTGCAAGAGAGATCCTCATTTCGCGGCCTCCTTCTTCAGATAGTTGACAAGCCCTCCTTCACTGATGATGGCCTGCATGAACGGCGGGAACGGCTCCGCCTTGAATTCCAGATTCTTCGTTACGTCCCTGATCACGCCGCTGTCGAAGTCCACCTCGACCTCGTCTCCGCCCTCGATGGCGCGACTGGCCTCCGGGCACTCGAGAATCGGAAGCCCGATGTTGATGGCGTTGCGGTAGAAGATGCGGGCGAAGGTCGTGGCGATGACGCACCCGATTCCGCTCTCCTTGATCGCAAGAGGCGCATGCTCACGGCTCGATCCGCAGCCGAAGTTGGCTCCGGCCACGATGATGTCGTTCTTCCTGACGCGCGACACGAAGTCCTTGTCGATGTCCTCCATGCAGTGCTGGGCCAGCTCGCTTGCGCTGCTGGTGTTCAGGTAGCGTGCAGGAATGATCACGTCCGTATCGACGTTGTCCTGGTATCTGAAGACGTTTCCTCTGACTTTCATCTCTCTCCTCCTCTCACTCGAGACCCGCCGGATCGGCGATCCTGCCCATGACGGCGCTGGCCGCGGCCACGGCCGGGCTGGCCAGATATACCTCGCTCTTCACATGGCCCATGCGGCCTACGAAGTTGCGGTTGGTCGTCGAGACGCACCTCTCGCCCTCGGCGAGGATGCCCATGTAGCCACCCAGGCAGGGACCGCAGGTCGGCGTGCTGATGACACATCCGGCATCGAGGAAGATGTCGAACAGGCCCTCCTCCATCGCATCGCGGTAAATCTTCTGCGTGGCAGGGATGACCAGGCATCTGAGCCCCTTGGCGACATGACGTCCCTTGAGGATCCCTGCCGCCTGCTCCAGATCCGACAGCCTGCCGTTGGTGCATGATCCGATGACGACCTGGTCGATCTCGATGTCACCGCATTCGCCGATGACATGGGTGTTCTCCGGCAGATGAGGGAAGGCGACCGTGCTCTCGATCGTGGACAGGTCGATGTCGTAGACCTTCTCGTAGGAGGCGTCCGGGTCGCTGGTGAAGATCCTGGGCTCCCTGGCCCCCGCCTCCTTCAGATATGCAAGCGTCTTCTCGTCCACCGGGAAGATGCCGTTCTTGCCACCGGCCTCGATCGCCATGTTGCACACGGTGAAGCGGTCGTCCATCGTAAGCGACGCGACACCGGGTCCGGCGAACTCCATCGTCCGGTACAGCGCACCGTCGACACCGATCATCCCGATGATGTGCAGTATGAGGTCCTTGCCGCTGACATACTTCCTGAAGGAGCCGGTCAGGTTGAACTTCAGTGCGGAAGGCACCTTGAACCAGGCCTTTCCGGTGGCCATGCCTGCAGCCATGTCGGTCGAGCCGACACCTGTGGAGAAGGCCCCCAGGGCTCCGTAGGTGCATGTGTGGCTGTCCGCGCCGATGACCACGTCCCCTGCCGTCACGAGCCCCTTCTCGGGAAGCAGGGCATGCTCTACGCCCATCTCGCCCACTTCAAAGTAGTTGGTGATGTCCATCTTCCTGGCGAAGGTGCGCACGCACTTGCACTGCGTCGCCGCCTTGATGTCCTTGTTCGGTGCGAAATGGTCCGGGACCAGGGCGACCTTGTCCTTGTCGAAGACCCTGTCCAGGGCGAACTTCGAGAACTCCTCTATGGCGACCGGGCTGGTGATATCGTTTCCAAGCACCAGATCCAGATCCGCCATGATCAGCTGGCCTGCATGGACCTCGTCCAGTCCGGCGGCATGGGCCAGTATCTTCTCGGTTGATGTCATTGCCATCCTCTATCTCCTTTCATTGTTGTTCCTGTCCTTGAACAGCTTGTACTCGATGCTGTCCGACAAGGCCAGGAAGCTTGCCTTGATTATGTCGCTCGAGACCCCGATGGTGGACCATGTATCATAGCCGTCCGTGGAGTCGATGAGCACCCTGACGCGGCTGGCGGTGGCATCGGAGCCCTCCAGCACACGCACCTTGTAATCCGTCAGATGCACACTCCTGAGCGATGGGTAGAACTGCTCCAGCACGGAGCGGAGCGCTATGTCCAGCGCGTTCACGGGGCCCTTTCCCTCCGCACCTGCTATGGCGCTCTCGCCACGCACGCGAGCCTTGACCAGGGCCGTATGGCTGGTCCCGCTGTCCGGATCCGCATACGGCAGACTTCCTATCGTCTGGTAGTGGACGAAGGTGAAGAACGGCTCACTCTGGAACAGCTCCCTGTAGATGATCACGTCGAAGCTGTTCTCCGCACCCTCGTACTGGTAGCCTTCGACCTCCTTCTGCTTGAGGATCTCGATCAGGCGCCTGACCTGCGGGCTGTCCTTCGACAGGTCTGAACGTATGCGCTCGATGCGCTTCATCAGCAGGGCCCTGCCACTGACCTCGCTCATCAGGAGGCGACGCTGGGAACCAACCTGCTCGGGCCTTATGTGCTCGAAGCTCATGGGATCCTTCAGGACGCCGTCGATATGCATTCCACCCTTGTGGGCGAAGGCGGACGAGCCGATGTACGGTGTGTTTGATGCGATGTTGATGTTGCACAGCGCCGCAACAGTCCTGCAGGTCTGGGCAAGATTGTCCAGTCTGCCGGTCATGCACCTGATGCCCATCTTCAGCTCCAGGTTCGCGATGATGGTGGACAGGTCGGCGTTGCCGCACCTCTCGCCGATGCCAAGCAGCGTGCCCTGCACCTGCACCGCACCGGCCTTGACCGCCATCAGCGACGAGGCGACCGCACAGCCGGAGTCGTTGTGTGCATGGACAGCCACAGGCACCTGTGGAAAGAGCTGGACGACCTGTCTCGTCGTCTCATACACCTCGTCCGGCAGGGCGCCGCCACGCGTCTCGCACAGCACCAGGGTGTCTGCTCCGGCGTCCACCGCGGCCTTCAGGCATGCCAGAGCGTATTCCCTGTTCTCCCTCCAGCCGTCGTAGAAGTGCTCGGCGTCGAAGAACACCTTCCGTCCACGCTCCTTCAGCCAGGCGACCGACGACGAGATCAGCTCGAGGTTCTCCTCCAGAGTGATCCTGAGTATCCGGGACACCTGGAAGTCCCAGCTCTTGCCGAAGATCGCGACATGCTCCACCCCGGCCTCGATGAGACTCGCCAGATTCGCATCCTCGTCGCATGTGACGCCATGACGCCGGGTCGAGCCGAAGGCGACGACCCTGGCGTTGGCAAGATGTCTGGAGGCAAGACGCTGGAAGAACGTCAGATCCTTGACGTTGCTTCCCGGGTTGCCCGCCTCTATGTAAGCGACCCCGAGCGCATCCAGCTCGTCGACGATCCTGAGCTTGTCCTCCACGGAAAAGCTCAGGCCCTCGCCCTGGCTGCCGTCGCGCAGCGTCGAGTCGAAGATCTCAACCCGCCTTTCCATCAGTCCACCGACTTGTCAGTATGGTCCATCAGCATGTCGTTCTCGAAGCTCATGCTGCTTGCGCTCGCTCCACTCGTCATGCCGCCGCCCTTTCCGCCGAGCATCTTGTTCACCGCAGCCAGCGCCGACAGGATGCTTGCCTCAATGACGTCGGTGCTGACACCGCGTCCACGGTACGTGCCCGATCCGTCGGAGACCTTCACCAGGACCTCTCCAAGCGCATCGCGATGCTCCGTGACGGCCTGCAGCTGGTAGTCGTCCAGACTGAACGGATGACGGATGATCTTCTCGACGGCCCTGAGGGAGGCATAGACGGGTCCGGTGCCGATGGCCACGTCCTTGTAGACCTTGCCGTCCTTCCTCAGACTTATGCAGGCGGTGCTGTCCATGTGGTTGCCGCTGTTGACGACGAAGGACTCCAGCGACCAGATGCGGCTCTCGGTCTCCTCGGTGCTCTCGACCAGGGCGACGATGTCCTTGTCCGAAATCGTCTTCTTCCTGTCGCAGGTCTTCTTGAACTCCGCGAACAGCCTGTCCTCCTCTTCCCTGGTGACCGTATAGCCGAGCTCGGCCAGCTTGCGCGAGAAGGCATGCTGCCCGGAATGCTTGCCCAGGACGAGGCTGGTCTGGCTTACGCCGACGCTCTCGGGAGTCATGATCTCGTATGTCCTGCTGTTCGCCATCATTCCGTGCTGGTGGATGCCGCTCTCGTGGGCGAAAGCGTTGGCTCCGACGATCGCCTTGCTCGGGAAGATCTTCACGCCGGTGATCGAACTGAGAAGCCTTGCGGAACGCGTTATCTCCCTGGTTTCGATTCCCGTCTCGTAAGGCAGCGCGTCCTGACGCGTCCTGAGGAGCATGACGATCTCCTCCAGCGCGGCGTTGCCCGCCCTCTCTCCTATTCCGCACAGCGTGCACTCGACCTGGCGGGCTCCGGCCTGGATGCCGCTGATCGTGTTCGCGACGGCCATGCCCAGGTCGTTGTGACAGTGCATGCTGATGACGGCCTTGTCGATGTCCTTCACGTGCTCTCTGACGTAGCGCACCATGTTCTCGATCTCGGAAGGCACGGCGTAGCCCACGGTGTCGGGAAGATTGATCGTCGTGGCGCCGCACTCGATGGCCAGCTGCACGACCTGGCACATGTAGTCCAGGTCTGTACGAGTGGCGTCCTCGAGGCTGAACTCGATGTCGTCGCACAGGCTCCTGGCGTAGGTCACGTTCTCGCGGATCCTCTCGAGGGCCTCCTCGCGTGTCATCTTCAGCTTGTATTCGAGATGCAGGTCGCTTGTGGCCAGGAAGACGTGGATACGCGGTCTTCTGGCCTCCTTGACGGCGTTCCAGGCGGCGTCGATGTCCTTCTTCAGGGCACGGGCCAGGGAGGCGACGGTGACGTTCTCCACCGCCGCGGCTATGGCCCTCACGCTCTCGAAATCCCCCGGAGAGGATATGGCGAAGCCCGCCTCGATGATGTCGACACCCAGCTGTTCAAGCGTCTTCGCCATCCTGATCTTCTCTTCGAGGTTCATCGAGTAGCCAGGGGCCTGCTCTCCGTCTCTGAGCGTCGTGTCGAAAATGTAAACCCTGTCTGCCATATCTCCTCCGCTCTCGTCCTTCCTACTTCTTCAGCCAGCTCATCAGGCTCCTCAGACGGGCGCCTGTCTTCTCGAGGAGGCTGTCGGCCTCCATCCTCTTGCGGGCGTTGAAGTAAGGTCTTCCGACCTGGTTCTCAAGCAGCCAGTTGCGTGCGAACGTGCCGTCCTGGATCTCCGAGAGGATGTTCTTCATGGCCTTCTTCGTGTCGTCGGTGATGACCCTCTTGCCTGACACGTAGTCGCCGTACTCGGCGGTGTCGGAGCAGGAGTAGCGCATGAACGACAGTCCGCCCTGGTTGATCAGGTCGACGATCAGCTTCATCTCGTGGCAGCACTCGAAATAGGCCATCTCGGGCTGGTAGCCGGCCTCGACAAGGGTGTTGAATCCGGCCTGGATCAGGGCGCTGACACCACCGCACAGGACGGCCTGCTCGCCGAACAGGTCGGTTTCGGTCTCCTCCTTGAACGTCGTGACGAAGACGCCGGCCCTTCCGGCTCCGATGCCGATGGCGTATGCCAGCGCGACCTGCTCGCTGTCACCGGAGGGGTCCTGGTAGACCGCGATGAGGGAAGGAACGCCCTTGCCCTCCTGGTACTGGCTCCTGACGGTGTGGCCTGGGCCCTTGGGGGCGATCATGATGACGTTGACGTCCGCCGGCGGCACGATCTGGCCGAAGTGGATGTTGAAGCCATGGGCGAATGCGAGGTACTTGCCGGGTTTCAGACCGGGCTCGATCGACTCCCTGTACAGCTTCGCCTGCTTCTCGTCGTTGACCAGGATCATGATGATGTCGCACTTCTCGGCGGCCTCGCGGGCGGTCATGACCTTCAGTCCCGCCTCCTCTGCCCTGGCCCAGCTCTTCGATCCCTCGTACAGGCCGACGGTCACGTCCACACCGCTCTCGTGAAGGTTGAGGGCATGTGCATGGCCCTGGCTGCCGTAGCCGATGATGGCGACCTTCTTGCCATCAAGCAGGGAGAGATTCCCGTCCTTCTCGTAATACATCTTGCTCATTTCAGTCTGACCTCCGTTTCGTTCAGTTCTCGAATTCTATCTCACTCAAGGCCCTTCCACCCCTTTCAAGGGCGGTTATGCCTGTACGTGCAAGTTCGACTATGCCGTAGTCCTCCACAAGGGACATGAACGCATCCAGCTTGTCCAGGTCCCCGGTGAGCTGCAGCGTCATCGTGACGCGCGTCACGTCGATGATCTTCGCCTTGAAGATCTCCGCCAGCTCGACGAGGTGGGTGCGCGTCTGGTCGTCGGCCTTGATCTTCACAAGGACCAGCTCCTTCTGCAGCGATCCGGCGTCCGTCATCTCGTAGACCCTGATGACGTCCACGAGCTTCTCGACCTGTCGCTTTATCTGCTCGATGACCGCCTTGTCCTCGACGCACACCACGATCGTGATGCGGCTTATGTCACTGCGCTCCGTCTCCCCCACGGACAGAGAGCTTATGTTGTAGCCGCGACGCGAGAAGAGTCCTACGACACGCATGAGCACGCCGGACTTGTTGTTGACCAGTATGGCCAGCGTGCTCTTCTCCATCCCGTTTTTATCCACTGCAACCTCCAATAAAAAAATCCGCCCGCGGTCCCATCTTCGTCGACCACGGGCTACAACAGAGCGAACTAAACCGTGGTCTAGTCTCCAATAAGTAGCGCAATGAGGATGAACGCGCCGGAAGGCGGCAATGATGTGATGTGAATGTCCTTCATCCTGCTTACCTCCTCCAGGCGGAAACCCTGATGTGGATTTCTTACTTCTTTTGGGCGTCCTTTGTCAATGAGGCCATGCACAATTCTGCATTTTTTTACAGTCCTTATCGAGAACTGGCCATCATGATGATCAACATGTCCCTACAGGACAGGGAATTGCACGGATTCACTGCTCCACGGACATATTGTCCCTGAAGCTCGTCGGAGTCTGTCCGCTGAAGCGTCGGAATATCTTGGCGAAGTATCCCGGCGACGGGAAGCCGCACTCGGCGGCGATCTGCGAGATGTTCTTGCGCGGGTCCTTCATGAGCTGGGCGGCCTTGTTCACGCGGAACGCGTTGAGGTACTGGAGGAAGTTCAGTCCGGTCTCCTCCTTGAACAGACGGCTGAGATGACTCTCCGAGAGCTCGAGGTACTGGGCCGCCTCCTGGAGCCCTACGGGACGGCTGTAGTTGGCCGCGATGAACGCGATCACCGAATTGATCACATGATTGCCGACGTTCCTCGGCAGGGCAATGAGCTCGGGGTCGCTGGTCTTCAGCCTCTCTATCGCCTGGTCCTCCTGCCTCATCTTCTCGACAAGACCCGACAGCGTCTCATGGAACTGCCTGGAATCTATGGGCTTCTGCAGGTAGTCGAAGACGCCAAGCCTTATGGCGCTCCTGGTGTAGGAGAAGTCGGTGTAGCCCGACAGTATCACGGCATGAGGGACGCCGCAGCGCTCAAGCATGGCCAGACCGTCCTGGCCTGGCAGCCGGATGTCGGTGATGACGATGTCCGGCTGAAGCTCCTGGATGGTCCTCTCCCCCTCGATGCCGTCGGCGCAGGTGGCGACCAGCTCCAGGCCGAGATCCGACCAGGGGGTAGTCATCGCGATCTCCTGACATACGAGCTGTTCGTCCTCGACCAGTATGACCGTATAGCTCATGTGCAATCTCCTGTACCGGGAGGCAGGCGCAGCGTGATCAGCGTCCCCTCTCCTGGTGTGGATTGTACAATGAAGGAGGCATCCTTTCCATAATGCAGCTGAAGCCGCTTGTACACATTGTACATGCCGGTGTGCTCGCTTTGGGCAAGCCGCTCCATGTCCTGGTAGAGGCTGTCGTCGAACCCCACCCCGTTGTCACGCACGCTGATCACGACGGATCCATCCCCGTCGAGTGCGGCGCGGACGTCCAGGCTCCACTGTCCCACCTTGGGCTCGAGGCCATGGACTATGGCGTTCTCCACAAGCGGCTGTATGATGAGCTTTGGCGTCACGACTTTGGCACACACTGGATCCAGCTCCATCGACACATGGAGTTTCTGGCCGAAGCGCACCTTCTGTATGCCTATGTAGCTGTCCACCATCAGGAAGCTTCCGGAGAGAGGCTCGACCCCCTCCCTGTTGTCCACGGCGTATCGCAGCAGCCGGCCGAGCTTTATCGTGATGTCCTCGATCTGCTCCTGTCCGTTTATCCTGGCCAGGGAGCGTATCACGTTGAGCGTATTGAACAGGAAATGGGGGTTCATCTGCGCCTCGAGGGCCTTGCGCTCGGCATCGCGCACCTTGTCGCGCTCCTCCTCGTTGTGCTTCATCAGCAGCTTGACGCGAAGGAGCATCTCGCCGAACTTGTCGTTCAGCTCCTCCATCTCCCTTATGCGGCTTTCGGAGACCTTTGCATCCAGATTGCCCCTCTCCACCTCGTCCATCGTGCCGATCAGGCCTCTGATCGGACGTACAAGCGAGCTCGACAGGAGGAAAGCAAGCAGAATGGAGACTATGAAGGCGAGCGCCAGCACCATGGCCAGCAGTGCGTAGAAGCTGTTGAGCGACGCCATGTACGGCGATATGTCGAGATAGCCCACAAGGGTGAAGCCGTATTCGTCCAGCACCCGGCTTGCGATCAGCACGTCCCCGCTGTCGCGGCTGAGCGTCTCGGAGAAGACCCACCCGTCATCAAGCGGACGGTAGTCGTCCAGATGGATGAGAGAGGAGACCATGCCAGTCGACCCGTCCAGGAGACACACCTCGTTGACCAGGGCCGGATCGGCATAGCGTATGAACTGCGTACCGATCACGTCCAGCAGTGCGTAGGCCACAAGGAACCCCTCCTCGTCGTACACCGGACACGTCAGGTTGATCACGACCTCGTCGCTGTTGAATGTCGAGTAGCGGAAGTCCGTCGAATAGAGTATGCCGTCAAGTCTCACGTCAGGCACGCGGCTGGAGAAGTCCACACCAGGTGGCATGTGCTCCATGGTGGAGTACACCACCCCGCCCGAGGTGTCGATGACGGTCAGGTCGATTCCACGCTGCATGCCGCCGAAGTCGATCATGACGTCATCGGAGAGCTCCTGCCTGTCCTGCGTGTCACCCTTCACATAGGCGACCAGGGCATCGCTGGACGAGAACGTCTCCAGTGCACCGGCATAGTCCCCTATGGTGTCGCAGAAGCGGATCATGATGTCGTTCATGGACACGTCGAGCTGGTTGTACAGGTTCGAGCGCGTCAGCGTGTCACCGTAGCTGAAGACGAAAAGGGAGGCGGGGATCAGCGCGATCATCACCGTCGAGAGGATCGCCAGGACGATCCTCGAACGGAAGCTGGCCGCCACCTTCATGCAAGCAGAGCTCCCAGGTGGGACCTGAGGGCCTCGTCGTCATCCTGGTAGCAGAAGCCGTCGATGCCCATCAGACAGGCGGTCATGACGTTCTGCGGAAGGTCGTCGATGAAGTGCGTCTCCTCCACGCTCCTGCCCTCGATGGCGAGTATGGCGCTGAAGAAGCTGGCGCAGGGCTTCACGGCATGTATGACGTGGCTTGCATGGCAGGCGTCGAAATGCTCCCTGATGCCCATTTCGTCGATGAACCACCAGTGGCTCTGGTACGTGTTGGATCCGATGACGCAACGCACCCCGCGCGCTCTCAGGTCGTCGGCAAGGGACAGCATAGGCTCGTTGAGGACAGGCTTGAAATGGGTGCGGAAGATGTCCTGGCACACTCTGACGCCGAACCTGTCCTCCAGGTGGCGGTAATAGGCGTCGATCGGGAAGAGCCCGGCCATGAGGGCCTTCTCGTACAGCGCGTAGTCGCTTTTCAATCCGTCTTCGTCGATGCCGAGCGTGCGGGCTATGGAGTCGATGATCGAGATGTTCCTGACGATCACGCCTCCCAGGTCGAAGATCACCAGGTCATTCGACATGCTGGTACCCGCGGATGAACTCGGTGAGCTTGTTCATGCTCTCCCGGGAGATGTCATGCTCGATCAGACAGGCATCGTGCTCCGCGACCTGTCTATCGACGCCCAGAATGTCATGCAGGAACCTCGTGAGCGTCCTGTGCCGGTCGTACACTTCCTCGGCAACGGCCCGTCCCTTGGCGGTCAGGCTCACGTCACCGTAGGTCTCCATCTCGATGTAGCCGTCCGCCTTCAGTATGGACATGGCACGCGAGACGCTCGGCCGGCTCACGCCAAGATGCCGGGCGATGTCGGTGCTGCGCACCTTCTCCGAGTCGTGTCTTATCTCCTGCACGAGGATGGCTTCCAAATAGTCTTCACCGGATTTCTGCATAGTCTAGATTCAACCACGTTTGATGCGCTCTTGCAACCTTTGTTCTCAGGCAAGCAGCACCGTCCCCGGCCTCGCCCCTGTAGCGACGCCGTCCTCATGGACGATGCGTCCGTTGACGCAGACCATGACGATGCCTGCGTTGGCATGTCCGTCCCACTGGCCGGACAGCCTGTCCAGGTCCATCAGGACCAGGTCCGCCGCAGCCCCCTCCCGGATGACGCCCCGGTCCGTCAGGCCGAGACGTGCGGCGTTCGCCAGGCTCATGCGGCGGATGCACTCCTCCAGAGGCATCAGCCTCCTGTCCTGAGTGCGGCGGATCATCTCGACGGAGGCCGAGCGGGATCGAGGATGGACGTCGGCCGACGAATATAGGGCGTCGGTCGAGAAGCTCATCAGGTCGTCCTTCATGATCGCCTCCAGACTGGACACGTCCTCCGTCACGTCGCACATCACGGCGGCCCCGGGCTCGTCGGCAAGAATGTCGAAAAGACTCTCCAGCGGGTCTCCAGGCAGATCCGAAAGGCGGACTCCCGCCAGGTCGCTCCTGCTGTCCATGTGGAGGATGCGTATGTCATCGGGTCCGACAAGCGACCAGATGCTCTCCCAGCCATCGGGCTCCAGCATGTCCTTTCTCATCCTGCGCCGCTCGTCCTCAAGCTGTAATGCGAAGCGCAGCTCGGTACGGCTGAGCGCCAGCGCCCATGGCGGCAACAGCGAGAAGAGACTCGTGGATCCGTAGTCGTAGGGATACTGGTCGAAGGCCACGTCCAGTCCCCTGTCACGGTAGGAGTGGATCATGGCCAGGACCCGTGACAGCTTGTCCTGGTTCCGGCCTCCTATGACTTTCAGATGGCTGATCTGCAACCGCACCGAGGCCCTCATGGCAAGCGAGAGCACCTCCTCGAGGGCATCCAGGATCCCGTCGCCTTCGCTCCTCATGTGTACGCAGAACAGCCTGTCATGTCCGGCGACGACCTTCAGCAGGGCCTCGAGCTCCCTGTCGTCCGCGCTGAAGCACGGCTGGTAGTACAGCCCTGTGGACAGGCCGAAACACCCGGCATCGAGGCTCTCATCGAGAAGAGAGCACATGAGGGCGATCTCATCATCGTCTGCCGCCCTGTCGCAGTCGGCTCCCATGGCCGCCACGCGAAGCGGCGAATGCGGCTGCAGGAAGCCCATGTTGATTCCGATTCCCGACGACGAAAGCCTTTCATGGAAGCTTTTGAACCCATCCCAGTTCCAGCTGTCGCATCTGCCCAGGACGTCATTGCACAGCGGTTCGAGAAGACGGCGGCCATGACGGAGGGGATACACCCCGATGCCGCAGTTGCCGCTGATGTCGCTCGTTATGCCCTGTGCGGTCCTCATCGGCATCCCGCTCTCCCTCATGGCATAGAATTCGCTGTGGGCATGGATGTCGATGAAGCCGGGGGTCAGGACCATGTGCGAGGCGTCGACGTGCTGTCGCGCCCTGACGTGCTCGCGCCCGACCAGGGCTATGACGGAGCCGAGAGTCGCGACGTTAGCCACGTACGGCAGCCCTCCCTGCCCATCGATTATCCTTGCGCCTTCGAAGAGGATGTCGTACATCTCAGCGTCTTTCCTTCAGGGAATCATAAGAGGCGATGATGCAACGCTCGAACATGCGCGCCAGATCTTCATACAGTCCCTTCCTGACCGCAAGGGCGAGCGTGGCGTTGAGCTCGTTCAGGTTTTCCGCATCCATCTTCGGAGGCAGGAGGCCCTCGCTCATCAGCAGGGCGCAGGAAGCAAGGACGGCGAAAGTGCAGCAGTCGCTGTCGAACGGCTTCATGTGGACCAGGCCGGCGAACAGGAGCACCGCCCGGAACACCGGATGGACATTCCGCCACTCCCTGTCGAACTGCATCATGAACGTCTCCATCTGCAGATCGACCCTCAGTGCGTCGTCCCTGCCCTCCTCGACGACGAAGCCGCTGCGGAAGGAGAGGCCGCCGATGTCGTCCACACCCTGTGTGAAGGACGAATGGAGCGACAGCAGTCCTCTGACCGATGCCTCGTGATGCATCCAGGGGCTTCTCAGCAGTATGGAGCGGAATGCCGATGCCTTGAGGCTGTCGGCGTAGGACATGCCCCTGGCAGGGCTCATCGCCCAGGCGGACATGATGCCTTCCCTCCCGGCAGATCCGCCATCCATCCGGATGCCTAGCAGCAGCAGGTCGCCTAGGATCCCGTCGAGGGCACCCGGCCTGGCGGCAAGGTCCTTGAGACGGTCGATGTCGCGAAGCGAGTTGAGGCGGTCTATGTCGATGGATCCCAGACGCACGAAGCTGTTCTTGTAGACCCTCATGTGACGTCCGTCGAACGGCTTGGGCACATCCGCGGGGATGGACCAGGACCAGCCGAGCTTCACGGCCCCCTCTATGCGTCCCTCCTGGCACATGAGACGGATGCGGCGCTCCGTCACCCCCCACCTGGCTGCCAGCTCTCTGGCTCCGATGTACTTCTTCATAGGAAGAAGGGTACCTCTAAACGCGTTTTCTTGGAAGGTTGCACAACTCTTTTTTTCCCACTAACATCCTCAGCTGGAGAAAAGAAGCCATGGACAGGTATGACTGCATCATCGTCGGGACGGGCCCGGCCGGAATGGGAGCGGCGTTCTCGCTCATCGAGAGACATCCTCAGGCAAGAATCCTCATGCTTGACAAGACCCCGTATTCCACGGGCGGCATGAGGAACGACTGCAAGATGAACTTCACCTTCCCCATCGGCTTCCCGCTGGAGTACTGGGACGAGGACGTGGCGAACGCCTATCTGGACGAGGTCATGAAGTTCCTCAGACCGGACATCCTGCCAAAATCCAACATCGAGACATACCAGGCAAGGGCCACCAGGCTGGGCTGCTCCCTGCTCGAGATAAGACAGACACATCTGGGGACCGACGGCGGTCTGGCCCTGATCAAGGAGCTGCAGGAGAGACTGCGCCAGGCGGGCGTAACGCTCGCCCTCGGCGAGACGATGAGTGACATCGACGCCGCGGCCAGGACCATCACCACCGACAGGAGGACGCTTGGCTACAGGAGCCTGCTGGTCGCCCCGGGCCGCCAGGGCTTCCATTTCCTCCAGGACGTCATGCAGAAGCTGGAAGTTCCATACGTCGACAACATCGTGGACGTCGGCATCCGTCTCGAGACCAGGATAGAGCACTACCCTATCGTGCGCGACTACTACGATCCGAAGTTCTACTTCAAGGAGAAGGTGCGCACCTTCTGCACGAACAGCGGCAACGCGCATGTCGTCAGGGAGAAGTACGCGACCGGCCGGGGCGACATCTGGTATTCGGTCAACGGCCATGCATTCGCCGCCGACGAGAGCCGCAACAACGGACTGGTCAACTTCGCACTCCTGAAGACGGTGCGCCTCACCGAGCCTCTTGCCAGCGGGCAGGAGTTCGCCGAACACCTCGGCATGATCGCGGCCCTCATGGGCGGCGGCAAGCCGCTCATGCAGCGCGTGGGCGACTTCAGACTCGGACGCAGGAGCAAGGAGGCGACCTTCAACGGCGACCTGTACGACTTCAGGCCATCGCTGCAGGGGGCAAGCCCCTCCGACATCTCGCTGGCCATGCCGTCGAAGATCCTGCGCTACATCTGGTCGGCGATGAAGAATCTGGACACGATCGTGCCGGGCATCCTGCATCCGAGCACCATCATGTACTACCCGGAGATCAAACTGTACGCGAACAAGCCGCAGTACAGGGACGAGCACTTCCAGGTCGCCGAAGGGATCTTCTTCGCAGGCGACGGAGCCGGTACAAGCCGTGGCATCACGGGTGCGTGGGCAAGCGGCATCAGGGCATCGCGCGGCATGGAGGAGTACATCTGACCGATCTGCCATGAGACGGCAAGACTTCGACAACGGAAAAATACTCCCCCTCGTGCTCATGATGAGCATACCGACCTGTCTCTCGCAGGCGGTCAACGTGCTGTATGCGATCGTGGACAGGATGTTCATAGGCAACATCCCGATGGTCGGACAGAGCGCCCTTGCGGGCGTCGGCGTCGCCGCACCGGTCACCACTCTGCTCTCGTCCTTCGCAGTCCTGATCGGGATGGGAGGTTCCCCTCTCATGGCGATCAGGGAAGGTCATGGCGAACATGAGGAGGCCGTCAGGACACTCTCGACAGGCTTTTCATGTCTGATCGTGCTCTCGGCCATCCTCACGCCGGTCTTCTTCCTGTTCAGGACGCCTCTGCTCGAGCTCTTCGGTTCATCCCCGGCCACACTGCCCTACGCAAGGGACTACCTTACATGGTACCTGGCGGGCACCCCATTCGCCCTGGTCGGATCGGGCCTCAACAGCTTCGCGATCAACCAGGGCATGAGCCGCAAGGCCATGGTCTCCGTGATGACCGGAGCGGTGCTCAACGTCGTCCTGGACCCGCTGTTCATATTCGTCTTCGGCATGGGCGTGAAGGGTGCGGCGCTTGCCACCGTACTGAGCCAGGCGGCCAGCTGCGCAATCACTCTCGCCGCACTGCTCGGTCCCGGCGCCCCTATCGGGCTGGCACTTGCAGGACCCAGGGCCTACATAGTCCGCAGGACGGTGCGTCTGGGCCTGTCTCCATTCCTGATCATAGCCACGGACAGCATCATCATGATCGCTCTCAACAGCGTGCTCCAGCACTACGGCGGACCACAGATGGGCGACACGCTGGTGGCGGCATCGACCATCATACAGTCCTTCCATCTGCTGGTGATGAACCCTCTGGGAGGGATCACCGGCGGCAGCCAGGGGCTGCTCAGCTATTCATATGGAGCCGGCCGTACCGGACGTGTGAGGCGCACATGGGCATCCGTCCAGATGCTCTCGACGCTGTACACGATTCTCATGATGACCATCGCATGGCACTTCAGCGGACCGTTCATCGCCCTTTTCACCCAGGATGAGGAGGTTGCCAGGGTCAGCATGCACTACCTGAGGGTGTTCACCGCGATGATCGTCCCGCTGTCGTTACAGTACAACACCGTGGACACGTTCACGGCATTGGGCTGGAGCACGGTGTCCCTTCCGCTCTCGCTGTTCAGGAAGCTGGTCTTCTTCATCGCCCTGGTGACGATCCCTGCGATCTCGGGAGGTCCGGGCTCCGCCTTCTACGCGGAGCCGACCGCCGACCTGGTCGCATCACTGGTCAGCACGACCACGCTCGTCATCATGCTGCCACGTGTCCTGCGGCAGCGGGAGCAGGGGTCTCTGTCCATCTGAGACGCGTTGTGCTATTTTGGCAGTTGTGAAGACGAAATGCAGACTCGATGAGAACACCAGGGCCCTGGGAGGAATATTCCAGGAGCACGGCCACCGTCTCTATCTGGTCGGGGGCGCCGTGCGCGACTACCTGATGGGGATCGACAACGACGACTGGGACTTCGCCACCGACGCCAGACCGGACGAGGTCATGTCCATGTTCCCCCACCATGTGATACCCACAGGACTGCAGCACGGAACCGTGACCGTAAGATTCAGGCGCCAGAGCTACGAGGTTACGACGTTCCGCAGCGAGGGGGCCTACTCCGACTCCCGCCACCCCGACAGCGTGACCTTCGTGCGTTCCCTCGAGAGCGACCTGGAGAGACGTGACTTCACGATCAACGCGTTCGCGGCAGATGCCCTGGACGGCACCATCCTCGACTACCACGACGGCAGAGGGGACCTCAGGAGGCGCCTTGTAAGGGCCATAGGAGACCCGCAGGAGCGATTCGGCGAGGATGCACTGCGCATGCTGCGCGCCTGCCGGTTCGCAGCCCGGCTGGACTTCGACATCGAGAGGGACACGTTCGAGGCGATCAGGAGGAATTCGTCGTCCATCGTGAAGGTCTCCGCCGAGAGGATACGCGAGGAGCTCTACAAGACGCTGATGAGCGACAATGCCGTCAAGGGAATCGAGCTGATGCGCACCTCGGGCCTTCTTGACCACATCCTGCCCGAGCTTGTCGCCTGCGTCGGCGTCGAACAGGGCGGACTCCACAGCATGGACGTCTATCATCACTGTCTGGCCACGCTCAGGTGCGCCTGCACCCACCGCTACCCGCCGATGGTCCGTCTGGCGGCCCTCCTGCACGACATCGGAAAACCTGGTTGCAGGAAAGAGCACGATGGCGGATACACCTTCTACGGGCATGACAAGGAAGGCGCCAGGATGGTCGATGCCCTGATGCGGCGTCTCAAGGCGTCCAACGATGAGCGCGAGCTCGTGACCAGGCTTGTCAGGGAGCACATGTTCAACTACACCTCCCAGTGGAGCGACGGTGCCCTGCGGCGCTTCGTCGCGAGGGTATCCGATGCGCTCGAACCGCTGATACAGCTGCGCATAGCGGACGCCCTGGCGATCTCGCCGGATGCCAGCCTCGACAGTCTGTGGGAGATGGAGAGGCGGATAGAGGAGATAAGGAAGCGCAACGACGCCCTGGGCATAAGGGACCTGGCGGTCGACGGCCATGACCTGATGGCCCTCGGCATACCCGCAGGCCCACGGCTCGGCAGGACGCTGTCGGCGCTGCTGGATGCGGTGATGGACGATCCGTCGCTCAACCGCAGGGAGACGCTTCTCGAGATGGCAGGCCGGCTTCAGGCGTGAGAATGCTCGACTGAAAGCAGTGTCAGCTGGACGTTGTCCACACCACGGAAGTAGTTGTGGTTGAGCCGGAAGACGATTCTGACGACATCACCGGCATGATAGTCGAACGAGGAGTCGCGGCGGGCGCCCCACCAGAGCGCCGGCCAGATGTTGCGTCCGATTCTCAGCATCAGCTTCACGTTCCCCTTGGAGGGATCCCCCAGATTGATGATGTCGCCGATCGTCGCCCCGTCGAGAAGGAACACGAGCGGCGGGCAGGCCTCGCCATAGGGTTCGAATCGTCCGACGACCTGCACGAGCGATCCGTTCATCTCCTCATGCGAGACCATGGCATCGACGACCAGCGGCTCGTCCTCCTGGGCGATGTCCATCTTCATGACCTCCTCGTCCAGGGCCTTGAGGAAATCGTCCCTGCGTCCGGCCTCCATCGAGAAGCCGCCTGCGGCCTTGTGACCGCCGTAGTCCAGGAAGAAGGACGAGAAGCGCGAGAGGAAGTCGCGGCAGTTGATTCCATCCCTTGCCCTCATGGAGGCCGAGATGCGTCCGTCGTCAGGCTGGGAGAGGACTATGACGGCAGGCGTTGCCGGGAACTCCTTGAGAGCCCGGGTCGCAAGCGAGCCCGTAAGACCGCGGGGTATCTCGCCGGTGTCCAGAAGGATGAACTTGGAGCCGTACGACTCCAGCGAGTCCTTCGCGCTCCACCTGGCCTTCTCCCAGGCGTCCTCACCCATCTTCTGACGCTGTCTGTTGAGCTCGATCAGCCGGCATGTGAGCTCGTACATGCGCCCGGCATCCTCGCACAGCAGCAGCTCTAGCGCGACCGATGGACAGCCGAGGCGTCCGGATGCGTTTATCACAGGAGAGAGATACCAGCCCACGTCATGCACGCTCAGCGGACGGCCGACGAGGTTCTGCGCGCTCATCAGCTGCACCAGCGACTCTCTGGTGCCCTTCTCCAGCTCCTTCAGGCCGAGGCGCACCAGTATCCTGTTCTCATCGCTCATGGGCATCATGTCGGCGATCGTGCCGATGGCGACCAGGTCCATGAGCTTCAGGTAGTCGCGGCTTAGGGATGGATACTTGTATATGCAGCAGGACGTGAAGAGGCTGACCAGCGTCTCTATCTCCTCATGGCCGTCGGCGTACATGGCCATCCGGCTTTCGGTGGTGAGGGTGAACAGGTTGCGGCCTCTGACGCGTGGTATGACGGCTTCGAGCTCGCCTCTGATGTCCACGAGGGAGATGTCCACGCCGTTTCCGAAGGCTGCACGAAGCTGTCTGAGCTCGATCTCTCGGTCCAGCACCAGTATCGGGAGGTTCTTCATCAGTGTGCGCACCAGGCGGCTGTTGTCGAAGTCCACGGCCCGGTTGGGCAGCTCCTCGACGATGCGTCCGAGCTCGACGAGATTGTACAGCTCGACCGCCTGCACTATGGTCGTGGTGTCGTTACCGGGACCTGGTTCTGCATGCAGGAGTATGACATGGCTCTTGTAGAGCGGCGTCTGGGCGAATCGCAGCGCCCAGATGAACTTTGCCGTGACGGCGCAACCGGCCAGATGTTCGAACGGATAGCCGCACGAGGCGACCTTGGGGTCTATCGTGGCAAGCGCATCAGGCAGCTCGTCTCCTGCAAGGTGATGGTCGAGAACGATCGTGTCGATACCCCTGCGGTTAAGCTCGTCTATCTCCTGGATGCAGGTGATGCCGTTGTCGACCGTGACCACGAGCGAGGCCCCCTCGTCTGCAATCGTCTCGACGGCCTTTATCGTCAGCCCGTAGGGCTCATCCCCCTCAGGCAGATGGGTCACGACCTCGAGCCCCATGCTCCTGAGCTCCTGGGCGAGGATCGCGGTGCTGGTTATGCCGTCGGCGTCCCTGTCGCCGAAGACGGCGATCCTCTGGCCCTCCTCCTGCGCGCTCAGGACGCGCTCCACCGCCTCCTCCATATCATGGAAGTGGAACGGAGAGTGGAGGAGATTCAGGCCTCCCTCGAGGTAGTACTTGATCTCGTCGGCCTCATGGATGCCGCGACGGGCGAAAATGTTGGCGGACAGGAAGTCCACCTTGAAGCGCTCGCATATCCTCCTGACCATGTCGGGGCTGGTGCGCTGAAGCGTATAGTTCATAGAAAGATCCCTTCCTCAGGCAAGACCGTCCAGCTCCATGAGCGCCACGGCGCTCCTGAGAGGCGACGAGCAGCTCAGTCTGTACAGCCTTATGGCATAGCGCATCAGCCGCGTGGCCATCAGGTCGCTGATCGAGAACTGCATCGAGCGGGCGAAGTCGACGCCCAGGCTGTCCCTGACATAGCGTCTGGCATTTGGAGGCAGGACCAGGTCGACAGACATGCTAGCACAAGAGCGGCAGCAAGGGCTAGCGAGCTGGTCGCTGAAGCCCAGCACCTCATCATCGGAATATCGTCTGCCGCATACGGGACACACCTCATAGCCGGAGGACAGACCTGCTATCTCCAGGGCCCGGATGATGAACTGGACCACGACCCTCTTGTGGTTATCCTCGTCGATGACATCCAGACAATCGACCAGCAGGTCGTAGAAGGCCGGGGCCTCCGTGCCCCTGTGGTCCATGACTATCTCGCACATCAGCGTGGCCGAGAAGGATGCGGCAAGGCTGGAAAGGGCGTTCTCATGGATCGTGATGACATCGACGTCGACCAGACTGGCCTGATGACGCTCCCTGTTGTCGTAGATGTGGAAGACGCCTTCCGTGTAAAGCGACGCCCTGACCGCCCTGCGGCTCTTCTGGGCGCCGTAGACGATGATGTGGCGGATGCCCCAGACCGGACTGAGCAGGGTCAGCAGCCTGTCCCGCTCCCCTCTTCTACCGCTCCTGATCACAATCGCCGGTGCGCTGTCGTTCCTGTCCATCGACCCTCCAGTGTCCTACGCCGAAGGATAGCACATCAGGGCGCATGATGTCGCTTGGGACGTTTTTCCTTGACGAGCGGCCTGATGTCGGTGTTCACTCTCAGATAAGGAGTTCTGCGATGAGAAGATACGAGGACGAAGACAGACAGGACGAGGATTTCCTGCGCAACGACAGGGACGAAGAGGACGACATCGAGGACAGCCTGTACGACGAGGAGCATTCCTTCGACGGGTTCGGCTACATGGACGACGACGGCGAATGGACCGATGCGGACGACATGGATGAAGAGGACGAATACGAGGACAACGGATACTCCATCGAGGGGGACGATGACGACTACCTCGACGATGACGAGGAGATGCAGTACGAGGACGAGGACGATGAGCAGATGGACTTCGACTTCTAGGCATGGTGGAAATTCGTATTCATATTATCTGCATTAATATTCGGTTTTCTGCATAGACGATATTGTCAGTGGACCTCCTTCATGATATAGTCGTTAGGCATATCGCAAATGCAAAGGGGGTCTTTCCATGAGAAAGGGCATCATACTGGTTCTCGCCGTCCTGGCGATGGTCCTTCCGCTCTTCGCCGGCGGCACAGGAGAGAGTGTCGACGACGGTGTCACGATGATAGGTATCTCCAAGCTGATGAGCCATCCGGCTCTCGACGCGGCCGAGCAGGGATGCATCGAGTATCTGGAGAGCACGGGTCTTCCGGTGGAGTTCCAGCTCCAGAACGCAAACGGAGACGTCTCCACCGCGGCATCGATCGCGCAGCAGTTCAGGACATCCGGCTGTGATATCGTGCTGGGCATCGCCACCGGTACGGCGCAGGCCCTCGCGAACGTCTTCGACGACATCCCGGTCGTCTTCGCAGCGGTCACCGACCCGGTCGATGCAGGTCTCGTACCTTCCATGGAGGGCTCCGCCGACGTCAACGTGTGCGGTGTCAGCGACATGAACCCGGTCGAGGAGCAGATCAGGCTGCTTGTCGATGTCACGGGAGCCAAGACGATCGGAAACATATACGCATCCGGCGAGGCCAACGGCGTGACACTCATGGAGCAGGCCAAGGCCGCATGCGAGAAGCTTGGTGTCGGATTCGTCGAGGTCGCCATCTCCAACTCCTCCGAAGTGCGTCAGGCGGCGCAGTCCATCGTCGACAGGATCGATGCGATGTACATCGCCACCGACAACGCCGTCATCTCCGCCCTTCCCTCCGTCGACGAGGTGTGCTCCGATGCGGGCATCCCGCTCTTCTCGTCCGATCCGAGCGGAATCGATGGACTGGACTGCATGATCAGCTGGGGCTTCGACTACTCCAGCCTCGGCACCGCCACAGGCAAGTTGATAGAGAGAATCATCAACGGCGAGGAGCCGGGGCCGCTTGGAACGGTCATCCTCGAGGATCCTGCGGACTTCGAGCTCTGGTTCAACCTGGACACCGCCGAGAAGCTCGGCATCGAGATCGGCCAGGAGTACCTGGACATGGCAAGCGTCATCATCGAGGATGGCGTCCAGACGAGAGTGTGAGCACAAGGCCATGCTTGAAGGTATTTTCGTAGAAGGTCTGATCTTCTCCGTGATGGCGCTGGGCATCCTTGTCAGCTACAGGATCCTGGACCTCGCGGATCTGACATGCGACGGATCGGTCGCCACCGGCGCCGCCGTCGCGGCGATCTGCATAACGAACGGCTGGAGCATCCCGATGGCGATGCTCCTCGCCTTCTTTGCAGGAATACTGTGCGGCCTGTGCACCGCAGCCATACACAACCATCTCCACATCCCGGGGCTGCTTGCCGGAATCCTGACGATGACCATGCTCTACTCGGTCAACCTCAGGATCCTTGGAAACAAGGCAAACGTGCCTCTGGTGCGCATCGAGACGCTGTACGACTGGTTTCCGGAGATCATGGGCTTCATGTCCTCGCCATTCGCATCGCTGACCGGCACGCTCGTCCTGGTGCTCGTGATAAAGGTCCTGTTCGACCTGTTCTTCCGCTGCGACATGGGAATCGCCATCGGCGCCCTCGGCGGAAACGAGCAGGTCGTGCTCAGTCTCGGCATGAACCCGAGCATGCTGAAATACATAGCGCTGGGCCTTTCGAACGGACTGATCGCCCTATCGGGGGCGATGCTCGCCCAGTACCAGGGCTTTGCGGATGCGAATCTTGGACAGGGCATGGTCGTCCAGGGACTGGCGGCGATAATGCTTGGCGAGTTCCTCTTCAACTCCAACAGGATCTCGCTGATAACACTGCGCGTCATCCTGGGCTCGATAATCTACAAGGGCCTGATGTTCCTCGGACGCCGCTACGGCTATCTGGTGGGTATCACGCCCAACGACTTCAAGCTGCTGACCGGACTTCTGGTCATCATCTCGCTGATCGTCGCCTCCACCAGGATAAGGGCGGCGGAGGAGTCTGCACGGCGCAAGGCCGTGGAGAGGGTCATGGGAGGTGGTCACGATGCTTGACATCAGCCATGTGACGAAGGTCTTCTTCCCCGGCACGGTCAACGAGAAGGTCGCGCTGGAGGACATCAATCTGCACATAGACGAGGGGGATGTCGTCTCCGTCATCGGATCCAACGGTTCCGGCAAGTCGACGCTGTTCAACATGATTGCAGGAACCTTCCCCGTCACCAGCGGCACCATAACCCTTGACGGGAAGGACATAACCAGATGTCCTGAGTACAAGAGGGCCTTCGACATCGGACGCATCTTCCAGGACCCCACCAAGGGTACCAGCGCCAACATGTCGATCCAGGACAACATGCTGCTCTCGCTCAAGAAGGGAATGAGGGGCATCGGATATTCTCTGACGCAGGAGAACAGACAGCTGTTCAGGCAGCTCATCGAGCCGGTCGGGCTCCAGGATAGGCTCGAGGACAACGTGGGCCTGCTGTCCGGCGGACAGAGGCAGGCGCTGACGCTGATCATGGCCTGCATGTCGAATCCGAAGCTGCTGCTCCTGGACGAGCACACCGCGGCCCTGGATCCCGGCAACGCCCGCATCGTCATGGATCTCACTGAGGAGTATATCCGCAAGCAGAGGTTCACCGCGATGATGATCACTCACAACATGCAGTTCGCCATCGAGTTCGGCAACAGGCTGATCATGATGGACGAGGGGCGCATCATACTTGAGGCCAGCGGCGAGGAGAAGCGGCGTCTGACGGTTCCTGAGCTGATAAGGCGCTTCAGGCAGATCAGGAACAAGGAGTTCACCTCGGACGAGGAGCTGCTTACCGAGGGCGACTGACACCATCGGGGGACGCCGGAGGGCGTCCCCTCCTCTTTCATCCTGATTCAGCGCTGTTTTCTGCATTGCACTCACCGCGATCGGGGGATAATATTCTGCAACATATGAAGGCACCTGCACCGGCACAGAGGATGTTCACCACATCCTACCTGAAATCGCTCATCATTCCGCTGTTCTTCGAGCAGCTGCTCACCATAACCATCGGCATGGCGGACACGATCATGGTAGCCGCCGTCGGCGAGGCGTCGGTCAGCGGCATCTCGCTCGTGGACAGCATCTCGAACCTGTTCATCCAGCTTTTCTCCGCATTCGCCACGGGCGGTGCGGTGGTCGCATCGCAGTTCATGGGAAGGAAGGACCGCATAAGCGCCTGCAAGGCGGCCAAGCAGCTGGTGTACATCACCATCATCTTCTCCGGCGTGATAAGCGCCGTGTGTCTGGCCGGAAACAGACACCTGCTCGCCCTGGTATTCGGAAGCATAGAGGCCGATGTGATGAGTGCGGCGGAGAACTACTTCATCTTCATAGTCATCTCCTACCCCTTCCTGGCACTGTGCAACAGCTGCAACGCACTGTGCAGGAGCATGGGCAGGAGCCGCATAACGATGACGGTGTCCCTGGTCATGAACATCATCAACATCGGCGGCAACGCCCTGCTTATCTACGGAGCAGGACTCGGCACGGCAGGTGCGGGCATCGCATCGCTTGCAAGCCGTGTCATCGGGGCCTCGGTCATGCTCGTCGTGGTATGCAACAGGAAGCTGGAGATCCATGTCGACAGGCTCTTCCACTTCGAGTGGAACGGCATGATGGCACGCAGGATACTCCGCATAGGCCTGCCCTCCGGCATAGAGAACAGCACCTTCCACATCGGCAAGATACTTGTGCAGTCACTCATCTCGACCTTCGGGACGCCCTCGATCGCGGCCAACGCCGTGATCAACAACCTCACATCGTTCGCCAACATCCCCGGGTCGGTCATAGGCATGGCCTCCATAACCGTCATCGGACAGTGCTGCGGAGCCAGGAGATTCGACCAGGCGAGGTACTACGCAAGGCTGCTCATGGTGCTGACATACGCCATGATGGCGATCACATGCCTCGTCTTCTTCATATTCACGCCACAGCTGAGCATGCTGTACAACCTCTCGGACGAGGCCCTTGCACTGAGCGTGAAATGCACCAGGATGCTGCTGATACAGACCGCACTGTTCTGGCCCCTGTCCTTCACTCTGCCCAACTACCTCAGGGCTGCAGGGGATGCGAGATTCACGATGGGCGTCGCCATGACAAGCATGTGGGCCTGCCGTGTCGCACTTGCCTACCTGTTCGCCTTCCTCGGGTTCGGACTGTATGGAGCATGCTGGGCGATGGTCATAGACTGGTATGCCAGGATAGTCTTCTTCCTCAGGCGCTGGCTCAAGGGAGGCTGGCAGGAGAAGACTGTCATCTGAAGGGTCGGAACGGATACTCGTCCCAGACCTGGGCCATCCTCTCCTCTACATCGTCGGGAAGCAGGTCGTCCCCCTCCACACCGAATATTCCAGGTGCACCCGTGCAGAAGAGCCGCATCAGGGTTCCGTTGTCGGCTCCGGCCTTCCTCAGCGCCGAAAGCAGATGCAGCATGCCCTCGAAGCCGGGAATCCCGCCAGCACCGTCGATCTTGTCCTGCAGCGTATGGGGGGCATGATCGCTCTCCACATAGTCGATGTCCCCGGAAAGCAGCGCCGCAAAGACGGCATCGCGGTCCGATGCGCTTCTCAATGGAGGATTCATGCGCAGGTATCTGGAATGGTCACGGGCATCGTCCTCACATAGCAGGGCATGATGAGGAGTGGCACCGCAGGAGACGGACATCCCCTCGGATTTCGCCTTCTTCACCAGGGCGATCCCCTCCGCCGTCGAAATGTGGCAGATGTGCATATGGCCGGCAAAACCCGTCTCGCGGGCAAGTGCGAGCATGTCTGAGACAGACTCGATCTCGGCCTGTGGAGGACGTGATAGCGACTGGGTCTCGTACTGTCCCTGGACATACAGATCCGGTCGCATGAGGGACTCCTTTTCGCAGTGGATCGACAGAACCCCTCTATAACCCATCCGTGAAAGCGTGCCCAGGACACGACGCTGGTCGTCCAGCGTGGTTATGCCCATGTTCCCCGTGGAATGGCCTGCGAACATCTTGAGTCCGATGACCAGCGGAAAGAGCTCGCCATGGGTTCTCACGGCGTGCTCCACCTGCTCCTCGTCTCCCGTCAGGCCCATGTGGATGCAGTAACGTACGCCGTACCTCCTCATCGGGTCGCCTGCAAGCTCGAGCCGGTCCAGCACCACGGCACGGCTCGTGATGGCAGGAGAGGTGTTGGGCATGTCGGCCACCAGACGGATGCCGCATCTGGATGCGACGGACAGCCCATGGTCTATGGTCTCCTTCGCCTTCTGGTCCCAGTCCCTGAGGTGTACGTGGAGGTCCACCATGGCCTACTCCAGCAGCTCCCTGGCGTTGTCCATGATATACCCATAGTTCTGGAAGGTCCCCCACTGGCAGGTGAGACGGTCGCCGCACACGCACTCGCCGCACAGTCCTATTCCACACAGCGTGCTGCGCTCGAGCGACAGGAAGATGTCATCGCGCGACAGGCCGAGCTCCACCAGCCTTGCGGCGGCGATGGCCATGAACTTCTCCGGTCCTACCAGATAGGCCTTCAGATCATCCTTTCCTTCAACATGTTCGGCCAGGTGGTCGAGCACACGGCCGACCTTGCCGTCGTCGGCGATCGCCTGGTAGGAGTCCGCATGCTGTCTGAACCAGTCCTCGAAGAGCGCCTTGCCGTCGAGTCCCGTCACGCTGGATGCACTGGTTCCCACCAGGACATCGACATGTGCATGGCTAGGCTCCAGCATGCGGCACAGCGAAGGCAGCACCGCCACCCCGCTGCCTCCTGCCAGAAGGAGTGCATTGCGGCTTGAGGACGCCTCGAGCGGCTTTCCGTAGAGTCCCCTGACATAGACGGTGTCACCGACCTTGAGAGAGAAGAGCGATGTGGTGAAGAATCCCCTTCTCCTGATCAGGAATGTCAGGGGATCGTTATGCGCGACCGAGAAAGGCTTCTCTCCAAGTCCTGGGACGAAGAGGAATGCGAACTCGCCGCTATGGCAGTCCAGAGAGCCGTCAAGCTCCATGATCAGCATCTCAGGAGTATGCTCGACGAGTCTTGTGATCACATGGGGCGTGTACTCCATGCGGTTCACACCCGATATCAGGCGCCTTGCATCACCGGCGATCTCCTTTCCTTCGAAGAGCGCACCGCACTCACGCTTGAGGGCATCGAGGTACCCGGGCCAGTCCTGCTGCCGTATGGTGCCGAAAACGGAGCCGATGCCCACGACGTCGGCACCGGCCTCGATCATGGCCTTCACATCATCTGCATCCTGCACTCCGCCCATGCCGATGACGAGGGGTCCGTCTCCGATCTCCCTTCTTATCGCAGAGACGCACTCGAGGGCCTTCCGCTTGATCCAGGCGCCCGATGCACCGCCCTTTCCGCCAAGCGCGTTGTTGAGAATCGGCTCTCCGCTGTGCTTCTCCGTGTACAGTCTTGGGCCTACCGTGTTTATGGCGACGATTCCATCGGCACCGGCATCGATGCAGCCTCTGGCTATGGAGGCGATGTCATCCACGTTCGGCGTGAGCTTCACCAGAAGCGCCGACTTCTGTTCGGGATAGGCCTGTCTTATGCCCTTCACATAGCTCGCAGCGATGGCGCAGTCGCTTCCGATGGATGCACCGAAGCCGGCCTTGGCGTGCGGGCAGGAGAAGTTGAGCTCTATCGAGTCCGCCATATGGTCGAAGGCCTTGACGAGCGTAACGAAGTCGTCGACGTTCGATGCGCTGACCGAGACGTTGAGCAGTTTGCCAAGTCCCTCCGCCCTGAGCTTCTCGAGTTCAGGCAGGGAGACATCCATGCCCGGGTTCCTCAGCCCCACCGAATTGCCGAAGTCGCCAGGGGCCACCTCGCAGATCACAGGCTCCCTGTTGCCGGGATTAGGCGTCACCTGGAAACTCTTCGTCGTGATCACGTCGATGGACGTGGACCTGTCGAACCAGCGGATCATATCCTTCTTCGTGGAGGCGACGCCGCTGACCGTCGAAAGAAGAGGACGCCTGGTCTGGTGGGCGCCCACAAGCGGTCGGATCCTGTCCGTCATGCCTTTACCTGCGTATCGGCCACGAGCGACCTGAGGGATGCCATGCACATCTCGAGCCAGTCCTCGGGTACGGGCGACTTCTTCCAGGGGTGTGTGAGACCGCTGGAGGAGTTGATCCTCGCCAGACGGACATCATAGGAGGCCTCGCGGAGAGCCGACATCACGTCCACGGCGCTTCCGCCCTGGCTTCCGACTCCCGGGATGAGCGTGGGGATGTCCTTTCCCGCATAATAGCGGACGATGGCCTTCAGTTCGTCCATGCTGGTCGCACCGACGACGGCACCGATGCCTTCATGTTCGCCAGCCCATGCCGCGATGTGGTGTGCTACCGCGATATACAGGGGATAGACGTCCCTCTCCTCCACCTTGTCGATGGTCAGGATGTTCTGAAGATCCCTGCCACCGGGGTTGCTGGTGCGGTTGAGCAGGTACACCCCCTTGTCGGCGAAGGCGAATGGAAGGACGCTGTCGCTTCCCATATAGGGAGAGACGGTGACCGCATCGGTCCCCCAGCACCCGAACGCCTCTGTCGCGTAGTTCTGGCTGCTCTTTGCTATGTCGCCTCTCTTGCTGTCGAGGATGACGGGAATAGACGGGAAGAACGAGGAGAGCATGTCCAGCACATCGGCAAGGGCCTGGCTTCCCTCGAAGTTCTCGTCACGGGGTCTGTCGTTGACCACGTAGTAGCCGATGTTCGGCTTGAAGGCGGCCGGAGAGCCCCCCTCCAGCTTCATGCGTCTGAACAGCTTCTCGCAAAAGCCGTTCACACGATCCCTGAATCCACCTTCTCCGGGCAGGACGTCAAGAACGGGGTCCAGCCCCATGCAGGCGACGTTTCCAGTGTAGTCCGCGCTTTCCCTCAGCAGTTCGATATAGTTCATGTTCACCTCTCCACTTTCGCAAAGCCGTTCTTCTCGCCCCAGCCGAACGGGTCCTCCCTCCAGCTGTGAAGCATGTCGGCCTCCTCTCTGGAAATGTATCCGACCTCCTGTGCGGTCTTCACCATCACAGGATAGCTGAGGATCGTGTACGCCTCGCACCCTGGCTGGAGCGCGGCGAATGCCTGGGCCGCCGCATCGAGACCGTAGGTGAAGATCGCCAGACAGTAGGGAACGACGCCGTCGGCCTCGACGATGGCCTTCACGGCGGCGATCGAGCTCTTGCCTGTGCTGATCAGGTCCTCTATGAGGCAGACCGTGTCACCATGATAGCTTCCATCCTTCCCGAGCCCCTCGATCTGGTGGCCGAGTCCATGGTCCTTCGACGAGCTCCTGACGTAGGACAGAGGCTTCTGCAGACGGTCCGCAAGAGTCGTGGCGTGCGGGATGCCTGCCGTGGCCGTACCTGCGATGTTGCGGGGATCCATGTCAAGGGCCTCAAGCATGTCCGTGAACGCGTCGCAGATCAGGGCGCGGTAGCCGGCCTTGGCCAGGAACTGCCTGTTGTCGTTGTAGATCGGCATCCTGTAGCCGCTTGCCCATGTGAACGGCTCGCGTGGGGAGAGCCTTATCGCACCAAGCTCGAAAGCAGCCTTCGCAAGCTGCGGTCCGTAGTATCTGGTTATCTCTTCAATGGTCTTCACTTCGTCATCCCTTCCTTCTATTGGATTCTACCCGAGCAGCAGAAGGCTTGCTAGCCCCTGTGCTTCCATATCTCCTTGTATGTGTGGAATCTTCCGCAGTATGCACAGGCGTAGTGTCCGTCCTGGGTGCGGATGAACATCGCACCGACGTTCTCGCCCTGGGCGGGGTTGGACACACAGGCCTCGTTGGTGCAGCACAGGTCATCGAAGTTGTAGATGCGTGGCGGCATGTGCGTGCGGAACTTCGCCTCGACCTTGCCGCCTCTGATGATGTTCAGCGTGCAGTGCGGGGCCACGGCCGCAAGTCTCTTGAGATCCTTTCTCGACAGCTCGTACTCACCCGGACGGAAGATGATTCCCTTGTACTGTCCGTCGGAGCCTCGGCTGATCCACTCGCCACCCCGGCCCTCGTCGATTCCAAGCACGGAGGAGATCAGTCTCATGTGGGCCCTTATCTCGGAGGGGCTGTCGCCCTTGCAGATATGGTCTATGACTATGCCTTCGTCGATCGGGTGCACGCCTTCGCTGTAGTTCTTCACCTTGCCGTCCGAAGGCCTCTTCGACAGGTCGACGTTGACTATGTACTCCTCGTCCGTGAGGGCATGGTCCTCCTCCCTTGCAGGGCCGTCGTAGTCCTGGCCGATGCGTCCGGCGATGAGGGCCAGCAGCACGATGCGGCAGTACATGCCGTTGATCGCCTGGCGCTCCCAGGCGTTGAGCGGGGTGTTGTCCAGGAACGTCGGGATGGTCGGATGCTCCTTGTGACGCGGAAGCGGATGATAGAACTTCGTGCCTTCCTTGATGCGGTCAAGGAACTCCCTGCGGAACGTTATGCTCTTCCTCAGCTCGTCCTGCTTCTGGAGTATCCTCTCGCCCATCCTCTCCAACTGGGGTCTGGTGAAGTACCACTTCATCGCGACATCTGGACACTCGAGGTACTCCTCGATGGAGGAGAACGTCCTGACCGTGAAGCCGTTCTCCTTCATCTTCTCCACATAGCTTTCCGGCATGGCGAGCTCAGGAGGGGCGATGAGGTCCACCTTGACGTTGTCGAAGACCTTCAGACCGTCCGCCTTGGAATGCACCGTGCGTCCATGGTACAGGTCTCCCACAAGAGCGACATGCAGCTGACGGAAGTCCATGCCGTTGTCCTCGAGGAAAGTGTACTCGTCGAGCAGCTCCTGGGTGGGATGCTCGTGCTTGCCGTCGCCGGCGTTTATGAAGGCGGGCTTGACCGGGAGACCGTTGCGCCTGGTGTAGTCCCTGCTCTCCTCGTCCAGGTAGCGGCACAGACCCTCCACCTTGCTGCGGACGATGAAGATCCTGTTGCTGTATCCCGAGAGCATGTTGAACGTGTCCGCATAGCTTTCGCCCTTGTTTATGGACGAGGAGGAGCACATGAGCTCGGAGACCTTGGCGTGATGGAACTTGGCTGCGTTCCTGAAGCTCTCCTTGGTCCTTGTGCTGTCCTCGAGGAAGACCTCGTAGATTCCGAAGTCAGGGTCGTCGATCCGGAAGGCGTCGAGAGTCTTTTCATCGCCTCTGCCGACGGCATCCTTGAGCTCATGAACCTTCCTGAAGAAGTAGCGTCTCTCTTCGATCGAAAAATCCTCGATGACTGTGAGAGACCTTCCGTAAAACACGTTTCTGCCCATCATCCTCTCCTTGTGAAGTCAAAAAAAAATCCCTCGAAAAGGGATTTTCACTTCATTTCATCAGAAAACAGGAGTCTCATGGCTCTGTCCACACGATCATCTGGTCCATGAAAGAGGTGCATGTCGTTCTCCTGTCGGACACGAGGATAGCAGTTTTGCGCATTTCTTGTAAAGTGCCCTTCATGAGAGACGGGCCGGCATGAAACCGGCCCGTCTCCATCGGATGCCCCCAGTGCATCAGCCTCTGCGGTATCTCTTCCTGTAGAACGACTTGCGCGAGCCGAAGAGAGGAAGATGCATCACGAGAGACGAAGCGTCTGATGTTCCGGCGACCTTCGCACCTCTGACCTGCGAGACCACGATGTCGTACAGACAGGTGCCGATGATGCTGGCCGAGACGCTCTCCAGATGAGCGGCCATCTCCGCCACGCCGTTCCTGTCACCCACACCAGCCCTAACGACGACAAGGGCATCTCCGGCGACTCCCGCCAGGGCCAGCATGTCGGATGCAAGCGCGGCACCTGCAGCAGGAAGGAGGATGATGTCATATGTCCTCTTCAGGTCATTGAGCATGTCGCGGAACGCCTGGGACGAGAACACCCTGGCTGGAGCCTGGATGCAATCTCCGCAAGGCAGCACGTCAAGAGCATCGACTTCGCTAAGCGGGTGGACGATGCAGCCATGCACATCCTTGCCATCAGCAATCGCATCGACGTATCCGGGCGATGCCGGATCCAGGTCGAAGTACTTCGCACAGACGGGATTGCGCAGATCCCCGTCGACCACGAGCACGCGTGCTCCGCTGCCTGCCATGGCCAGGGCCAGGTTCATGGTGACATGTGTGCGCGAAGTGCCGTCGTCACAGGACGTGACGGCGATTGCACGACCGCCACCATGTGCGGCATATAGGATGGAGGAAGCCATGAGCCGGTATTTCTCGCTTGCATAGCATGAAGGGTTCCTGACGACCAGACAGCGCTCATCGACGCCGTCGCGCAGCATCGGAATCCAGCCGAGGAACGGCACGCCGCGGGGCTGGGCCTTCTTAAGGTCGTCCATCGTGAATATCGTGGAATCGGAGAGCTCGAGCACCAGGGCCAGAGCGACTCCGATGAAGCCTCCCAGCACGATTGCCACGGCAAGGATCATGAGACCGCTGGGGCTGACAGGATCATCGCTGACAAGGGCCTGGTCGACGATCGTGGCGCTGTCCTGGATCGCCGCATCCCTGAGCTGCGCCTCCTGACGCATGTTCATGAGCGAGACGACCATGGACTGGTAGACCTGTACATCGGTATACAGGCTTGAAAGCTGTCTCTCCAGCTCGGGAATCTCGTCAAGCGCCGCGCTCTCCTGGGCGCACATGCGCTCGATCAGGGCGATCTCGCTCTCGCTGAGCGCCTTCTGGACAACCGCCTGTGCATAGCCGGATGCGGCCTGCCCCGTCATGCCCTCCAGAGAGGAGAGGACGAGGTCCGCCATTCTGGATTCCATCTCTTCAAGAGACGCGGAAAGGCTGTCGTATCGCGAGCTCTGCGCAGGTGTGAGCGTCGTGGAGGATGTGGCAGGCGCCGCGGCGGACATCAGCATTCCATGCCCCTGTGCCGTCTCTCCGTCCGATGTCCCGGACATGGCGGCAGGAACACCGGTCATTCCCGTCATCGGCCTGTACGACACCACTGCGGGCGTCGCGACGATCAGGTCATAGCCGAGCATCTCCTCCTGCACCGCCTCGATGTCCTCCATCAGATCCTGCATTCCATCCACTAGGAGCAGGTCGTCATAGGATGCCGAGCCGGAATACGAGGCGAGGATGGCATCCGCCTCCCGTGCCTCCAGTTCCAGAGGAGCACGTCTTGCCACCAGATAGTCGTATCTGGACAGGGCGATCATGCTCTGCTGGGAGACCTGCAGCACGGCGTTCTCCTTCTGGAAGTCGGCAAGCGCACTGCTGGCCTCCTCATAGGATTTCTGGACAATAGGAATCTGGGAGTCGACGAACTCGATCGACGTCGAGGAACTGCTCTTGGCATAGCCCGTGAGGACATCATCCGCCATCAGCGCGAGCGCATTGGCAAGGTCGCATGCGAAGCCGGCATTGGTGTCCTTGACGGTGATGGAAACGATGTTGGTCCCGGATGACTTCTCGATGCTGATTGCACCAGATTCGAGCAACCGCTGTGCCGTCAACGGCCTGGCCTGCTGCGAATAGGGCACTCCATCCTCATCGAGGTACCGGGACAGGTCAAGCGAGTCGATGGCGTCCTGTATCGCCATGCGGCTGCCAAGCAGCTCCACCTCCATCGAGATATCGCCCCTGCCGGACTGCATGAGGCCGGTGAGTGTCGCCTCCTCAGCCGGAGCAAGCGACGAGATCATCACGGTCGCTGTGGATTCGTACACCGGGTCGGCGATGAACAGATACCCTATGGCAAGGCCAATGGCGATGACGACGAAGAAAGCGATCATGACCCATCTTCTCAGCACCGCCATGAAGATGTCATAAAGGGAGATCTCCATCTCGTCGCTGCAGGCGTTCTCGATCTGTTGCTGGTTTTCCATATCAGGCATTCCCCTCTTCTGACCAGACGGCCGGCACTCGTGTCATCCTGACAGGGACGGGTCAGGGACACACGGCGGCTGGTCCTGTTATCGACTGCGGACATCGGGGGGGGCATATGCCGTCCATCTGCCGCAGCATAATGAAAGTCTATATGAAATGAAGTCGGCCTGCAACGGGCGCACACATGGCCAGGCAGCCCTTTCTTCTCCGGCCGGCAAAGGGTTATCATCTCTCCTGATGAAAGAACACAAGACGAATGCGATGCGCATCCTCGAGCAGAGGCACATCGACTACGAAGTCGTGGAATACGAAGTCGACGAGGAGCATCTCGATGCCATGTCGGCCAGCATGAAGGCGGGTCTGGATCCTGAGCTCGTATACAAGACCATCGTGATGCAGGGGGCCTCTGGGCAGCTGTATGTCTTCGTCACGCCAGCCCTGTTCTCCATATCCATGAAGAAGGCGCGTGACCTGACGGGGGAGAAGTCGATCGACCTGCTGAGGATGGACCAGCTTCAGAAGCATACGGGATACGTACGCGGAGGCTGCTCCCCCCTGGGCATGACGAGGAAATACCCCGTCTTCATAGAGGAGCTTGCCCAGCTGGAGGAGTTCATCTATGTCTCGGCGGGGCTCAGGGGGCTCCAGCTCAGGCTGAAGCCCGACGACCTGTGCGCGGCCTGCGAAGGGACCTACGCCTCGTTCACCTGATGGCGATCACCTCGATCTCGACCTTCACGTCCTTTGGAAGACGCGCGACCTGCACGGCGGAGCGTGCCGGAAGCACAGGCGCATCCCTGAATGCCTCGGCATACACCTCGTTCACACTCGAAAAGTCGTTCATGTCGGCAAGGAACACGGTGGCCTTGACGACACGCGTGATATCGAGTCCGGCCTCGCCAAGGACCTGGGCTATGTTGGAAAAACACCTTCTGGCCTGTTCGGCCGCCGTGGCTCCATCCACAGCTCCGGTTGCAGGATCCACGGGGATCTGCCCTGAGGCGAAGACGAAGTCGCCGACAGATACCGCCTGGCTGTAGGGTCCGATGGCCGCAGGGGCCTTGTCCGTCTGGATTCTCTCGATCTGTTTCATGTGACATCTCTCCTATCTGGACTCGACCAGGGCCAGGATGTCCTGGCACCTGCCGATCAGTGTACCGTATCCGAGGCTGTCGCCCTTCTCGAAGCCGAAGCCCCAGCTGACGCCGGCGAAGGCGACGCCTGCCTGTCTTGCACCCTCAAGGTCGTTCACCGTATCGCCGACCATGAGCGTATCGGAGGCACAGACGCCGAGGTCTGCCATCGCCATGCGGATGCAGTCGGTCTTCGAGATCCTGCCCTTGTCGTCCGTGCCCCGGACAGTGTCGAAGAGGGCGTCCATATGCTTCTCGGCGAAGATCATCCTGGCAAGCCTCTCGTACTTGAGCGTACACACTCCGGTCTTCACACCATCCGCCCTGAGAGCCAGGATGACCTCCTCCAGGCCGGGATAGATGTGGCACAGATGCATGCCGATGCGCTCGTATTCCCTGCGATAGACCTCGACGCACCGATCCAGCAGGGCATCGTCCTGATAGCCGTAGACGATTCTGAAACAGTCCTTGAGAGGAGGTCCGACGAAACGGCGCATCCTCACCTCGTCGTGGCAGGGCTCGAGCCCGAGGCATGAGACCGTGAAATTCGCACTGTGGAATATGCCCTCACTGGTGTCCATCAACGTGCCATCAAGGTCGAACAGAACGGCTTTGATCATAGCTCCAGACTCTCCATCGGCGCATCCTCATATGCTCCGGAGGCGACGAGGACGTTGACCACGTCGCCATGAGCCCTGGTCCTGCATCTGCATCCGGCCTCCTGTGCGATCAGCATCGCCGCCGCGTAGTCGTAATAATGGAGGTACCACTCGTAATACATCGAGGCCCGGCCGCATGCCACATAGCATATGCTCATCGCGGCGGATCCGATCGAGCGGGTGTCGCTGACCATGTTGTAGATCCGCCTCTCGTTGGCCCAGAACCTCTCGAGGCTCTCGTGGCGGCGATGGGGAGGCACGACCAGTGCGACGCTCTTGTCAAGCGGGATGGAGGTGCATGAGATCCTCCTGCCGTTCAGGTACGCGCCCTGGGAGGCGAATGCATGGAAGAGTTCGTCGTAGACGGGGTTGTAGACGGCACCTGCGACCGGCTTTCCGTCCTTGTGCAGTGCGATCGAGATGCAATAGAGGGGGAAGGTGTTCATGAAGTCGACGGTGCCGTCGATCGGGTCTATGACCCATACGTACCCGTCGTCACCCTCGGCGCTCCCGTACTCCTCTCCAAGCACGCCGTCATGGGGGAAGATGTCGGCCAGCGATGTGCGGATGAAGGTCTCGACCCTGCGGTCGGCCTGTGTGACGAAGTCATTGACTCCCTTGACCTCGATGCCTACGCCCTCACGGGAGAGCTCGAGAGCGAGGGAGCCGGCCTTTCTTATGATGTCCAGGAGGACCTGGTTCCGTGACAGGCTCATCTGCGACCACCCTTTCTGATCTCCTCGCCAAGCACCTTCACGATCTTCCAGTCGGATGCCGAGAAGGAATCCGGGGATATCTCGTCGCACCAGGTGAAGGAGAGCCTCTCCATCGTGTCATAGCCCAGCAGGGCGAACGACCAGGACGAGGCGTCGCGTGCATACATCTGGGCACCCGCGTTGTTGCGTATCTCCATGCGTCTGAGATCATCGAAGCGTTCCGATCCCGTGACTATGAGAGACAGGCAGGAGGAAGGGATCACCAGCATCTTGTCGCGTCCCTCGCTTCTGGAGGCCGTGACGGCCTTCCTGACAGTGTCGTCCAGTGCCCTGAGCGTATCACCATCGGCATTCTCTATGAACGAGACGAGGGCAGGCAGCGGTCTGTCCATCGCCCTGAGGATACCGCTTATGGAATCTGGAAGCCCGTCGAACGGGTTCTCATCTCCGGTGTCGACACCGGAGGACGGGTCGTCATCGACATCGTCTTCGGCCTTGCCATATTCCGCCTCCCCTGCATAGGACGCGTCATGCTCCTGGATGACGTCCATGTCGCCAGCGGAGTCTTCATCGTCCGCTCCAGCGCCAAGCGCGAGCATCTCCTCCTCTTCCTCGGCCTCCTGGCTCTCCTCGCTCGGTTCGCTGGCAAGGCATGCCTCCTCGAGCTGCGCCTCGGAGGGATCGTATTCCTCCACAGGGTCGTCATCACAGGCGGCAGGCAGGTCGTCATCGGCCTCATCGGCCTCCTCTTCCTCGTCTGCCTCCACTACCTCGTCATTGGCACATGGCGCGTCACAGAGGTCTTCTACGTATCCATCAGATGAACCGTCGAGGGAATCACCACCATCCTGCGCAGAATCCGCCTGGTCATCATCAAGGCATGGTGCGCTGTCCGGCTGGACGGGATTATGACCATCGTCTGACGGCATGGCGCCATCCTCCAGTGAAAGGTCGTCGATGTCCTCGTCTATCGAATCGGCCGCAACGAGGTCGTCGACATCAGGCCTGCCGTCATACGGATGCGCCGGGTTGCCGTCTTCATCGAAGAGCATGAGCTGATCAGGGTCGTCATCCGGCACATAGCACACGTCGTCTTCGACATCGCCGTCATCGACGTACTCCTCTTCATCGTCCAGGACCTCGTCCTCCTCTTCATCGACAAGAGGGTCGTCGTCAAGGCCGTCATCCTCGTCATACATGGTCTCGTCATCGAGAAGCGAGAGCTCCTCCCCCTCATCGCCGATGTCGGCATCGTCATCCACGGACGAGGCATCGTCCGTCTGGAAGTCGTCGCTCTCGAGATCCTCGAACTGCTCGGTGACGGGTTCGTCCTCCATACCTTCCGGAAGCTCGTATTGGGAGATGTCGTCCACAGGCCGGGACGACGGCAGATTGGAATCGTCGCACGGCGGCAGGGCCTCCTCGGCATCGAAGCGGGCCTCGAGAATTCGTGCCTTCTCGTCATCGTCCGTTCGGTCGTATTCGCCTTCATCGTCGCTCAGCAGCTGAGGCGGGACGTCATCAAGAGGTGCGTCCCAGGACGAGGTGTCGTCCACCTCCTCGGTGAACACGTCGTCGAAGTCCCCGCCGGACTCGAAGTCCTCCCTCTCGTCCAGATGGAATACGGTCCTTAGGAATTCGTCGCTGCCCTCATCGCTTGAGCAGACTTTTGCAAGCTGCGTCAGCGATATCCTCCATGACGAATCGCCCACCTGCTCCAGCGGAGAGAACGAATCGGGATCCACGAAGAGCTGGGCATGGCCAAGGGCCGGCCTGATCGCCTCCTCCGCCCGTCTCCTCTCCATCCTGGTCTCGAAGACCTCCGGATAGAGATAGGCGTTGACGTACCTGAGGCTGGACAGCCTGATGACGTCGATCTTGTATCCCTTGTAGGTGTACACGTCCTCTATGTCGCTCTGGCGGAAGAGCAGGAGCACGAAATGGCTGAACAGCTTGTCGATCTTCGACGAGCTGGACGGCTTGACTCCACTTCGCTGCATGATGCTCCTGATCGCATGCGTGATGAACGAGTAGAGCGATGGTCCGAAGAAACAGTAGTAGCGGTCGGCGAACCGGATGAAGGGATGCAGCGCCGCCGTGAGGAAGCCGTCCTCCATCACATCGTCCAGGCTGGAGGCATCTGCGCTGAACAGGCGGCATGTGGCGCTTGACATCAGACTGGCATGCTCCACGGAGAACAGGTCATAGCCGTCCGCTCTGGCACCCAGCGCCTCGAGGCGCGGCTTGTAGCCTCCCTTGGCGACGACCTCGTCGACGGCAAGTTGATGCGTGAGCTCAGGCTTGAGACCCTGCAGTTCGACGACCTTGTCCCTGATCTCGTCGTTGAGACGCTTCGTCTGTGCAACCAGCTCCCCGATGCCGTCCATCATGGTAAAGCAGATCCTGGTCAGGTCACCGACAAGGCTCCGGCTGTCGCTCTGGAACACCTGCTCCACCATCTCCTCGTCGTCGACGAAGACGGACTCGAACAGGAAGCGGGATTCCTCGAGATCGCTTCGACTGGCGCTGTAGCCGAAAAGCTGCAGGAAGAGCCTCTCGCGGTAGGCGACGAAGTCGGAGGAGGCGACATGGCCCTCCTTGACGGCAAGCACCGCCCTGCACTCTATCAGACGCACAAGGCGGCGCACGGCATCGTCTGCAAGAGTCTCGAGTCTGTGCCAGTCCTTCGTGAGTATCTCCTGACGGCTCGAGAATCCCCCTTCCCTGTCATAGTACCTGCTGGTGAATATCGACTGCAGAAGCATGGGAAGGATGCGGGCCCTGGCAAGGGCGAGTTCGTCCGGTCTGTGCCCGTTCTCGACCTCATAGCATCGCCATGCGGCCCTGGACAGGATGGCCAGCGGGTAGTACTGCCTCATGATGGAGGCCATCGAACGATAGTCGTTGACGAGGAAGTTCAACGCCTCCTGGCTGTTCCTTCTTGCCTTGTCCTCGCGGATCGACAGCGCACTGTCGTCATTTGAGAATACGCTCACCTGGTCCTCCCTTGCCTGTGGTATGAGGATTATCGCCCCAGAAGCTCACTGGATGCAACACTTGCGCCTGTAGGCCTTGAGTCCCTCCTCCAGGCACTTGACCGCCTTCGTGAGCTCGTCCTCGTTCAGCACATAGGCGATCCTCGCCTGGGTGCGGCCGAGGTTCTTGGTCACATAGAAGTCCTCTGCAGGGGCGAACATCACGGTGTTGCCCTCCCAGTTGAAGTCGCGGAGCATGAAGATCGAGAACTTCTCGGCATCGTCGACGGGGAAGTCGACCACGAAGTAGAAGGCGCCCTTCGGCCTGCTGACCTTCACGCCGGGGATCTCCTGCATGCCGCTGACCAGCAGATTGCGTCTCCTCTCGTACTCAGCCCTGACATTCTGGATGTACTCCTCCGGCGCGTTCAGCGCGGCGGTGGCAGCCACCTGCTCCACCGCTGGAGGACAAAGGCGGGCCTGAGCGAGCTTCATAGCGGCCGACAGGACCTCCTTGTTGTGCGTGACGATAGCGCCGACACGGGCTCCGCACATCGAGAAGCGCTTGGAGAAGCTGTCCACGCAGATGATCCTCTCGCCATACTCCGGGAAGGACAGGACGCTGGTGAACTCCTCGCCGTCATAGCAGAACTCCCTGTACACCTCATCGACGACCAGGAAGATGTCGTGGCGGCGGCAGAGTTCAAGCAGGTCCATGAGCTCCTGTCTGGTGTATACATGGCCCGTGGGGTTGTTTGGCGAGCATAGCAGAATCGCCATGGTCTTCTTGGTGATCCGCTTCTCGAACTCGCTGATCGAGGGCAGGACGAACGCGTCGTCTATGCGGCTGGTGACCGGCACCAGCGACACCATCGCCGTGGCTGCGAACGTGGACACGTTCGTGTAGAACGGCTCGGGGATGATGACCTCGTCATACGGGTCGCACAATGTCATGAAGACGAACTGAAGGGCCTCGGAGCCGCCGGTGGTGATCATGATCTCGTCAGGAGCCACCTCTACCCCGTACTTCCTGTAGTAGCCGCATAGTCCTTCCCTGAGAGCCACCTCGCCCTCCGACAGCCCGTATGCGATATAGGGTTCGTCGTATGAGTGGATCGCCTCCAGGGCCTGTTTGGGCGTCCTGATGTCAGGCTGTCCTATGTTGAGATGGATCACGTGTATCCCGTTCTTCTCGGCCTGTCTCGAATACGGCACGAGGCGCCTGATCGGCGAGGCCTGGAAGCCGGATATCCTCTTCGACATCTGCATATCGTTCACTCTCCTGAAAGACCGCGGACAGGGGGCGACACCCCTGTCCCGAGGTCTTGATGAATCAATGGACCCCTGTCAGTCCTGTATGTTCTCGTTCGGATCGACGTCCCCCACGATCTTCCTGGCCTGAGTGTCGTCGATGAGCTTCTGGATGAACTTGCGGTTGTCCAGCAGCGGCGAGATGGAACGGCCATGGTGCAGACGGGATATGACACGGGCGAAAAGCTCGGTGACGTCGGCCTGGATGAACCACTCCTTCTCCAGCAGATGACGTCCCTGGTAGACGGCGTTGGTTCCGATGATCCTGTAGAAGACGCCCTCGCGATAGGCGGCGTCGAAGTTCTCGACGGCGTTTCCGTTGAAGAACGGAAGTGAGACCATGCAGATTATCTTCTTCGCGCCGAGGTTCATCAGCTCCCTCATGGCGATGATCATCGTGCCTCCGGTGGCTATCATGTCGTCGGCCATCAGGACGGTCTTGCCACGGACGTCGCCAAGCAGGTTGATGCTCTTGATGTTGCTGTTCTTGGCATCCTTGCTGACGATTGAGTAGTCCCTCTCCTTGTAGAGCATGGCCAGCGGCCTGTGCAGTCCCTGGGCGTAGAACTTGTTGCGGCTGACGGCGCCGGTGTCCGGGGACACGACGACCAGGTCCGGATCGGACAGGTCGATGACCTTCCTGAGCGCGATCAGGGTCTGGTAGGAGCCGTGGAGGTTCTCCAGATGGCATGTGGAGAACGCGTTCTCGATCTCGCGCGAGTGTATGTCGAGCGTGATGATCCTCTCGACGCCCAGTCCCTCGCAGAAGCGGGCGAACATGCTGGCGGTCAGCGCCTCGCGTCCGGCCTTCTTGTGCTGTCTTGCATACGGATAGGTGGGAAGGACCAGCGTTATGGAGGCGGCGCCGGCGAGCTTGACGGCGTCGATCGTGGTGAACAGGAACATCAGGTGGTCGTTGATGGATATCGGCTGCGGTTCATCGAGACCTGCAACCTTGATTGGAGCGCTGTTGGACACGTCGTGGATGATGTATACGTTGAGTCCTCGCACCGGATCGATGAGCTCGGCCTTCTCCTCGCCGTTGGCGAAGCGGGTATACTTCACGTTGATCGTGAAGTCCGGGCAGTAGAAGGCGCTGGGCAGCTTGCCAGTGGGGATCTTCTTGCTGTCCAGATCATCGATGAGCGTGACCTGCTTCAGCAGCTCGGCCTCTGTCATCTCGTGTCTCTTGGAGAGTGCCTTGGAGACCTTCTCATAGCGGTCTATGTAAAGTCTTCTCAAGTGCTTGACGACCTTGCCTGTGAAATACTCGCTGCCAGGGCCGGCAATAACCCCCAGCTTGTGCGGTTTGATGATGCTCATGTGAAGAATGTTATTCGCCTTCGGTGATTTGTTCAATGCGCATAGGCATGCCGAGACGGCTCCATATGCACGTTTCGACGCATCCAGCGGGTTCCGGAAGGCCGCTCATCATGCATCAGGCAAGATGGATGCATGTCATGTGAACACCTCCGACGCCGCGGGGATCGACTGCATGGCCCCCTCTCTGGACACGGCGATCGACGAGGCGCGGCAGGCATATGCAAGGGCTTCGTCCACATCGTATCCACGCTCTATCGAGGCGATATAGTAGCCGATGAACGTATCGCCGGCAGCGGTCGTGTCCTTGACGGGAAGGTCCACGATGTATCCACGCCCGCGTCTGTCGCGGTAGCCGTAATATGCCCCATGGCTTCCTGCGGTCAGGAGTATCTGCGGGTGCGGATGGGCCTCCACCAGAGTCTCGAGTATCGTCTCGTAGCCGGCATTCAGAGGAAGTCCGGCAAGCGCCGCGCCCTCGATCTCGTTGACGCATATGATGTCCACCAGGTCGAGATGGAAGCTCTTCACCTCATCCACATAAGGCGCAGGATTGAGGCATATCCTCATGCCGCACCTGCTGGCGCACGTGATCAGATAGTCGACGAGGTTGATCTCGTTCTGGAGCACCAGCCAGTCGCCCTGCGAGAAATCGGAAAGCACCGCGTCGACCATTTCCTTCGTGATCTCCCTGTTGCCTCCGGGATAGATCATTATGCAGTTGCGTCCCTCATCGTCGACCTGTATGATGGCGTTCCCGGTCGCACTGGAGGTGGTGTCGATGTAACGGGTGTCGACTCCATAGCCGTCCAGCAGATCGACCAGGAACATGCCGTCCGTCCCTATCCTGCCGGCATGATAGACCTCCAGACCTGCACGGGCCATGGCGGCGCTCTGGTTCGCACCCTTGCCTCCGGCGCTTGTCCTGAGCGAAGTGCACGAAAGCGTCTCGCCCTCCATGACCATGTGAGGAACACGGTAGACGTGGTCGATGTTGAGAGATCCGAAACAGAGCACCTTTGACATGCCAAGCCTCCCTTATACTAGCTGTGCCAGCTGCTTTCCAATGTCGACTATATCGATTCCCCTGGTGAATTGCAGACATGTTCCGGAGGGATACCTCACCTTCTGCATCCATCGCTCGGGAATCGCATCGATTCCGTACTTTGCACCAAGGATGGCACCTGCTACGGCTCCAATGGTATCGGCATCACGGCCGAAGTTTCCAGCCAGCACAACGCCGGAGCGGAAGTCGTCATGACACTGTGCGAGAGCGCAGAATGCCGAAGGTACAGCCTCTGCGGTGGTAGCCCACTGGCTTGAGCGAAGAAGGTCGTGCACCGGCATCCACCACTCGAGCAGATCGCCATGTGCCTCTTCGACCAGACGAAGCGACTGTGTCATGTTGTAGTACAGCCAGCTGTCCTCAGGAATAGGGGCAAGTGCCGCGTCGAGTATCTCCTGCCAGCTTCCATCCACCATCGCGACCGAAACCGCTGCCGCAACCGCCTGTGCGCCCCAGACGCCTTCACCGTAATGGCTGATCGAGGCCTCGGTCTCGGCCATTCTGACAGCGTCTTCAGGGCGCCCTGCGCACACGATTCCCACAGGTGGTATTCTCATAGCGGTACCATCGCTCATGTTGAACGTGCTGAACTTGCCAGTAAGAGGTGGGAGGAGTCCCCTCCTGAGGTTGTCTGCAGCTGCCTTCTCGCTGGCCCCGCCCCTCTTGTACTCGTCCTGCACGACGACGTCCTCCATCCAGGATGCCACGACCTCATCGCTGGTCAGCCTACCCTTGCATCTGATCAGGGTCTTCGCCGTGAGAAGAGCAAACTCGGTATCATCGGTACTCCATGATGCCCCGCTGTTGAAATCCGTCGTGATCTGATAATTTGACCTGTTGTCCTGCATCCTTGCGGCATCACCGAAGGAATCGCCTATCGCAAGGCCGACCATGCAGCCTACCGCCCTCTTCTCGATCTCGTTCCTGTTCATCTGTGCAATGCTTTTCATCATATCCTCCACTCGTCAAAGCTCCTCGACGCCAAGATCGCCGAATGCACATCGTCCTCCATTGTACATGGCGTATCCCACCATGCCGTATCCATACTCCGGATCGACAGCCTCGATCAGCCGGCCGCCAACACTGGCGCTCAGACTGTCCCCGACAGCCCTGAACATGATGTCGTACTCCGTCTCCTCCCGCCAGTCGAAAGGAAGGTGTGCAAGCGTAACGAGTCCTCTGTCGCCGCAGTTCTTCATGATTGCGATCCCGTCGGCAACCAGTCCGGCGTAGTAGCCGCGCCTGGCACCCTGCACTCGCACGGACATGAATGCGCCGCCTCCGTTGTGGACCATGATGCTGCCATGGACCTCGACGTCGCTCATGAAGTAGTTGCCGGTCATCGCCTCGCAGTGGTCCAGGCACATGGCCTGTATTCTAGAGTCCCTGATCTCCCAGGAACCGTGGTTGTGGCTGAACGGGATTATCGATGAAAACTCCTTCTTCTGCCGTGAGACATCGATTGTGTATCTGCCCTTTCCCGTGATGCGAAGGTAATCGATATAGAAACAGCCAAGGTCCTTCGTCTTAGCCGGAGAATTCGCCTCGAACTGAAGTCCAACCTCGTCGATCATGGCACCGGAAATCCTATCGTCATCAGATGGAATGTCGAACTCGATCTCATGCCATTTGTCGTCACGGTACACCTCGCCACCAAGGAACACAAGCTCCCCTGTGAGCGTATTCCTCACGTAGGGAGAGAGAATCACACTCTCACCGTTCAACCGATCGAAACGCACCTTCATGCTGACATGCTGGCCAGGATATACCCTTGGAGAGAACACCGGCTGATAGCGTTCATCGTCAAAGTCCGCTCTACGGTAGAACGGCTTGTAGTAGATGCGGGACACATCACCCCTCGTACCACGGTCGAAGAGGACCTCGAGTGCGCCCTTGCCATCAGTACCTTGTCCATCGACATGCCTTATGCGGCACAGAAACTCGTTCGAGACGCGCATGCAATGCGTTGATCCGGGAAGGGAGAAGTCGAAGTCGACGACCTTCTCGTCGACGGTCAGTTCCTCTGGGACGGGCTCCCCCTTCAGTCTGAGAGCGGTCTCTGCCAGCTTCCTTGCGTATGTCGGAATGTCCAGGATGTTCAGGTAGCCGGATATGCCGGAGAGTACGATTGCATCGTTGACCGGCTTCCTGTAGTGATCAGGAATATCTTCAAGACCATTGGCAACGCCCATGATCGTACCGACGTTTCCTGCATTGCAGTCGGTATCCCATCCGGCCATCGTGGCGATCTCCACCGTCCTGGAGAATGTGCGTCCATAGAGCATTGCCATGATGCACACGCCTGCGTTCGGGATGATATGGCAGGCGCCCGGCCATTTGTCATATCCCCATTCATCCTGCAGGAACTTCAGACATTTCCTCCAGGAACCGGGGTTACTGGAATGGAATCCGATCACGGCGTTGACGACCTTGGCGTAGTCACATTCCGGATCGATCAACGAAAGTCCCTTCTCGATGATGCTATCGACGTCATCTGTACAGAATGCCTCGGCGATGCAGGCGGCGATGAACGCCGCGCCCTCCAGGGCGTTTCCGTCATGGGATACGCTTGCCGCAATCCGGGCGTAGCGTGCAGCCCGGGCAGGGTCTCCTGGACAGACTAGCCCCCAGGTGTCTATGAAGATCTGACCACCGATCTGCTCCGCCATGATCCTGCCGTTGACCTTGACGGATCCGGATGCCGGAGCTTTGATGCCGTTCTTCAGATTCAGGTATGCTGTATGCTCTGTGCTTACGCCATATCCCCCCCACCAGAACATTCCGATGCCCTCCCTGGCATAGTTCAGCCAAGCCTCGGCGACGTCTCCCGGCTCCAACGGCCTGTCCATCGCACCGTCATCGAGAGCGCGAAGGAAGAAGACGGGACCGTTGGCATCATCATCCGCGGCGAAGTTCCTGAACGGCTTCACATAGTCCGTGATGTCGCCATAGAAGCGCTCGATGCGATCGCTTGTCCAGATCGTCGGCTCCACGGGGGCACCGAGCCTGATGCCTATGTTCATACCGAGGAAGCCTGAATAGATCCTCTCCAAATACTCATTGTGTCTGGGTTCCATATCAGTGGGAAATCTCCTTTCGACGAGTGACACGGGATGTGCCCATGCCCTTCGTCGAAAGCTCTTCCGAAAGGCTCCGGAAGAGCTCTCACCTCATCAGCCGAGCACCGAGTTCAGGTATTCGGTGATCTTCGTTCCACCGGCCTGGTTCCACTGCTCGACGAACTTCTCGAAGTCGTCGACCGGGCGCACTCCGCGGATGATGTCGGTCGCATACTCCCTGTACAGGGAATCCATGGCGTCCTTGAGGGGCACGAGGTCTTCCGGAAGAATGACGTTGATATCGTCGGCGAAGTACTCCTGCACCATGTCAAGGGACTCGAGAGCGGCATCGGAGAGAACCTGACCGTCAACCTTGGACATGTCGAGGTTGTCGATTGTGGTCCAGCAACGTGCCCACCAGGACGAGTACTGGTCTGTGAGGACGTACTTGCCATTCTCGACGTTGTAGTGGATCCCCTCAAGGCCGAGTTTGTCTATGACTCTTCCCTCAGGGCTTGCCATGAACTCGAGGACCTTCCATGCAGCGACCTTGACCTCGCTGTAGGCATTGATCGCGATACCCCTTGTCGCCTTGGTGACGTCGACGCTCTTGTATGCCCAGCTCTCACCCTTGGCAGGAGGAAGCACGACAAGATCCTGTCCCTGGGTCTCCTTCATTTTCGTGCTGTAGACGTTGAGCGTATCACCAGCGGTCGCCATGACCATGGCGCTCTCTCCTTCGTAGAACGACTGCTCCTTGGTCTCCCATGTCTTGGTAACATAGCCGTTGTCGAGAAGCCCCTCATTGTACAGCTGAGCATAGAATGCGAGCTTGGCCTTCTCGTTCTCGGTCGTCACGGAGTACACCCAGTCACCGTTCTCGTCCTGAGTGATCGTGGACGTGATGCCGAATGCATGATTGAACATGTTGTCCAGCTCCAGGATCGATCCATCGCTCTGCGTCGCACCGTCCAGCGTGATGGGCCAGGTGCACAGGCCGGAAGCCTTGAGCTCCCTGAAGAACGCCAGATAATTCTCGAGTGTCGGATCGGCCATGAGGGCTTCGGAAGAGCTCATCGCATCGAACCAGTCCTGTCTGAGCACGGGAACCTTGATGCGCGGCGGTTCAAGCCAGAGCAGGTATGGATAGTTGGCGATCTGCTCCTTGGCATGTGGCTCCATGTCGAGAATCTGCTTGACGTATGTCGAGCTCTCGATATACGGCGTAAGGTCCTCGAGCAGTCCCTCGTCGGCAACGGCCTGGTCCCCACCCTGGAAATAGATTATGTCAGGGTTGATCTGTCCGGTCCTGAATGCAATAGGCACGACAGTGGCATACGAACCGGTGGGAGCGCTGAGGAATACAAGGTCGATATAGTCGCCCTGAGCGGCCAATCCCTCCTCGATCTCCTTCTCGAGCACTGCACAGATGTCGGCGTCCACAATCGGATCAATGTCCTTGTACAGGTATGTGACCTGGACAGGTGCCTCAGGTGTTCCGACATGCTGTGAGAGCATCTCGGCGGTGACGGTCTGTCCTGCATCGGCAGACGTGCTCTCGCCGCTTCCGCCGGCGAATGCGCATGAAAGCGCAACCAGAAGCGCCAGAAGAACGCAAAATGTCCTTTTCATCTTTTTACCTCCGTTTTCCTTTTTTCCTCTATTCCTTTATTCCTCCACCCATGACATCCTTCGTGTAGAATTTCAGGACAAATGGATAGAGGATCAGTATCGGGACGATTGCGACGACTATCGTGGCTCCCTTGAGCGCCGCATAGTCGACACGTGCCAGCGTGTTGTAGTCGAAGACGTTCTGCTGTCCCAGAATGGATACGACATCACCGAGGACAACGAACTGCCGCAGGACGACCTGGAGCACGGTGTCGGTGGACTTCTCGGTCAGGTAGATGCTGGCTTTGAAATACTCGTTCCATCTGACCACGGCATAGAACATGGTTATCGTCGCGATTCCGCTCTTGGCAAGCGGGATGTAGACGCTTGTCATGCTCTTCAGGTGCCCTGCCCCGTCAATCTCAGCCGCCTCGACGATGCTTTTCGGCACACTTTCGAAATAGCGCATCATGATGATCAGGTAGTATACGTTGACAGCTGTTACCAGAATGACAGACAACTTGCTTCCCATCAGGCCAAGGTTCTGCACGACCAGGTATTCGGGAACCGTTCCGGGGTCGAAGAGCATCATGATGATCAGGAAGACCATGATAGGTCTCTTGAGGGCAAGACGGGGTCGTGTGAGCACATAGGCCGCCGTGACCGTCAATATCATGTTGATTGCTGTTCCGACCACAGTGATTATCACCGAGTTGATCAGAGCCGGAACCAGAATCGGGTGGCTGAACACGATGCGGTAGTTCGTGAAGTCCAGATCATGCGGGATGATATCCAGACCGGACATCTCCATCGACCCCGTCGGGCTGGAGAGAGATTTTGCCAGGATGTTGAGCAGCGGGATGAGCATCGTCATCGTCAGCGCGAACAGCAGAATGACCAGCAGAATCTGACCTATCGAAAATCTTCTTCCTCTTACCTGCATATCACCAGACCCCCTCACCTGTCAGACGCTTGGACACCAGATGTGTCGCAAGGACGAGAATCATGCCGACGACTCCCTTGATGAGGCTGACGGCTGTGGCCAGCGAATACTGTCCCCCCTGGATACCTATCCTGTAGATATACGTGTCGAGAATGTCGATCGTCGACTCCACCGCGGTGTTGGAGAAGTTCAACACCTGGTCGAACCCTGCGGAAAGGAAGAAGCCCAGGTTCAGGATGAACATCGTCACGGCCGGCGTGATGAGAGCAGGAAGCACCACATGCCAGATTTTCTGGAACGTGTTGGCGCCGTCCATGTCCGCCGCCTCAAACAGAGACGGACTGATCGAGATGATTGCAGTATAATATATTATTGAATCCCAGCCGATGCTTCTCCAACCTTCGCAGATCATCAGGATCCAGCGGATCACCGAACGGTCGGTCATGAAATCATGGGCCTCGATGCCGAAGAATCCCAGTAGCTCATTCACCCCTCCCTGGATAGAGAGGGCATCGATCCAGATGCCTGCGATTACGACCCATGAGAGGAAGTGGGGAAGATACGATATGACCTGCACGTACTTCCTGAATCCCCAGCTCCTGACCTGCGTCAGCATGATGGCGAAGATCAGGAAGAACGGGAACAGCAGAATGTACTTCATGAAGCTGATGATCAGAGTGTTCTTGAGAATGTTGAAGAACGCCGGACTACTGAAGATCATCTCGAAATAGTGCAGACCAGCGAACCTCCATGGGCCTCTGGCATTGAATGAATAGAAGGCCAGGCGCATGTTGATGATCGGAAGTACCTTGAAGAAAATGAAGTAGAGCATGGTCGGCAGAAGGATCAGATAGAGCACCTTCTCGTTCCAAACCCTCTTCCAGAGCGGGGCACGCCGTATCTGTGATGCGGATCCGGTCTGGATGTCAGTGGAGTCTCCTTTCCGTTTCATCTTTCCTCCTTTTTCCACCATGGGCAGATCATGGGATCAGCAATTCCATCAACGGGGCATGCTGCTGGGCACCATACACGTCACGGTCGAAGCATGTACCGGATGGCGTGCTGCGGTCGTATGTGATCTTCACGCCCATCGCAGCATCGAAGAACACAATACACTTGAGAGCATCCGGATCAAGGTTATAGATCCGACATATGGTGTCCTGGCAGATCACGCCGCTATCCCTCACCCTCTCGTACTTCTCCCTGTCGTCGAACAGGACGTCCAGAGTAATTAGAAAAGGTCCGCTGTTCTTGCTTCTGAGCACCTTTGCAAGCTCCACTAGTCTTGTCATGTCGCACCTCCGAATCCCGTATAGGGGCTCCATCTCTGGATCGGAAAGAGAGCCGTAGGGTCGTCCACCGGCATCAGATGGTATACGGAGAACTCGTATACCGGGCCGAATGGCACGTCACTCGGCGCGAACGGAAAGGCGAGATTGCCAGCCGTGGACTTGCGTCCCTCGTAGCCGTAGTGCATGAACGTCGAACGCACCGATGCGCATATCGCATTGGACAGTTCCTGCGACGATGATAGAACCTCGAACATCACGCAGATTTCATGAGGCGTGTCATGAAGCGGCTCCAAAGGACCCATTACGCCGTCTATGCCGTAGTTGTAGAAGTCGATCGAATAGCTGGAGGGGTCGATTTCCGAGTACTGCTCCTGTACGGAACGGCGGACAAGATCCTCGACCTGGGCCACCTTTCCAATCAGGATGGGATCCCTCACGCCTGCAATGACGAAGGTCCTGTATGCCACAAGACGGGCACCTTCGAGCTTAATCATGTACGGATTGGTAGCCTTGAGACGACTACCCTTCACCCTGACTCTGTTGTCGCCAAGCTCCTCGAATGTGCACTGCGACAGATCCATCTCGATTCCAGGCCCATGCAGAATGTACGGATGGTCCTTTTCATAGAACGTATGCGCAGCGACGGACAGAGATGTGCACTGCCTGCCAGGATCGCAGGGATACACGACGAATGAGTCCTCATATACCTCACCTATCATGCAGTCCTTCGTGGTTCCTGGATTGCAGCACAGCGCACCGCACTCCAGAACTTTGCCCATGTGGTAACTAATGGCGGCATCGAAGCCGTGGAAGATGCCGACCGCCGCGAATGGTGCCGGATCGTATGCACGCCCGGCGATGATGATCCTGGCTCCGCTTTCAAGAGCTTTGACGATTGGTTCAACGCCCATCTGTGCGACGACGCCTGTGGTCTCCTCGAGCCGTACTGCATCCAGCTGCGGGACCTTTGCATCCAGTGGAGTCACCTCTCCTCTTTCCATGCTGCTGAGGATTACATCATCCGGGATATCCGCCCAGATTACGCAGGTGTCGACTTGTGGGAACGAGCGCTCGCGGAATATCTCCTCGATTATGGACAGCGTCCACATGACATGCTCCCTTCCTCCACTGCCACCTGCAGATGACACGATCAGCGGGATGTCATTGCCAATTGCCGCCTCGATCAGACGCTCAAGATCCTTCCTGGCCGCCATCCTGCTGACTATGGCGGTCTTCGCACCCAGTTTGTGAGGCCCGGCATCGGTGGACCCCGCATCGACCACGATGGCATCCGGCCTCATGGCCATGCCTCTTTCCAGAGACGATGTCGGGAATCCATAACCTAGAATTCCACATGGTGACAGTATTCTGATACAGTCCAAGACCGGTCAACCTCCCTTTGTCTTCCTTATATGGGGCAAACAAGGGTACTGTCAAAAAAATAATGTAATCATTTTTTACATTTGTTTTCATTATATTTTCATAACGTTTCTCATCATCACATTTGTATGGAACAGTTCATTTTCATGGAATGAAGCGTAAAATGGCCTGGATGCGATGACTCCGAAGATGAAACAACTGCCCCCATCACCGTCTGGATTGCATGAAACATATGTTTTATAGCCGTTCAGTATTACATTGGAAAAGTCGTCATATCGAAGAACAATGTCATCAGGCACGGCAGAAAAAATGAAAAGACATGTATTTTTCCATTTGCCATAATCCGGACAACACGTTTACAATCCCAGTGATGAACAGACCGACACTCAAGGAGATTTCGGCCAGGACAGGCCTTTCAATAGCCACGATATCGAGAGCGATGTCCGGCTCCGGTCTTGTACGCCGTGAGACACAGGAGATTATCGACAAGGCGGTGCGTGAGCTCCAGAACCGTGGCGGACAGTCCAACCTCATAGGCCTTGTGATACCCGATACGCGCAATCCGTTCTTCCCGATGATGTATGAAGGGATAAACGATGTCGCTGATGCGAACGACCTGACCATACTGCAGTGTTCCAGCAACGCCAACGCAACCAGGGAGGAGAAGATCGTGCGTCGGCTTGCCGACCACGGAGTGGACGGACTGATACTGATTTCGTGCGGAACCGTCTATCCCTATCTCGAGCGAATCGTCAGGGACCGTCATGTCCCGATTGTCTTTCTAGACCGCGACCCGGGGCTTGCAGGCATCGACCTGGTGACGGTGGAGAACAGAGACGGCATGTATCAGGCGGCCAAGTATCTGATCACGCTTGGGCACAGGCAGATTCTCTTCCTTGCAGGGACAAGGGGCGCCTCGACGACAAAGGAGAGATATGACGGCTTCATGCAAGCCATTCATGATAGCGATGTGGACGCCTCCGGCATTATTTTCGAGAATGCGGATTACGGCAACGCCACTGCATACCACGTTGTACGTAGCAGGATCATGGACCGGGGCAACGTCGACTTCACCGCGGTTTGTGCATCAAACGACGAAATGGCGCTTGGAGCCATGAGAGCTCTCGCAGAGCTCGGGATAGACGTACCACATGATGTGTCGGTGATCGGCTACGATGACATCCCCTCGGCCGGCAAGGCCGGACTGACAACGGTACGCCAGCCGCTCCGGGAAATGGGCAAGAACGCCATGTACCTGCTGATGCAGGAGATGAGAGACAACAGCATGCCGCATCAGAAGATGACACTGTCCGCCAATCTCATACTCCGCGATACAGGCTCGCCTGCAAGGCGATGACACTCCGACAGAAAGCTGATTCATACTACTTGCATTAAGAGAATATTGCATCCTCCGCCCTCTTCGACTAGACTCTGACAGCGGACTCAGGAGGGCATAAGACGATGGGCTATCAGGATGTGAACGCCGAGACGATATCCACATGGATACGTGAAGAGGACTGGCAATGGGGCAGACCCATCGACTCAAGAACATACGCCGAGGCGAAGGCGGGGCGATGGGACGTGCAGCTCACGCCGACGAAGATGGTGCCGCACTACTGGTTCGGAGGGAGTCTGGAAGGACGGCGGCTGCTTGGGCTTGCATCCGGTGGCGGCCAGCAGATCCCCATCTTCAGCGCACTTGGCGCAGAGTGCACTGTGCTGGACTACAACGACGACCAGCTCGAGAGCGAGAGGATGGTCTCCAGGAGGGAGGGATACGACGTCGACATCGTCAAGGCCGACATGACAAGGCCCCTGCCCTTCGACGACGAGAGCTTCGACATCATCTTCAACCCCGCCTCGCTGTGCTACGTGGAGAAGGTGGAGCCCATCATCAGGGAATGCTGGAGGATACTGAAGAACGATGGCGTGCTGATGATCACATTCGAGAACGGCATCAACTACATAACCGATCCGAATGACGAAGGCCGCATCTGCCAGTCTCTGCCCTTCAACCCGCTTGAGGACCCCTCGCTGTACAGCAAGGAGGACGGCTACCAGTTCTCCCACTCGTTCAGCGAGCAGATAGGAGGCCTGATCAGGGCGGGCTTCACGCTCACCGACGTCTACGAGGACACAAACGGCTATGGCCTGCTGCACGAGCTGAACATACCCTCGTTCTGGGCCGTCAGGGCTGTGAAGAAGTGATCCACGTGGTCTTCGCCGGCTTCTCATCCTCGATCGAGGAGGAAGAGGAGCGCATCGCATCGATTGTCGGCCGTCTGGGCTCGCGCCTCGGATGCACATTCTCCAGGGTCTCGGTCAGAGGCGGGCGCGGCCAGCTGGATGCCCAGCTCGCCGCACACAGGGGCCAGGATGTGCGGATAATGCCCCTGCTCGTCCAGGAAGGCTCCTCATATCAGCTTCTGCTCGAGACCGGATGCCGGTGCGGCAGGCCTCTTCTCGCAGGCAGCCATGACATCATGCGCGTCGCATCGATCCTGTCATCCACGCTCGAGAGGAAGGCCGATACAGGCCATGTCATCGTCGCACATGGAAGAGAGGATGGCCCGGTCGGCCAGCTCGATGCACTGGGCCGTGCGCTGAGAGACGACATGAGGCTCGTGACGCTCAAGGGTGCTCCGGGCTTTGATGCACATACGTTCACCATGAGGAATCTCGTCGTGGTGCCCCTCCTGCTGACATTCGGCCATCACGCCCGCAATGACATCGCCAGGAGCATCGTACCCGCGCTGGAATGTGCAGGACATGATGTGACCATGATGGAATGCGGCCTGCTCGGGATCTCGAGGGAATTCGAGGCCATGTTCATGGAACATCTGGAAGAGCTCCTGTCATAGGAAGACGGTGACAGGTGAACCGTCCTCGTCCAGGAGCGTGCGTCTTGAGAGCGCGAACAGGCTCTCGCCGATTCCGGTCTCAAGGAAGCCGGATACGCTACCGCTGAAGACCAGTCTCCCCTTGGAGAGGACGAGGATCCCATCGGCGACGGCAAGCGCCCTGTTCATGTCATGGAAGGATGCGAGGACTATGCGGCCATCGTCGGCAAGCCTCCTCATGGTCGATTCGACCTTCCGCCGGAAACGGCCATCGAGGCTGGCCTCCGGCTCGTCCATCAGGTACAGCATCGCATCACGGGCGACTGCGAAGGCCAGGTAGACCATCTGTCTCTCGCCTCCGGAGAGCGTGTCCATCCTACGAGAAAGAATATGTCCGAGTCCGAACGACGAGAGCATCTGCGCCGCGCCGCCGGTCAGGGAGAGCATGTACTCGACGCCCATGTCGAGTGAGGCGAGCGTCTGTGGAAGCAGGGAGTGGAGGTGCTCCCTCTCGGTTCTCGTACAGTCCTTAAGCTGCATGCCTGAAAACATGATGGAGCCCTCGTAACCGGGATAGAAGGAGGACAGGCACCTCATCAGTGTCGTCTTTCCGCTTCCGTTCTCGCCCAGCAGGGCGTACACGCGACCCTCTTCCAGCGTGAAGGAGATGTCCTCCAGAAGAGTCCTGCCATGTATCTTCAGCGAAAGCCCGTCGACCCGGATCATGACCTCGACCTCCTCGTAAGCAGGAAGATGAAGAACGGAACACCCACCATTGCCATGAACACGCCTGCAGGCAGCTCGGACGGTCTCATGACCATGCGGCCCAGGAAGTCCGCGACCAGTACCAGCACAGGTCCGGCCAGCAGCGAGAGCGTCAACGTCCTCCGGCTGCCGCCAGGACACAGGAAGGATGCGACATGGGGCACAATCAGGCCGACGAAGCCCAGAAGGCCTGCAAACGACACGGCCGAGGCCGCCATGAGACAGGCAAGCGCCATGAGAATGATACGTATCCGCTGTGGACGGTAGCCGAGCGACGAGGCGATCTCGTCGGATAGTCTGACGATGTCCATGACGTGTGCCAGAGGGAGGACCGCCACGAGACAGCCGGCCATGATGATGGCGGCAGGTGCGAGCTGGTCCATGCCCACAGACGCAAAACCTCCCACGGAAAACGCGCTGTATGTGCCCATGACATCAGGGTCCAGGCTTGCAAGGGTGCTGATCAATGCATTGAAGAGGGCGTTGACGGCGATGCCGGAGAGGATCAGCGAGGACGAAGATGTCATGCGGCGTGTCGCTGAAGATATCAGGAAGACCAGCGACACGGCCACGAGGGCTCCGACGAACGCGGCAAGCGGAAGAAGCCGGTACAGCTGGGGGAAGAACGACAGGAACACCAGGACGGCGAAACCGGCACCCGAGTTCACACCTATGATGTTCGGGCTTGCCAGTGCATTCGACGATGCGGTCTGTATCAGAAGGCCTGCGACGGAGAAGGCGGCACCCGCCATGATCGCGGCGAGAGTCCTCGGCAACCTGATGTCGAATACTATGACGGCATCCACACTTCCCTCTTGAAACACCCGGGACGGGTCCACACGGGTGCTTCCGAGGGAAAGCGAGACGAATGTCATCGCCATAAGCGCGACGAAGAGGATGACGACGATACGGACAAAGCGTGCCCTGTCACTCATACAGCGCCTCCGCCATCACCCGGTAGGCCTCGCTCCAGCGTCCGTTGGGCTTGTAGTTGAACAGCTCTTTCGAAACGAAGCGGACCTGTCCATCCCTGACCGCCTTGACGCTGCTCCAGCCAGGACGCGAGAAGAGGGAGGAGATGTACCGGCGGCTGGCCTCCTCATCGCCCTGTGCGACGATGATGATCCTGTCCGGCTGCATTGCGAGTACGGACTCCAGCGAAATCGATTCGGTCAGCGCCTCGGCCTCGGCGGCGACGTTCACCCCGCCCAGGTCCTCGATGATGGCGGCAGCGAAGTGGTCCTCAGCCCTCTTGGCCCTGACGGACGCGAAGGCGCTGCCTGCACGCACGAAGAGCACCCGCGGCCTTTCCCCGATGGTCCGACACTCCCGGATCATCTCATCCACGACCTCCTTCTGTCCCGGCCCGTGTTCCTGCCACAGGTCCTCGCGTCCGGTGATCCTCGTCATGATGCGGAAGACGGAGAGGAAGTCGTCGAACGAGTCCTGTCGGATGAGAAACGCCGGAATGCCCAGGTCGTCCATCAGGGCCTTCACCCTGACGTGGCTTGGGGTATCGGCGCTTGCCAGGACGAGCTGCGGCTTGGATGCGACAAGGATCTCGAGGTTTATGCTGCGTCCGGACGCGCCGTCCACGAGTATGGCGTCCTCATCGCAAAAGCCTCTGTCGATAGAGTCCTGGACGGTGATGGACACGTCTCCTCCGGCAAGCGTCCAGAGGTCGGCGATGGACGAATTGAGACAGGCCACGCCATCCGCGAATGCGCATGACAGGGACAGCAGCGTAGCCGATAGATACAGAAAGAGCCTTCTGGACATTCCTCCCCCAGTGCGAAGACCGGGATCCGAGGATTGTTTCAAGGCCCTTTCCTATTGCAAGTATGGCAAATCCGTGATGCGGTCAGCAGGTCGCCCCGCCGACTACATTCTTCTTCAGCACGGCCTGCTTGTCAATCCTGGAGTCGAAGAGCCTGTCCTCGACATGCTCCAGGCCGAGCCTGTTGACCGTGTCGGCGAAGCGCTCGCCGCTGATGCCTTCGTCGCGGAACAGGAGTATGGCGTTCTCCACCACCTGCACCACTTCGTCCTCGCTGTGGAGGATGCGGCTCAGCCGCTTGCCGATCTCGACCTTCTTGCCCCATCTTCCACCGACGTATACCGCATAGCCTCCGACATACGACGAGGTGACGCCGAAGGGACACTTGTCCAGACAGCGTCCGCAGTGGTTGCACTGTGCATCGTCCACCACCAGCCTGCCCTCCTCGACATGGGCGATGCGGATCGGGCAGGACTTCTCCACCTGGCAGGCCCTGCAGCCGCGGCACCTGTCCATGTCGAACGAGACCAGACGCTGACCCACGATGCCGATGTCGTTGAGACTGGGCTTGACGCAGTTGTTGGGACAGCCGCCGACCGCGATCTTGAACTTGTGCGGAAGCGACACGTCGTGCCAGCCTACGTAGAAGGTCTCATGAAGCCTCTCGGAGAGGGCGAAGGTGTCTATCAGGCCGTACTGGCAGGTCGTGCCCTTGCACGAGACGACCGGCCGCACCTTGCTTCCGGTCCCTCCGGTGTCGAGTCCATGCTCCTTGAGGAACGCGATCAGAGGCTCGATGTCCGAGTACTGCACGCCCTGTATCTCGAGCGTGAGGCGGGTGGTCATGGTCACCTCCCCGCTTCCCCATCGCTGTGCCGCCTCGGCGATGGCCTTCTGCTCATGTGCCGTGATCTTGCCGTTCCGGGTTATGACACGCACGTTGAAGTGGTCTGGCCGTCTCTTGTCCTGCAGACAGCCAAGTCCCTTGACGCGCTTCACCTCCTCCGGAGGAATCGCTCCGGCAAAGTCCACCCGCACGTCGTTGAACGTCATGCCACCCTCGAGCACCCTGGTGGCGGTATAGCCGAAGGCCTTCAGCCTGTTCTGGAGGAAGTAGCCCCGTTTGCCACGAGCGCATACCAGCAGCAGCCTGTCGTCCTTGCCAAGTCCCTCCACTGGTCCGTCTACCTTGCCGAGGTCCACCCATGTCGCTCCGGGTATGGTTTTCTCCGGCATGACGTCGACCACCTTGTAGCCGGCGGCTCTGGTCGCGGCGTACTCGGCAGGCGTCATCGTCTCGAGCTGTCCCAGGATCTTGTTCTCAAGCACACAGCAGACCTGCACGAACGGGCTTATCGCAGTGGAGAACGGAGGGGCGTAGGAGAAGTCCATCGAATCGAAATCCTCGACCTTCATGCCCTTCGACACCGCCACCACGGCGATGTCGTTCATCTTGTCCACGGCTCCGGATCCCAGCACCTGGAAGCCTAGGATGCGATGCGTCTTGCGCTCGGCTATCATCTTCATTATGAAGAACGATGAGCCCGCGTAATAGTGCGCCTTGTCATCCGTGACGGCCAATGCGCTGACCACATCATAGCCTTCCTTCACCGCCGCCTCCTCGGTCAGTCCGGTGCGTGCGGCGTTGAGAGTGTCGAGAAGTCTTACGACACCTGTCCCGAGGGCTCCGGGATAGACACTGTCACGTCCTGCGACGGACTGGGCAAGGACCCTTGCACCGAGGTTCGCAGTGGAGCCCATCGCCGAATACATCCTCCTGCCGGTCAGACGGCTGGTCACAAGCGCGCAGTCGCCTGCGGCGTATACGTCGTCGATGTTCGTCCTCATGTGTCCGTCCACGACGATGGCGCCCTTCTCCATCTCGATTCCGCTGCCTTCGAGGAATGCGGTGGAGGGCCTGACACCGAGCGCAAGGATGAGCATGTCGGCAGGAAGGACGGCCTTGTCCGTGCGCACCGCACCGACTCTGCCCTCTCCTTCCACTCCTTCGAGCCTGGTACCTGTCATCACCCTGATGCCGGCCTCCTCGATGCGACGGCGGGCCCAGGTGGCCATCTCGTCGTCGAAGGCGTTGGGCATGATGTTGCCGGCCATGTCGATGACGGTCACGGACAGTCCGGCGGACCTGAGGTTCTCGGCCACCTCCAGACCTATGAATCCGGCTCCGGCGACCACGGCGCGGCGCACGCCATCGGCGCGGATCCAGTCCCGTATCGCCTGTGCATCATCCGGCGTCCTCACGCTGAAGACTCCATCGAGATCCACGCCTGGAACCGGCGGGACGATGCTCGACGCACCTGTGGCGATGACGAGCCTGTCATAGGACTCGTCCCTCTTCTGTCCTCCATGCACATAGGTGACGGTCTTCGAGGAGAAGTCCACGCCCGTGACCTCCGCCCCGGTGACGACCTCTACGCCTGTGAGTGCGCTGAACTTTTCGGGGGTGTTGACGATCAGATCACCCCTGTCCTCAATGACCGAGGATATGTAATACGGCAGACCGCATCCCGCATAGGAGATGTCATGGCCTTTCGTCAGGAGCCTGACGTGGGCGCTCCTGTCCTCCCTTTTCAACTTGGCCGCCGCCTTGGTACCGGCAGCGACTCCTCCGATCACTATCACCTTCATTGGAAAACCTCGCTAATAGTGGGATTGTACCACCTGGGGAGTCTTGAGGACAGGGTGTCAGACGACGACCCTGATGTCCTCCTCGAAGTCGATGTCGTAGAGTCTGACGAGCTCTCCGTCCCCAAGCGAGGAGAGGGCCCTGGTCAGATCATATGAGCTGATCCTGCGGTTGCCGTACGGAGAGAAGTAGTACGTACGGCTCTCGGCGCACATGACGCATGTGCACAGCGTCTTCTCGCACTCGGACGAGCCCTCCTTCCCGACGAGCATACCCTCAGGCACATGGACGATGCTGAACGTGTCGAACATGCGCGACACGCCCTCCTTCTCGCAGGAACCCGGGGTTGCATAGTTCTTGGCGAATGCCAGGCGCACGAAGCGGTCCGGGGACGAGAAGCCTCCCGGAAGGCCGAAGCTGCCTCCGGTTCCTGATCCGAACGTGGAGATGCTGCGACCGAGGAGATCGCGAGGCGGGGTATGGATGTTCGAGACAGCGACATAGTTCTTCAGGTTGGTGTACTGCCACTCGTAGCCCGGGGCGTTGGTCATGACGCCTATCGTGTCGCGGTGCACCCTGATGCCGCCCTCGTCCGGTTCGATGATGATGGCCTCGCCGCTTTCGTCGCCGAAGAGATAGTGCACGCTCATATGGGCAGAGAAGATCGGCTCGCCCGTCAGGTTGATCCTGTCCACGGCCTTGGCGACATCCTCCACGCTCGTGCAGGTGCCAAGCATGTACGGCACCAGGAAGGCAGGATGCAGATCGACCCGGCCCTGGTCCTTGTACGTATCGTAGTGTCCGTATCCGGGATAGTTCTGCAGAGTGCCCATCAGACCGTGCTCGTTCACCCCGTCGGTGAATATCGGGGAGGTCGAGCCCTGTATCGCGTTGCCGATGAAGCCGTATTCCAGCCTGATGCGCCCTGTTCCTTCTCCCGGGCTGGAGGCCAGGCCATAGCCGGGTGCGACCAGAGTGATCCGGTTGGCCTTCAGGTCACCGAACATGTCGTATGTACGGCCGAGAAGGTGTCTTCCATCCGTAGTGTGCCAGCTGAAGCCGGAGCAGCCTATCGAGAGGTGTCTTTCATTCATCGTGGATATCCTCCTTCCACCAGTCTACACCCGTCCTGGCGTCGGGCGGAAGAAGACTTCGCCTCATGAAGCTGCCCTCACTGGAACAGAATTCCTCATTCTGCTAGATTCCAACTCGTCGTCATAGGAGAATCCCCGATGAGCATCCTTGCACAGATGGCGATCGTATTCGCCACATGTCTTGCAGGAGAGGCACTCAGCGCCGTCCTGCCCTTCCCCTTCCCTTCGTCGATAGCGGCGATGCTTCTCCTGCTGGCCGCACTGTGGACCGGGATCCTGAAGGTGGAGCACATACGGCACAAGAGCGACTTCCTGCTGTCGAACATGTCCTTCTTCTTCATCCCCGCAGGCGTCAGGGTCATAGAGCACCTGTCTCTCGTCTCGGCCATCTGGTGGCGATTCATCGTCGTCGTGGTCGTCTCCACCGTGGCCGTGTTCCTGGCCAGCGCGCTCGCCGCAGGCCTTGCCATGCGCTTCGAGAGGAGGAGACGATGAGGGAAGCCGTCTTCTCTTCGCCGTTCTTCGGCATCACGTTGTCGCTGGCGGCATACTGCATCGGCGTCATGATCTGCAGGAGGACGTCCCTTGCCATATGCAATCCCCTGCTGATCAGCTACCTGATCATCATACCGACGCTGCTTCTGGCAGGCATCCCGCTGGAATGGTATGAAAACGGAGGGGATCTCATCGACATGTTCCTCTCCCCCGCCACGGCGGTGCTGGCCCTCACGATTTATCGCCAGAGGGAGCTCGTAAGGCGTCATCTCCTCGCGATTGCGGCAGGTACGCTCGCCGGATGCATCACCTCCATCACGACGGTCTACGCGATGTGTCGTCTGCTGTCTCTGGACGAAATCGTCACGGCATCGCTCCTGCCGAAGAGCATCACGACGCCAATGGCCATCGCCGTTTCACAGTCCCTTGGCGGAATCGGATCGCTTACTGTCCTCGCCGTCATCTTCACCGGAATACTCGGAAGCATCCTCGCCCCATTCCTGACGAAGGTCTTCAGAATACGTGACGAGGTCGTCCAGGGCATCGCGATCGGAGCCTCCAGCCACGCCGTCGGTACGGGCAAGGCGATCGAAATGGGCGAGATACAGGGAGCGATGTCATCCATCTCGCTCGTCACATCAGGCATCCTGACGGTTCTCGTGAGCATACCGTTTTCCTGAAGGGACTCGAAAAACCACTCCATGTGCGCTATATTCAGGTCATGAGAAGAACATTGCCGATCATGATGGTCCTGATTTGTCTGGTCCTCACAGGTGCAGGCGCACAGGATGATGTATACGTTCCACCTATCTACAGCTACGGCTCCGTCTCGTCTGGCTACGTCGCGACGCTTTCGGACCAGCCCTACGCACAGTCCATTCCGCTTGGGCTGCAAACGGGAATCCTGGCCAATTCCCAGGACGGATCCTTCGCCCTAGGCTTCGGCACCAGGACGGACTTCGAGTTCGGCATAGGCAAGGAAGGTCCGGACATCTCATTCGACATTCTCATGGGTCTCGAGGGCATGTACCGCATGAACCGCAATGTCGCCTTCGACTTCATGCTGGGCCTTGCCGTCGGCGTACTCGACTCCAGGATTTCCAACGAACCCATCATCACCATGGGACCTGGAGCGGCGGCACTGGTCCGCTTCACCCCCACGTACATGAACCTGGTCTCGCTGGACGTCGGACTTGCCGCATACGGACACATAGGCCTCGACGTCGACTATGTCGGCATCTCTCTTGTACCGTTCGTGGGCATCACATTCGACTTCACCCACTTCCCGTACCTGCCGCACTACGCAGCGCACCTGCTGCTCTACTGAGGGGTGATGTGATGAAAAAGGCGATCGCGATTGTTCTTCTCGCATGCGCATCGGCATCTGTGCTGTGGGCATTCGACAACACGACATACCTGGGTCTCAGCGCGGGCAGAAGCGTCGGCAGATACGACGGCGCAGGCCGCGGCCAGATGGTGTACGGTGCGACGGTGTTCGGCGAACTGCTGTTCGAGGACGACTGGTACGGAATCTCGTTCCAGGCCAGTGCACTGTCGAACTTCTCCCGGAATCTGCCGAGTCTCAACGTATCCGGAGGTCTGGGGCTCAGTCTCAAGGCTCGGCTGGGGAGCTTCTCCCTCACATTCATGCCCGGCTTCAGCATCAGGGCGGACTCGCGCCCGGCGTTCCGCCAGGCGGACTTCTACACAGGCGTCTACCTCGAGACCGTGGCCTCCATCAAGGTCTCTCAGAGCTTCGCGCTGTTCGCCGCATGGGACGCATCGTACTACTTCCATCAGATAGGCACGGACGGCTTCAGGACGTTCGCGCTGACGAACACGGTGACGCTTGGCATGGGCTACCGGTGGGATCCCTCGAGTCCCGACCAGAGGAGCTACGTCGTCTATTGATGCTATTCCTGGGCGTTCCTGATGAGCTTCTCGGCTAGGGTCCTGAGCGTCGAGAACGTGTAGTCGCACGGCACCATGGCAAAGCTCTTGGTGCGCTTGAGCACCAGCGCCCCCGGCTCCTTCTCAAGCGAGTAGAAGCCTGAGGATATCCTGGGGTTCTCGTAGCTCGTCAGAGCCTGTGCCGACACGAGGTCCGTCCACTGGCCAGGCTTGAGGAAGTACGATGTCGGGGAGCTGAACGCTCCGTGATGGTCCAGACGGCCATGACCGAGAGTGAGGCTGAAGACCTGGGGCGTTCCGCCCTCGTACAGCGCCCACGGACTGTCCATACGTCCCAGCAGATTCACGGCGATGTCGATGTCAGGACACTTCATCACGCTGTCGTCCAGATGCGTGTACGGCGTCGGGAACAGGATCATGTAGACCATCTGCAGACGCGGGTTGATCACGGTGATCCAGCCCAGCTCCTCTCCATTGGACACCTCCCCTGCCAGATAGTCGTATGAACCGGTCGGTCCGGGTATGTACGAGGCGTCCAGCGGCATGCCGTTCAGCGACGGGGCGTGGCGCAGGTCGTTGAAGTGCACGCCGCTTCTCAGGCGGTTGAATGCCACCTCGCGGAAGTTGGGGCTGTATGCAGAGAAAGTCGCCGGGACGGTGTTCATGAAACATCCCGACTCCAGGAATGGAGGAGAGAGCATGGTATGCACGCCGGCGTTGTACTCGAGGTCCTCGTCGCCCGTGTTGACAAGTCTCACCAGGGAGTAGAGCACCGGATGGTCCGGCAGGATCATGTCCACCTTGGTGGCGCGGTAGCGGTTGTGCTCCTGCCGGCTCTTCATCTCGCTGAGCCTCCACAGCCCGCCGCTCTCTCCGTCCGACCCGTAGCGGCGCACCATCCAGTACGTGTTGCTGGTGAGTATGCTGTCCTCGTCCTTCGAGGGGAACGTCACGTAGATGCCACCGGCCTGGTAGAAGCTCTGGCGGCTCTTCCACCAGTCGGCGTTCTGGTCGGACAGGACACCGATGCCCCGCCCGCGGAAGTACGGCAGGCCAAGCGCATTGACATAACCGCCCTGGATGCATCTGGCCGACAGCTCGATGGCGACCTCGCCCTGGTCCTCTATGACGGTGCGCACCAGGTTGTTGCTCATGTAAGTAGCGTTCCGCGACTCCCAAAGTGGTATGCGCCTTATATCCATTTGCCAACACGCTCCCGTAAATGTATCATAACAGAGAAGGACACCTCTTACATGATAACAGTCAAGAACAATGTTTTCCACCTGGCGACCAGCCACACCAGCTACGTGTTCATGATCGATGGACGCGGCATCGCCGAGCATCTGTACTACGGCCCCGCCCTCAGACACCCGGAGCATGATGTGGACGCCCTCGTGCCCAAGAGATCCGTGCCGCGCCAGGGGGAGGTGTCGCAGAGCGCCCGTGACTGGCAGACCAACCCGGTAGACCTGCCGCAGGAGGCGTCCTTCGAGGGAGGCGGCGACTTCCGCACCCCGTTCATCGCCATCGACGAGGCCAGAGGCTGTGCCTGCGGAATGGACATCAGATACCGCCATAGCGAGACGTTCAACGGAATCAGGAGAATCACGAGCGGTCTGCCGCAGGCTCTCGGCAGCGATGATGAGGTGCACGGCCTGAGGCTCGACTTCCAGGACGACCTGAACGACATCACGCTCAGCCTCTACTACACGGTCTTCCCCCTCTGTGACACCATCGTGAGACGTGCCGTCATCAAGAACACCTCCAGACGGGCCGTCATGCTGAGGAAGTTCGCAAGCATGCAGCTTGACCTCTTCGACTGCGACCGGAGCGTGACGTTCATCGGCGGTCCCTGGGGACGTGAGAACAGGCCGCGCACCCAGCGGCTCTCATACGCCACCATGGTCAACGAATCGAGGTCCGGCTTCACCGGCCAGAAGTCGAACACGTTCATCATCGAGGGACGCCAGGGCTGCATCATCACGGGGCTGCTGTACTGCGGGGACCACAAGGCGACCATAGAGGTCAGCCCCTACGGCACGACGCACATCGTCAACGGCATCAACGAGGAGACGGTCCACCCGACTCTGGAGCCGGGAGAGTCCTTCGAGACACCCGAAGCCTTCCTCACGCTTGCCGAGGACCGCAGCCGATGCACATACGCCCTGCAGCATTTCGAGGAGAACCACATCATGAGGGGCACCTGGTGCAACAGACTGCGCCCGGTATGCTTCAACACCCGCCATGCGCTGGGACTCGACGTCCAGGAGCGCAAGGTGCGCGAGCAGATCAGGCTCGCCGGACAGATGGGCTTCGAGCTGTTCATGCTGGACGACGGCTGGTTCGGCGTCAGGAACACGAAGGACGACTCGGTCGGAGACTGGAGCGCGAATCCGATGAAGCTTCCGGACGGGCTTGCCGAGATATCCAGGGAATGCCATCTGGCGGGCATGCTCTTCGGCATATGGCTGTCGCCGGAGGCTGTCAGCCTCCACAGCAGGCTGGCGATGGAGCATCCCGACTGGCTGGTGAGGAACCCCAGGAGGAAGTCATCCCCGATCGAGAACGGACAGTATCTTCTGGACATCACGCGGCATGAGGTCTACGAATACGTGCTCGAGACGATATGCGGTCTGATCGAACGCACGGGCATAGACGCCCTGCGCTGGTCCATAGGAACCCAGATGGGCGACATCTGGTCGCGTTCGGACAAGCCGGACGGCCAGTGGCGTCACAACTACATCTGCGCATTCTACAAGCTGCAGCGCTCTATCCAGCTGAGCTTCCCGAACCTGCTCATGGAGAACACCAGCGACACCAGTCCACGGCTTGATGTCGGGCTGCTCGCGTCATCGTCCCAGGTGACCTGCTGCTCGCTGACCGATCCGTTCGAGCAGCTGGACTCGCTGTGCGGCGCACTGCAGATCATGCCGCCCTCGTGCCTGTCCACCATGCTGGCATCCAGACGATACAACATCGAAGGCCGCTATTCCAGCTTCTCCAGCGCCTTCAACGTGGCCGTGTTCGGGGCCCTGTCCTACTCGCTGGATCTCAAGAGGCTCTCGCGCAAGGAGCGTCAGGCGATCGTCGACCAGCTCGAGTTCTACAAGATGTATCGCCAGGTGACGCAGTTCGGACGCTACCGTGTCAGGCAGGAAGGCCAGAAGATCATGCTGAGCGCATCGGATGCCGATGCGTCCACGATCCTTGTGCTATACGCACTGAGGAACATGGAGGCAAACGGCAGCGACGACATACTCTACGTCGAGGATGCAGACGAGAACGCGCTCTACAGCGTCACGCGCAGGAACGAGGACGAGGAGGTCATCCTGGGGGATGACTACTACAGCGCCCCGCCGATGGAGAAGGAGTCGTATGTCGTCGGCGGAGACACGCTCAGACATGCGGGGATAAGACTTGACAGAGGCTATCAGGGAGCCGGGTACAGCGAGGACATGAGGGTCATGGGCGACCATTCCACCAGACTGTACGTGGTGCGCAGGATAGACGCCAGGGAGGATTGAGGACATATGCAGAGGAAGAACAACATAGTCGTCGCAGGAGGCGGCGTATTCGGAACGGCGATGGCGGAGCGCCTGGCATGGAACAGCGAGAACCATGTCGTGATCCATTCCGTGGAACAGGACGTCGTGCAGACCATCAATGGTCAGCACAGGAACGTGAAGTACTTCCCCACCCGCTTTCTGAACATGAACCTGACGGCAAGCGGCGACTACTCCGTCTTCGGCGACGCCGACGCCATATTCCTGGTCATCCCGTCCAAGGCGATCGTCAGCTTCTCGCAGGAGATGCGCAGGTACACCGGAGACAGGGAGCCTCTGGTGGTCAATCTGGCCAAGGGCATGAGCGACGACGGTGCGTTCATCACCGAGAAGATACCATTCTCGAGAACGGCCAGCATGAAGGGGCCAAGCTTCGCCATCGAGGTCCTCAACGGCATGCCGACGGCCTTCACCTTCGGCGGAAGCCGGGAGGACTATCTGTATGTGAAGAAGGAGGTCTTCAAGGGCACCAGCCTCATGCTCGACCACACAGACGACGTGCGTGGCGTCGAGCTGACCAGCATACTGAAGAACATGTACGCAATCGCGATCGGCGTCGTCTCGGGACGCTACTCCAGCCCGAACGTCGACTTCCTCGTCTACACCAGGGCCGTCAACGAGATGCGTGCCTTCCTGAGGATGTTCAACTGCGACGAGGAGACGATCTTCCGCTACTGCGCCATCGGAGACCTCGGCCTCACCGGCCTGAACGACCTGTCCCGCAACAGGACGCTTGGAATGCTCATCGGCAAGGGCTTCGACTACAGCACGGGAAACACCGCGACGCTGGTCGAGGGCCACAGGACGATAAGGCTGCTGGGCGAGCTCACGCGCGAGCGGGGTGTCGAGAACGACTACCCAATCGTCCAGGCCCTCTACCGCCTGTTGTACGAAGGGGCGACGCTCAACGACTACATACTCTCGGTGATCGGCTGATGCTGCAGCTTCTCTCGCCGGATGCGGCCAGAGGACCTCTGGTCGACCTCATCGCGTCACTCGAGGCGGACGGAGTCATCTCCGAGGACAGGGACGGCATCATGTTCGGCTGTCTGGTCGCGCGGGCCGCCGGTGGCCAGACCTGCACTGTCCATGCATTCTCCGGAGCGCTTCACGGCTCCTACATCCACAAGGGCTTCGTCCCGCCATGCTTCTCGGCGCACGAGGCTGAAGACATCATCGGCGAGTACGACAGCCTCATCCATTGCTACAGCGACAGGATCGAGCGTGGGGAGGAGGGACTCGAGCCGATGCGAAGCGCACTGTCGAACGAATGTCTTGCCAGGCTCAGGGCCCTGTACACGTTCCACACCCCCATCGGAACGGTGAAGCTGGACGAGATGGGGCTTGCCGGAATCCCGACAGGCACGGGCGACTGCGCCACGATCAAGCTGATATCCTACTGCTTCCGGCGCGGCTGGGAGCCGCTGAGCCTGTGCGAGATTTACTACGGTCATGGCAGCACACGATACTCCCACATGCAGATGTGCACACCATGCGACGAGAAGTGCGCGCCCATTCTGCCGCATATTCTCCGCATACCGATGATCTACAGCGACGACGAGATCATCGTCGTGGACAAGCCCGAGGGGATGCTCTCCGTGCCGGGACGCGGAGAAGACAAGCAGGACTGCGCCACGAAGCGGGCCCGTGACATATTCCCCTCGATTCCGCAGAACCCGTCTGTGCACCGCCTGGACATGGACACCTCCGGCATCCTCGTGATGGCCAAGACGGACGATGCCAAGCGCGGGATATCCAGGCAGTTCGAACAGCGGACGACGAAAAAGACCTACATCGCCCTCGTTGAAGGCGTCGTCAGGCAGGATGAAGGCACGATAGACCTTCCCATGAGACTGGACGTGGAGGACAGGCCGCGGCAGATCGTCGACATGCAGATGGGGCGCAAGGCAGTGACCCGTTTCCAGAGAATCGGAGTGGAGATCGTGGATGGGCGGCCCGTCACTCGCATCCGCTTCATCCCCCATACCGGACGGACCCACCAGATAAGAGTGCATGCGGCCTACGGACTTGGACATCCTGTGGTGGGGGACAGGCTGTACGGCACGCGCAAGCCCGGCCAGAGGCTATGCCTTCATGCCGAAAGTCTGGAGTTCACCCACCCCGGAACAGGACAGAAAGTCAGCTTCTCGTCACCTTGCCCATTCTAGGCGCCCGTTCTTCGCGACGGGCTCCACGACAGCAACCGAGTGTTCAATGGCGAAGTCCTCTATGCGCTGGCGGTTGAAAGTGAGGTTCGAGACCTTGTGCGCATCGGTGGACAGGACCGCCCTGGCCCCCATCCTGCCTGCCAGTTCCCAGAACGGGCCATAGGGGTACGGAGCCCTGCCATCGACCTGCGGCTTCTGCAGACCGTTGGCGTTGATCTCAAGTGGTACGCCATGGTCCATGGATGCCTGTATGATCTGCTCAGCGACCGTGATGGCGGTCTCGTCCCACTGGAAGTAGCCGGCCATATAGAGGTCGGGATGTGCCATGAAGTCGAACAGACCGGTCTCCACGGCGCCGATGAGCTGGTCGCGGTAGCGCAGCACGTCGTCGCGCTCAAGCCGGTCTGAAAACGGAGAGACCCTGCTTTCGTCCGCACGGACTATGAAATGGGTGCCGGTGATGAGGTAGTCTGTGCGTCCCGATGCCTTGAGGTCCTCGAAGAAGCTCCTGTAGCGCGGGAAATAGTCGCACTCATAGCCTGTGATGATGGGCATGTCGACCCTTGCCCTCTCCCGGGCGATGTCGGCCTCATAGTCCTTCATCTGCTCATAGCGCATCCTCGAGCGCAGCAGGAAGGAGTCGGGAAACGGGCAGTGGTCGCTGAAACCGAGAATGGAAAGCCCCTTGTCCAGCGCCTCGTCGACGTATTCCGCTATGGTGCCGCTTCCATGCCCGCAATAGAACGAATGTGTGTGTATGTTGTAGCGTTCAATGGACCTGTTCATAGGTATCAAGATGTTCCTCGTATGTGTACGAAGTGTACAACTTTCCATCTTCGTCGTGAAGGTAGTAGAGGGCCTGCGTGTCGGCAGGCTGGAGCACCGAGACGACCGCCTGCGGCGACGGGCAGCCTATCCCGGACGGTGGAAGTCCCGGACGTCGTCGCGTGTTGTACGGCGTGTCCAGCTCGTATGTGGACTGCGGGATGGCGTTCTGCCAGTCGTCCAGCTCGTATCGTGTCGTCGCGTCTATTCCCAAGGGCATTCCGGCCTCAAGACGGTTCAGTATGACGGCGGAGATGACAGGCATCTGTGCGGCATCCTGCGTCTCCCTGTTGACCATGCTCGCGATCGTCACGATCTGGTCGAGGGACAGTCCGCTGGCCATGACCTCATCTCCCATGCTCTTGAGAAGGCCCAACATCGCGGCGAGCATGTCATGGGCAAGCGCGTATGGAGACGAGAAGACGTATGTACCGGCAAGCAGCCAGCCCTCCGTGAACGGAAGACCGTATTCACGCTCGAGCTCCTGTGCCGCCTCGATGAACGCACCGGATGGGGCAAGGGAGCGGTTGGCAAGCATCCTGTCCATGTCCTCGATCGTATAGCCCGGCCAGATGGAGATGGCGTCGCTGCGCCTTTCGGTGATCATCGCGGCGATCTGGGCGACGTCCATGCCAGGCGAGAGTGCATAGGTGCCAACCTGGATCGACGAGGAGAGCCCCTCCCCTTCCAGAAACGCGACGAGGCTGGCCGGATCGACATGGTCCGAGAACAGCCCGGCCACCTCGCGCGCCCCCATACCGGAGTCTATCGTGACCATCGAGGCGACAGGAGATGCGCTTCCATGTAATTCAGACATATCGGAGGTCGCCTGGACCGGCGGTTCGGACGCTTCAGGAACGGCACGCGTCGTGACCAGGACGACTATGGCGATGAGGATGGCGAGTATGAGAGCACATGCGATGCGGATGACGAACAAGGCCCAGTCATCCTTCGCCCTGACCTTCGCCCTGGCCGGTGTGGGCTTGACGGCAGTACTCCGGTTCTTCTGGATCTGCTTCTTCATCGATGAATAACGATCCGACTTAGGAACCTCGTTCTTCCTGTTTACACTTTTGCTGTTCTTCTCGATGCCAAGAACCTTGCCTATTCGCTCCTCGCTTCTCATGTTGCCCATGTCAGGAACATCGGGCAGCGACCTGTCGGGCATGCGGCCGGATGCAGAACCTGTCACCCGGGCTCTGCGAAGCTTCTCACGGGACGCCTGTCCCTGGGAGGTCCTCTTGACGCCAGTCGGGGAGCCGGAGCTTCTGGCAGTCTTCGTCGATGACGCCGCTCCGCCTGTCCCCTTTGACGTCTTCGCAGGCTTTTGCGGGCGATCTGTCACGACTTTTCCTTCCGGACCTTTCACAGGATCCTTCTTTGCACGGACCTTGAAGCTGTTCTCGCTCATCGCATGCGCTCCTTGACGTTGGCGATCTTGCGTCTGAGCGACCTGTTGTCCTCCTCGATGGAGGCGATCTCTCCGTTTATGCGCTCGATCTCGCTTCTGAGCTCACGGATCTTTCCGTCGTTGAACTCGATCATGCTGGAGAAGTCGGCGATGGCGGAGTATTCCTTCTCACGCTCGATGTTCCTCTGGCATTCCTCGATGTGTTCATTGAGGGCGAGCATGGACTGGACACAGTCCAGGAAGGAATCCGGAGTGTCGGGACCGATCCACTTCGAGCCGTTGTCGAAGAGATACATCCCGTACGATACCCCGGCCTCGTCCGCATCGTCGCGTGCCTGTCGGAACCGTCTATCGAGATCGTCGTCCTCGTCGAGTTCCATCCTTCCCGCAGACAACCTATGACTGCGCGCCTCGATGTCGCTGTCCAGAGCCTCATAGGAGGACGAGAGCGCAAGATAGGCATCAAGCAGGTCACGGGCCTTATCGCCGACCAGCCTGTCGAGAAGCCCCTTCTCGAAGAGGGTGTCGAAGCAGCTGCTGAACACCTTCTCCTGCCCCTTGCCGTACATGGACAGTCTGAAACGCCCCATGGCCCCCACGAGACCGGAAGCGTGTGAGGATTCCACAAGGCGGCGGTGCTCTGCCAGGAACGAAGAGAGGGCGGCGGAGACGTCCTTGTCGCAGACGGGGCTTTCCGCCTGTGCGAAGGCAAGTGCCCCGATCTGCACCTTCAGCTGGGCAAGCCGCCTCCGGCTCTCGGTACGCTCCTTCTGAAGGCGGGACACCTTCTCCTGCCCTTCGCTGAGATGTCGGGCGAGCTCGTCGCGGGCCTTCTTCCTGCCGTCGACCTGGTTGAAGGACCGCTCCGCCTCCAGGAACGATGTGCGCAGCGACGGACTGATCAGCGTGACGGGTCCGTCCTCGAGATGGGCAGCAAGGGAGGCCAGGCGGCAGGCCTGGCGACGCAGTTCGCTCCAGGTGCCGTCCATGTCCTTCTGAATCTCGTCTATGCGGCTCTTCACGCTGTCCATGGCAACCGATTATATCAGAGGCGTCCGAATTGACAAAGCAGAGGCTTGTTGGCTATCCTTTGCTTCGGTTCCAAAGTCCCTTGCAAGGAAGAATCCAGCCTGCTTCGGGAGACAGTGTGGAACCTATTTCATATGTGCACGGAATGCACACAGGAGTCACGACAACTATGCAGAACGACAATTCCATGAGCCAGGACGAGCTTGTCTCGAAGATCCAGGCCCTGACGGCATCGGTGAGAGCCGACGGCAATCCCGAGGAGCTCGAGACGATAAAGAAGCTCATCAAGAGGAACGTCCCCTTCACGCTTCGCGGCTACTTCGCCGCCTATCTTCTCAGGGAGCTGACGAAGACGCCGGCAAGACCCGCCAGAAAGGAGAGGGAGCCGAGAGAGCAGAGAAGAGGCCAGGCTCAGCAGCAGAACAGCCAGAGCACCCCTGCAGCCAGAGAGGAGAGGAAGCCCGTCCAGCGCGACAGGAGCGAGGCTCCTGCGCAAAGAAGGGAGCAGCGTGCCATTCCGGAGGATGCCAAGACGCTTTACATCAATCTGGGAAAGATGGGACACGTCTATGCCCGTGACCTGATCGCCCTGATCACCGCCGATGGAGACATCTCGAAGGACGACATCTACCAGATCCGTCTCCATGACAAGTACTCGTTCGTCACGATGAGCGAGCCCGACTGTCTCAAGACCATCGAGCGTCTGCAGGGACAGACACACAGGAACAGGACAATCCAGGTGAACTTCTCCAACAAGGACAGGAAGGCGTCGGCCGAGACCGCCCAGGCGGGTGAAGATGGACAGACAGCTGGAGATTCTGTGCAGGACTAACGGTCCGCTCGCGACGGACTGCTACATCATAAGGGACGGGGAGAAGGCCTATCTGGTCGACGCCCCGGCTCCGGCGGACAGGCTCATCGCAATGCTCGATGAGCTTTCTCTTTCCCTCGAGGCGGTCTATCTTACGCATGGGCACTTCGACCATGTCATGGCGATTCCGGAGCTCCGGAGACGCTATCCGGAGATGAAGCTGGCCATCTGCGGGGCCGACAGCCGTCTTCTGGACAGGAGGATCTGCCTTGAGGCCATGTCGCGCTTCGGCATGCCGGGCGATGTGGACGAATTCCCGCCCGTGGACTTTCTGCTTGAGGATGGTGACGAGACGGAATTCGGCTATCGCGTGATCAGAACCGGTGGACATACCCCCGGCTCGGTATGCTTCTACGGAGAGGAGGACAGGATCCTCTTCACAGGGGACACCCTCTTCAGGGGAAGCGTGGGACGCTGCGACCTGGGAGGGGACGAAAAGGAGCTCAGGTCATCTCTGACGAGGCTCCTCGAAACGATTGATGATGATGTAAGAATACTTCCGGGTCATGGTCCGATGTCGAGTTTCGGCTACGAGAGGACCCACAACCCTTTCCTGATCTGACAGGAGTCTTCAGGCGTTGCGCCGCTTCTCCTCTGCGCTCTTGCAGTCGATGCACAGCACTGCCGAAGGCATCGCACGCAACCTGTCCTCGGGAATCCTCTTGCCGCACTTCAGACAGATGCCGTACTTGTTCTCGCTGATCCGCTTGAGTGCGTTCTCGACCGCTACAAGCCTCTTTGCATCCATTGCGTTGAGTGCCTCCATCTTCTTGAAGGCGCCTTCGTCGCTGGCCAGGTCGACACTGTCTCCACGGCCGGTGGCCCCCTCCTCCTTGAAGTTGGAGTTCTCGCCGTTCATCCTGTCAAGGATCTCCTTTCGCTCCTTGTACAGGCGCTCCTTCATCTCTTCAATGAATGTGGCATCCATAATACTGTAATTCCCCCCGTTGATGTCTCTTTCGGATGTATATGGCAATATAGCAGGAATTTCCCTTATGTCAAGAGAAAACTCCACGGCAACCGGCAATGTACATGATAAATCCTCTCAATATAAAAAGATATCTCATCTTCATGTCACATGGTGAATTTTCACCTCCGCAATCATCGCTTGCCCTGTGTGGAAATCCATGCTATCTCTTGAAATGACGTAGGCCAGAAGTGCGTCACACCCTTTCATCGACAAGGAGGACGCATCATGAACGGCTGCTTCACAAGCGAATGCGTCACCGTCGCACACCCGGACAAGCTGTGCGACCAGATTTCGGACTCGATTCTCGATGCCATGCTCACCCAGGATGGAGACACCCGTGCCGCCATCGAGACCACCGCATGCCAGGACTTCGTCCATGTCATGGGAGAAGTCACGACGAAGGCCGACGTGGACATCGACTCCATCGTACGCGACACGATACGCCATGCAGGATACACGAAGGACGAATACCTGTTCACCGACAAGGTCAAGATCATCACCAGCGTCCACGAGCAGTCGCCTGACATAGCGATGGGTGTCTCTCTGGTCGACGGACTGGGTGCCGGCGACCAGGGCATGATGTTCGGCTATGCGACGGGAGAGTGCTCCAACGGTATGCCGCTGACGGTCAATCTCGCCAGAGGCCTGACATGTGAGCTCACGAGGGCACGACGCGATGGCGACATTCCGTTCCTCCGCCCAGACGGAAAGGCGCAGGTGAGCGTCGAGTACAGGAACGGAAAGGCCTCACGCATCGCGGCCGTGGTCCTGTCCAGCCAGAGCGACGATGACGTGGACATCGAGGAGCTCAGGGCCACGTTGCGCACTCAGGTCGTCGACAGGATCCTGCCCCGGGACATGGTCGACGGAGACACGAAGTACTACATCAACCCCACGGGTCGTTTCGTGCTGGGAGGTCCTGCCGCCGACACCGGCCTGACCGGACGCAAGATCATAGTGGATACATATGGCGGCTGGGCTCCCCATGGAGGCGGAGCATTCAGCGGCAAGGATGCGACGAAGGTCGACAGGAGCGCCAGCTATGCCGCACGCAATGTTGCATTGACGATCGTGAGAAGCGCGCTTGCGGACCGGTGTCTCGTGCAGCTTGCCTATGCGATAGGTGTCAGCGATCCCGTCTCGGTATATGTGGACACATATGGCACAGGCCTGGTCGATGACAGCGTGCTTGCCAGCTGGGTACGCGATGAATGGGACCTGTCGCCAAAGGGGATCATCGACGAGTTCCATCTGCGCGAGCCGGGCTACGCGGTGCTCAGCGAGACGGGGCACTTCGGCACCGGACAGAGATGGGAGCAGGTCAGCCCTCGGCGTATCGAGTCGCTCAAGAGGCTGATGTGGAAAGGAGGCCCGTTCAGCGGTCCTTCACGTCGTCGCTGAAGCGCTTCATGCTGGTGATGACGCCGATCACTACCACGATGTAGACGATGAACACGACGACCTTCACCCACACCGGACCGGTGTAGACCATCGCCAGGAGGATGAAACCTGCCGTCATTCCTGCCACCAGTACGACGAGGGCGGGCCAGAGGCCCTTGAGCGGATTCCTGTCAGCCATCGATGAAGCTCCTGATGGTGGAAAGGAAGTCGTCATATGTGGTGGACAGATGAAGCTGCGGGTACTCCTGCAGGATGTTTGCAGGTGCGCGGAAGAGGCTGCCGGAGTCGGCGCTCATGATCATTGTCAGGTCATTGTAGCTGTCACCGGCGGCGAATGTCCTGAATCCCATGCCCTTGAGATGCTCGATTGCCTTTTTCTTGCCGTCTCTCTGACGCAGCGTGAAGCCCGTGATCATGCCATCATCATCCACGACGAGGCTGTTGCAGAAGATCGTGGGCCAGTCGAGCTGACGCATCAGCGGAGAGGCGAACTCGCGGAACGTGTCCGAGAGAATGATGACCTGGGTCAGGCTCCTGAGCTCGTCCAGGAAGTCCTTCGCGCCATCCAGAGGGCGGATCGTGGCGATCACGTCCTGGATGTCCGCAAGCTTCAGGCCATGCTCGGCGAGGATACGGATCCGTCCCGCCATAAGGACATCGTAGTCGGGTACGTCCCTCGTCGTCAGTCTCAGCTCTTCTATGCCTGTCTTCTCGGCGAACGCTATCCAGATCTCGGGCACAAGGACCCCTTCAAGGTCGAGGCATACGACTTCCATGGCTTCCTCCTCACACACCGCCGTGTGGGCAAATCATATGACAGATGGGGGATGCTTTCAATGGCCGGGCCGTGCTACGATTGCCCCATGAAGAACGCCGCCGCATACATCACCGCATTCCTCACGGGTGTGGTCATCAGCGTCATGGTCGTCGCGAACACCAACCTGGGCGTGGCGACGACGAATGAAGTGTCCATGATCGTAAACCAGGCCATAGGCGTGGTCCTGGTCAGCGCGATTCTGCTTGCCGGACGCAGATCGCCGGTCATCTGTCCCCCGCGCACCGCCAGCCGCTGGTACATGTACTTCGGCGGCATCTTCGGCATCTTCATCATGATCGCCAACTTCTACAGCGTAAGCCATGTCGGAGCGGGGCTCGCCATGGCTGCGGCAGTGTTCGGCCAGAGCATCACAGGTCTGGTTCTTGATCTGACGGGAGCCTTCGGAATGCAGAAGAGGACCATAACCAGGACAAAGGCGCTCTCGATAGCCGTCTCGTTCCTGGGAATCGTGGTCATGAGTCTTTCCCGGGATGGCACATACAGCATCCCATACATTCTGATGGGAATCGGCGCCGGGGTGCTGACAATGCTGCAGATGTGCTACAACTCGTCCTTCGCAAAGCACAAGGGCGCACTCCTCTCTGCAAGGCAGAACGCCCTCTCGGGCCTTGCGGGGACACTCGTCTACGCCTTCATACTCATGCCGGAGGGGACCATGTCGGGCTTCACCCGTCTGCCAGGTCTGCCGTTCTCGACGATAGTACTCGGCGGAACCCTGGCGATCGTGGTGGTGAGCGCCACCAATCTCATAATCCCAATGATTCCCGCGGTCTACTCGTCACTGCTGATGTCCTCGGGGCAGATACTTGCAAGCGTCGTGCTGGATGCGGCCATGTACTCGCTCTTCTCCCCCGCCCTGCTCGCCGGTGCCCTGATCATGCTCGCCGGCATAGCACTCAACTTCATCGCGGAGCGGAAGCGGAGAAGCTGAAGCTCTTTCCCGACTCCATCGGCAGGAATGCCCTGGGGTAATATGCAGGTATTGGGAACAGGCATTTGCCATTTCAGCACCTCCCTGTTATATTCCATCAGCGGGGGTCGAGGACGATATGAAGAGGGATAGAAGACGCCCGAAGGCCAACACGATCCGCTGCATGGCAATGGCACAGCCAAGAGCGCAGAATCGGAAACGTCGGCCACATCATCCCCCAGCCCGTAGACAAGAGCAGACAGGAGTGACAGATATGCAGATCATCGAGAATCGGAGCTTCGACCAGGAGAGGGCCCTGTACGGCTCAAACGGCCTGGTGATCAGGAACTGCTCCTTCACCGGTCCGGCGGACGGCGAGAGCGCGATAAAGGAATGCAGGAACATAGAGGTGGAGAACACACTGTTCAACCTGCGCTACCCCTGCTGGCATGTGCACAACCTCATCATACGCGACAGCGAGATGACCGAGGCCTGCCGCGCTGCGTTGTGGTATTCGGACAACATCGAAATCGGGAACGTGAAGATGCACGGCATCAAGGCGCTTCGCGAGTGCGACAACGTCAGGATCGCCAATAGCGACATCGTCAGCCCCGAGTTCGGCTGGTCGAGCCGCAACGTCGAGATGAAGAACACCCATGCCGAGAGCGAGTACTTCATGATGAGGGCCGAGGACATCAGGTTCTCCGATGTCGACTTCAAGGGCAAGTACTCCTTCCAGTACATCGACAATGCGGTATTCGATGACTGCCGCTTCGACACGAAGGATGCGTTCTGGCATGCCAGGAACGTCCTGGTCAGGAACAGCATCGTCAAGGGCGAGTACCTCGCATGGTACTGCGAGAACGTGACGTTCGAGAACTGCAGGATCATCGGCACCCAGCCGCTGTGCTACTGCAAGGGCCTGCGCCTTATTGACTGCGTGATGGAGGAATGCGACCTTGCCTTCGAGAAGTCCGAGGTCGTCGCCGACATAAAGAGCCCCGTGATCAGCATCAAGAACCCAAGGGAAGGCAGGATCAGCGTACCTGCCGTCGATCAGATCATACGGGACGACGAGTCGTCCAGAGGACAGATCTTCGTCGACGGAAAGCCTGCACAGTGACCGGACGCGTGGTCTTATACGATCACGCCAGCCGGTCATGCACCATGTGCAAGACAAAAGAGGACACATCGCGGCGATGGGCCCGACTACATTCCCGCCGGACTAGAGTCCAAGGCCTTCCCTGATTTCGGAAAACGGCTTTCCGATGGCACCACGCACAGCGGCGTAGTGCTCGCGGCTTCCGATCAGGGTGCATCCCGTCAGCATGCCGCCGGTGACATGGAAGGCCTCGCGGAAGGAATCGCCCTCGTTGACGATGCACTCGTCTCCACCATACACGTCTCCAAGGCTGATCACATCGAGATCGGCGACCTTGAGCATGCTCTGGGCCGGTGCCGGCGTGTATGCGGCATCCTTGCCGCAGAGATTGGAGGCCAGGGTGCGGGCCATCGCCATGGCGGCTGATACCTGGCCTGCCACCACGCCGTCGAACTGGGCGACATCCCCTATCGCATAGACGTCCTCCACACTCGTGCGCAGATGGTCGTCGACCACCACGGCACGCTCCACCTTGAGCCCGGCGTCGACCGCAAGGAACGTGTTGGGTCTTATGCCGACGGACTCGATCACGGTGTCGGAGGGGATCAGGAAGCCGTCGTCGCATTTTATCCCCGTCACAGCTTCGTCGCGGCTGAGGAAGTTGCTGGTCTTCACGCCGCACAGCACCTTCACGCCCATCTGTGAAAGACGACGCTGGAGATAGCGGGCGCTGTCTTCGTCAAGCTGACGGGGAAGCAGATGACCGGCGCTCTCCACGACGGTCACGTCACGCCTGGTCCAGGAGGCCACCTGGCAGGCGGCCTCGAGACCGAGCAGACCTCCGCCCAGGACGACGACATGGTCGCCGTGTCCTTCGAGCCATGAGGAGAGGGCGTGGACATCATCGACCGTCCTGATGGAGAATATGCCTTTCGCCCTTCCGCCAGGAAGCGGGAGCATGTTGGCCTTGGCACCGTTGGCCAGGACCAATACATCGTACTGGTGCATCCTGCCATCCGATGTATAGACGAGCTTGTTCTCGCAGTCTATCGTGTCGACGTGCAGGTTCTTCAGACTGTAGCGCCCGTCATCGATGCGAGGAAGGATCTCGAGCGTGGAAGGCTGGACATCCCTGTCCAGCAGAGAGAGGATCCGGGTCCTGTAGTACGGGCTGAAGGACTCGTCGCTGAAGACCTCGAGCCTGCAGTAGTCCAGACCCTTGATCATGAGGGAGGCGAAAGTGTATCCGGCGATTCCGTTTCCGATGACGATTATCTTCATAATCCGAACTATATTACGAAAAGCCGGTTTGGCATAGGACAAAGAAAGGGAGGGCATGAAACCCAGGCCCTCCCTCATCAGATCGGATACACGATTTCAATGCATCGTGAATGTGACGTCCACATCCGCTGCGACGCTCAGATCGCCCGCGTAGTATGATGCGCTGGAGGCCTCGTCCTTCGCGCTGGCGCTTGCCATCAGCATCGTGGGCTGGACGCGGTTTGCATAGTGGTAGCTGCCGCTCTCGCTGACTGATACCGGATCACCGAGCACGAGGCCGGCGGCCTCGGCGTAGTCCCTGGCCTTGTCCATGGCATCCTGCATGGCAAGCCTGCGGGCCTGGCTCATGCTCTCGTCCTTCTCGCTTGCATCGAGGCTGATGGATGACAGGGATATGCCTGTGACCGAGGAGAGACCGTCCACAATCGGGGCGAGGTCGTCGAGACGATGGACAGTGACCGAAATGCTCTGGCTGGCAGTCTGGCCGACCAGGATCTGCTGTCCGTCCTCGTAGCGGTACTCGGGATACAGGCTCATCGAAGTGGTCCTGATGTTCTCTGCGACAATGCCGAAGTCGTCGTGCAGGATGTCATAGATGTCCTGCATCTTGGCATTCGCCATCTGCTGGGCCTCCCAGGTGGTCTGGCCCGTCTCGCTGACCGATATCGAGAACGATGCCATGTCGGGTGTCAACGTCACGGTTGCACTGCCTGAGACGGATACGCTCATGTAGTCAACGGTGGTGCTCTGGCAGCCTGTCAGAAAAGCCAGGGCGACCAGTGCGACGACGATGAATCTTCTCATCATCTATTTCTCCTTACGTGATTCCAGCTCCCTCATGAGCAGGGCGCTCGCCGCGACCATCAGTGCGTTGTCGGCGCTGCCGATGCCCATCTTCCGGACAACCTCGTCCAGAGGCAGGGAGTATACGTCGATCTCCTCATTGGCATCCAGGTCCTGACCGGACACCAGATGAAGATCCTCTGCAAGATAGTAGTGCTGATGATTGGACATGAAGGCGTTGTTCGGGCACAGCGTCCCCAGATGAGTCACCCTGCCCGCCTCGAAGCCGGTCTCCTCGAGAAGCTCCCTCCGGGCGGCATCCAGAGGATCCTCACCCTTCTCCACCAGCCCTGCGGGGTATTCCAAGGTGACGGTGTCGCTGCCATGCCTGTACTGCCGCTCGACTATGACGCGCATCACACCATCAGCGTCCCTGTAGATGGGGATGATGACTATCCACTCGGGGCATTCGATCTCGATGAAGGTGCCCTTCCTGCCGTCATGACAGGTGCGGTCCACCTCGTTCACCGAGAAGATCGGGCAGGAGAATGTCCTTCTGCGCCCATCAGTGCTCCACATCAGGTGCGAAGAGCTCTCGTCGTCATGAAGTCTGAAGTTCCTTTCCATCACTTTCTCCTCGAGGGGCAGTTGCTCGTGCACGATGCACATGCGGAGGGAGAGCACTGCGGGGTGCCCAGAAACGACGTGTCACGGCCTGTGGAGCAGGCTGTACCGAAGTTTATCTTGCGGCAGATCTCCATCAGCGCCTCTCTCGAGGGATGGCTGACGCCGCTGGACATGAAGTCGACACCGCTGTCCTCGGCCTCCCTTAGGTCGATCTCCATCGGCACGCGGCCGAGGAAGGGCACATGCATGTCCTGGCACATCTTCTGACCGCCTCCGATTCCGAACACGGGAATCTCCTTGCCGCATTCCGGACATACGAGGCCGGACATGTTCTCGATCACTCCGATGATCGCACAGCCGAGCTTGCGGGAGAAGCCGACGCTGCGTCTGGCATCCAGCACGGCCACAGGCTGAGGTGTGGTGACGATGATCGTGCCGGTGAGCGAGTGTATCGACTGGCAGACGGTAAGCTGTTCGTCTCCGGTTCCGGGAGGTGAGTCGATGAGCAGGTAGTCCAGCTCACCCCACTCCACATCGGCCAGAAACTGCCTGATGGCGGTGTTCTTGAGACTGCCGCGCCAGATGATCGGGGCATCCGGATCCTGTATCGCGAAGGCCAGGGAGACGACCTTCAGGTTCTTCCTGGGCTCGACAGGGTACAGCGTGGTGCCGTCAGGTGAGCCGAGGACGCCATCCTCGCAGCCCAGCATCTTGGCCACGTTCGGACCTGTTATGTCCGTATCGAGGATGCCGACGGTACAGCCCATGTCCACCAGCGCGTTGGCAAGGTTGACCGTGATCGTGGTCTTGCCGACCCCGCCCTTGCCCGACATGACAAGTATCTTGCGGGAGATCCTGTCCATCCTGTCCTGGATCCTCTGTGTCTGAAGATCCCACTCGTCCTTGACGTTGTCCTGTGCCATAAGAGACTCCTAACGGCACTTAACATACTTTTCCAGCGATAAAAAGGCAAGCTCGGCAGACGGCTTCAGGCCTGTCCGTCCCCTTCTCCGTCCTCCTTCCGGTTGCCGCCCTCAGGCAGGATGATGTCCCCTCCGGAGGGCTTGTCGGACTCCCCGTCCGCACCTCTCCTGCGCAGTCTACGGCTCTTCTCCTGGCTACGGTACTCGCGTACATACGTCTTTCCCGAAGACAGCAGCACGGCCACGGGCTTGAGCGAAGGCACGATTGCACAGATGATCTGGATGATGCTCATGATCGGCACGGCCAGGAACATTCCAGGCAATCCCCATATGAAGCCCCAGAGGGACAGGGAGATCAGGATCATCAGTGGCGACATGTTCAGCTGCACGCCCTGCAGGCGGGGATCTATGATGTTGCCCAGCACCATCTCTATCGAGATCGTCAGGATGACGACGTAGACGATGTTGATCCAGGCGTCCGGGGCGAACTGTATGATCGACATCAGGATTGTCAGGGCGGTGACGATTATCGAACCTATGGTCGGTATGAAGTTCAGCAGAACCGCGAGCACGCCCCACACCAGGGCGAAGTCGAGTCCGGTGACGATGGCCGTCAGATAGAAGAGAAGACCCGTCATCAGACTTATGATGGCCTTCAGCAGCAGGTACTTCGACATCTGGCGGTTTATGCGGCCGAGCATCGAGGAGAACTTCTGGCTCTTGTCCCTGGGGAAGGCGAAAGCGATCTTGGGCAGGAACGTGGTCCTCTCCAGCAGCAGGAACAGCAGCGTGACGAAGATCATCATGGAATCCGAGAGGATCGAGATGATCTTGGACGAGAAGCTCGTCAGCCAGGAGACGGCAAGGCCGTACCAGTCGACGTTGACGTACGAGAGGATCGAGAAGTCTTCATCGGCCTCGGGGAAATAGTCCATGAGGTAGCCTGACAGCAGAGCGTCCAGGCTCCTTATGCGCTCCGCATAATAGTCCACGCGGTCCAGGAGCATGTTCACCATCAGGATGAGGACGTAGATGAAGCCGAAGAACAGGACCACGACCAGCGCCAGGACCAGCACCACGGAGATGATGTTGGGCACCTTGAGCCTTGCCAGCCTTTCCATCAGGGGATTGGCAAAGGCGAAGATGAACAGCGCCAGGGCGATCGGCAGCGTGACCTCGCTTGCCGCCTTGAGGACGAACAGGAAGAGCACCACTGCGCCGAAGGCCAGTATGTTCCTCACCTGTCTCATGTATGTGCCTGAACCGGGAATCTCCTTCATATCCGGATAAAAGGATAAGGCACAAGCCACCTTCTTAACAAGCATGCACATCATTCATTAGAATGCTTGTCGATGGAAGACAAGCAGTACCTGAAGAGAATCAACATCGTCCTCGTGGACACTCAGGACGGTGCCAACATAGGAAGCGTATGCCGTGCCATGAAGACGATGGGGCTGACGGACCTCACCTTGGTGACGGAGCGCTCATACGACGAGAACAGGGTGCACATGCTGGCCCTGCACGCCTTCGACCTGTATGAGAACGCAAGGCGCGTGAGGACGCTTGAGGAGGCCCTTCGCGACAGCGTGTTCACAGTCGCCGCCACAAGAAGGCGCGGGAGGCTGCGCAAGATGTCGGCATACAGCCCGGAGCAGCTCGCATGCCACATCAGCACGATTCCGGAAGGAAGGGTGTCGATCGTGTTCGGACGGGAGTCCGACGGTCTGAGGGATGACGAGGTGATGCTCTGCTCGTCAGTCGTCACGATCCCCACCAGCGACGCATTCCCGTCCCTGAACCTTGCCCAGTCCGTCCAGATAATAGCCTACGTCCTGTTCAACCAGGCCCAGGTGTATCCCACAGGGATGACGGCGGTCAGCCATGAGAGGATCGCCTCGGCGGTCGTCCAGGCATCCGGACATCTGGACGCGATCGGCTACTACAAATGGGACGAGGAGCGCAAGTGGACGGAGTCCTTCCTGCGCGACACCCTCGAGCGGGCCGGACTCAGTGAAAGCGAGATGCAGCGCTTCGACAAGCTCTTCGCGAAGATAGAGAAGATCAAGATATACAAGGACATGAAAGATGAGTGAGTATGCTTTCCTCTCCCCGATGCCGCGCGTGATCGCACATCGCGGAGACAGCCACAACTACCCGGAGAACACGCTGCCGGCCTTCCGTTCGGCGGTCGACATGGGCATCGACGTCGTCGAGACGGACATACACATCACGAAGGACGGTGTGCTGGTGATCTGGCACGACCCGACGCTGGAGCGAAACACAGACGGCACCGGTCGTGTCGAAGACCATACCCTGGAGGAGCTGAGGAGATACGATGCCGGCTACACGTTCACGAAGGACGGCGGCAGGACCTATCCGTTCAGGGGCAAGGGGATCACCATGTGCACACTTGCCGAGGCGCTCGAAGCCTGTCCGGACCAGAGGTTCAACATAGACCTCAAGACGAAGTGTCCGCAGATCGTAGACGAGTTCATCCGCGTCATCAGGCAGCATGATGCTGTGGACAGGGTCGTGGGGGCCTCGTTTCACCTGTCGAACCTCAGGAGGCTCAGGAGACTTGCCCCGGACTTCCTCACCAGCGTCACCACCGCGGAGGTTGTGCCGCTGCTGCTGAGGCAGAAGACCCACACACTGCCAAAGACGTTCAAGCGGAAGATCATCTTCCAGATACCGCGGCAGGCCTCCTTCATAAAGGTCGTCACACCGTCATTCGTGCGCGAGATGCACAGTAGGGATGCAGTCGTGATGGTCTGGACGATAAACGACGAGCAGTCGATGAGAGAGCTGTTCGGCATGGGCGTGGACTCTGTGATGACGGACAACCCGGCACTGGTCATAAAGGTCGCCGAGGAGATGGGGATAAGGAGATAGCGACATGGCAAGCAAGGTATATTTCAGCGACCTGAGGACGGGTTTCGACAATTCGCTTCTGGACAAGCTCACGCGCCTGATGCGGGAGGCCGGCATCGGCACGATCGACTTCACGAACCACTATGTGGCGATCAAGATGCACTTCGGAGAGCCGGGCAATCTTGCATTCCTGCGCCCCAACTGGGCACGTTGCGTGGCAGACGAAGTCAAGAGGCTCGGCGGCAAGCCTTTCCTCACCGACTGCAACACGCTGTACGTCGGAGGGAGGAAGAATGCACTGGACCATCTGGAGAGCGCCAACATGAACGGCTTCAACCCGATGACCACCGGCTGCCAGATCATCATCGCGGATGGTCTCAAGGGCACCGACGACGTGGATGTGCCAGTAGACGGAGCATACGTCAAGAGCGCACACATAGGACGTGCCGTGATGGACGCCGACGTCTTCATCTCTCTCACCCACTTCAAGGGACATGAGTCGACAGGCTTCGGAGGCGCGCTGAAGAACATCGGCATGGGCTGCGGGTCCAGGGCCGGCAAGATGGACATGCACAGCCAGGGCAAGCCTGTCGTGGACGAGACGAAGTGCATAGGCTGTCATCGCTGCGAGAGGATATGCGCCCATGGTGCGCCGACATTCGCAGACAGGAAGTGCCATATCGACCTGACGAAGTGCGTCGGATGCGGAAGATGCATCGGAGTGTGTCCTGTGGATGCCATCGGAAGCGGTGAAGACAACAGCAACGAGGTGCTCAACTGCAAAATGATGGAGTACGCCAAGGCGGTCGTGCAGGGCCGTCCATGCTTCCACTTGGCAATCGCGGTGGACATCTCGCCAAATTGCGACTGCCATAACGAGAACGATGCGCCGATCACGCCCAATGTGGGCATGTTCGCATCCTTCGACCCGGTCGCCCTCGACCAGGCCTGCGCCGATGCGGTGAACGCGATGCCCGGCAACAGGGGGACGATGTACGACGAGGCGAAGGAGCACACCGGAGACCATTTCCACGACATCCATCCGGACACCTCATGGAAGCAGGGGCTCGAATACGCCCAGTCCATCGGGCTCGGCACGAGGGAATACGAGCTGGTCAGGGTGAAATAAGAGGTCATGAAGCTCCAGGAGAAGGGGGTCCTCCCAGAGTCTGACATCTATATCTTCCCGCCTTCTCTGGAGAAGAAGGACTGGCTGTACCAGATGCTGTGCACAGGCAGCTACGCCTGCAATGCGGACTACCGTGTGGACGGCTGTCCGCTGGACAGCTACCTGCTGCTTCTCGTGACATCCGGAAGGCTGTTCTTCGGCTTTCCAGACGGCAGGCGGGACGAGGTTGAAGCAGGAAGACTGGCGATTGTGAACTGCTATGAAAGACCTTCGTATGGAGCATGCGAGGATACCCGTTTCATGTGGATCCACTTCGACGGACACGGAATCGACGAGATGTACAGGAACATGATGCATCATGTCGTCAACGTCTCCGACATGCAGTCCATGGAAAGGTGCTTCAGAAGAATCCTGGATCCCCTGTCATCCGGTCTCATGCCGCCCGAGGCGATTGTAAACAAATACATCACGTGCATCCTGACCGAGTTCTTCTGTCCCGACGACATCGAAGGAGGCGGCATCCCCGGCAGACGGTTCGACAAGGTATGCAGCTACATAGGAGCCAACATCGAACGCAGGCTGACGAACGATGAGCTTGCATCGGTGGCAGGCATGAGCACCTTCCATTTCATCCGCGCCTTCAGGAAGGAGACCGGCCTCACTCCGCACGAGTACGTCATCAGGAGCAGAATAGGCACGGCGGTCTTCCTGCTGCGCACGACCAGATTGTCGTTGAGCGAAGTGGCATACCGCTGCGGCTTCTCGACGGAGTCGGCATTCGCAAACGCATTCAAGTCATACACAGGCACCACACCCCTGGGCTGCAGACGCATGGCCAGGGACGATGACAGACTGAGGGACCGGCTTGCGGACACGTCCCTGATACTGGACATCTAGGCCCTTCATCCCAGACGGAAGTCGTATTGTGGTGGTATGGTCACGCTGTCCATGCACTGTCCGACCAGGTCCTCGTTGAACGGCACACCATCCTCCGCCGCCTTCTTCATGGCATGGTACCAGTACCAGCTCTCGGTGTAGTTCCTCTCCCCTTCCCTGATGACGGCGAACTCGTGGCTGTAGCATTCCTCCAGGAACTCCAGCCTGCCGAGCCTGCATGCAGCCGGCAGAAGATCTATGATCAGCCGCTCGTCCCTCTTCACATCATCATCCAGCCCCTGGTAGCAGTCCCACGCCTCCTGATGATGTCCACAGGAGACCAGAAGGGAGATATACTCCTCGGCGTATTCCCTTCTGCCGTCCAGGGCGATGCATTCACCCATGAGTCCGACGGCCTCATCCGTACGTCCCTGCTGAATGGCCATGACGGCAAGACAGCGCAGCGAGAACGCGTTGCGTCTGATGGACAAAGCCTTCTCGAAGCATTGCCTTGCGCTCTGGTCGTTTTCGTTCTCCAGGTCCATCACGCCGAGGATGTTCCATGCGTTGGGGTTGTCGCCGGCCACGGCTTCTATCATGGGTCTCCATCCGCAGTCGACCATGTATGAGGAAGGGATGTCCTCGTCCGGCAGGGGACGGCCTTCTAGCACATCCAGCCATGTCCGTTCCTCATCGCCGATCGAATCGAGAGGGAAGAGCAGTCCCGACGGGACGAGAGACGGTCGGCGTATCGTCTCGAGTGCACCGTATCCGCTTCCTTTGTTCAGCAGACATGACGGCATGAGCGTCGAATACGAAGCATATTCAGCCTTCCTGCGACGGATCTCGTCTTCACCGACAAGCGCATCCATTCTCCTGTAGAGAAGAGTACGCTTAGCATCGTAATCGCCGTCTGCGAAGCCCGCATGGCATTGGAAGCCACCGAAGGTCTGTACGAAATCGATAAAGGAGTGGGCGGCGATGTCCATTCCATGCACCTGGGTGCGGGTGAAGCCCGCTTGAAGCTCCACATACGCCCCCTCGCCCTCACGACTTAGGTAGTCCCTCCAGTGTCTTCCCCCGGCCTCTCCTCCCCAGCAGAACATCTTGTGATATGCAAGACCCCGGTCTGCACGGTCGAAGAAGACCCATCCGTCCTTCCAGGCGGCGGCCTCCCAGCTCTCGTCCTCCCGGCGGCGGTTCTGGAAGAAGTACTCGTTCGAGTAGTCGGTGAAGTTCTCAGGATAGGTGTAGTCCACCCCTTCCCTGATTCCCAGATAGGGGAGTCTTCCATGCGCCATGACACGCTTCGCACTCTCGCTCATGAGAGAACTCGAATCTATGAAGATGACATCGTCGCTTCCGGAGAAGATGCGCATGCCTTCCTCCTCCCTAACTGCGATATTCGTCCACCAGTAGAACGGTCTGTCATCGTCATGAGGGTTGATGAACCGGCCATAGACCCACAGGTTGCGGTCATCGTCGTCCAGATGGAAGTCCAGATGCCAGTAGAGGCCCTTCTGCCTCTCGTATTCATATGCACGGAGAAACCCGTTGCCGTCTTCGTCCTCCATCCTCGCGACGAACACGGGAGCGCATGTGGTGAACGAATGGCCGAGCTGGCCGAAGTTCCATTCGATTCCACCGCTGAACCAGGCCCTTCTTATGGCAAGGTTCCCGAACTGCAGCACAGGGTTGCAGAACAGAAGCTCGTGCCCATCGTCTTTCTGGAAGAGAGAGTACAGACGCATGCCGTAATCGGGCCAGAACTCCGCCCTCACATGATCGTTCTCCATGACGATGGTGCGGATCTCCACATTGCCGCGACGACGGGAATAGACGTCCTGCCACTTGTACGGCAGCACCCTGTCACCGGTCTCATAGCCGTACCCGGGCTTTTCATCATCAAGGAGGAACCTGTCGTCCAGAAGCCTTTCATGTGCTCTTGAGCGGAAGATCGGCAATGCGTTCTCCTGGATGAAGTCATCGCCTTCGATAATCCTCACTCCTGTCGTGATCATCACGTCATCTCCTTCCTAGGCGATGATGATAGCATGGCACATCGCAGGCTGTATTGCACGGAAGTGCGCTTTTGCTACAGAAAAATGCTCATCTGGAACCATGTCAACATGTATCGCCGACATCGGTCGGACAAAAGAAAGCCTCCAGCCGACTTGCCGGAGGCTTCGTTGAACAGACGTCGAATCGTCAGAGAATCGCGTCGACGTCCAGATTGTCCTTCTCGATGTCCTTGAAGTACTTGTATGTGTCGACCTTCAGCTCGCCGCAGGCAGGCTCGTCGCACACGATGATCGCATGGCGATGCATCTGCAGTGCGGAGCAGGTCCATGACTGGGACACCGCCCCCTCGACGGTGGCCTGGAGCGCGCGTGCCTTGTTGTGGCCGTTGACGAGGATGACGACCTCCCTGCTGTCGGTGACGGTCTGGACACCGACTGTGAGCGCGGTGCTGGGCACCTTGCCGATGTCGTTGTCGAAGAAGCGGGAGTTCATGACCTTCGTGTCGTATGTGAGCGTCTTCTGACGCGTCCTGGAGGCAAGTGAGCTGAAGGGCTCGTTGAAGGCGATGTGGCCATCGGCTCCGATTCCGCCCAGGAAGAGGTCGATGCCTCCGACGGAGGCGATCTTGTCCTCATACCTCTGGCACTCGGCGGCAAGATCCTCCGCATTTCCGTTGAGGATGTTTATGTTCTCGGCGGGAATGTCGATATGGTCGAAGAAGTTGCGATGCATGAACGACCAGTAGCTCTCGGGATGGCTCTTGGGCAGGCCGACATATTCGTCCATGTTGAACGTGATGACGTTCCTGAACGAGACATAGCCCTCCTTGTTCAGCCTGATCAGCTCCTTGTATGTTCCGATCGGTGACGAGCCTGTGGGAAGTCCGAGGACGAATGGTCTGGTGTTCTCCTTCTGGAAGTCCCTGATCGTCCTGGCGATGTGCCTGGCGGCCCATGCCGAAAGGCTGTCATAGTCGTTCTGGATAATTACGCGCATTTCAACGCCTCCTCATCTTTCGTTTGTAATACTATCTGGAAGCTTAGCATGAGACATGCGCCATGTCCAATGGAGAAGACTCTATGATGCCGCCTGCGACGACCAGGTCGCCATCGTAGACCACGCAGCTCTGCCCCGCAGTCACGCCTCTCGAAGGCGACATGAAACGGACGCGGAATGAGAACGGTCCGGTCTTCTCCACCAGTGCTTCCTCCCCCCGGCTAGTACTGCGCACCTTCACCTGGTAGCCCCTGCCCGCAACGAAATCGTCGCGGCTTGTCCACACGACGTCATCGACATCCGCGATGCTCTGGCCGCCCTCATCAGCAAATCCGACGACGACGCGGTTGGATACACTGTCCAGTTCAAGCACGTACAGCGGGCGGGCGGCGGCTATGCCCAGTCCCTTCCTCTGGCCGATCGTATAGTGCCAGAAGCCCTTATGGCGTCCCAGCACCCGGCCATCGGTCGTGACTATGTCCCCAGGCCGGTCCTCTACACCGATCAGCTCGCTGTAGTCCCCGCCATAGAAGTCCTGGCTTTCGGCCTGCCCCTCTTCATGGAAGCCCTGGGCGACATCGATCGCCCTCACCTCGCTCTTGAGAAGTCCGCCGAGCGGAAAGAGCGTATGGGCAAGCTGATCCTGATTCAGTCGATAGAGGAAGTAGGACTGGTCCTTCTTAAGGTCCTTCGCCCGCCTGAGCTCCCATCGGTCAAGATCCCGGTCGTATGTGATTCTGGCGTAGTGCCCGGTGGCGAACGCATCGAAGTCGATACCCTGCTCTCTTGCATAGTCCAGAAGACAGCCGAACTTTATCTTCTGGTTGCACCAGACGCAGGGGTTCGGAGTACGGGCATTCATGTACTCGCTGCGGAAGTTCTCCAGCACAGTGGATTCGTAAAGGTCGCTGCAGTCCAGGATATGGTATGGAATAGAGAGCCTTCTGCAGAACTCGGCGATCTGGACCTTGTCCTCCGCCCTGGCGGGCGAATAGCAGCTGTTCGGGCTGACTGGCGCCGGATACGGGGAGTCCTTCTTCCATATGAGCATGGTCACCCCTTCCACTTCATGCCCTTCCTTTGCAAGCAGATGCGCCGCGACGCTGGAATCGATTCCTCCTGACAGACCTACAAGGACCTTCACTTCACTCTCCTGACAGTTGCAATTGTGGTCCAGATCCACGCTTCCGTTCAACCACTTTGCATATCGGCGATGGGTCCAAGACAGGACAAGGCAGGAGCACTTTCCTGCCTTACCTCATGAAACCTGAATCAAAGCGCCCTACTTCAGCGCCTTACCGGAACTGAATGCCGTACCAACCTTCTCTCCAAGCGCGACATAGTCGAAATGAACCGGATCATATGTGATCGGGCGGATCTTCCTGTAGTCGGGATTGCCATCCTCTCCGAGCATGCGCTCGTCACAGCTCACGTTCACGATGCGTCCGATGATGTGCTCCTCTCCATCCACGCGGATCAGCTCGCACTCCATGGCAAGCGGGAGCTCGTTGATGAGCGGTGCATCCACCCTGCTGCTGCGTGTGACGCTGAAGCCTGCCCTTGCAACCTTGTCCGGGGTGCCGTTGCCGCTGGTGATGCCTACATAGTCGCAGGGTACCACCTGGTCCGCGGTCGCGAAGCTCAGCGTGAACGCCTTGCGCTCCTTGATGTTCCTGGTTGTCCTGTGGCCCTTGCTGAGACACAGTACCACCTGGTCGTCATCATAGATGGCGCCCCAGGCCGCGTTCATCGCGTTGGGCGTGCCGTCCTCGTCGTATGTGCCTATGATCAACACCGGCTGTGGATAGATCCAGGTCTTTACTCCGAAATCCTTTCTCATGATGTTCATCTCCTCATGGAGAAATCTAGCAATGCATCACACTCGAGGCAACAGAAAAGGAAAGAGTCCCATGCAGATGACTGCACAGGACTCCTGTAGAATCGACATCAGGTCGTGAAGACTCACTTCTTCTCGGCCTTCCTCTTCTCCTCGTACTTCTTCTTCAGATCGTCGGAGACGCTCTGCGGGACTCTGCCGTACTTGGAGACCTCCATCGTGAACTCGGCCTTGCCCTGGGTGAGGGAGCGCAGAACCGTGGAGTAGCCGAACATCTCGGAAAGCGGGACCTCTGCGATGACCGTGCACTGGTTGTTGTCCTCGGTCGAGGAGACGATCATGCCTCTTCTCTGGTTGATCGAGCCGAAGATGTTGCCCTGGAACTCGCTGGGGCCTGTGACCTCGACCTTCATGATAGGCTCGAGGATGGCGGGCTTCGCCTTCTCGTATGCCTCCTTGAAGGCTCCGATCGCAGCGGTCTGGAACGCCATGTCGCTGGAGTCGACGGGGTGCCATGCACCATCGTTGACGACACAGCGGACACCGACGACGGGGAAGCCGATCTGGCTGCCCTTCTTCATGGCCGACTGGAAGCCCTTGTCACAGGAGGGGATGTACTCGGTCGGAATCGCACCGCCCTTGACCTCGTCGACGAACTCGTAGTCCTTGACTTCGCCCTCGCCGGTCTGCTCGATTGGCTCGATGTAGCCGGCTACGCGGGCATACTGTCCAGAACCACCGGTCTGCTTCTTGTGGGTGTAGTTGAACTCCGCCTTCTGGGTGATGGCCTCGCGGTAGGCGACCTCGGGCTGTCCGACCCTGACCTCGGCCTTATACTCCCTCTTCATCCTCTCGATGTAGACGTCGAGGTGCAGCTCGCCCATTCCCTTGATGATGGTCTGTGAGCTCTCGGGATCGACATAGGTCTGGAAGGTCGGATCCTCCTTGGTGAAGCGGTTGAGGGCCTTGGCCATGTTGTCCGCAGCCTTCTTGTCGACAGGCTCGATTGCCAGCGAGATGACCGGGTTGGGGACGAACATACTCGTCATGGAGTAGTTCAGACCGCCGCCGCAGAACGTATCGCCGGAAGCGCAATCGATGCCGAACAGAGCAGCGATCTCACCACATCCAGCCTCGTTGATGTCCTCCATCGTGGCGGCATGCATCTTGACAAGACGTCCGACGCGGAAGCGCTTCCTGGAGCGGGTGTTGTACAGCTCGTCGCCCTTCTTGATCCTGCCCTGGTAGACACGGATGTATGTCAGCTGGCCGAACTGTCCGTCCTCGAGCTTGAAGGCAAGCACGACGGGAGGAAGGTCCGGGTTGCTGGGAAGCTCGACCTCCTGCTCATTGTTGTCCAGATCCAGAGCGTAGTTGTGGACATCGGACGGACAGGGCAGATAGTCGACGACTGCATCGAGCAGGGGCTGGATGCCCTTGTTCTTGTATGCGGATCCCATGAAGACGGGGCAGAGCCTGAGCGCGATGGTCTCCTCTCTGACGACCTTCTTGATCAGCTCGACGGAGACGTCCTCCATGAGCATGGCCTCCATCAGCTCCTCGCTGTTCATGGAGATGGTGTCAAGCATCTCGTCCCTCTTGGCCTTGGCCTCGTCCATGAGCTCGGCGGGGATCTCGGCCACGCGCAGACTCTGGTGGTCGGCACCGGCGTCGAAGTAGTAGGCCTTCATCTCGACCAGGTCGACGACGCCCTCGAGCTTGTCCTCGAGTCCTATGGGAATCTGCATGAGCACGGCGTTGAGGCCGAGCTTCTCGATCAGCTGGTCCTTGACCCTGTAGGGGTTGGCGCCGCTTCTGTCGCACTTGTTGACGAACGCGATGCGGGGGACATGATATCTCTTCATCTGGCGGTCGACGGTGATGGACTGGGACTGTACGCCGCCGACGGAGCACAGCACGAGGATGGCGCCGTCGAGGACGCGCAGGGACCTCTCGACCTCGATCGTGAAGTCGACGTGGCCCGGAGTGTCGATGACGTTGATCTCATGGTCCTTCCAATAGACGTTGGTGGCTGCGGATGCGATCGTGATTCCGCGCTCCCTCTCGAGCTCCATGGAGTCCATGGTCGCGCCGACGCCGTCCTTTCCACGGACATCGTGGATAGCATGGATCTTGTTGCAGTAGTAGAGAATGCGCTCGCTGAGCGTAGTCTTTCCAGAGTCGATATGAGCACTGATACCGATGTTTCTCATATCTTTGAGGTTGTTGACCATATTAGATTCCTCTCAATCAATGAAACTCATGCGTGGGTTGTCAGGCGCACTTCCGGCCTGACGGTATTTCCGAAGGTGCATAATATTAGTTTTTCCACTCTTGTGCAATAGATGCCGAAGTGAAATATTGTTCACGTTAATCCATATGCTCAAAAGCTTTAGCTCATGCGCCGCATCATGATTCCACCCGCCCTTGCAAAGCTTTCGCAAGCGGCGTCTTTCATGCTAATATCACACTCACAGGGAGGCGTTCCGATGGCGACGGTATTCGAAATGATCATAAACGGGGACATCCCGTCCACAAGACTCTACGAGGACGACGAGGTGCTCGTCATCCTGGACATCAACCCGATCGCGAAGGGCCACAGTCTGGTCATATCCAAGACGGCATATCCCAACTTCACCGACTGCCCGGCCGGACGGCTGGCACACATGATGGAGATCGCACAGAAGGTCGATCTGAAGCTCAGGAGCGCTCTGGGCTGCGACGGCACCAACATCCTCATCAACAACGGACCTGCTGCTGGTCAGGAGATACCCCATCTGCACATACATGTCATCCCCCGCTACAAGGACGACGGGCAGACATTCGGCTTTGAGAAGACGAAGTACGCAGATGGCGAGATCGCCCAGTACGGAGCAATGCTTGCATTATGAGAAAGGCCCTTCTCCTTCCACTCATTGTCCTGTTTGCCCTCTCCTCATGCGCAAGCTACACGGTGGAGCGCGGCCTTGAGGGAATAAGCACTCCCGTATACGGCGAGCTGCCACCCACCAGGCTCAGCGAGATCCAGGCCGAAGCCGAGCGCATTGCCCAGGAGGAGGCGCAGCGTCAGGCGGAGATCGAATCCATCCGCCAGGCCGAGGAGGCCGTGCAGCGTGCAATCCAGAGCCGGCAGGCGCTCAACGCGTACCCGGACGAGCTTGCCGACATGACCTTCCCCCACATCTACAGGCCGGTCAACAGACTCGAGGTCCTCGATCCGTCCTTCACCAGAATCGACGTCATGCTCCTGCCCCTCGGCTCCGGACCAGTCGCCGAAGAGGACATGACACGGATTGTGAACTCCGTCAAGGACACCGGGCTCGAGTTCATCCTCGTCACAGGATCCCTGGAGAACCAGGTGGCATTTGCCAAGGCTCTGGGCATGGATGCAGTCACTCTCGAAGGTGGAACCATATGCTTCACGAGCGACATCGTGGATGCAGAATCATCACTCGCCACTTTCAACCTATGCGAAGGCAAGGACATCGACCTGATGGTCATGGACATCGGCGACGACATGGCGCTTGCATCCGGCCTGGACATCGCCACATGGAAGGAGCATCTGTCGCAGGAGAGCGACGATTCGATCGCAGCGCTGGATTCGCTTGTCGCACTTTCCGACGATGACCAGAAGATACTTGCACTGTCCTCCAGCGAACCTTCGAGTCTGGACTGGTCCATCTTCACTCCGTACGACTACCGCACATCATATGCATGGCCGATCAGCGACCATCTGAGGCAGACCTTCAGCGACACCTACAGGGCGACGCACTTCTCCGAGGAGACGGATACCGGCATAACGCTATCCACCTCCTCCATCCACGAAAGGATGGACTTCCTCTACACGCAGGGGATTATCGAGGTGTCGAGCTCCACGATGACGATCGCAGGGCTGTCAGACAAGGACATATCCCGCTACGCGACGATAGCGACCTACATCATTCCATGACAGGAACATATGAATCGAAGCGCAGTTCAGGACTCCAGCCGGAGTCCTGATTCATTATCTGCGCAAGCAATACAATAATTCAGGGCCTGAGACAGGCCAATGGCACGACATATACACCGTCAGCTCTCCTGTAGGCGAACGGGGCGACTCCTGTCAGAACCATGAGGAATGAGGGCGCCTTCATCTTCGTCGTGTCGATACGCGAAGCAAGCTTCTGCAGAGTTGCTGCGGCCTGATCGACTGCAGAATGTGCTCCCAGCTTGATTTCGACAAGGCCATACGAACCATTTTTCAAATGAATGACGGCATCACATTCCAGATTCGTCTTGTCTCTGTAATGGAACACCTCTCCATCAAGAACCTGACTATAGACTCTGAGGTCTCTGATGCATAGATTCTCGAACCAGAATCCGAACGACTGCAGATCACCGACCAGATCGTCAGGGCCGAGTCCCAGTGCTGCGACAGCTATGGAAGGGTCGACGAAATAATGTGTCGGTGAAGTCCGGATTGCGACCTTGGACCTGAGATTCGGGTTCCAGGCAGGCATATCCTCGATGACGAACCAGGACGACAGTATCGAATGGTAATTATAGGCGGTCTCGTCACTCATATTCGAAATGTTGTCGATCACACAATCCCTGGCAATCTCCGCAAGTGGCGTCTGGGTACCTATGTTACGTGCAAAGGAGCGCAGAAACATCTGCAACAGACGTCTGTCAAGGATGGTCTTTTCGTCTTCATCCACATCCATATCGCTTCTGCCAATCGCGTCGACATATTCCGGCGCCTGCAGCAGAGCTGTTCTACGAGACAGGTCCTTTCTGCATGCCATCGGCCAGCCACCTCTGCACAACAGCCAGGCGAGTTCATCTATGTCTGGACATGGGTTCTGACTGGAAATCGCCTGGGGACCATCGAAGAGAGACCGAAGACTGACATCGCCACTGGAGTCCGACGACTCGAAGAGTGTCATCGGACGCATTGTCAACCAGGAGAATCTTCCAGCTCCACTATGGTGATATGCATTGGACTTCCTCTTTTTGGTCGGTGTGACGGAACCGGTCAGTATGAACTGTGAGAACTCTGCCCGTTCATCGACAGCAAATCTGACGGCATCCCACAACCCAGGATAGAGTTGCCACTCATCAATCAGACGAGGGACATCACCCTTGAGCAGTATGCCTGGATCGATCTGCATCACCTCGTCGTAATATGTCCTCCGTGCAGGTTCGTTCATCAGGATGACGCTTTTCGCCTTCTGCTTTGCGCTTGTGGTCTTGCCACACCATTTTGCGCCTTCTATGACAACCGCACCCTTGGCACTAAGCTTCAGATCCAGCAATGAGTCGATTATACGTGGAACATATTCTTTCATAGGTAAATCCTATCACTACTGCAGTAAAATAAACAAGCATAAATTGAGATGATTACGCGCTGATACGGGAGTTGGCTATGTTTTCGATACGGGAGTTGGCTATGTTTTCGATACGGGAGTTGGCTATGTTTCCGATACGGGAGTTGGCATTTCGTAATGCCATCAGATGCGTGGCCTTGGCCTGTCGATCATGACGACGGTCTCGATATGTGCACTTCCGGGGAAGAGGTCCACAGGCTGTATCGCCTTGACCCTGTATCCGAGCTGATGGTGGATATACCTCAGGTCCCGTCCCAGAGTCTGCGGGTTGCATGAGACGTAGATGATACGGTCCGGCTTCATCCGCCCTGCAGCGGCAAGGAACTGCTCAGAAGAACCGGAACGCGGTGGATCCAGAAAGAGCACCGAGCAGGTCTGCCCTTCCCTTGCCATCTCCTTGAGTTTTCTGGAGGCATCGGCCGAGATGAACTCGGCATTCGTGATGCCGTTCTGCCTTGCATTCTCCCGGGCCATCTTCACGGCATCCTCATTGGCCTCGATACCGATGACCCGGCATGAAGCGGAGGAGGCGGCGATCAAGGCGATCGTACCTGTTCCACAGTAGGCGTCGATCACGACATCGTCGCTTCTCAGATCGGCCATGTCGACGGCAATGGAGTACAGGCGTTCAGCCTGGACCGGATTGATCTGGAAGAACGAGAGCCCTGAGATCCGGAAATCGAGCCCGCACACTCTGTCTACGATATAGCCCCTTCCGTATATGACACGTTCCGTTGCGCCGGCAGGTATTACCATCGAGGTCTTGTCACGGTTCTCAACAAGAGAAACGGACTTCACATAAGGACAGCGTTGATGGATGGCTGCGGCAAGATCCGATGCACAGGAAAGATGTGCGTCCGCAACCACAAGGACGACCAGAGCCTCCTTGTAGTATGAACTGGTCCTGACGAGGATATGTCTGATGTCACCTGTCATGAGGTCTTCGTCCCAGGCTTCCAGCCCTGCCCTGTCGGCAAGGTATCTGACGGTAGACACGACCTCTGTCGCAAGCGGATCCTCAAGCGGACAGGAACGGATCGGTATCAGATGATGAGTTCCCCTTCGGTATATCCCGGTGACAAGATGCCCGCGGTCCATACCGCATAAGGCCTGGACCTTGCACCTGTAGCCGAGGGTCCGTGGAGATGCGATGACATCCTCGACATGGCCGAATCTGGAAAGATAATGCTCCACCTCGAGAAGCTTCTCATCAAGTTCATCATCATACCTCAGATCAAGCATGTCACAGCCGCCGCAGCGTCCGAAATGCGGGCATCGTCTCCTGTCGTCCTTCATGGCAGCAATCATGATACAGCCATTGTCCAATGACCTCAATAATAATACTCGGGCGTGAATCCGGCCTTCCTCAGTTCATCCTTCAGAGCATGTCTTTTCGACATTTTCAAGGCAGGATTCTGTAGAATCGCCTCAACTATCGCAGTTCCTTCATCATACGACTTCAGATGCCTGAGCTGCGAAGCGAACACCTGATACCCTCTTCGATCGCTCATGTGAGCGGCCGTGGAACGTACATTCCTTTCAAGCAAGGCGATCAGGCGCTGCGGAAAATGCTCATGAAGAATCCTCTCATAACGCGCAAGACAATTGCAGTATGGTCTCTCTACATACTCCATCAGCGATTCCCAATCCTGTAGATGTGCATACAACTCAGGAGCATGACTGGAGATGGAACAGGAATGCCTGAGCCTTTCATATACCGATTTCCATCTCGATTCATCGACAAGGGATTTGAATTCCAGCACCCGGCCAATATCATTCTGTGAAATGTGCAGTATGTTATATTCAAGCTCATCGGCATACTCCGGCTGTCTGTCACATGAACGATAGATGTCCAAAAGCCATTCAGAGACATCCTTCTGTATCTTCGAACTGCTCATGGCCGTCTGTTCGTAACAGTCATTCGCAGTCCTGGTCTTGAGCAGGAACGATATGACCTCTTCACTACCTGAATGTTCCTTCAGGAATCGATACCCGCACTCGACAGCGGCATAGGAGACCAGGTGGCATAGAATGAAATCCATCATCTCCTCCCACCAGCCAAGCACCTGGTATGAGAGCAGATACAACTTCATGTTTTCTTCGGAAAAGGATTCTGCAGAATCTCTGCCTTTCTTGACTATCGCAGTGGCGACAAAGACATCTTTCATCGTCGACAACAGGACTATTGCGACATCTTCGTAGCATAATCTGGCGGGACTCAGAGAGGTGAATAACTTCTCGAGGTCCGTCTTCATACCTTGCCGTTCGTTCTCGCCTGCCATCTCAAACGCCTCTTTCATGACGGAACATGCAGTCCCGATGACTTTCTCGAATTCATAACCACCATATTCAGAATCCCTGGGCTCCGGCAAACGAGAGAGGATATGAAGACAGAGTCTGAAGGCCTGTAATGGATACCCTTTACAAAGCACGATTGTACGTACTCTTGATTCCAGCAGCTCTTCAAGTTCATGGAATTCCGAGCTGCTGTAATAGTCTTCCTCATCATACCACGCGTCAGCACCTGTGCGACGAATGCTGTCGATGGTGGCATCAATATGATTCCTGTTTTCCAGGATGAAAGAGGAAGACAACCGGTCGGCATACCTTTCCCAGATCAGTCCTCGGATATCAGAATTCCTGGAAGCAAGCTCGAGCACAAGAGACTCAAGCTCCTCCCGGCTCATCGAGGACAGGACGGAATCAAGCGACACATCATCTGCCAAATTGCCGACAAGTCCATCGCACTCCAGACCAGTGTCCACACTCTGATGTTCCTCATATTCGTCAAGACCATCCTCAAGTGCATACATGAGTGCGGCTTCATGCTTGCACCAGTTGCCGTCCATGGCATATGGACAGTCGCAATCGGCATCAACCAGAGTGCCCTCATCATCGAGTTCAACTTCGACATGATAAGGCCTTGAGCCTTCTACAACCGCTGTATACCCGAATTCCGACTTCTCGATATCATGTACCGTTCCATCGATGAAATAAGCATAGCCTCTGTCCAGAATGCGAGGTGAGAACATGTCAACCCACTCGGGATCGATTTGCAGCTCCAGCTCCGGATTATCATGACCGGTACTCATGAACTCCTCCTATGAACATGACATTGTACACAGGCATGTAGGCGACTCCATCTCGACGGCTGTACTTGTGCGAATTGGATAGCACCACCGCCCTGCTGGCACACTGACCATCATTGAGCATATTCGTCAATGACGAATGTATCTGATAGTCCCGCCCGCTCTTCACCTCGACAGGAAGAATAGACAGTGTATCATAATCGTTCAGAAGAAAGTCGACCTCGCCCTTTGATCTGTTGTCGTAATAGAAGAGCGTATGACCATGGGCAGACAGCTCCATGGCCACTGCGGTTTCATAAAGAGAACCCAGATTTATCGACTTCGCATCATCCATGATGGCCTTCAGATTAGGCCCGAAAAGGACCGAGGAAAGAAGTCCGACGTCATTGAGATAGAGCTTTATCAGGTTCTTTGTAACACTTGCATCAAGGGGAAAGACCGGATTCGTGACCGCCTGAACACCAAGCGCGACACCGGAAGCGATCAGATAGTCGAATTCATCTGCATATCTGTCGGATCTCGCACTTCTGGGATCGATCTTCTTGTACACCACGCGTTTCTTCCTCTGTTCCATGAAAGAAGGCAGCATGGAATATATGCGCATGATCTGCAGACGATGTTCGCTGTCGTACTTTGCACAGTCTGCACCATAGAAGCCTCTGATCTGCGCATGAACAGTACGGATCTGGGTAATCGACGCTCCGTCGACATGCATCGCTACAGCTTCAGGGAGTCCTCCAACGGCAAGATACATCCTGAAGTGTCGCATGATGGTCATATGAATGTTCTCATTTACAGCCATGTCTCCATAGAAGCATTTTCTCAAGTAGGATATGACATCCTCACCTACACCGTTTGCCCAAAGGTATTCCTCGAAGTCTAGTGGATGAAGTCTGACTACATCGATCGAACCCATTGGGATTGAGCTGGTTCTGGCAAGTTCGACACCAAGTGCAGAGCCTGATCCGATATAACGATAGCGCCCTTCCTGGTTGATGAACTTCAACAGAGGAAGCAGCTGCGGGTATTCCTGAATCTCATCCAGGAACACGATCGTATTCTCCTTCGTTGCATCGCCGATATTGCCAGCGGCAAGGCTTACCGCAATATTGAACTTCTCAACGGTATCGACACCTGCAAAGATTCCGGCTCCAAGCCTATCCTCGAATAGATTCACTTCAATATAATTCCTGAACCTCTGGCTTGCAGTCTGCCTGATGATGAACGACTTGCCCGTCTGCCGTGCTCCATCGACAAGGAGGATCTTCCCTGGATCATTGGCATAGTAGTCTTCAAGAATCTTCGCGATCTTTCTTTTAAGTATCTTGCCCATGCTCTAATGTTAGTAGAGAACAGAATCATTGAAAAGTGTCTTTTCTTTATATTTTTCAATATTGAAAACTGTAGAATGAATACACATTTCAAATACAATAGTGTCAATTACCAAGCTGCCTGACCACAGCCAGACGCTGTCTGATGTACTTGCCGAGATTGCAGTCCTCACAGTAGACGTAACAGCCTTTCTGTCCCCTTGATAGCAGCGTCTTATAAGTATTGCGTATGATTCTGTCAGCCAGTCTTTCGTCCTCGGCGCTCCTGACATTCGCTATGGTCTTATCCCTCTTCAAATAGCGCCTACGGTAGTCGGTGACGACCTTTCCTCCGACATACTGCATGTCCATCCCGATTATCACGCCTACATATTCGAATTCCAGTCCTTGAGTCGAATGGATGCATCCTACCTGATCGAACGAATTCTTGTCTGTCGCGAACTCGTTGGTGGTGAAATTCCACTGGGCCTCGAATCCACCGGGGAGGATGATGTCCATCTTCGATTTATCCCTGTCGCTGATCCAGGGATAACAGTAGCCAGCAATCATCCTGGCCTTGTTATTCGTATTCTTCACCCTCAGAGCCTCACGCATCGCACAGGCATCATCGAACACCTCGATGTCGTAGTCGAGGTCGAAGAAGTCACGATTCGCAGTTCTTCTGATCTGGAGCATGTCATCAAGAAATGCAAGATATCCATCCGATCCATTGCAACGGAACTGGGATGTGAGCTTCAGACTGTCATTGCAATGGACTGTGGCACCGAGATCCTCTGCCTGCCGCCTTATCTCATCGATTCTTCCTATGTCCTTCATGGATACGATCTGGTCTTCATCTATGAAAAAGACGCTTATCTTCGAGGCGTTTATGATCTCGCGTATCTGGTTTTCGCCCTCGTTACCATATAATCCGGACTTCGCATTAAGCCTGTGGGCTTCATCTACGAGGAGACAGGTGAACGTATCCGCTCCCACCCTGTGGAAGACTCCAGAACTCATGAACAGCCCTTTCAGATATGCAATCTTATGCCTACCCTTCGTCAGACTCTTCCAGAATGTATAGCGAGGTGCACTGGTCTTGGTCACATAGGCACATGAACAATCGTTGTTTATGAGCTTTGCAAGCAGATGCATAGCAATGACGGATTTGCCTGTACCCGGCCCGCCCTGGACTATCACAGTATGCTTTCCACTGTCCGAAACCGAGTTTTCGACAAGCTTGAGAATCGTCGAATAGGCCACCAGTTGTTCATCGATCATTTCAAACTCATGGTTACCGTTCAGGATGCTTCCGACCGTATCCTGCAGAGACTTGGATGGTCTGAGCTTGCCATTCTCGATGATCTCAAAAAGGTTCTTTCCTGATGGTGATGACACATATTTCGCGATGAAGTCCCCGAGAGCATCACCGTCTTTCTGCAGGAATACGGGCGCATCCTGCAGCGCTTCGGCATATCTTCCGTTGCAGATCTGGCTACGATTCTCCTCCTTGTAGTTGTGCAGATAGGCACATGGAATCAGGCCGATGTCATTCACCCTGACATCCTCATTGAAGTTCTCTATGAGCTTTGCATAGGAATAGGCCTGCTGAGATGGATGCGCGACATCACGTAGTGCACCGCCCGTAAACGCCTTGACGACATTCTCTCGACTCGTCGCCTGACATGTCTCCCACTGCTTGAGCTCGATGATGACGACATTGTCCTTTCGCCCATCCGTGCCAGCTACCATGAAGTCAACCCGCTTGGAGGTCAACGGAATCTGGTACTCCAAGGCGACCTGTACCTCATCGTCTATTGCGCGGTTGGAGATGATCATGCCGATACGGGGCAGAGATGCCTCCCATGACCTGAATTCGGAATAGCTTTCACGAGGCACTCCCAATTTACGGAAAAGATCGTCAAGCCTTCTTCCTATACCACCATTGATCAGCTCGCTTTGAAACGTCTTCTTGCTTCCCGCATAGACTATCATAATCCACCCCGTCAGAGTCTGTCGTACTTCACCGAACGGCCCTTGGCCTTCTCGACCGGATACTTGGCCCGGTTCTTCTCGATCTTGTCCAAAATTATCTGACGGACATCAAGGTCCAAGACACTTGCCAGGCGCATACAATAGTTCAATACGTCTGCCAGCTCCTCCTTCACCTGGGCCAGATCGAATTCGTCTTCATTCCATTGGAAGCATTCCAGAAGCTCCCCAGATTCTATCGCAATGCTCTTGGCAAGATTTGCCGGGGTGTGGAACTGCTCCCAGTCCCTTTCCCTTGCAAAACCGTCGATTGCACATTTGAGTTCCTTCAGCGCATCCATAGGTTACATGATACCACCACAGATGAAAGAGAGAAGAGTTGAATTACCGTGGACAATGCAAAATCAATCATGCATATAATGTCATCATGCTCTTATCATATATCTCTTAAGATTTACAAATTACCATTATTGGTTTATTTTAATAGACATGAAGAAGGAAGTATTGCTCTATCCTCGGGAAAGACGATACCTGGCTGAAGTCGGCAAGCAGATCAGGCTCGCCCGTATGAGGAGACGCATATCATGCGACCTTTGTGCAGAGAGGGCCAAGATTTCACGTGCCACGCTCTGGAAGATCGAGAAGGGAGACCCGTCCGTATCTATGGGAGCCTATCTGTCCGTGCTTTTTGCTCTACGCCTTGAAAAGGACATACTTCTTCTTGCCAGAGAGGACCAGATGGGTCATGAAATGCAGGATAAAAGACTTCTGCTCGGAATCCGTTGAAAAACCACTCGGAATGATCTGGCATATTCAGCTTGGATAAGCCTACCCTACATTCTCCTGACAGCCGCAAATGCGGCATCAAGCCTTCCATCGGTTCCACCTGTAAACCGGCCATTGTCGAATGGGACCTCGATATCAGGTGCGATTCCAATACCTTCGTAGCTCGTCCCGTCCATATAGCGCACCTGGCTAAACGGCATGTATGTCGTCATGGTGTATCTCATGCCGGTATCACTGACGATGTCCTCGACATCGAAGGTCCCGGCATTGAACAGGCCGTTCTCATCCAGGATCATGCCGGTCGCACCTACAGTGCAGCCTCCAACCTGTAGAAAGTCGAGTCCAGAACACTCGCGCATTGCCCTGAGAGCCATGATCGAGAACTCGGAACTCGACGCGGAATACGAGTTGGTGATCGCGACGACAGGGAAGTCGACAGCATCTCCAGCCGCCCTCCCCGCCGGCATAACGACGTCATGCCAGACATTATAGGTGCCGGGGTTGTCGCTTCTCTTGGTGCGGATCCGGGCATAGGTCGTATCCGCATCGGCAAGAGGCGACAGAGTGTTGTAGATGTCGGAGATATATCCGCCACCATTACCACGGTAGTCGAGGACAAGGCCGCTGACATCTCCACTTTCCAGTTCAGCCAGATAGGCATTGAACAGCGCCCTGACATCATCGGCAAAGCCGGAGGCAGACTCGTCATCAAGGAACGGACTCAGTTCGAATGAGGAGAATGCGAAATAGAGAATCCCATCATGAGTCTTCCCCAGCATCATTGTGAAACCGCCGTCAACAGGATCGTCCTCGGGAGTGACCACGGCGCCGAACGATTCGAAGTATTCCGGGGTCCGGCCTTTGGTTGCTGGTCCGTAAGGGTTACTGAGACCATTCTCACCATTCCCGACATCGATTCCGAAGCTTTTGCTTAGAATCGAAATCGTTTTCTCGTTCAGGTAATCGCTGTTCTTGAAACCATCGTAGCCCTCGATGCCATAATCACTTGAGCCATCAGGATGATAGAGCACGAAGAGAGCATCCTCATCGCTCAGCCCATAGTTCTTCAGTAAATAAAAGAACCTGAATTCATAGGACTATAGGGAATATGTTTGAAACGGCCTTTTTATGGGCCGTTTTCTACATTTAGTGTGTTTCCTCCGTCAATCTGCTCCATTTTCCAATCTTTTTAAGGAGAGCAACTGCCCTTCAG
>CASEAG010000038.1 GCA_949285785.1 uncultured Spirochaetales bacterium | reverse complement strand
TTCCTGGTGACCAGAGAGAGGTGGCTCCCACTCGTTCCCATCCCGAACACGAAAGTGAAACGCCTCTTCGCCGATGGTACTGCGGCTCGTCCGTGGGAGAGTAGGGCGTCGCCAGGTTTTCTTTTATCCTTCCGGTCCCGCATTTTTCCAGGCTGGACCGTACATAATACACCAGGGGGAGCTTCCAGACTCCCCCTTTTCTTATTTGACTTTGTCGATTAGGATTCACCCGTATGAGCGAGATCGTCAGAACTTCTCGATGAATCGTACATTTGACTGATTCCAGTATCCCATATAGATACGATCATACTTTCCATCAAGATTGAGCTGATACATACGGAAGAAGACCATTATGTTCTTTGGTTGCCAGAGCTCCTCGTAAGTGTAATGATATCTCATTCCTATCTTTTGCATTACACGTCCGCTTCCTGGGTTGTTCCTGTCGTGTGTCGCTGTGACATAAGGCAATCCTTCTTCTCTTGCTTGTTCAATGACAACCTTGCATGCCTCTGTGATGATACCTCTGTTCCAGAATTCCTTTCTTATCCCATATCCGAGGTCGTATGGCTCTTTTTCAGCGATATTGATGTACCCAATTGGAAAACCATCATTCTTGAGACAGACTGCATATGATTGTTTCTCGAATCCTGTATCAAGGAAGCGTCTTGTTTCATAAATGTCATTCATGGGATACCAAGGAAGGAATCTGTTCACCTCCTCATCAGAAAGGATGACGTACAAAGCATGGATGTCGCTTTCTTCGAATCTTCTGATGATCAGATTGTCGGTATACAGTACTTGGGCATTCATGATTATGCATTCTATTTCATTTAACCTTAAAGACTCCATCTGCAAATCGGAATTCAAAGAGGTTATCTGGTTGTCTTGTGGGAAAAATGTGCCGCCCCGTTAGGAGCGGCATCGATATGTGTAATCAAGAGGATAAGCTTCAAGCCTGTTCTTCGGGTAGTAGAACATCAACCCTCGCAGAGTCGTAATTTTCTTCATTTTCCCAAGACTGATTGCCGCAACTACCCTTGTTGTTCGAGAAACCATAGAACTCCTGAGGGTAACCGACAAGAATACTTCCTTTTCCTCCTGCAATCTGATTGACATCTGCGATTATCAGTTCGTTGTCGGATACGGTTCCTTCAGTGCCTATTCCAATCTGGCCGATTATTCCGCCAACAGGGAGCGAATAACCTGGTGCTTCTTGATAATTGATTAGATTCAGCTTCGCTTCGGAATTGCCGGAAAGATTCACAATGTTTTTTTCGATCTTCTTGTTATCGCTGTTGTCTCCTTCATGGGAGAACGATCCGACGACGCCTCCGACATTACAGCTTTCATAGCTCGAATTTTCAGCATCTACTACAATACTGGTATCTGTAACCTTGTTGTTTGTAACTGATCCATCATCGTACAGCTTACCTACGATGCCTCCCATATCGGACTTGTACTTGCCTGAGAGAGAAGCTTTATCGACAGTAACGGAATCGATTGAACCACCGTTCATGAAACCTGCCACGACACCTACTGCAACGTCTTGTCCGACATCAATGCTGACATTGGAGAAATTCAGATTCCTGACACCACCAGCAGCAAGGAATCCAATGAAGCCGGCAACTTTCTGGTCATTTGTCTCTTGAATCGTCGATTCGATTTCCTTTGACATCTTCAGATTGCTGATTGTGATTTCGCCACCATCGACAGTCCCAGTGAATGGATGTTCTGCAGTTCCAATGGGTGTCCATTCTTTGTTATCCAGATCCATGTCATTTGAAAGTGTGATGGTCTTTCCTGAGAAGTCGGTGCCTTCACTTACAAGCTCTGCAAGTCCGGCTAGCTGTTCTGGTGTCTCCAGTGTGAATGAGCTTGTTTCAGAACTAAACCATTCAGTGGAAGCGGTTCCATCCCATTTCTCGACTACCGGGTTTGGCGTATCCGGATCAACGGGAGTATCCGGGGTAGTGGGCGTATCCGGCTCTTCAGCTACAGGCGGATTCGGGGTGTTGTCGTCGCAGGCGACGAAAGCGAACAGCATCATAAAAGCCAGCAGCAGAACAAATAGTCTCTTCATCAGAATTACTCTCCTTTTTCTGTTGGAAGGCTACCCCCCCCCATTCACTTGTCAAGTGTTTGGCTTGATAAAAAGTTTGTATACATTCTTGATAATGTGAATTTATTTCAACGATAAATATTGTTTTTCATTGACAGGTATACATTGAGGGTCTTAAAATAAAGATATCTTTGTTCTGCATCAGTGGGGGAATTACAGGAATGAGCACTGCCAAGGACATGGCAAGCAGCATATATGAGGATATAAGGGCGGGTATCCTCGATCTGACTCTGGTACCGGGAAGTCCTGTTTCAGAAGGGGAGCTATGTGAGCGCTATGATGCTTCCAGGACTCCTGTCAGGACGGCCTTGCACCGTCTTGCCGACCAGAATCTGATTGACCTTCTGCCTTATCAGCAGTCCATCGTCAGCTATATCGATCTTGATGCCGTCAAGGAGTTCATCTATGCCCGTGTCGCCATCGAGTCGAACGTGATCCGGGATTTCATCCGGCTCGATGATCCGCTGCTTGTGGAGGATGTCAGCCACCTGATAAGAAAGCAGGAGATAATTCTGAAGGAGGATTCCTTCAATCCTCATGATTTCTATGATCTGGACAGCAGTATGCATGAGCTGTGGTTCGATGCAGTGCACAAAGATGCCCTCTGGAGAGCTTTCAGCTCGTCTGCGGACTATACAAGAATCCGCATTCTTGATATCAAGGAAGACAAGGACTATCGTTCGATAGTCGATGATCACATCGAGCTGCTCGAGGTGATCAGGAAGAAGGATTTCGGTTCTGTGGACGCAATCGTCGAGAGACATCTCAACGGAGGTCTGAAGAGGATCGAAGCACGTATGGATGAAAGACTGGCCGCCTATTTCAAGCGACCTGGAAAGTAAAAGGAGTTTTCGAAAGATGGATATCCGCTATTCGACAGGCAAAGAGCCGTTCACAAGAATGAACACGGAAGAACTCAGGAAGGAGTTCCTCATCCAGAACATCTTCAACAAGGATGATGTCTCATGTGTCTACTCACACGTCGACAGGATCGTCACCATGGGTGCCATGCCGGTGGACGAGGAGGTCAACCTCGAGAAGAACATCGACCCCTGGAAGAACTTCGGCGTCCATTATCTTCTGGAGAGAAGAGAGCTTGGAACGATCAACATCGGCGGCGATGGAATCGTCAAGGTCGACGGCAAGGACTATGAAGTCAAGAACTATGATGCCCTCTATCTGCCCATGGGCACGAAGGAGGTAACCTTCAGGAGCATCGACAAGGCGAAGCCTGCCAAGTTCTACATTCTCACATGTCCGGCCCACAAGCCGTGCCCGATCACTCTCATCCCTTACGAGAAGGCCATCCACAAGCACCTTGGCTCCCTCAAGGACTCCAACGAGAGGACGATCAACCAGTACATCCATCCGGACATCCTCGAGACCTGCCAGCTGTCGATGGGTCTGACCCACCTCGAAGAGGGTTCGGTCTGGAACACCATGCCTGCCCACACCCACGAGAGGAGGATGGAGGTCTACTTCTACTTCGACATTCCCGAGAACCAGTGCGTGTTCCACTTCATGGGCGAGCCGGATGAGACGCGCCATATCGTCATGCACAACGACGAGGCTGTCATCAACCCGTCCTGGTCCATCCACTCCGGATGCGGAACGACGAACTACACCTTCATCTGGGGCATGTGCGGCGAGAACCGTGCATACGACGATCAGGATTGGATCAAGACTGAAGACCTCCGCTAAAGAGGGCTATATCAGGAGAGCGACAGGGGCGGGATCTATCCCGTCCCTTCGCATGTTGAAATGGGTGACAGGTTTTCTTCTTATTCCAGCGGCTTGAAAAACGGACTGCCGATCTCGATCGGCTACTTCGCCGTCTCCTTCTCGCTTGGAATTCTGATGCGCAACTGCGGTCTGGATCCGCTGCAGGGGCTCGTGATGAGCCTTGCCAACAATACATCGGCAGGCGAGGCTGCCGCCGTGGGTATCATCGCCGATGGAGGCTCCTATCTCGAGATGGCCGTCAACCAGGCCGTCATAAACATCCGCTACTTCCTCATGAGCGCTGCACTATGCGTGCACCTGGACAGTAATCTGTCGCTTGGAAAACGCATGCTCATTGGTTTCGACGTGACTGACGAGATATTCGCGACGCTCATCAGCCAGAAGCGTCCAGTGAGCGAATACTTCGCCTATGGACTTGCGACCATCACGATCCCCGGCTGGGCAACCGGTACCGTGCTGGGCATCATCTTCGGCGAGATACTGCCTCCATCGATAGTCAGTGCGCTCTCTGTCGCCCTGTATGCCATGTTCATCGCCGTCGTCATACCACCTGCGAAGAAGGATGGACGGATACTCGCGATCGTCGTGGTGAGCATGCTATCCAGCTGGCTGTTCACTCTCGAGCCTGTCGTCTCGTACATCAGCGACGGCGTCAAGATAATAATCCTGACGCTTGCGATATCGGCGCTTGCCGCCATTGTCTGGCCATTGAAGGAGGATGAGGAATGAGGAATGTCTACGTCTACATCATCGTGATGGCCATTGTCACTTATCTCGTCCGTGTCATTCCGCTCGTGTTTTTCCATGGCGAGATACGTTCCACGTTCATCAGAAGCTTTCTGCACTACGTACCCTATGTGACGCTTTCCGTCATGACTTTCCCTGCAATCATAAGCGCAAGCGGAAGCAGCGTCTGCGGAATCATCGGCTTTGGTGTCGCAATACTCGTATCGCTTGTGAAGGGAAGTCTGCCTCTGGTGGCGACCTGCTGCTGCCTTGCCGTGTACATCTCCTCGCTGTTCATCTAGAGGAAGACGGCCTTGACGATGCGAAATATCGGCAGGCGTAGACGATGATGACCGGTATGGCGTAGTACCAGTGCCGCGTCATCGACACATCCTCCCTTGGCCTGTATTCCTCGAAGATCCGATGGGCCATCAGCCTGGTCAGAAGCGGAATCCTTTTGTCCTTGAGTGCCGGGAACATCGCCGGAATGTCCAGATCGAGGTCGGCTGCACGGGTTTTTAAATCCATCGCACGAATAATGCATTCCTCCATCCTGAACGACAACCCTTGCAGATTCGAAGTGAACAGGTTCGCAATTGTAGCGCATGCGCCAGCTATGCTAATATCTGGCCATGGCCTCACTGATCAGATTCTTCAAGCCAACACTGAGACGGAAGGACATGGATGCCGTGCTGCAGACCATGGTCGACGAGAAGATCGGCCCTGGCGAGAGGCGGCGTGACTTCCTCAAGCAGTTCGCACAGTATGTCGAACTCAAGGACGGCATAACGGACCGCTCATATCCTTCCGCTCTTGCCACTGCCCTGAAGGCGGTAGGGGTGAAGGCCGGCGACAAGGTCATCATCTCGGTGCTCTCTCCGGAGATATACAGGACCGTCATCGAATCGCTTGGTGCAACTATGCTCCTTGCAGACGTATCGCCTGAGTGCGGATGCCTGAGCGCCGAGGCCATAAGCCGGGCATTCGAGGCGGGCGGATCCACCATTCTGCTTCATGAGCCTGTATGCCAGGTGCCGACAGGACTGGAGAACATAAGGGATCTCGGTCTTCCGATCGTCGAGGACATCACTCAATCTTTCGGTTCCAGAATCGATGACGGAAGCGGCAATGTCAGGCGCGGAGGTACTCTGGGCGATGTGGTCGTATGTGCCTTCGAGGAGGACTGCATAATCTCCACAGGCGGCGGCGCGGCCGTCCTGTCATCCAGCGAGGAGCGCATCGAGATGCTCAGAAAGCTCGCTGCTCCGACCAGTCCCTACAACGATCTTCCAGACATGAACGCCGCCCTCGGCATCATCCAGCTTGCCGGTATCGACGCTCTCCTTGCCAGGAGGAACGAGCTGTACAAGATGTTCATGCAGGCGGTCATGAAGACCGAGAACAAGGTCTTCGGCCTGAGAAGCGTTGACTTCCTCTCCAACGGCTATGTCTTTCCCGTGGTCGTCAGTGGAAGACCGGATGACTGCATCGCCTTCGCGAACAAGTATTCGGTCTCCTGCAAGAGGACGTTCACAAAGAGCGTGGGAATCCACTACCAGGAACGCTATGACCTTTATCCGAACGCGATAGCCGCTCTTAACAGGGGACTTTCGTTCCCTCTATATCCATTTCTTCAGCAGAAGGATACCGAGGCCCTTAACAAGGTCCTCTCGCATCTGCCATAAGGAGAAAGACCGCATTGGAGATCAGATACGTCGTCATCATCGCGAATCTCTGGAAGAAGGACAGTCTCGAGCTTGCCCATCAGATGCGCACCTACCTCGAGCAGCGCGGCATATCGTGCCAGGTGCATGAGGTCGAGAATCTGGACGAGACAATCGATATCTCGATCAGGACCGATCTTCTTGTCTCCGTCGGCGGGGACGGTACTGTGCTCTACTGCGCCCGTCTTGTTCAGGATCTTGGAATCCCGATACTCGCTGTCAATCTCGGCACCTTCGGCTTCATCACGGAGATCAGCTCCAATGAATGGCAACATGCGCTCCAGCAGGTCCTCGACGGCCAGGAAAAGATATCCCGTCGTCTCATGCTCAAGGTCAGCGTCATGCGCTCTGGGCAGAAGGTCTTCCAGTGCCAGGGACTCAACGAGGCTGTCGTAACCTCGTCGGGCGTCGCCAAGGTCGTCAACATCGACCTTTACGTCGGCAAGACAAAGGCCGGCACGTTCAGAAGCGATGGAATCATCATCGCGACGCCGACGGGTTCCACAGGCTATTCGCTTGCAGCCGGCGGTCCGATTCTGGACAGCGAGATGAGCGCCCTGATAATCACTCCGGTGTGCCCGTTCACGCTCTCCAACAGACCGCTTGTCCTCGGAGCCAACGAGGTTATAACGATGAAGGTCGACGAAGGGCAGAGGACCGAACTCATGCTGACCGTCGACGGGCAGCAGTACTGCGAGCTCCAGGAGGGTGATGACATCGTCGTCGAGAAGAGCCGCAGCAAGGCGTTGCTGATCGCCTCCGATGTCAGGAACTACACCCAGGTTCTGAGCAGCAAGCTCAACTGGTCCGGAGGCATGCATGCTTGAACGCCTCGAAGTCAGGAACTATGTGCTCATCCGCTCCCTCGTACTGGATTTCACATCCGGTTTCGCAGTCATCACCGGTGAGACCGGATCCGGCAAGTCCATCATTCTCGGTGCCCTCGGCCTGATACTCGGCGAGAAGTCGAAAGGTGATGTCGTGCGTCAGGGCGAGAAGGAGGCGCACATCGAGGCGCTCTTCTCATACAGGGAAGGCGGAGCGGTCGATGCCTTCTTGAAGGAAAACGGCCTCGAGGATGAGGAGGGTGGTCTATTCATACAGCGCATCGTCCGCCAGAGCGGCCGGTCGATCATGAGCGTCAACGGCTACAGCGTGACACGCGAGCAGCTCGAGAGCCTCGGAAGTCTTCTCGTCGATGTGTCGAGTCAGCATGCACACCAGTCTCTGCTCAGACCGGCCATACAGCTGGCGCTCCTTGACAAGGCGGCTCACAGTGCACCGCTTCTGTCTGCATACAGACAGGCCTATGACGAGCTTGCCCAGGCGCGCAAGGAGCATCAGCGTCTCGTCGATGAGAACGAGAAGGCATCCGGTGAAGCGGACTACATCGCCTTCTGTCTTGATGAGATCGAAAAGGCCGACGTCAAGGTCGGCGAGGATGAGGAGCTCTCGGCCCAGGTCAGACTGATCGGCCAGAGCGAGGTGCTCACAGGTGAGCTTGAGGAGGCCCAGGAGGCTCTCAGAGGGGGCAACGACCTTGGTGCACTCTCCCTCATCGCCAGATGTCAGAGCGCCGTGGCCAAGGCCTCCCGTTCCGATGCAAGACTCGATGCATATCTGGAAAGGATCGAATCGGCTTCCATTGAACTCGAGGACATCGCCTCGTCGCTTGGCGAATACCTTGCCTCGATATCCTTCAGCGAGGACGAGCTCGAGGAGAAGAACGCACGGCTTGCTCTTCTGCAACGGCTGAAGAAGAAATACGGAGGCTCTCTCGAGGCTGTCATCGCCAGACGGGAGGAGTACCGCAATGCACTGGCGACGATAGAGAACTTCGAGGATCTTCTGTCCGACAGCCTCAAGAGGATGGATAAGGCCGAAAGCGAACTGAAGAGCAGGGGAGAGGCGTTGAGCGCCTGCAGGGCCCAGTGCGCCAGGATTCTCGAGAAGACTATCCAGGACAACCTGTCAGCTCTTGGCTTGAAGAACGCCGTATTCCAGATCGTCATGAGCACTCGCCAGCCGGAGGCCAGCGGCATGGACGATGTCGTGTTCACGCTTGCTGCGAACAAGGGTGAGAAGGCCGGCCCTATAAGCCAGGTCGCTTCCGGTGGCGAGCTCAGCCGCATCATGCTTGCAATCAAGAGCGCTCTTGCCGCGGAAGATGAAGTCGAGACACTGCTGTTCGACGAGATCGACTCAGGCCTTGGAGGTGTGGTCGCTCATTCTGTAGCATTGGAGCTGGAGAAGCTGAGTCACAGCCATCAGGTCATCGCGATAACCCATCTCGCCCAGATCGCTTCGAAGGCGAGGACACACTACCTGGTCTACAAGAGGGAGGAGGACGGACGCACGGTATCATCGATCGACGAGATCCGTGACGGCGAAAGGGTCGACGAGATCGCCCGTCTCCTGTCCGGTGAGGTCAGCGAGATATCCAGGGCACACGCGAAGAGCATCCTGGAGTGTTGAAGAGAGAGGCCGCCCATTGAGGACGGCCTCTTCCCTTGTCGCCAGCTTGAATCCTATTGGAAGTTGAGTATGTCGTAGACTCTTCTCAGCTTCTCGACGGCGATGTCGCTCGCCTTCGCTCCGATGTAGTACTGGTAGACGGAGTTCTGGATATCCCTCAGCTCGGGTTCGAAGCCCTGGTTGCGGCTCTGCGTCATGATGTTTATGATCTGGTCCGCCACAGTGTCGCCAAGGCCGTTTGCATCGACCTTGCGGCTCAGCTGTACAAGTGCGGATGAGAAGATAGACCTGATCGCATCCTTCTCGGCGTTGCGTCCGCACTTGTTGATGAAGTTCAGGATGGTGTTCATGTTCTCGTACATCTCCTTGTCGTCGAGCTCGTCGGAGAAGCAGTTGAACAGTCCCTTCAGGATCTTCAGAGACAGGCCAAGGTTCTCGATGGTCTGCGTCTTCATCGGCAGATACTGGCTGTTCTGGCTCAGCATCGCGTAGTGCTTGAGGCAGTTGGTCATGTCCCTGATCTCGGAGATCGGAAGGTCTGAAATCGCCCTGTCGATCCATAGATAGGAGTCGTCCAGCATCCTCAGGGGAATGTCGTCGTTAGTTATGCGGTATCGGCCTGTGGCGCTGGATGCGTCGGCTCCCTCGCAGATGTACAGGTTCATTCCGCTTTCGATGGGGGAGGAGGACAGTACGGTGAACGACCAGCTCTTCATGCTCACTCTGTCGATGACGACCTCGATGTAGTTCTCGTCATCATCGAAATAGTCCTTTTCAAGACGGAAGCGGCCGTATTCGTCATGCCAGTCCCCGGGCAGCGCGAGCAGTCTGTTCAGATAGAAGTAGATTGCCGCCTCCAGCTCTCCGGACAGCCCCTTGGTCTCCTCCTGCGCGATGCTCATCCCGTTGCCCTGGCTCTTGAGATTGCTCTTGGCAAGACGCAGGTCGGACAGGAACGTCCTCATCAGATCCTCGGCCACATAAGGCTGGAACATCCTGATTGCATAGATTGCGTATTTGATGTTCTGCCTGGGTTCGATTCCGGACAGGTCCGAGAAGAAGAAGCCGCAGCTGGTGAGGCTGAAGTGCTTGTTCATTATCCCGCTGAGCATCGAAGAGACCTGGCTGTCGTACTCCCTGGAGAACTCGTATCGTCTGTGGAGATCCTCGATGAAGTCGGCCATGGTGATCGCGCCGCAGAACGTGCGTCCCGCCTCCTCGAGCAGCCTGGACGGTTCGATTCTGCTGGAGAATATCTCCTTGATGCGCTTGCTGAATATTGCATCAAGCTTGTCTGCAAGGTTCCTCAGCGCATTGCGCAGAGGCGTCCTCCATGCCTGGTTCCAGCCTTCCTCGCCACCTGTATGGCAGCCGCAGTCCTTGTACCATCGCGAGACGCCATGCGAACAGGACCAGGAGGTTCCCTTTCCCTCTTCTCCTCTGTGGAGGACTGCATGGAGCGTGGCGGGATGGCTGTCCAGCCATGTCGCATAGTTCGTAAGGACGAAGTCGTTCCTCTCTCCGACCTTGCGGATGAGTGCGGCAAGCGCCATGTCGCCGAAAGGTTCGTGATGTCCGTAGATCTCACCGTCCGTGGCGGTGTGGATGAGTCCTCTTCCATCGCTGTTGCGGATGTCGATCAGCGTCTGGTACAGGGCATCCGCGTTCCTCAGCGCATGGCCGAAGCTGATGCCCTCGGCAAGCCCAGGATGGTAGAAGAACGCACTGACCGTCCGTCCCTTCTCGCCGGTGAGGATATAGCTCTGGTAGTACGGCGCTGGCTTGCCTGAAAGCAGCTCCATCTGATGTGTGTCGGGGTTCTCGACTGCGCTGCACTGCCAGGGGGAGAGCACGATGAACCTGATGCCCGCCTCGGCAAGCATGTCGATGACCTTCTCGTTGACTCCGCATTCGGGAAGCCACATGCCCTCGGGCGTGCGTCCATAGCGCGTTATGAAGTCCTCGACACCCCACATGATCTGGAGCCTGGCGTCCTCGGGCTTGTCCAGAGGCAGGATCGTGTGGTTGAAGCTCTGGGCCATGGCGTTTCCGTGACCGAGCCTGGCAATGCTCTCCCTGTCGGCCTGCACGATCATCTCGTGCACACGGGGATGGTATTCCTGAAGCCAGGACAGTAGCGTATGTCCGAAGTTGAATGATATGTAGCTGTAGTTGTTCGTCAGGGAGACGATTCTGGAGGAGGGGGAGAGGTAGCGCGAATGTGCATTCGCCTCGTAGCAGTCGTGGTATATCCTCTCGTTCCAGTCCATATATGGGGAAGCGGAGACCTGCTTCTCTATGATTCCGGTGAACGGATTCTCGCGTGGCGGCTGATAGAAGTGGCCATGGAGAATCAGCGCGGTCCTGTCAGTATTATCCATAACATTGCAAGTCTATCAGAATGTAAGCGGTGTGAACAACTGTTAATCGAAGTTTAGTAGTCCCTGCAAGTCGCCTTTTCCTCAAGCTGTTGACGAAGAATTGCCTTTTTCCTACGATAAGTTGAAGGAATTACAGGGGTTGCAAATGGTTCTGATAAAAATCGAATCCCTTTCTCAGAAGGAACTCGAGCACATAGCCATCCAGGAGGGTGTGCAGGATGTGTCGTCGCTCTCCCGCGACGAGCTCATCGAGACCCTGAAGGACATCTACGAGGACGAGCGTGACGACATCTACGAAGGTGGCGAGGACAATGTTCAGAGACGCTTCGTCACCTGGCTCACCGACTATCGTGGCGAAGCCAGCGAGGTGACCAGCCTTCCCGGTGTCGAGGAGCTTCCGGAACTCTACCCCGAGACATCCATCCACGTCCTGACGAAGAGCGCGACCTGGCTGTTCTGCTACTGGTCGATCGCACCGCTGGACATCGAACGCCTCACGCAGGAGCTTGGAGCATACGACATCCTGCTGCATGTCGTCGTCAGCGAGGACGGACAGGAGGTCGATTCATACGATATCAATGTCGGGTCGTCCGACTACCAGTGGAACATAAACGTCAGCTCCACGCATGGAAGCGCCAAGGTCGACCTCGTGGTCGAGAACGCCCAGGGCAGGAGGGAGGTGCTTGCCAGCAGCGAGTCCGTACAGCTCGTATCCTGCTACTGGCTGGAGCATCAGCAGGAGATCTCAGCCAGCACCGATCTGCTCGAGCGCGAGCTCACTCTCCTGACAAACCGCGAGGGGACCGTGCTTCCTTGTGAGACGGTCGAGGCGATAGTTCGCACAATCGAACAGGAGGAGGCTGTCTGATGGGAGAAAAGGCAAGTGTCAATCTCATACTGCATGCACATTCACCATATGTCAGACACCTGGAGTATCCCAAGTTCCTCGAGGAGAACTGGCTGTTCGAGTCCCTGTGCGAGAGCTACATCCCGCTTCTCAGGATGCTCGAGTCCATCGACGTCGAGACCAGCCCTTACAAGCTGACCATATGCTTCTCGCCGACACTGTGCACGATGCTGACCGACGGCCCGCTCCAGGAGCGTTTCGTCGAGTACATGAACAGCCGCATAGAGCTTGGAGAGAAGGAGGTGGAACGCACTCAGGCCGAGCAGCCTGAGCACCTCTACATGGCCAAGTTCTATCTGGATGCCTACAGGAGGAATCTCGAATACTACGAGGCGATGGGACGAAACATCCTCGACGGCTTCATCAGGCTGCAGGAGCGCGGACTGGTCGAGCTTGTGGCAACGGCCGCGACCCATTGCTACTTCCCCCTATATAAGAACTATCCGACGGCCATCAGGGCCCAGATCGAGATCGGTATCAAGAGCCACATCAGATTCTTCCACAGCGCGCCCAGGGGGTTCTGGCTTCCGGAGTGCGGCTACTATCCCGGTCTCGAGACCGAACTTGAGAAATACGGGATCAGATGGTGCCAGATTCCTGCCCATTCGGTCATAACCGCACGCAACAGGATCGAGAGCGCCGGATATCAACCGATACAGCTCTATGATTCGGCAATCTGCGGTTTCCCCCGTGACTGGAACATGACCAATCTCGTGTGGTCCGACACTACAGGATATCCCTGCGACCCGGACTACCGCGAGTTCTACCGCGACATCGGCTACGATCTGGACATGGACTATATCAGACCATATGTCCATGAGCCTGACGTGAGGGTCTTCACCGGATACAAGTACATGGCGATCACTGGGCGTGACGAAGACAAGAAGCCCTATGATCCCCAGACCGCGATCAGGAAGATCGGCCTGCATGCCGAGAACTTCCTGTATCATCTCAGACGCAAGGCGCTCTCGCTTTCCGCCGAGATGCAGAGCGCTCCTGTCATGAATCTCTGCTTCGACGTGGAGCTCTTCGGACACAGATGGTTCGAGGGCATCGCGTTCCTGAAGAAGGTTCTGACCAACGGCGCCAAGGACGACAGTCTCGTCTTCACCACGCCATTCCAGATCCTCTCCCGAAGCGAAGGCTTCGAGAGGGCCGAACTCAACGAGTGCTCATGGGGAAGGGGAGGCTATTCCGACTCCTGGCTGGATGGCGAGAACAACTGGGTCTACCGCCATACCCACAAGGCTATCGAGAGGATGGAGGAGCTCGCACAGCGCTTCCCCAACCAGAAGTCCCTCAAGAACCGCTTCCTGAACCAGGCCGCACGTGAGGTCCTTCTTGCCATGGCATCCGACTGGCCGTACATCCTCCACGACAAGACCAGTGTCACGTATGCCGATAGAAGACTGCGCAACCATCTCGGCTCCTTCAACGTCGTGTACAGCAACATGTGCAAGAATTCAGTCCACACCGAATGGCTTGTCAAGGCGGAGAGGCGTAATGCCATCTTCCCCGAGATGGACTACAACCTCTTCAACCCTACATCAGGCAAGTGATCGAACCAGTTCACCTGCTTGGAGTCATGCCGGCCTTTCGAGGCCGGTTTTTTCGCACCTAACGTCGATGATTTCCATCAATCCGCAATCATGCCAGGCAATGGCTTAACAGTGGAAAAAGCGAGAGGATAAAAGAAAATCATAATTTGCTTTTATATTTTTTGAATTCGCATAAGTACTTATAAGACAGATAGTTGATATCGTTTTATTTCAGTCGGGAATTTAATTTAGATTAAGCTGTTTTCTGATGGCTCTCGTGCGCGGGACGCGACACTTGCAGATAATCCATGCCCAAAAGTGGGGGAATTGGGGTAAGATTGTGGTAAAAAGTGGAGATTATTCCCAGATAGTGGGAGATTTCGGAAAGTGCAGGAGAGCGCGGAAAGATGCTGTTGACGGGAGAATACATCAACAAAGTCGATGACAAGGGCCGACTGATGGTCCCTGCCAGACTGCGCTCTGCAATGACGGGATCACAGGTGGTCGCCACCAGAGGACTTGATGGATGCTGTATCGCCTTGTTTCCCCCTGAATATTTCGATAAGACCTTCTCTTTTGCAATTTCGGGCGATGACGGCATGCAGATCTTCTCACCTGCCGCCAGGATGTTCACAAGACGCTTCCTGTCTTCATCTCAGCTGTTGGACTTCGATTCCAGCGGAAGGGTGAATCTGCCGCAGTCCTTGCGCTCCTATGCCGGGATTGACCTCAGGAGTGAGGTATCAATCCTCGGTATGGGCAATTACATCGAAATATGGAATCCGGCCAGATACGATGAGCTGATGGCCGCTTCCGACATGAGCATCTCCGACCTTGGCCAGCAGTTGATGAGGGAGAAGAGGGGGCAGTGATGGAGATTGTGCACACACCCGTGATGAAGGATGAAGTGCTCTCCTTTCTCGCTCCTGTCTCCTCGTCCCCGCTGATGATCGACTGCACCACAGGCGAAGGTGGTCATACAGAGGCCTTTCTGGATAGGTACGATGACCTGAGCGTCATCGGCCTGGACAGGGATGTCGAGATACAGAAGAAGGCCGTGGAGAGGCTTTCAAGGTTCGGGGAGCGGTTCACTCCCGTGAACTGCTGGTTCGACGAGTATCTGGCAGATGCTCCCGACGAATCGGCCGACATGATCCTCTTCGACCTTGGAATAAGCGTCTTCCACTATGTGGAGTCACAGCGCGGTTTCAGCTTCCGCGGCGACGAGAGGCTGGACATGAGACTCGATGCCGGACAGAGGCTTTCGGCCGAGACGGTGGTGAACGAGTATCCGGAGACGGAGCTTGCCGATCTCATCTACCACTATTCCGAAGAGCGCTATTCCAGACGCATCGCCAGAAGGATAGTGGAGGAGAGGGCGAAGGAGAGGATCGTCACGGCTTCCCGCCTTGCCGAGATAGTCGCATCGGCGGTTCCGCCTCAGTACCGGCATGGCAGGATCTCCCCTGCCACCAGGACCTTCCAGGCGATCCGCATCGAGGTCAACGGGGAGCTCGACAGGATCACACCGGCCCTGAAGGAGGCGGTCAGAGTGCTGAAGAAAGGCGGTCGCATCGCCGTGATCACCTTCCACTCTCTGGAAGACCGCCCTGTCAAAGGGTTCTTCAAGGACCTGGCGGGAGAGGGCAGTGTGAAGATACTCACACGGCATCCGGTGATTGCCGGTGAGGATGAATGCAGGGTGAATCCTCCATCCAGGAGCGCAAAGCTCCGTGTGGTGGAGAAGTGTTTTTGAGGGATGGATATATGACTAGGGAAAGAAGACTGACAATGACGATGACGACGAAGGCCATGGTGCTTTCCTCGATCGTCTTCATCTTTCTCATGATGCTGATACCGGTCTACCAGATCGGGCAGAATCACGAGTACAGGATAAGGATAGCTGCAAGCCAGGAGAACATCAGGCAGCTGGAGGACATCCAGCGCACGCTTGAAAGCGAGATCTCCATTGCACGCAGTCCTGAGGCTCTCATCGACAACGTGGTCGAGCACAGCCTCGAATACAGCGAGATCGACGCATCCAGCACGGTTCTAGTTGCGAAGGTGTGAACATGAGGTTCACAAGCCGCCGCTTCGCCAGTCTCTCTTCAGATGCGCATCACGGTGATGACAGGATCATCACCGGGGTCTGCTATGATTCCAGGACTGTCGAAAAGGGATGGCTGTACGTCGCAATAAGAGGATCCAGGGTCGATGGGCATGACTATGTCGTCAAGGCCGTCGAAAGGGGTGCTTCGGCCGTTCTTGTAGACAAGGCCCATGAGGAGTGGGCCTGCAGGTGTCTCCTCGGTCGTGGCGTCGCAGTCATATCAGCGGACGACCCGGCTGCGGCTGTCTCCCGCTATGCTTCGCTGAGCGTCCTGGACAACAGGGGATTCACGGGAATCGCTGTTACAGGCAGCTGTGGAAAGACGACGACGAAGGAGATGCTCGCCTCAATACTCTCGACACGCTATCGCGTGGCCAAGACGCCAGGCAACCTCAACAGCACGCTCGGTCTGCCTCTATCAGTACTTTCCATGGATGAGGATGCGGAATACGGGGTCTTCGAGATGGGTGTCGACCATGTCGGCGAAATGGATATGATGACCCGCGTGATCCAGCCTGAGATCGCAATCATAACCAACATCGGCATCAGCCATCTGGAGAACTTCGGTACAAGAGAGGCGATTGCTCGCGAGAAGGGCAGGATATTCCTACCGCAGACACAGGGCTTCATCCTGGCAGACAACGACATGAAGGACTATCTTGCAACGATGAGTCCCGGCATACGTACCGTCTCCTGCCCGTTCACGGACATCAGGATGGTCGGTCTTGAAGGCATTGCGATGAATCTGGGCTCCAGACGCTTCGTCATCCCGGCTGTCGGAATGCACAACGTCCAGGATGCCAGCCTTGCCTGTGCCGTCGCCAGATACATCGGTCTCGATGATGAAGAGATCATCGAGGGACTGAGTACGTTCAAGCCGCTCTTCGGCCGAAGCCGCGTAGTACATCATGGCGGCCTCACCGTGATAGAGGACTGCTACAACGCCACGCTGGACAGTGTGAACGATGCAATAAGCACACTCAGCAGTCTTGACTGGAGTGCCGAAAAGCTCATTGTCCTTGGCGACATGAAGGAGCTGGGCAGTGCATCAAAGGATGCCCATCGCAAGGTCGGACAGAGCCTGTGCAAGGCAGAATGCGACCATATCTTCCTCTACGGCGAGGAGATGGAGGAGGCCTACAGGGTGCTCTATGACAACGGTCGGAGGGATGTGGTGTACACGGAACGCTTCGACGTCCTTGCATCCTCGTTCAGACGAACCGCCTCATCCGGTGACCTGGTGCTCCTCAAAGGGTCTAGGGCGATGGCTATGGAAAGGCTCTTCGATACGCTGAAGGAGGTCGGCTGACGCATGAGCGCCGTACTTGGCTTCATCATCGTCGTCATAGCAACCCCTGCCGTCGTCAAGATGGCAGGTGGTTTCAATTCGCCTATCAAGGACGAACTTCTTGTGACCCAGAGCTCCAAGGCCGGCACGTGCTCCCTTGGCTCGATCGCGATAGTTCTCGCCGTCGGCATGGCGTCCGTCGTATCGGAGGATCCTGCCGCCATGAGACTCGTCGCGTTGTCGATGCCGTTCTTCCTGATCGGCCTTGGCGATGACATCATGAAGATCGCACATAGAAGCGGCGACGGCTTCAGCAGCCTGACGAAGCTTTTCCTCCAGCTCGCGGCTTCATCGCTCGTCGCCTATCTGCTGAGGGACGCGATGAACTTCGACCTTGACGCTGTCGTCTATTATCCTCTGGTCGTCCTCTTCATCGCCACGAGCGTCAATGCGCTGAACATAACGGACGGCCTGGACGGTCTTGCGACCAAGGTGACGATGCCCCCTGTGATGCTGGTCGCGATGGCGGTCCCTGGGCTGAGGAGTGCGAACCTCATCCTCTTCATGGTCCTTGCCGGATATCTGATCTACAACACAGGGAAGGCCAGGATATTCATGGGGGACGGAGGCAGTCATTTCCTTGGTGCATTCATCGCGCTTGATGCGCTGCTTTCAGGCAATCCTGCAGGAGTGGTCCTCTCGATCGTATTGATCTACATCGAACTGCTGTCGTCTCTGATCCAGATAATCGCGATAAGGTGCTTTCACAGGAAGGTGTTCCTCATCGCCCCGCTTCATCATGATCTGGAGCAGCGGGGATTCGGAGAGGGCAGGATAGTCGACACCTTCTTCGTCATCACTATATTCACCAGCCTCCTTTCTGCTATATTCTTCTTCAGGGTGGTGTGACATGGCGCAGAGGGACTACAGCGACTACTACGACAGCCTTGACGACCAGATGGAAAGGGGTGCTTCCGGATCCCTTGCTCCGTTCACGTTCATCTGCGTGGTCGTCATCCTCGTCATGACAGGTCTGGTCATGCTGTACAGCTCCAGCTATGCAGAGGCTACGATGAACGGCCTCGACCACTACTACTACGTACTGCGCCAGGGCATCTTCGCCATACTCGGCTTCGTGTGCGCAGTCATCGTCAACTTCATCCCTGTGAAATGGATAAGACTGTCGGCTATCCCTCTGGTCGTCATCGCGCTCGTCACGGTCCTTCTGACCATATTCTCCCCGTTCGGGGTGACCGTCATGGGGGCCAGGCGATGGCTTGCGCTACCGTATCTTCCGCAGTTCCAGCCAAGCGAGGTCGCCAAGCTTGCGATAATAATCTTCCTGGCATGGTGGCTCACCAGCGAGAAAACCAGGCAGTATCTCGGCTGGTACTATGTCGTGCCCTTCGTGCTCATACTGGCTATGACGCTTCTCATCGTCGTCCAGAGGGCCTATACGACGAGCATCCACTTCCTGATCCTGGCTCTGGCCATCTGCATCGCGGCCAGACTCAAGCTCAGGTACATCGTGATCGCATGTGCATTTCTTGCCGTGCCTGGCGTGCTGTACATGCTCAGCGAGAGCTACAGGGTGAAGAGGATCGCCAGCTTCATGTTCCCGTCCCTGGACCCGCAGGGGCTCAACTGGCAGGTCAACATGTCTCTTTCGGCCATCGGCGAGGGCGGACTGGTGGGAAAGGGCATAGGAGGCGGTACCTACAAGCTCGGCCTTCTTCCGGAGGTCCAGAACGACTTCATACTCTCCTCCATCATAGAGGAGACCGGAATAGTCGGCTTCATCTTCATCTCTATGATGTTCATCATGTTCGCTCTTCTTGGCTATAGGGCTGCGGTGAGACTGTGGCCCCGGGACAGGTTCTGGGCGCTGCTTGCCGTCGGAATAACCACGATGGTCATCAGCCAGGTCGCGCTGAACATAGCCGTGATCACCGGTCTGCTTCCGCCTACGGGCATACCGCTGCCATTCTTCAGCCAGGGAGGTACGAACCTCTTCGTCGTCATCGTCGAGTGCGGCCTGCTGTACAGGGCGATCGCCCTTTCCGCGAAGGAGAGCGGCGATGAGTGAGAGAAGAGTGTATCTGGCCATCATCCTCTTCATCCTGGCCGCCGTACTGGCCGTCACGGTGTTCTACGCAGTGCGCTATATGGACTTCTTCGCCATAGACCGCATCACGGTCACCGGCATGGACCAGGTCCCTCACAGCGTAAGCCGGATACTTGTCTCATGCCATGGACTCAACCGCTTCCGTGTCGATGTGGACGAAATGGAGGAGGCGGTGGAGGACAACCCGCTTGTCGCCCAGTGCATCGTGAAGTTCTCCTTTCCTGCACATATGGAGGTCGCCCTGATTCCAAGCGATGAGAAGTGCCTCCTGTCCGATGGCGAGAGCTACTACCTGATGGATGATGGCAGACCCGTCGAACTGGCAGGCGAGGACAGCGCGACATACGCCGGCGAGATGTGTACGCTCGAGGTCTCGAAGAGCCTTGTCGAGTATATGCAGCGCTATGGTGCACCCGCTTCATTCAACCAGATACTCGACCTCGTCGAGAGGGTCAACGAGACGAACAGCTGGTTGATAACACGGATAAAATACGATAATAATACTACAGGCGGATTCGGACAGATCGTCCTCACGCTCGACCCCCTGAATTCTCGACTCTACGTGCGTGAACGCGTATCCGCTCAGCGCATCGGGGACAGCATCAGGGTGATTCAGGCCTCCATCGAAGACGATCCTGCCGGAAGCATCGGCTTCGGCATGAGACGGTGGGACCTGTACAGCGATGCGCTTGTCAGAAGGGATATGGAGAAAGATGGCTAGTGATAGGATAATGATGGGACTTGATATAGGGTCGAGCTGGACACGGGCCGTGATCGGCTCCGTGAACAGGGACGGCGCCCTGATGGTCGATGCCTTGTGCGAGAAGCAGACCGAGGGCGTCCGCTCAGGTTCCATCGTCAACATCGAGCAGACTCTCAGAACCATCAACTCGGTCATCTCGGATGCGGAGCTCCAGGCGGGTAGCGAGATACACTCGGCGATCCTCGGTGTCGGAGGAGACCACATCCAGGGCATCCAGAGCACCGGTGTCGTCGGCATCAACTCCAAGGAGCAGGAGATCAAGAGGGAGGATATATACCGCTCACTTGATGTCGCCCGCGCCAGGGAGCTGCCTCAGGACAGGGAGTTCCTGCACACTCTCGTCCAGGACTTCCAGGTCGATTCCAGGACCGGCATCAAGGATCCGATCGACATGCTCGGCCATCGTCTCGAGAGCCGTGTCCTGCTCGTCACAGGTTCGTCATCGATCTGCCAGAACCAGCGCAAGTGCGTCCAGAAGGCCGGACTCCAGGTCCAGCGCATGATGCTCCAGACCGTTGCGGACTGCGAAGTCGTCCTCTCCCTCGAGGAGAAGGAGATGGGCACGATTCTCATCAACATCGGCTATGGCACGACCAACATGATCGCATACAGCCAGGGCAGCCCCATCTACACCGGTGGCGTGGCCTTCGGCGGCGACAGCATAACCAACGACCTGGCATATATACTCAACAAGCCCAAGCAGGTCGCAGAGCAGATAAAGTGCGAGAGCGGAAGCTGCTATGTTCCAAGCGTCCCGTCATCAGACATGGTCCTTATACCCCAGGTGGGTGGAATGCCCAGCATCAGGATGCCCCGCAAGTCCCTTTGCGAGATCATTGAGCCGCGCATGGCCGAGATCTTCACCCTGCTTGCCATGGAGCTGGAGAAGGTGGAGCACCAAGGTTCGTTCGGCGGTGGCGTCGTCCTCGTCGGTGGCGGCTCTCTGCTTTCCGGCGTGACCGAGCTTGCAAGCGAGATCTTCAAGCTTCCCGCCCGCATCGGTTTCCCGGAGGCGCTTGCCGGACTCGACAGGAGCTATATCAACCCGAAATACACGACTGTCCTCGGTCTTCTCAAGAGCGAGGCCAAGAAGATAGCCACATCATCTTCCTCGAGTGGCCGGAGCGAGAGGGAGAAGTCCACCCTGGGCGGAAAGCTCAAGGGTTTCTTCGGCAAGCTGTTTTAGGAGATTATGAGAATGGGATTCGGAATTTTCGACATTGAGGACACCACTACAGGAGAGCAGGCGACTCCGACCATCATCAAGGTCGTCGGCGTCGGCGGCGCCGGAGGAAACGCTGTCAACAGGATGATCGCATCCGGACTCAAGAAGGTCTCGTTCGTCGCGCTCAACACTGATGTCCAGGCCCTGCAGCGCTCCAACGCACAGACCAGGATAGCAATCGGCAAGGAGCTCACCGGCGGACTTGGTGCCGGCGGTCAGCCCGAGATCGGCGAGAAGGCCGCTCTCGAGAGCAAGGAGGAGATCAAGGCCGAGCTCGAGAACACCGACATGGTCTTCATCACCGCCGGAATGGGTGGTGGTACCGGTACCGGTGCCGCAGCCGTCGTCGCGGAGATCGCCAAGAGCTGCAACGCCCTGACCGTGGCCGTCGTCACGACTCCCTTCGCATTCGAAGGAAAGAAGAAGTTCGAGCTTGCCCAGCAGGGAATCGAGAGGTTGCGCAAGCAGGTGGATACTCTCATCCTGATTCCGAACCAGTATCTTCTCAAGGTCGTCGAGAACAACACTCCGATCAAGCAGGCCTTCCTCATCGCTGATGACGTGCTCTACCAGGGTGTGCAGGGAATAAGCGAGCTGATCACCGAACCCGGTGAGATCAACATCGACTTCGCCGACGTCAAGACCGTCATGAAGGGCAAGGGCGATGCGCTCATGGGAATCGGTTTCGGAGAAGGCGCAAACAGGGCCGTCGATGCAGCCAAGGAGGCCATCAGCAACCCGCTTCTCGAGAACGCCACAATAGACGGAGCCAAGAGCGTACTGGTTAACCTTGCCGGAAGCGACAACCTCACGCTTCAGGAGTACCAGGACGTCGTCGAGCTTATCACCGCGAATTGTGCGGAGGATGCGCTCATCATCGCAGGCCAGGCCTTCAACCCGGAGCTTGGAGACAGGATCAAGGTCACTGTCGTCGCAACCGGTTTCCAGAACAGGGCCGAGGTCACTGGAGGAGAGGCCGACAGCGAATCCGCCCTCAGGCGCTTCGTCAATCCCGAACCGCGTCAGGAGAGTCCGCTGCATCAGATGCAGGGCCAGCATCAGCAGAGTGCTGCAGCCCAGGCCGCCCCTGCGCAGCCTGCCGCTCCTTCCAGACCGGCTCCAACCGATGCCGATGCGATCACCGTCAACCGCTGGCAGGATCTTCAGCAGCAGCTCGGCAAGAGGAGCCAGGGCAACGACTACTCGATTCCTGCAGTCATGCGCTATCGTCAGAGCGAGGAAGATGACAAGGACAGAAGGTGAATCCTTTACGGATGAAGAACTTCAGAGAAACTACGAGGACTACCTCGAGAACGAAGCCCAGCTTTCCAAGGCGACCCGCGAGGTCTACCTGAGGGAGGCGGGCTTCCTCCTTTCATACCTTGCCACAAGGAATCTCGACATCGCCTCGATTTCCCTACGTGACCTGGACGACTATCTGCAGCATCGTGACGCCACTCTCGATGCGCGCACCGTGTCGAGGATCAACTCCTCGTTGAGAAGCCTGTTCACATATCTGGTCAAGGACGACATCCGCCAGGACAACATCGCGCTTCTCCTCGAGAAGCCCAGAATGGACGAATACCTGCCTCATGCCTTATCCGTCGCTGAAGTCGACAGCATACTGGACGAGATGAAGAGGCAGGCGGAAGATGACATCCTCTTCATGCGCGACTACACGTTCTTCGAGCTTATCTATTCCTGCGGTCTGAGGATAAGCGAGGCGGTCGGTCTCAAGGTCTCCTCCTACAACAGGGATGAGCGCACTCTGATCGTATTCGGCAAGAGGAGCAAGGAGCGTATGGTCTTCGTCGGCCAGATTGCGGCCGATGCCCTCGACAGATACCTTGAACAGGTGCGTCCTGTCCTCGCCGCTGCGAACAGAAGGCGTGCAAGGAGGACTGCCAAGGACCGTGACAGCACCGATGCCATGTTCCTTGGCAGAAGAGGCGAGAGCCTGACTCGTCAGGCGATGCACAAGCGCTATCACAGAATAGTGGAGAGTCTTGGCATCGATGCCACTGTCCATGCACTGAGACACAGCTATGCCACTCACCTGCTCAGAAACGGTGCCAACATCCGCCAGGTTCAGATGCTGCTCGGGCATGCCGACATAAAGACCACCCAGATCTACACCCATCTGGATACGGATGATCTGCTTGCCACCTTTGACAAATACTTCCCGCTCAGCCAGGATGGTGATGGTGGCAAAGAAGCGTGACGGTACTGCCCGAGTCCGCTGAATTGACACCGGCTTGTCCAATTCCCATCGCCCCTCGACTCGACTGTCCACTTGTGCATTAGCCAAATCCAAAGGTTCCTGTATATGTACCGCATGGAAAAAAAGGAAAATCTCATTGATGTTGGAAACTATGCTCTGATGTATCCTCAGGCCTGGGAGCGTCATGTGGGCTTCATCGAGCGGGGAGAGGAGGGTTTCCCGCTGATGGAGGGCTGCGAGGATGTGGATGTTCTTTCTCTTTTCGGAGAGCCGTTCGAATGCGACACCGCAATCATGTGTTCGCCTCTGGCAGACGAGAGGCTTGAGGGGCAGGCATATCGATTCGCCCTGGAACTGGCGCTGAACCGATGGCCGGTTTCGTTCGGCTGCCGGACAAGCGGAATCGAGAGGGCGTTCCGAGCAGGCTTTCTGGATGGAAACGGAAGAATGGAGTGCCATCTTTCGGATGGAATCATGAGCGTGTTCTCGAACAATAGACTCAGAAGACTGGCCATGGCCGTGCTTGTCGGTGACGGAGCTGTGTATTCATGCTTCAGGCCTGATATCATGGACAGGGAAGGTAGGGGGAAAAGGATGGAATTCCGCGAATACGTCGCGACGCGCAAAAGAAGGATCATCCTGCTGGGACTGTCGAAATACTCCATGCAGTTCGTCGAGCAGGCGCTAATGCTGGGAGCCGAAATATATGTCCATGCTTCTTTCATGGCGTCCCGATGTGCTAGAATGCTTGCTGAGGAAGGAGCGTACCTGATCGATTCTGCGGCGCATTTCATCACGGCTGCCGGTGGCCAGGCGTCAAGGCGCGTCTACCCGGATGAAAGAGGCGAGTACGGCTACAATGGAAGGGGATATGGAGTTTTCAGCATCTGACCATGAGGAGCTGGAGCGGTTCATCTCATATATCGCAAGCGAGAGGAAGCTGTCGGACAACACCGTCATCTCCTACAGGAGCGATGTAGAGGAGTTTCTCCAGTACATGGATCTGCGCGCCCTCACATTAAATGATTTCACACTCCATGATGCCAGGGACTATGTCCGTACGCTGAAGCTCGAGTGGGCCGAGAAGTCCGTGAAGAGGAAGATCTCGGCGGTCAGGAGCTTCTTCGGCTTCCTGCTGCGTCGTGGTGTGGTCCGTGACAACGTCTTCTCGTCGATCTCGCTTTCCCAGGGTTCCTTCCATCTGCCGTCCGTGCTCAGCGAAAGCGAGGTCAGACAGCTTCTTGCGTATCACGGCAAGGGCTTCGACGGAGAGCGCGACCACTTCCTCTTCATGTTCCTGTACAACACGGGTGCCAGAATCAGCGAGGCGTTGAGCGTGGATGTGGACATGATAGAGAAGGGACAGCGGCGTATCAGGATACGGGGCAAGGGCGGCAAGCCTCGGTTCCTGTTCCTGTCCCCGGTGACGATGGATGCACTCGAGGACTATCTGGTGGCCAGAAGGCAGATACTCGAGGCGAAGGGCAATGGGCAGGAGAAGGCCCTCTTCATCTCCAGCAGGGGAAACAGGTTGCCCTTTTCAAGCGCTCACGTTATTTTTACTGAGGTCAGGGATGCGCTGGGCTGGCAGAAGGAGTTCACACCCCATACGCTCAGGCATACCTACGCGACGCACCTTCTCGACAACGGTGCCGACATAAGGGTGGTGCAGGCCCTGCTCGGGCATGAGAGCATCTCCACCACCCAGATCTATACGCATGTGTCGCGCTCGGGACTCCACAAGGTCTATGACGAGTGCCACCCGCATGCAAGAGGAGAGAGTGATGAGCAGTCTTGATCTCAAGGGCACGACGATAGTCGCTGTCAGAAAGGATGGAAAGATCGCGATCGCGGGCGACGGACAGGTCACCGGCGGTCAGAGCTATGTGGTCAAGGGAAACGCCAGGAAGGTGAGAAGAATCTATGACGGCAAGGTCGTCATCGGCTTCGCCGGCACCACAGCCGATGCGATAACGCTATACGAGCTGTTCGAGCAGAAGCTGAACGCTGACAACGGGGATCTGACCCGTGCTGCGGTCGATCTTGCCAAGCAGTGGAGGATGGACAAGCAGCTGAGGAACCTCGAGGCCGTGATGCTTGCAAGCGATGGACGCAGGATGTTCTACATCTCCGGAACGGGCGATGTGCTCGAGCCGGAGGAGGACTGCATGGCCATCGGCTCTGGAGGAAACTACGCCCTGGCCGCCGCCAAGGCATACCTCGACAGCAAAGTCGACCTCGATGCCGAGGAGATAGCCAGAAGGTGCATCAGGATCGCCAGCACCATCTGCGTATATACCAATGACAACATAATCTGCGAGGTCGTCGGCTGACGACCATGAAGGAGAATTCAATGACAAGGACTTTGGACGAGATGTACCCGAGCGAGATCGTGGCGTCTCTTGACAAGTATATAATCGGACAGGCGGAGGCGAAGAAGATGATCGCCATCGCCATCAGGAACAGGTCCAGACGCAAGAAGCTGGACGATGCGATGCGCGAGGAGGTCACTCCGAAGAACATCCTCATGATCGGTCCCACCGGGGTTGGAAAGACCGAGATCGCCAGACGAATTGCAAAACTCGCCAATGCACCTTTCATCAAGGTCGAGGCGACCAAGTACACGGAGGTCTACGTCGGCCGTGATGTCGAATCGATGGTCAAGGACCTCATGGCAAGCGCCGTGACAATGGTTTCGGACGAGTTCGCCCGTCTCAAGGAGGCCGATGTCGGCAAGGCCGTCGACGACAGGCTCCTCGACCTGCTTCTTCCCCAGGTGAAGAAGGAGGCAGGCGCGGAATCGGTCCAGTCCAGCGACGACTCGACCCGCGAGCAGTTCCGCGAGATGCTCCACAAGGGAGTCTTCGAGGACAAGATGGTCGAGATGGTCGTTTCGCCAGCATCCCGCGTCGAAATCGGCGTCATGGGCACAGGCAACTCCATGGACGACATCCAGGAGGCGATGAACAACATCGGCTCGATCTTCCAGAAGCCACGCAAGAGGCGCATGACCATACACCGTGCCCGCGAGATCATCCGCGAGGAGGAGACTGCAAAGGCGGTCGACAAGGAGAAGGTCGTCGAGGAGGCCAAGGTCCGCACCGAGCAGATGGGCATAATCTTCATCGACGAGATCGACAAGATCACGGGCGGCAGCGGCGCGAACCGTGGAGAGGTATCCCGCGAGGGTGTCCAGAGGGACATCCTGCCGATCGTCGAGGGGACGAGGGTCAACACGAAGTGGGGCGTCGTCGACACGACGAACATCCTCTTCATCGCCTCCGGCGCCTTCTCGTTCTCCAAGCCCAGCGACCTGATTCCTGAACTCCAGGGACGCTTCCCGATCCGCGTCGAGCTCAACGCGCTCTCAAGCGACGACTTCTACAGGATCCTCACCGAGCCCGAGAACGCACTTACAAAACAGTATTCCGCCCTTCTGGCGACGGAGAACGTGACTCTCGATTTCACCGACGACGGGCTGAGGCGCATAGCCGAGACGGCCTACCAGGTCAACAGCGACACGGACAACATCGGTGCAAGAAGACTCCACACGGTCATGGAGAAGCTCCTCGAGGAGGTCAGCTTCAAAGCCGAGGACTATGCAGGCAGCACCGTCACCATCGACGGGCCTTATGTAGACGAACGTCTTGGCGACATCGCATCCAGCCAGGATGTCTCGAGATACATACTCTAGGAGCCGCTTTTCATGCAGTACATCACGATCGTGTCCGACACATATGAGAAGGCGCTTGACGAGGCGAAGAGGAAATACGGAGATGCTCTGAGAGTCCATTCCCGTCGTGAATACACGGTTGGCGGCGGGCTGTTCACACGCAAGAGGCACAAGTGCGAGCTGACCTGCTATCTTGTCGAGCCGCGCGCCGGCGAGAGGAAGGCGAAGAAGGAGGAGACCGTAACCAGACAGGATCTGGCCGAGTTCGAGAAGGAGGCACAGACCCCTGACCCGAGCAGGCTGTCGGAAGCCGAGAGACTCGACACTGCACAGCCTGCACGCCAGCTTGAAGGCGAGAGACGTGTCCACGACATACTCGATCTAAACGGCATCAGGCTGAAGCTGCGCGATCATATCCTGGACGGCTTCGAGCCTGGCGATGACCTCGATCTCGCCCTCAGCGACAGGATAATCTCGTCGGTCGCGATCGACCATGAGAACCAGGCCCACCCGAGAAGGTACCAGGTGTTCCTTGGACCGACCGGAAGCGGGAAGACGACGACGCTTGCCAAGATAGCCTCCCTTTACAAGACCGTCGGCAAGGATGTCGGAATCATCTGTCTGGACAGCTACAGGGTCGGCGCCTTTGAGCAGGTCAAGGCCTTCGCCGACGCATTCTCGATCCCCGCCGTCCTGGTCAAGGACGAGGATGCCGTCCTCCTTGCCAAGGATGGCATGCGCGACAAGGACCTCGTGCTTGTGGACACCATGGGCCTGAGTCCGAACGACATACCGCTCAACCTCAAGCTAAGAGGACTGCTGGCCCTCTTCGAGGCTGCCGATACAAGCTATCTGCTCACATGCCCTGCCACAATGAAGACGGAGGACATGCTCAAGCAGTGGAGGCACTACGACCAGTTCGTCAAGGTAAATTCGCTCATCGTCACAAAGCTGGACGAGAGCCAGAGCATAGGAAGCTTCCTCACATTCGCCTATGAGGCCGGTCTCCCGATTTCGTTCTGCACGAACGGGCAGGGCGTTCCGGAGGATCTCAAGAAGGCCTCGACGCTCGTGCTGATGGAGTACCTGGACGGCTTCGACATGCACATCCGCCCGATCATAGGTCAGTTGACCTGAATCTTCGTCTGGCTGTCTGTCTGGATGCGTCCCTGACGTGCAAGCCCTTCCACAAGGGCTCCGCAGGCAGGGGCCGCTATGTCGGCACCCCAGACGCTGTTGCCCTTGGGCGCCGAGATTGCGAAGTAGATGATGTATTGCGGATCGTCGGCAGGCGCCATCACCAGTGTGGATGCGAGGTTCGTCCCGTCTGCGTAGCTTCCTGTTTCTGGGTTCACTATCTCGGCGGTGCCGGTCTTCGCCGCGACCCTTATCCCCTCGACAGCCGCCTTCTTCGCCGTGCCTTCCTCGACCGCGCTCACCATGTAAGAAAGGATCAGGTCTGCCGTCTGGCTGCTCATGACACGATGCCCTTCCTCTTCAGGGCTCTGCCAGACCACCGTCCCGTCATGGTCGACGATCTCATGGATTATGTTCAGCGGCCTCTGGATGCCGCCGTTCGCGATCGCAGTCGCACCCGAGACGATCTGAAGCGCATTGACGTCGATCTCCTGTCCGAAGGCGAGTGTCGCCTTTGTCCTGCTGCTCCAGGACGATGGATCGGCAAGATATCCGGATGTCAGTGCAGGGATCGGAAGGTCCGGCTTCTGGCCGAAACCGAGCGACCTTAGGTATTCGTAGAACACGTCGTCGCCGAGCTGGAGGCACCATGAAGCGATCGCACCGTTGCAGCTCTGTGCGATCATCTGTCTGCCGTCGACCTGTCCATGCGGCGTGTGGCATGAGATGGTGAAGGAGTTCCCGTTGACGGTGAACGTCTCGCTTCCATCGCAGAGGAAGGGTGTCGTGGTGTCTACGCCCTCGTCGATGCATTTTGCAAGCGTGAACACCTTGAACACGCTTCCCGGCTCGTAGTTGTAAGCCGCACAGCGGTTGAGCCGCTCGTCGGCGCTGGAGACGTTGTAGTGGTTGAGGTCGTACCATGGGTAGGACGACATGGCGAGAATGTCTCCCGATTTGGCATCGGCGACGATTGCCATGATGTAGTCGGGATCGTGCTCGTAGGCGATGTTCTGCACCTGGACGTCGACCAGATACTGGATGTCGAGGTCTATCGTGAGCGAGATGTCGTCACCGTATGTCACGCTCTCGCCAAGTTCCGGGTAGGGCGAGAGGACATCGTCGAACATGTATTCGATCCCCTCCGAGCCTACACCTTCCCGGTTCATGAAGCCGATGAGCTGGCTGGCATGGAAATGCGAGGCGTAGCTCCTTGTCTGCTGCCTGGTCACGTCGATCTGGTCTGCAAGTCCGGCATCCTCGACGGCGGCTCTCACCGCCTCGGCCTCGCCCATGCCAATTCCGTCCTTGATCAGCGCGTATGTGGTGTATCTTCCGGCCCGCTCGACAATCTCGTCAATCGTCATTCCGATGTAAGGACTGATGGTCATGGCGGCGTATTCCATGTCTTCGATCGCCGAGAGCCTGAAATGGATGGCCCAGGTGCTTGTCTGGCTTGCCAGGACATTGCCGTTCCTGTCGCTGATACGGCCCCTCACGACGCTGGATGCGACCACCGGGTCGTCATAGCTTCTGCGTCCGTCCTTCTCCATGACGACTATATATGCTATTCTTGCAGTGAAGATCAGGAACAGCACGATCACTATGCCGAGAAAGACGTATGGGGTCCTGTTTCTGGAATATCGAGCCATTGTGGAGTATTATAGGGAAGAGGTAAGGGTAAAGTAAATGGGACGCGAAAGTTACGATGACATGGTCTCTCCTGACCGTCCACGCAGAAGCAGAGGTTCCTCCAGAATCACCGGACTGATAGCTGTGTTCGGAATCCTGATCTGCGCCATTGCGGTTCTGCTCGTGGTCATCCTCTCCCCGCAGGAGGAGACGGCGCAGCCGAAGGCTCAGCAGAATCCGGTGACTGTCGAGATCAGACAGCCTGAGACGATACAGCCTGCAGCAACTTCACAGACCACCGTTACGGAGGATGAGGTGACGCCATCCGTCACAGACGATACCCAGACTCCGCAGCAGTCTGCTTCCAGCACATCGGATGTCCAGGACACGTCCCAGTCCCTGAGGCCTGCTGTCCAGACGGATTCCAGCCGCGTTAGTGCGGTGGATCTCATCACGGCCCAGAACATGGCTTCCTTCGACGACTCAGACGTGCTTCTCTACATGCCATATGTCCTTCAGGAAGGCGATACGCTGGAGTCCGTCGCCAAGCGCTTCGGCCTGACGGTCGACACGCTCGTCTCCGTCAACAGGATCCGCAACATCGCGGCGATCACACCTGGCGTCGAACTGCAGATTCCCAACATGAACGGTCAGCTCTACGTCGTCCAGGAAGGGGATATGCTCTCCACGATCGCCCACAGGTTCAATCCCGAGCTCGGCTGGAAGACCCTCATGGACATCAACGGCCTCAGAAGCGAGAGCATACGGGTCGGGCAGGAGCTGTTCATTCCTGACATGACAGGCGCCGACGATGCCTCGTCCATCCAGCAGGTCTCCGTATCCTTCAGCATGCCAATGGACGGGACTATCTATGGCTCGTATGGCCAGTACATCGGAAACCAGAACCTGCAGGGCGTCCTCATCGGTGCAAGTGCGGGATCGGCTGTCCGCGCCGCGGCTGACGGCATCGTCGTCGATGCCGGTCGCGTCGAAGGCGGAGCGGGGCGCTTCCTGGTGATCCAGCACGAGCAGGGCTACAAGACGACCTATTCGAACCTTGAGACCGTGGTCAACAGCGTGGTGGGAAGCCAGGTGTCCTCAGGTCAGGTCATTGGAACGATCGGCTCGACAGTCGAACCGTACACGAGGCCGACCCTCTATTTCCAGATCGAGCAGGGAGGCATCCTGCTCAATCCCCAGATGTTCATCTGATTCGCTCGTCATATCCTTGACAATATTTCAACAGGAGGAAAGTCCGGTAGGCTTTCCTCATTGATTTCATTGGATTCTTTGACTTTTCCTACAACCATACCTGGACAAGAAGAGAGCGGGCATCACTCATGACACCCGCTCTCCATGTCTGCCCGCCTCAGGCATTCCGCCCGCAGCAGTTCTTGTACTTCTTGCCGCTTCCGCATGGGCAGGGGTCGTTGCGTCCGACCTTGGGTGTGGATCTGACGACCGTGGTAGTGTTCATCGCACTGGCCGTGACCGGCTTGTCGTTCCTCTGGGGCGTGTTCTGCCTGGAATCGGGTCTGGAGAGCACGAGCTTCTGGTGGGATGGCGTACGGTTGGCGGCCTTGAGCACGAACTTCGCGGCGACTGCCATGCGGCACACGTTCTCGCTGATCTCCTCGAGCATCCTGTCGTAGGCGTCGGATGCCTCGTTCTTGTACTCGATCAGCGGGTTCTTCTGTGCGTAGCTCTTCAGCTGGCTGGCGTCCTTGAGCTCGTCGAGGACATCCAGATGGTCGATCCAGCGCCTGTCGATGTTCCTGAGGTAGACAGAGCGCAGGAACAGGTTGAAGTTGGCCTTGCCGATCAGCTGCTCCTTGTCCTCGATGATCGTGTCGATCCTATCGCAGACCGTATCGACGGGCTTGGAGGCGTACTCGTCGTCACTCAGATCGAAGTTCGTCGTGAACGTGTGCTGCAGCGCTTCGCGGAAACGGGAGGCGCCGTCCTTCTGAGTCTCCTCGTACAGGGACTGCGTGAATATGCGGCAGTTCTCCTTTATGCGGGCCGACAGGTCGTCGCTGGAGAGGATCTCGTCCCTCTGCTCGTAGATGTAGTTCCTCTCCTCGTTGAGGACGTCGTCGTAGTCGAGCAGACGCTTTCTTATCTCGAAGTTGCGCTCCTCGACCCGCATCTGGGCCTTCTCGATGGCGTTGGTCAGCATCTTGTTCTCGATCGGAGAACCGTCAGACATCCCGAGTCTGCCGACGAGCGAGCGGACCGTGTCCGAGGCGAATAGCCTCATCAGCGAGTCCTCCATGGAGACGAAGAACCTGGACGAGCCCGGGTCGCCCTGGCGTCCGGAACGTCCGCGAAGCTGGTTGTCGATGCGTCTCGACTCGTGGCGTTCGCTTCCGATGATGTAAAGGCCTCCGAGAGCCTTGACCTCCTCGTAGTTCCTCCTCCACTGCGGCATAATCTCCTGGACCGCCGCCCTGAGCTCCTCGGGGCTGGCTTCGCTGCCGACCTTCTTCAGGGCCATGTGCTCAGGAGAGCCTCCCAGCTTGATGTCGGTTCCTCGTCCCGCCATGTTCGTGGAGATCGTGACGGCACCCTTGCTGCCGGCCTCTCCTATGATGAAGGCCTCCCGGGCGTGGTTCTTTGCGTTGAGCACCTCGTGCTGGATCCCTGCACGGCGGAAGAGCTTCGAGAGCGCCTCCGACTTCTCGATGGAGACGGTGCCGACGAGGACCGGCTGTCCTGTGGCATGTATCCTCCTGACCTCCTCGACGATGGCGTTGAACTTCATCTCCTCGTTGTAGTAGATGAGGTCCGGAAGGTCCTTCCTCTGTATGGGCCTGTTCGTCGGCACGACCACGACATCCAGGTCGTAGATCTGCTTGAACTCATTGGCCTCGGTGTCAGCGGTTCCTGTCATGCCGGAGAGCTTCGAATACATCCTGAAGAAGTTCTGGAATGTTATGGTTGCGAAGGTCTTGGACTGTCCTAGGATCTTCACGCCTTCCTTGGCCTCTATCGCCTGATGGAGCCCGCCGGAGTAGCGGCGTCCGGGAAGCACACGTCCCGTGAACTGGTCGACGATCTCGACCTGGCCGTCGTTGACCACGTAGTCGACGTCCTTTTCGTACAGCCTGTGGGCGACCACGGCCTCTGTGCAGTAGTGGATCATCTCGAAGTTGCCGTCATCGTAGATGCTGGTCACATCGTTCCCATCCTCGTCGGTGGAGGTCACCAGGAGGCCCTGCTGCTTCAGTATCCTCTCGAGGTTGTCGATGCCCTGCTTGGTGAAGGTGACGTTCTTGCTCTTCTCGTCGATCCTGTAGTCGCCACGCTCGTCGAATGCCTCGACGGTCCTCCTGTCGAGCATCTCCATCTTCGTCAGCTCGTAGTATTCGCCGGTCTCGGGGTTCTTCTCGCATTCCTTGAGGAACTTCACGATTCCGTCTGCCGCCTTGACCTGCTTCGAGTCGTCCTCGGCCTGACCGGAGATGATCAGAGGGGTGCGGGCCTCGTCTATCAGGATCGAGTCGATCTCGTCGACGATACAGTAGGCATGGCCCCTCTGAACCTTCTGATCCAGGCTCCATGACATATTGTCCCTCAGGTAGTCGAATCCAAGCTCGTTGTTCGTGCAGTACGTGATGTCGCATTGGTAGGCGCGACGCTTGCTCGCGACATCCTGGTTGGACATGACGACACCCGTCGTGAGGCCGAGGTACGAGTAGACCGGCCCCATCCAGGCGGCGTCTCTTCCCGCCAGGTATTCGTTGACCGTCACGACATGCACGCCCTTGCCGGGAAGTGCGTTGAGGTAGGCTGCGGGTACGCAGGTCAGCGTCTTGCCTTCACCGGTCTTCATCTCGAGGATGTCGCCCTGGTGCAGGACGATGGCACCCATTATCTGCACATCGTAGTGCCGTTCGCCCAGAACGCGGAAGCTCGCCTCGCGCGCCATGGCGAAGGCCTTGGGAAGAAGCTCGTCGAGAGTGACCGTCCCTTCTGTCAGCTGACGTCTCCATTCATTCGTCTGGGCGACCATGTCCTCCTGACTGAGGCCCTGTGCCCAGGATGCCTGTGCGTTGACGTTCGCCACGATCGGCTGGAGACGTCTCATGTCCTTGTCGTGCTTTGTGCCGCCGAAAAGTGCGGCGAGTAGATTCTTGGCCATAACAGGTCGAATAGTAACGAAAAACGGTGAAAGAGAAAACAACGGGTCCTGATAGTGTCAAATTGAAACAGCTGTATCCAATTGACACATCCAAGTGGTGGATAGTACTTTTGGGTCATGAAAGTCGCGCTTACAGGAGGTGGCACCCTCGGCCATGTCATTCCGGCACTCAGCGTTTATGATGAGCTGAGGCGCATGGACGAAGGCCTCGAGGCCTTCTTCATCGGCGGCGACAGTGAAAGGGAGCGCAGGATCGTCGAGGACAGGAACATGCCCTTTCATGCCATATCCACCGGCAAGCTGAGGCGCTACTTCTCGCTACGCAACCTCACCGACATGCTTCGTGTCATAAAGGGCTATGTGCAGGCCAGGAGGATCCTTCGTGAGCAGAGACCCGACGTGCTCTTCTCCAAAGGAGGATTCGTCTCCGTTCCCGTCGTGGCGGCCGCATCCTCGCTAGGCATCAGGATCGTCACCCATGAGAGCGACTTCTCCATGGGTCTTGCCAACAGGCTCAACGCCCGTCATGCAGATGTGGTCTGCCTGTCGTTCGACAGTCCCCTCGTCGATGGTGTGAAGTATGTGCTGACCGGCAACCCGGTCAGAAGCGACGTGCTCGCCCTGTCGAAAGACAATGTGGAGCAGGAGAGGAATCTTATCCTCGTGCTCGGCGGCAGCCAGGGTGCCAGCGAGGTCAACGACCTGATCTATGCAAATCTTGACCGGTTGTGTCCGCGCTACAGGGTGGTCCACCAGTGCGGCGGCCATGGCGACATGTCGAAAAGCGCGGAGGGGTATGAGCAGAGGGAGTTCATCGACAGGGAGCTTGCGGGGCTGATGGCCCGTTCCCGTCTCGTCATAAGCCGGGCCGGAGCCAATGCGATCGCGGAGATCTGCGCCCTGGGCAAGTGCTCGCTGCTGATCCCCCTACGCCATGCAAGCAGGGGCGACCAGGTGGAGAACGCCCTCCATATGGAGAAAAAGGGGGCCTGCATGGTCTATGCACAGACAGACGATTTCATGAAAGCCGTGGTGTCGCTGATGGAGGACGACGATCTGAACGCAGGCATCGCCCTGGCGGCATCGAAGGAAGGACATGCCGACGCCGCCAGACGCATCGCCGGCATACTGTTAGAGAAGAGGTGAGTGGAATGGACACAGTGATTAATATAGGATCCATAGGCATATCCGTCGTGGACATCGTAATCTTCGTCATATGCATGATAAGCGCCGTCTTCTGCTGTATCAGGGGCTTCGTGATGGAGATGAGCAAATGGATGGGCATCTTCATCGGCCTGCTTGTCGCAATCATGTTCACGCCTGTGGCATCGGACACGATGGCGTCTCTGCTTCCATCCTCGTGGCCGCACTGGGTTGTCGCGTTCCTGACGTTCCTTGCGATGTGGTTGATCGGCTTTCTCGTCGTGCTGCTGGTGGGGATGATGCTGCGCCATATAGTCAAGACGTTCAACCTCTCTGTCGTCGACAACATACTCGGCTTCGTGTGGGGGGTGGTGGTGAGCCTGATGGCCGTCGCAGTGGTCGTATACCTGCTATCGCTTCAGAGTCTCATCGACTTCACGCCGTATTTCTCCTCCTCGGTCATCATAAGCCGCATCGTCCAGCCACTGCTGCCAGCGACCATAGGGACGCTGGAGACTCTGACCCAGGAGGGCATCAGGACAATTCAGGAGGTCTCCCATGCCGCTGTCTAGACTGGAGCGCATCCAGCCCGGCATCGCGGCCAGGCTGTCCGATGAACTGGCAGACGGAAGTCTGCCCCAATCGCTGCTCTTCCATGGCAGGCCGTACAGCGGCAGGATGAGCGCTGCCATCGAGCTGGGTCTTTCGCTCATCGGGGAGGAAGACGCATATGCACGTCTCGAATGCCCCGACCTGATCATCCTGTCTGACCGCGACGGCACAATGAGGCTCAGGGCGATGAGGAATCACTTCGCCCGGCAGCGGACCCGCTGGTCGCTGGACGCGATGATACACGAGACCCGCATCGAGCTCTCAGCCTTCCATGAGGTCTTTTTCAGCGGCGGCGACAAGGATGCATTCGCCGCGGCCGGCGAGCTTTCCGACGTGCTCTACGAAGCGCCTGATGATTTCGACGAGAAGGCGGTCCAGGACTTCCTCTCGCGTTATGACGCAGCCTTGGCACGGTTTCTTTCCAGAAGGCGCCGCAGCGGTAACTTCACGATAGACCAGATCAGGGCCATACAGGCTTTCATGCAGCAGAACGCAGGGCAGAACAAGGTCGTCATCCTCGAGAACATAGAGGATGTCACGGTCGGCGCGATGAACTCGATCCTCAAGCTCCTGGAGGAGCCGCCGCAGGGGGCATACATCATCCTGGTGTCAAGGAACGCGGGCCGCATCCTCGCGACGATTCTCTCGCGCGTAAGGCAGTATGCATTTCCGCCAATCGACAAGCGGGTCCAGAAGGCACTGCTCAGGGACCTGTATCATGCCGACGGGCAGGACGACATACACGACTTCATCTGCTCCACAAGCGGCCTTGACATGACGGATCTCGAGGTGAGGGCGGAGGACTTCGTGCATGCGCTGGTCACGAAGCGGACCATGTACGATCCTCAGGCCCTTGGTGACCTGTGCTCCCATCTGGACCAGTGGGATGCCTGCGACATATTCCTTGGCAAGGTCGTCGCGATAATCGAGGACGGATTCAGACAGGATCACATCGACCTGAAGCGCTCCCAGAAGATGCTCTGTCTCCTGTCCGTCTGCCAGAGCGAGGCGAAGACCTACAGCCAGAACAGCCGTACCATGATGGAGCGTATCGGCAGGAGGCTGGTTGCGTTATGACGGACAGGATACTCAGAAAGGCGATCGAGAAGATCGACAGCATGCCCAGGGCGGAGCTGAAGCGGATAATGCTTTCCCAGCTCACGATGACAGACCTGCTGCAGAGCCTCATGGAGAACAGCCGGGAGGGCCACTGTGTGCTCCAGGACGGGCTGATACGCTACGCCAACGTCTCCTTCGGCACGATGATCCCGACCAACAGGCTCTATCTGTCCAGAAGCGAAGGCCATCACCTGGACGAGGTCGTCACTGACGAGCAGGTGCTGGAGTACCTCCAGGGCCTGGAGGCAGGGGACGAGGAGAACACAAGGGAGTTCTCGTTCCAGCAGGGTAGCGAGGTGCGCATCATAAGCATCGTCAACCGTACTCTCGAGATCGATGACAAGCCGTATCTGGACATAGTGACCAGGGACGTGACATCGCTTAGGAGGGACCAGGCCCGCCTCAGGCGAAGTGAATCGCTTGCCGCAATGACGACCATGGCCGCCGGTGTCGCCCATGAGATAAAGAACCCGCTTGCCGCGATGCAGATCCACATCCAGCTGCTTCGCAAGGCGTTCCAGAGGAAGGGCAGCCTCACGCTCGATGACGCCCAGCGCTACCTCGGCGTGCTCGAGGAGGAGATAGGGCATCTCAACGGAATCGCGGTGGACTTCCTCTTCGCGGTGCGTCCGATGAACGTCTCCCTGTCCAAGCAGAGGATAGACGCCGTGATCGGCGCCCTGGAGGACTTCGTCCGCCCGGAGCTCGAGGAGCATGGCATCAGGCTCGTGGTGAAGATCCAGCCGTTCCTGCCGCAGCTGATGATAGACGTGAACTATCTGCGCCAGGCGCTTTTGAACATCGTCAAGAACGCGATGAACGCGATGGAGGACGGAGGACGTCTCGACATCGATGTCTGGTCGGACGGCGACTACGTGAAGATCTCGGTGAAGGACACCGGCTGTGGAATAGACCAGGAGCATATCGGAAAGATCTTCGAGCCGTACTTCACGACGAAGGCCTCCGGCACGGGACTCGGTCTGACGGTGGTGTACAAGATCGTCAAGGAGCATGACGGCGACATAAGCGTCTCGTCCGAGGTCGGCAAGGGCACGACGTTCACGATCTCTCTGCCGGTTCCCAGCGACGAGAGGATCGCCATAGAGAACATCGAGGAGGTATCCGATGGCCACGATACTGGTGGTAGATGACGAGAAGAACATCCGCTCCGGACTTTGCATAGCATTCGAGGACGAGGGCTACGACACCCTCGAGGCGGCCGATGGACAGGAGGCCTGGTCCATCGTCAACAGGAAGTCGGTCGACCTCGTGGTGACCGACCTCAGGATGCCCGGCATGAGCGGCTACGACCTTCTCAAGAAGATCAGCTCGGCCTATCCGACGCTGCCTGTGATCGTCCTGACCGGCCATGGCTCGATCGAGGACGCCGTTCAGGCGATGAGGGACGGTGCCGTCGACTTCTTCACCAAGCCGGTCGACCTGGACCACCTGATCCTCACGGTCGGCAAGGCGCTGCACAACAGGACGATCAGCGAGCAGAACACCAGGCTCAAGGCGGAGCTCGACACTCTTCGCAAGCGGCAGGGCTACGACGGTATCGTCGGCAAGAGCTCCGCTGTGGCGAAGATGATGGAGGTCATACAGCAGGTCGCTCCGTCTAAGGCGTCGGTCCTGGTCACGGGGGAGAGCGGCACGGGCAAGGAGCTCGTCGCCGATGCGATACACAGCCTCTCGAACCGCAGCCAGGGGCCGTTCATCAAGGTCAACTGCGCATCGTTGTCGCCGACGCTTCTGGAAAGCGAGCTCTTCGGTCATGAGAAGGGCGCGTTCACCGGTGCCGTCAGCCAGAAGAAAGGTCGCTTCGAGCTAGCTGACGGAGGCACCATCTTCCTGGACGAGATCGGCGAGATCGACCAGAACACCCAGATCAAGATACTGCGCGTCCTGCAGGAGCGTTCGTTCGAGCGCGTAGGAGGCGAGGAGACGCTTCATGTCGACGTGCGCATCGTCGCCGCCACGAACAGGGACCTGGAGGAGGAGATCCGCAAGGGCAGCTTCCGCGAAGACCTGTACTACAGGCTCAACGTCGTGCACATCCATGTTCCTCCGCTTCGCGAGCGCAAGGAGGACATCCCGCTGCTGGTCGCCTCTTTTATCAAGACGTTTAACGAGGAGGACGGCCGCAGCATCGAAGGTTTCACTCCTGCGGCCAGGAAGGCGCTGATGGCATATTCCTGGCCCGGCAACATAAGGGAGCTGAGGAACACTGTCGAAAGCTGCGTCGTCATGGCACGAGGGAGGATCATCGACGTCGACGAGCTGCCTCCCCACATCGTGGACAGCGGCCTGGACGAGACTGTCAGCGTCAGGATAGGCACGAGACTCGAGGATGCCGAGAGGATGATCATCCTTTCCACCATCGACCACTGCAAGGGCAACAAGACCCGTGCCGCCGAGGTGCTGGGGATTGGACGCAAGACGCTTCACAGGAAGCTCGAAGAATACGGGAGCGCCAGGTGATCTCGCAGGAGCAGCTCGAGGACATATTCGCCCGCGGCGGCATACTGGACAAGGGGCTCGGGAACTATGAGAGGAGGGACGACCAGCTTCTCATGGCCCAGGACGTCGCCAGATGCTATGCCGAGGACACTGTCGGCGTGATCGAGGCTGGTACGGGTATAGGAAAGAGCTATGCCTATCTCTCCGTCGCGATCCTCGATGCGCTTGAGAACGCAGAGGACCGTACGGTCGTAGCAACCAGCAACGTCGCCCTCCAGCAGCAGCTGATCAACAAGGACCTTCCGACTCTCGAGCGCCTGATGGACGTCGATGTTCCATACGCCCTTCTGCTGGGACGTGGACGCTATGTCTGCTTCGCCAGGATGACCGGCGCAATGAACGCATACAGGCAGAAGGCCGACGGGCTTCTCTTCAAGGACGAGGAGAGCGACGAGGAGAGGATATACCAGTGGTTCCGCAACACCACCACGGGCATCGTGGAGGAGCTCGACCACCGGCTGCTTTCGTCCCGTTTCATCCAGACGGTGAGGAGCGACAAGGACACCTGCATGAAGCAGAAGTGCCCGCACTATTCCAGATGCTTCTATTACAATGCGCTCCAGAAGGCCAGGAACAGCAGGATCATCGTGACGAACCATGCGCTCCTGCTCATCGACTCCTCCATCAGGTCGGATGCGGGGGAGGACTACGACGAGAGCGTCATCATCCCGCCCTACAACCGACTTGTTATAGACGAATGCCACAACATCGACAGGGCGGCCACGGAGTTCTTCAGCACGTATATGGACCGCCGATGGATACTCGAAACGCACCGGAGGCTCTTCCAGGTCACCCACAAGGCCCGTCACGACATGACGCTTGCCGACATCCTCACGACTCTGAGGAAGGATGTGACAGGGGAGGATGCAAGGAGATTCTCGACGCTTGCCGTACAGTTCAACCAGGAGGCGGCCTCCCTTCTTGGCGGCATCATCGTGGACGACGACAGGAGGACGTTCTCGTCCCAGTGTCTGCTCGATGACACGAGAATCCCGTTCGACCAGGTCCAGCGGTCGCGCTGCATCGCCCTTGCCTCGACGCTCGACCAGTTCCTGAAGCTCTTCTCCTTCCTCCTTGATGTCCGCGACGTGGATGAGGAGGATGGCATGTATGTGCGCATGGCGACGACCATCCGCGACACATACATGAGCTGGAAGAACCTGCTGGACGCCTTCATCGAACATGCCTCGCATCCCGAGCTGGTCTTCCACTACCAGTGGTCCGGCAGGGAGGGGGAGGTGTCGATGGTCACAAGTCCCCTGTCAGTCGCGAAGCGGATGAGGGACGACATCTTCGACAAGCTCCAGAGCGTGGTGTGCACCTCGGCAACGATCAAGGCGGGGAAGGACTTCTCCTATTTCTTGTCGCAGATCGGACTAGAGGACAGACAGGACCTCGTCACCGGCTTCTATCCGTCGCCTTTCGACTACTCCCGCAACGCGATGCTGCTTTATCCTGCGCTCGAGGACGGGATGAGCTTCAACGTCTCCACCAGAAGGGAGTACGCCCATTACCTGTCTTCGCTTGTCGTCGATGCGGTGAGAAGCAGCGAGGGAGGCGCCCTTGTGCTGTTCACAAGCACCGAGATGCTGAATCTCGTCAGCGAGGAGGCGAAGGACGGGATATCCCAGACGCTGCTGATACAGAAGAAGGGTTCCAGCACGGAGAAGCTCCGCCGTGCCTTCTGTCAGGACGAGGGAAGCGTGCTCTTCGGCCTCAGGTCGTTCTGGGAGGGCATCGATGTGCCCGGCGATTCGCTCAGGCTGCTCGTGATCACTCAGCTTCCATTCGCCCATGTGGAGGACCCGATCCGCCGCTCACGCGCCATGGCGCTCGCGAAGGAGGGCAGGAACCCATACATGCTGATCGACCTGCCCGAGATGCTGATCACGCTCAAGCAGGGCATCGGCCGTCTGATAAGAAGCGAGAACGACAGGGGCGTCGTCGTCATAGCCGACGCGCGGGCCCGACGCTACATGCCGCTCATTCGCGCATGCATTCCGGCCTATTACATCCCGGACGAGGAGGGGCTGAGCGTCTCATCGTTCCCGCAGCGGATAGAGGATTTCCTCTACCAGTGACGATGAAAGAGAGACGGCACCCTGCCTGAACAGGATGCCGTCCTTTCAATCCGATGTAGAGCGATGGTCCTTACTCGATCACGGCAAGGATGTCGGCGGCTGCAAGGATGAGATAGTCGACTCCATCTGCCTTGACGGCGGTGCCTGCATACTTGTCATGGAGGATCTTCTGGCCGGCCTTGACCTTGATGTCCTCGCTGTCGCCGATCGCGATGACCTCGGCGATCTGTGTCTTCTCCTGGCTGGTCTGAGGGATGTAGAGTCCGCTTGCGGTCTTCTCCTCGGCCTCTGCGCTTCTGACCAGGACCCTGTCGTTCAAAGGAATGATCTTCATATGTCTTTTCTCTCCTCTATTGATTGCCTGTAGTGGTTGCCGTGTCGGCAACATTGTGTAATATAGCCAAAGGAGAGGGGAATCGGCAAGATGTCCGCATCGTGCATTTCGATCTCGACCACTCGTCCATGGAATGTCTTCCGCCCCGTGTCACGATGCCTGCCTCCCCACACGGTGCGAAAAAAGGTAACAGTGTGCACAAAATTCATCGTCGACCTCTTGCCGATGGCCTTCTGCATTGTTATTTCTAGGTCACAGGGAAGAGATGGCGATGGATATCAGAAGGCTCAACAGTCTCATCTATCTCAAGAAGGCGCGACAGGCGGCCCAGGAGGGCGACCTGGAGTCCTGCATCTCCTGCTATGTGAAGGGCTTCTATCTCAGATGCACCTGCAGCGGCTTCTTCGACATCGAGTTCTCGAGTTTCTTCGACTACCAGTTCAGGGTGTATCTCACCGGGCGGCGGGACTTCTCGATTCCGCTGTGCGAAGGCGACGAGGTCTGCGACCTCATCAAAGACACCTTCCGGCAGATGAAGATCTCCCTGGAGGAGAGTCCGTTCGCGGTCCATGCGGATGGCGAGTGGAACCTTCTAAAGGGCCTCAGGATCGATTTCAGGGAAAAAAGGACACCGTTCCTCACCGCATGAATCCGCACTTCGTGTCAAAATGACACCGAAAGATCTGAATTGCCGATGTGTGTGTCATTATGACACGTATGATGCCGTTTTCAATTCCTTTCCATTGTCATATCTGCACCGAAACCGTGCATTTTCCTGCCTGACAGTGTTGGCACGCCTATTGCTTGAAATAGTGGCATAGGAGAAAACGAAGATGTCAAGGAAGATGCTCAACGACACAGTGAACATGGAAGACGACAAGGATGTCCTCTCGATCTACCTCAAGGAGATCAACAGGGTTCCTCTGATCGACCATGACGAGGAGTATGCCCTGGCAGTGAGGGCCCAGAAGGGTGACGAGAAGGCAAGAGAGAGGCTCATCAGCTCCAACCTCCGCTTCGTCGTGGCGGTGGCCAAGAAGTACCAGGGACAGGGACTGCCTCTGGAGGACCTCATCGACGAGGGCAACATCGGTCTGCTGATAGCTCTGGACAAGTTCGAGCCCGACAAGGGATACCACTTCATCTCCTACGCCGTCTGGTGGATTAGACAGTCCATAATGAAGGCGATCTGCGAGAAGAGCAGGGCGGTCAGACTGCCTCTGAACAGGGCCAACGAGCTCTTCCAGATCCAGAAGGCCCAGAAGAACCTCATGCATTCCTCCGCAAGCGGAGAGGTGAGCATCGAGGAGATCGCGAAGGAGGCGGGACTCGACAGTACGCTCGTCGGCGAACTTCTGGCGATCTCCCGCGAGACGGTCTCGTTCGATGCACCGGTCGCAAACGGATCGGACCCCTCTTCAAGCAAGCTCGGGGACTTCATCGAGGACGATGGCTTCGGACCCGAGGAGCTGGCCATGCAGAAGTGCCTGAAGGAGGATATCGACAAGGTTCTCGCGACGCTCAGCGACAAGGAGCGCGACATCATAACGCTGCGCTTCGGCCTGAACGACACGGCTCCCATGAGCCTGAAGGAGATCGGAGAGCTGTACAACCTCACCAAGGAGAGGATCCGCCAGATCGAGAAGAGGGCGCTCGAGAGACTGAAGCAGCCCGGTAGGGCGAAGCTGCTCGAGAGCTATACCGCATGACGGATCATCCGCATTGCAGGAGGATGGGCACAGGGGACTGGATGAAGTCTCCTGTGTCCACTTTTTTCAGCGTGCCGGAAATGAAACCTCATTCCATTATTGACAAGGGTCGACCTAACTGCTTCCATCCTAAGGACTTACTGTCCCGCCTTGATTAAGAATCATGTTGTAAGTGCTTGCTCGGCAAGCAATTGACTATCCCACAGGATTTGATAGAATGAATCTGTACGGCATGTCCGACATGCCTTGCGACTGAACAAATTATCCCAGAAAGGAGGACAACATGGCAGGACCTGCCATGTGCCGTGTTTCAAGATGAAGAAGGAAAAAACGAAGTATGTCTATTTCTTCGGTGCAGGCCAGACCGAGGGCCGTGCCGACATGAAGCATCTGCTTGGTGGAAAGGGCGCCAATCTGGCCGACATGACCAGCATCGGTCTTCCCGTTCCTCCCGGCTTCACCATCACGACCGAGGCCTGTGCCTATTTCGACGCCCACAAGGCCTATCCGGAAGGGCTCAAGGAGGAGGTCCTTGCAAACCTCGCCAGGCTCGAGAAGCTCATGGGTGCAAAGCTCGGTGACAAGAAGAATCCTCTTCTCGTATCCGTGCGTTCCGGTGCCGCCCAGTCCATGCCAGGCATGATGGACACCGTCCTCAACCTCGGCCTCAATCCCGACTCACTCGAGGCGCTCATCCAGAAGACCGGCAACGAGAGGTTCGCCTGGGACAGCTACCGCCGCTTCATCCAGATGTTCGGCGACGTCGTCATGGGTGTTCCCCATGCGGAGTTCGAGCGTGTCCTCCAGTCTGTAAAGGACGAGAACGGCAAGGTCTTTGACACCGAGCTTGACATCGAGAACCTCAAGGAGGTCATCAAGCGCTACAAGATCGTCTACAGGAAGTTCACCGGCGAGGAGTTCCCGACCGATCCCGAATACCAGCTGTTCAAGACGATCGATGCGGTCTTCAACTCGTGGAACAACGAGAGGGCGATCAAGTACCGTCTCATGAACGATATCCGTGGCCTGCTTGGCACCGCCGTCAACGTCCAGTCGATGGTCTTCGGCAACATGGGCGATACCTCCGGAACAGGCGTCGCGTTCACGCGCGATCCCTCCAGCGGTGAGAACAGGTTCTTCGGCGAGTTCCTCATGAACGCTCAGGGCGAGGACGTCGTCGCAGGCATCAGGACTCCCCAGTCCATCGAGACGCTTGCAAAGGTCAATCCTGAAGTCTACAAGCAGCTGTGCGACATCCGCCAGACTCTCGAGAAGCACTATCATGACATGCAGGACATTGAGTTCACCATCCAGGAAGGCAAGCTTTACATGCTCCAGACCAGAAGCGGTAAGAGGACTATCTTCTCCTGGCTCAGAAGCCAGGTCGAGATGGTGGACGAGGGCCTGATTGACAAGGAGACCGCCGTCTCCAGAGTCCCTGCACAGGAGTTCAACAAGCTCTTCGCCCCGATTCTCGACAACAAGATCATCCGCGACTTGGGCTACAAGGTCGCTACCACCGGACTTGCAGCAAGCCCGGGAGGTGCCTGCGGACAGATCTACTTCACGGCCAAGGCTGCGGAGGAGGCTTCTGCTGAGGGCAAGGACGTCATCCTCGTCAGGGAGGAGACGAGTCCCGAGGATATCGGTGGAATGGCGGTCAGCCGCGGTGTCGTCACCTGCCGTGGAGGCATGACGAGCCATGCGGCGGTCGTCGCCCGTGGCATGGGCTGCCCCTGCGTCTCCGGATGCGGCGAGATCCATGTCAACGAGCTCCAGAAGACGCTCGAGGTCAACGGTGTCAAGCTCAAGGAAGGCGACTACATGGCCATCGACGGATTCACCGGTGCCGTATACACCCAGAAGATCCCCGTCAAGCCCAGCGAGATCATGCAGGTGCTCGATGGAACCATGAGGGAGAGCGAGAGCCTTCTGTACCAGAACTACAAGAAGTTCATGGGCTACGTGAACGAGATCAAGACCATGGGAGTCAGGACCAATGCCGACACCCCGAAGGATGCACACTACGCTGTGCTTCTGGGAGCCGAAGGCATCGGACTGTGCCGCACCGAGCACATGTTCTTCGGTGGAAACAGGATCCTCTCCATGAGGAAGATGATCCTTGCCGACACGCTCGGAGCCAGGGAGCAGGCGCTTGCCGAGCTTCTTCCGATGCAGAGAGGCGACTTCTACGAGATCTTCAAGGCGCTCAACGGTCTTCCTGTCACGATCCGCCTGCTCGATCCGCCTCTGCACGAGTTCCTGCCCAACGACAGCACGACCCGTCATGAGACCGCTCTCCAGCTCGGCATGAGCGTCGAGGAGCTCAGCCAGAAGATCGCGAAGCATCATGAGTTCAACCCGATGCTCGGCTTCCGCGGCTGCCGCCTCGCCGTCGTCTATCCCGAAATCCTCGAGATGCAGGTCAGGGCGATCATCGAGGCCGCCATCCAGGCCAAGAGAGAGGGCTATGATGTGAAGCCCGAGATCATGATTCCTCTTGTCGGCATCGACAAGGAGTTCATCTTCTGCAAGGAGAAGGCCCTCAAGGTCATCGACAAGGTCTTCGAGGAGCAGAGCCTCAAGATCGAGTACAAGATTGGAACGATGATCGAGGTCCCGCGTGCCGCGATCACCGCCGACGAGATCGCCAAGGAGGCCGAGTTCTTCAGCTTCGGCACCAACGACCTGACGCAGATGACCTGCGGCTTCTCCCGTGACGATGCGGCAAGCTTCCTGACACACTACGTCAACGATCCGGACAAGCAGTTCTATGAATACGATCCGTTTGCCACGATCGACGTCGGAGGCGTCGGAAAGCTCGTCAGGATGGCCTCACAGCTCGGACGTTCCGTCAGACCCGACATCAAGCTGGGAATCTGCGGAGAGCATGGTGGTGATCCCAAGACCATCAGGTTCTGCCAGGACATCCCTCTCAACTACGTCTCCTGTTCACCCTTCAGGGTGCCTATCGCCCGCCTTGCAGCCGCCCAGGCAGCGATTGCTGCGAGAAAGGAGAAATAGGGTCGATTCCTCCTCAGATGGATCTGGACGTATCGGAAAGCCTCCGATACGTCCATTTTTTACAAATGATCTGGTCAAACTAAATTGACAAAATCTCTAAAGGGCATTTTACTTCTAGCATATGAACAATCTTGTCAAGGCACTAAGAATCAAGAGACGTATGACACAGAGCGAGCTGGCCTACTGCTGTGGTGTCAGCAGACAGACGATCATCTCGATAGAGAAGGGGGTCTTCTCCCCATCGCTGTCTTTGGCATACAAGCTGTCCCGTGTCCTCGATTTCAGCATGGAGGACATGTATGACTTCTCTCCGCTGGACAAGGAGATCAGGACGCTTGACGATCTGTATGAGGAAAAGATCTCGAAAGCCTGACAAAAGCCCCGGGGGAGGCTTATCAGGGTGAGGGATTGTGCTATAATCGCAAGAAAACTGGAGAAGGTTATGAAAAGAAGATTATATGTGATCGCATGCATATGTCTGTCGTTGGTGACCGTCCTCTCGTCATGTTCTCTCGACGATCTCGAGGGCAATGTCTATGAACGCATGGGCATGGTCAAGTTCGACAACCCTGCCGTGAACGACGTATCCAACAGGCTTGACAGCATGGAGACGGCTGAGGTTGATAATGCATTAAAAGGTCAAGAGCTCGATCTGAGCAAGGTCGACGGCTTCAAGGAAATCTATGAGACCATTCAAAATATCGGTAAGCAGGAAGGTGAGGAAACCGGTGAGTTGAAAATCAAGCTTACAGAAGATGCTGCTAAAGTCATATCTAAGAACGGCCTTCTGAAGCCTCAGGAGAACAAGGACGATCTTTATGCCAGCATCGGCAGTTCACTTGCAAGCTCATCCGGAACAAAGGCCTTCGTCTCTTCGATGTCCGAGCCTGCTGGAGAGATACAGAGCAATGCCGCCAAGGGTACGATGGCTCTGACGAACTCGCTCATAACAACTCTGACTGAAAACATGGGCACGGAAGATGGCGACATGCCTGAAGAGGTCAAGACCATTCTCACTGATCTCCAGAAGGAGCTTGAAGATAAGTCGAAGAAGACTGAAGATCTGACGAAGGCTGAGGTCCTGCAGGTTCAGATGATCACAAACCTTGTATCCTCGGTTGCAGATGCCGCTGATACGCTTAAGGATGTAGAGGACATGAGTACGGTCATGAATGACAGCAATGTCATGTCCATCATGGATGATCTGACCCTTTTATCAAATGTCACGAACACTTTGTCCGGTAATACTGATGTCCTTGACGTGCCGAACATTTCCGATCTGATAAGCAAGTTCACCGGATCTGGTTCCGAGAGCTGAGGGGGTGCAAGATGAAAAGGACTATCACGATCATTCTCATATTGGGCATGATGCTTTCATCCATGTCCGTCTTCGCCGCCGTCTCCTTCAATCCGGTCGGTGATGAAACGTATTCGGCGCTCGAGGCTCCATTCACGAAGACCAGTGCAAGGGTTGCCTCGATGGGTGGTGCAGGGCTTGCCGTCTTCAACAACCAGGATTCGCTTTACATGAACCCTGCATCACTTGGAGAGAAGGGCCTTGTCTTCAACGTCCCGAACTTCGCGCTGACGCTTTACAACATCAAGAGCGTATATGTCGACAGTGGACTTTCCAAGGCGCTGCTTGAGGATATGGGAAAACTGACCGACACGGAGTTCCTGACGGGTGACCTTCTCGATTCCTTCATCAATGTGCTTACCGCCAGTGGAAGGAACAAGCTTGCCACAATCGATGCAGGATTCGGAACGAAGCTTGGACGATTCGCCTTCGCACTCGATTCGCAGGTGAATCTCAACACCTTCAACACATATGGTGTGTCCGGACTCAACGTGATTCCCCAGGTCGACGTGGCTGCCACGTTTGGTCTTGGATTCAGGTTCTTCCGAGACAGCGCATTCAATTTCGATGTAGGTGTTTCCGCTTCGCTCCAGATGAGGGCCTTCATGAAGGCCGTCGGCATAAACACCTTTGCCGATGCATTCGGCGAGGGAGGCGATCCTGCCGATCTCATCGGTTCACAACCGGTTGCAATCGGATGGGCCGTTCCGCTCACTGTCGGCATCAACATCAACATGCCTTTCGGCTTCACGCTGGCCAATGTCGTGTCCAACATCCATCTGATAAATGGCGGATTCAATTACATCGTCACAGATTACAACAGTATCGCTGATGATTACACGGAATCAGTAACAGATGTCTTCGGAGAATCTGCGTTCGTCATGAAGTCGCCTGTCAACTACAGCATCGGACTGGGATGGGCACCGGATCTCGGCTGGTTCGAATGGATCCTTGACCCGACCATCGCCGTCGATGTCGTGGATGTCATCGGCCTTGCCGACGAATTCAACACGATCGGCTTCCTCTCGAGACTGAAGGCCGGTATCGAGCTCCAGATGTTCAAGGTGCTGGAGCTCAGAGCCGGACTCAACGGCGGCTACATCTCCGTCGGTGCCGGTGTAAACCTCTTCAATGTCATCCATTGCGAGGTCGGCTACTACTGGAACGAGTTCGGCGACGTGCTTGGACAGAAGGATGTCGATGCTCTTACAATCCGCTTCAACATCGGTTGGGAGCGCTGAGCTAACAGTCCAGCAAACTATGAATAATGGAGGCCACGGCGTACAGCTGTGGCCTTCATTCATCGTAAGTGATATATTCTGACTCATGTTCTCGTTATCACTGATATTGAAGGGTTTCGTCGTCGGTTCGACGATGATGGTGCCTGGCGTTTCAGGCGGTTCCATGGCCATGGTGCTTGGAATCTACGACAGGCTGATCAGTTCCATAAGCTCCTTCTTCAAGGACTGGAAGGGCTGCACGATGTATCTGCTGCAGTTCGGAATCCCGGCACTGGTCGGAATCATCATCTGCGCAAGCCCGATATCTGCAATCATAGACCGTTTTCCTGTCGTATCGATGTTCTTCTTCATCGGACTTGTCTTCGGTTCCCTGCCCATGCTCTACAAGAGTGCAAGAATCACAAAGCTGGACTGGAAGTACGTGCTCAGCTTCGTCATCGGTGTCGCAGTCGTCATCGCCATGGCGTTTCTGCCACCGATGGGTGGGGATGATGTCTCTCTAGAGATGAGCATATCCACGTTCCTTCTACAAATTCTCACCGGTATCGTCGTTGCCGTAGGCTTCATACTCCCCGGAATCAGCACGAGCTATCTGCTTCTCCTGCTTGGAACCTACGATTACGTGATGCTGGCCATCGCCGAGCTGAATGTGCTTGCGCTCGTGCCGTTCGCTCTCGGCTTCGTGCTCGGAGTCGTTCTGCTGACACGGATCCTGGAAATCTGCATGCAGCGTTTTCCGCAGCTTACCTACATGATGATCATGGGCTTTCTTGTCGGTTCCCTCTATACTGTCTACCCGGGCAATCCGTCAGGCTGGGAGATTCCTCTCTCGGTCCTGATGTTCGCCATCGGGTTCGTGATCATCTATTTCGTTTCGAAGAAGGAGGCGGAGAATGAGAAGGCTTGATCGGGACAACAGCACAAACGATGTCGTCATCGAGAAATGCATCGCCGACAGCCAGGTTCTCAGAATCGGCATGGCGACGGATGACCTGCCATACATTGTTCCTCTGTGCTTCGGCTACGAGAGGATCGAGGACAGACGGGTCTTCTATTTCCACAAGAACCGCAACGGCCTTCTGCATGAACTGATCGAGAAGAATCCGCACTGCTCTTTCGAGCTTGAGGGTTCGTCGTCTCTCTTCATGGACGAAGCCAAGAGGACGTGCAACATGGACTATGCATCGATCATCGGAAGGGGAGTCGTCACCCTCGTCGAGGGCGATACTGAACGAAAGAGGGCCCTCGATCTCCTGATGGAGCATTACGGCAGAGCTGATTTCCAGTACGATGTCAGAGGTATGAGCGCCATTCTCGTCTTCAGGCTGGAAGTTCAGAGCCTCACTTGCAAGGCGACAAGGGGCTGGAAGGAGAAGATGGGATGCTTATGAACGAGACTCTGATCAGGGAGGCTCTGGATGTCGCGCTCTCGAGTGGCGCCGACTTCGCAGAGGTCTTCGTCGAGGATACTCTCAACAACACTCTTCAGATCGTGGATGAGAAGGTGGACACCGTCTCGTCCGTCATGATCTCGGGTGTCGGGATAAGGGCGTATCTTGGGCTACGGAGCGTCAGTGCGACTTCCAGCGATCTTGGGCGTAACGCGGTGCTTGCCGCGGCACGCAATGTCGCATCGATCATAGGGGAAGGTAGACGTACTGCACCGGAGTTCAGGCTGTCTGAACGCGTTAATACGAACATCCATCCCATACAGGTCGTTCCTTCCTCCTATCCGGTAGGAGAGAAGGTGGATCTGGCAAGGCGCATGTGCATCGCGGCCAGGGCCTCTTCCTCCGTCATCAGTCAGGTGAGCGGGACGATACAGGATGTCGACAGGCACATCCTCGTCGCCAACAGCGAGGGTCTTCTGACCACGGACCGCCAGATAAGATTGAGGGCGGCATGTTCTGCCGTCGCCACCAGAGGCGGCGAGAGCCAGACCGGATTCTGCGGTCCCGGCAGACGCATGGGCATGGAGTTCTTCGATCTGGTCTCGAGTCCTGAAGATATCGGAAGAGAGGCGGCTCGCCAGGCACTGGTGAACATCGAAGCCGGCTATATCGATTCGGGAGTCTATCCCGTCGCCATCGAGAACGGGTTCGGCGGCGTCATCTTCCACGAGTCATGCGGGCATTCCCTCGAGGCGACCAGCGTCGCCTATGGAACGAGCGAATTCTGCGGCAAGAAGGGGCAGGTGATCGCCAACGAGAAGGTCACGGCGATCGATGATGGTACAATCCCAAACGCCTGGGGATCCCTGAACATCGACGACGAGGGCACGCCTACACAGCGCAAGGTCCTCATAGAGAAAGGCGTCCTGAAGCGCTACATGGTCGACAGGTTCAACGGAAGGCGGATGAACGAGCCGTCCAGCGGTTCCGCCCGTCGCCAGAGCTATGCCTATACTCCGACAAGCCGTATGACGAACACCTTCATCGCAGCTGGTGATGACAGCGATGCCGACATAATCGCAAGCATCGACAGGGGACTGTACTGTGCGAAGATGGGAGGCGGCAGCGTGAACCCCGTCACCGGAGAGTTCAACTTCGCCGTCACCGAGGCCTACATGGTCGAGAACGGCAGGATCGGAAAGGCCGTCAGAGGGGCTTCCCTGATCGGACGTGGAAGCGAGATCCTCTTCGACATCGACATGGTCGGCCCTGACATGCAGACAGAGCAGGGGATGTGCGGATCCTCGTCCGGCTCCATTCCGACGGATGTGGGCCAGCCCCTGATCCGCGTCAGGAAGATCACAGTGGGAGGCAGATGACATGATCGACAGGAAAGTCTTGAGGGATGCGGTCGGCAGGGAATGCGACAGACTTGGTGTCGAGGACTGGGAGATCGTCTTCTCCTATGGCACCTCGATTTCCGCGGAGATGGTCGACGATGAGCTTGTCGACTTCTCCTCGGCTACCGATACGAGCATTTCTGCACGAGTCATAGTTGATGGACGCGAAGGCGTCGCGACTAGCCAGAGAGTAGACGAGTCGGTCATCCCTGCACTGGTGAGTATGGCTCTCGAAAACAGCAGGGTGAAGGAGATCGATCCGTCCTACGCCCCGGAGATCCACAAAGGCGACGAGTGCTATCCGCAGAAGACCTGCCTGGGCGGTCATGTGGCCACAGCATCCCAGATCAAGGATGTCCTTGCCAGGACGCAGAAGGCGATCTTCGCCTCTGACGGCAGAGTATCGAAAGGCACTGGAAGTTCAGCGGCGACAGGCAGCGGCGAGACGTATGTGGAGAACTCCAAGGGGCTTTCACTGCATGATTCCTGGTCTTCCAGCTATATCTCGAGCTCTGTGATCGTCAAGGAAGGCGACGATGTGAAGAACGCCTATCTGACAGTGGAAGGGGATATCACGAAAGCGGACATGTCCCCGGCCGTCGAAAAGGCCGTGAGGAGGCTTGGCGCAGGCACTGCCGAGAGCGGATCAAGACCCGTCATCTTCAGCCCTGAATGCTTCAACATGTTCCTTTCGACGTTCTCCTCCGCATTCAGCGGGAAGAGTGCGCTGCTCGGCCTGTCCCCATACAGGGACAAGGTCGATACGCAGATCGCCGCCTCATGCGTCACACTCATCGACGATCCACTCTATCCGGATTATCCGGCACAGTGCACCTTCGATGGAGATGCCTATGCGACATTTACCAAGCCCGTGATCGAGTCCGGAATCCTCAGGACGCTGCTATACAACAGACAGTGGGCGCTCAAGGCAGGATGCCAGTCAACAGGCAATGCGGTAAGCACTCCGGCAGGAAGTGCCATCCGCCCATATTCGTTCTACATCGCTCCTGGCTCCATCGGCTTCGACGATCTCGCCTCGCAGGCAGACGATGGAATATATGTCACCGCCATGAAGGGCTTTCATGCCGGTGCCGATGCCGTGAGCGGAGACTTCTCCATCGAGTCCAGCGGTTTCCTGATCAGGGATGGGAAGGTCGAAGGACCTGTCCAGGGCTTTACCGTGGCAGGCAACTTCTTCCAGATGCTGAAGGACATAGTCGCTGTCGCCGACGATCTGGAATTCGACGTGACACTCTCCGGTTTCAGGACCGGTAGCCCATCGGTTCTCGTCTCGAGCCTGTCGATTGCAGGCAAGGATTGAAAAAAGGTCTCTACACCGTGTTGATTCTTCTGTCGCTTTTGTGCTAAAAGATGAGAGTTGCTTCAGCACCTTGCTGCTGGAGGGACATGATGCCGGAATAGCTCAGGGGTAGAGCGGCTCACTCGTAATGAGCAGGTCAAGGGTTCAATTCCCTTTCCCGGCTGGCATGACGGATGCAATTCCTTGGCGGGATTGCATCTCTTTTTTTCTGTGTCCCTACTTCCCTTTTTGGGAAAATCCTGTATTTTTTAGACAGGAATTACATTTCGATGATAGACTTCAGACAAGGAGGGCATGAAAATGGGTGATGTATTTACCGGAAATGGTGTCACCAGGGATCTCGTCATTCCGATTCCGATGTCGGGTGGCCGGAAGAAGAGCCCTTCGGTGGTCGTTGGACAGACCATAGACGTGGCGGTGGCCAACTACTACCATTCGCTTTTCGCCGACGATCTCTACAACATCTACTACTTCAACCATCTCGGACTCGACTGGAACGGTTATGACGACATGGTTGACACTGAGGATGAAGAAGAGTATTGACTAGGGCATGATCGTTCTTGGAATCGAGACCAGCTGCGATGAATGTTCGGCAGCCGTCGTCAGAGATGGAAGGGACATTCTGTCCAATGTAATCGCGACTCAGATTGAACTCCACAAGCCCTACCAGGGCGTTGTGCCTGAACTTGCAAGCCGTCTGCATACCGAATGGGTGAGCCAGGTCGTCAAGGCCGCCATCGCCCAGGCCGGACTGACGAATCAGGATCTGGATGCCGTCGCGGTCTCGAACAGACCCGGCCTGCTGGGCTCTCTCCTCGTCGGTGTGAACTTCGCCAAGTCCTTCGCCTATGCCCTTGGCATTCCCGTGATCGGAATCGACCATATCAGGGCCCATCTGTACGCCTCGCAGATCGAGAACCCCCTGGAGTATCCATATCTCGGCGTGCTCGTATCGGGTGGACACACCGTCATCTGCCGTGTCGATGGATACGATCGGATCCAGGTGCTTGGAACAACCATCGACGATGCAATCGGCGAGGCATTCGACAAGGTCGCCAAGTTCTACGATCTCGGTTACCCGGGTGGTGTCGTCATCGACCGTCTCAGCAAGAACGGAGATCCGATGGCCTTTCTGTTCCCGGGACCGACTCTGGACAGGGGCGAGCATCCATACGACATGTCATACAGCGGACTCAAGACCGGTGTCATCAACCAGCTCGACAAGTTCCGCAATGGCGATGCCCCGGTGACGAACGAGAACATCGCTGCATCATTCCAGCGCTGTGCAGTTGGAATCCTCATGAAAAGGGTGAAGGCTGCACTGAAGGATACGGGTCTCAAGCGTGTCTCCGCAGGTGGTGGAGTCGCTGCCAACAGTCTTCTCAGAAGCGAGCTTAAGGCTCTGGAGCAGGGTGGCTACACGGTGACATTCCCGTCTCTCAAGCTTTGCACCGACAACGGCGCCATGGTCGCCGGTCTTGCATACCGCTATCTTCAGGACGGATTCAGGGATGACCTCAGACTCACCGCCAGCAGCAGGGTAGCGGCCTTCAAGCATGTCTATCCCTGAGCATTGGTGCTATTCTGAAATCCCGGAGATGATGCCGGCCACGAACACATCTCTTTTTTTGTTACAGTATTGTAAGAAATCCTTTCGGACCGTCTGAAATTCTTGACGGGGGGGGTAAATACTCTACTCTTGCCTCGACATCGGGCAATTCAGCCTAGGAAAAAGGGGAGTAGTCATGAAAAGATTGCTGAGTGTTTTGTTGGTTCTTTTTGTTGTATTCGGTTTTGTCGCATGTGGTAATGATAATCCGAGTCCGACGTCTTCTACGTCTTCATCTGTGAAGCCGGATGCAAATATCGAACAGGAGATTGGAAATGTCCTTGGTGCATTGTTCGAGGTCATGCCGAGTCCAAGTCCAGATAATCCAAATAATGAGTATTGGAATGAAAAAATGACTGAAATGGTGAAGGATTACAGCGCAAAAAACGGTTATATATTACTCAAGGGAACTGGTCTAGTACCAAGTTCTAATAATACTGATACTGTAACAGGGCCCGATATGACGTCTTCAACGAAAGGAACTATCCTTTATAAGACAAGCAAGGAATCAAGTGACGCCAGAACCATGACTGTCGATGTCGTTTATGTCTCTCATTATGATGGAGATAATTCGACTTTCTCCGTAGAGAAGTTCGATGTGACTTACGAAGGGAAGACGTACGACATGAGTCAGTCAAGCTATCTGCCGTCATTTGGACCTCAGAATTGAAATCTTATACTTTCTTTGGCTATCGTGGATCATGGCATCAATGAAGATTGGTGCCATGATTTGTTCCATCAATCTGATTGTTCTAAATCGTCAGACCGATAGGAGTAATTTTAATTTTAATAATAAATCCTTGCCTGGTAACGAGTTGCAATGAATGTGATAGAATTTTCACAATTTTGGCGAATTCTAGTTGACACTTATGCGCGTTTCAGGTAGTTTACTTGAGGACTGGAAAACAGAGATTGGGATGTAGTGTAATGGTAACACTGCAGATTCTGGTTCTGCCTTTGGGGGTTCGAATCCCTCCATCCCAGATCTGAAACAATGGTTCCTTCGTCTAACGGTTAGGACGGGAGATTCTCAGTCTCTAAATAGGGGTTCGATTCCCCTAGGAACTAAAAGAGGAGCAGCACAGGAACCAAGGTCTGTGCTGCATTTTTTTTGCTTTGGAGAGTTTTGATGATTACAGCTAGCAACATTTCCCTTTCGTATGGAACCCAGGTACTGTTCAAGGACGTGAACATCAAGTTCACGCCGGGCAACTGCTATGGCATCATCGGTGCCAATGGGGCAGGCAAGTCCACATTCATGAAGATACTCTCCGGCGAGATCGAGGCTGACAGCGGAGAGGTCATCATCACCCCGGGCGAGAGAATGGCAGTACTCAGACAGGACCACTTCGCGTTCAACAAGTACGGAGTCCTCGAGACCGTCATCATGGGCTATGACAAGCTCTATTCCGTGATGAAGGAGAGGGACGAGATATACGCAAAGGCGGATTTCAGCGAGGAGGATGGCCTGAGGGCTGCAGAGCTTGAGACCGAGTTCGCCGAGATGGGCGGATGGGAGGCTGAAAGCGAGGCTGCCCAGATGCTGGACGGCCTCGGAATACCCACAGACCTGCACGACAGGAAGATGGAGGAGATCGAGGATAACCTGAAGGTCCGTGTCCTGCTTGCCCAGGCCCTTTTCGGAAACCCCGACATCCTGCTTCTCGACGAGCCCACCAACCACCTTGACCTCGAGTCTGTCCATTGGCTTGAGGACTTCCTTGCCGACTTCAACAACACGGTCATCGTCGTCAGCCATGACAGACACTTCCTCAATACCGTGTGTACTCATATCTGTGACATAGACTACGGCAAGATCCAGCTGTATGTCGGCAACTACGACTTCTGGTACATGTCCAGCCAGCTTGCAGCCAAGCAGCTGAAGGACGAGAAGAAGAGGAGGGAGGACAAGATCGCAGAGCTCAAGGAGTTCATCCAGCGCTTCAGCTCCAACGTCGCAAAGGCCAAGCAGGCCACGAGCCGCAAGAAGCTGATCGAGAAGCTCACCCTTGATGACATCAAGCCCTCAAGCAGGAGGTTCCCCTATGTGGCCTTCAAGCCCGAGCGCGAGATCGGAAAGAACTGCCTCGAGATCAAGGACCTGAGCAAGACCATCGACGGTCAGGTCATCTTCGACAAGCTCAACCTCACGATCAACCCCGGCGACAAGGTCGCCTTCGTCGGTCCGAACCACTATGCCAAGACCGTCCTCTTCCAGATCCTTGCCGGCGAGATGGAGCCGGATGAAGGAAGCTACACCTGGGGCGTCACGACATCTCTGAGCTACTTCCCCAAGGACAACACACGCATGTTCGACACCGACATGTCGATCGCCGACTATCTGCAGCAGTTCAGCAAGGAGGACGACGACACGTTCGTGCGCTCCTTCCTCGGCAGGATGCTGTTCACAGGTGACGAGGCTCTCAAGGCATGCCGCGTCCTTTCCGGAGGCGAGAAGGTCCGCGTTGTTCTTGCAAAGATGATGCTCGAGGGGGCAAACTGCATGATCTTCGACGAGCCGACCAGCCATCTGGACCTCGAGGCGATCCAGGCGCTCAACGACGGTCTGATCAATTTCAAGGGAACGCTGCTGTTCAACAGCCATGACCACCAGTTCGTCGACTCGATCGCCAACAGGATCATCGAGTTCACTCCGACCGGCCTGATCGACCGCTTCACCACGTTCGAGAGCTACATCAACGACAAGAGCATCGATGCTCTGCGTGACAAGGCCTATGAGGGACAGCACCACGTCGTGCTGCTTTGACGATATGCTTGCAGTCGTAGACATCGGCAACACGAACATAGTCCTCGCCATACATGACGGGGAGAAATGGAGGCACATCTGGCGAGTCTACTCGGACCAGAGGAAGACAGGTGACGAATATTACGTCATATTCCGTTCTCTAATCGAAGGCGAGGGCGTCGACGTGAGTGCGGTCGACAGCGTCATCATATCGTCCGTCGTGCCCAATCTGACACGTTCCATGCAGAAAGACATGCAGCGCATCTTCGGCCTGGAGGCCCTTGTCGTCACGCATGACATCAGAAGCGGACTTGTACGCGAGTCGATTCCGCAGGAGCTTGGAAGCGACCTGCTGTGCAATCTTGCCTGGGCGCACCATGCAAGAGCCGACGAAACGGTCATGACGGTCGATTTCGGCACGGCCCTGACGTTCTCTACCGTCGATGCGGAGGGACGTGTGAAAGGCGTTGCGATAGTACCCGGTCTTCTGACCAGCGTGAATGCGCTCTTCGGCTCCACGGCCCAGCTCCCACAGGTCGAGCTCAAGATCCCGACATCGGTGCTTGGACGCAACAGCGAGGATTCGATAAGAGCCGGGATCATGTATGGCTATGCCGGGCTGGTGGAGAGCATCATACGCCGCACCGAGGACGAACTCGGACACAGGGTGTATGTCATGGCCACCGGCGGCCTGAGCATGACGATCTCCCCTCTGATCAGAAGAATCGACCATCTGGACAAGAGGCATACTCTCAACGGCCTCAGGCTCATCGCATCGCTCAACCTATAAACAGAAGACACCATCCTCGAAAATCGTATGGACACTTCCGTCACGCGCAATCGCCGTGACGGCGAGCTCTCTGCTTCCGACAGGGATCTCTAGACGTGCGAATCCCGTGTTGAGACCCATCTCCTCGAGCCTGTCATCGTCCGTGATGGTGACCATCTCCGGCGTCACGCCTCCGAAGACGACCTGGCTTGTACGCATCCTGTCGAGAAGCGGCAGTCCGAATGCACGGTGGAAGGATGCCGCCTGTGTCAGGCTCTCGCAGAGAATGACCTCGCCGATGGATGCTGACCTGGCATCGATGTTCATGTACTTCTCGACATAATCGCTCCTTTCACAGGAGAAGAGCGTGATGCGGCCGCCTTTCACCTCGATTTCGGCATCTTCGATGACCGAGTCGAAGAAACGGAACGGGTAGGTCGTGTGCAAATGCCCCTCCGCCTTCGAGAAGTCGATCGGGAATATCAGGTCCTCGCAGGGGAATGTAGGGTAGAAGAACCTTCCACCTGACAGTTTGGAGGCGGTTGTGCCTATCCTGGCCCCCTTTGCAAGCGAGCACTCGAGTTCCATCGTCGGACTCTTCAATTGCAGCCTTTCGATGTCCATTCCATTCAGGAGCGTGGCGCGCTGGTGGAGAGTCCGCTCAAGCGTTGATGTCACATCCATGCCTTCGTCAAGCGACAGGAAGTCGGCAAGGTCGAGATACAGCTGGTCGACAGTGGAACCAGGACCGTAGACGAACTCGGCCCATGCCGCGGTCGGGACATATGCGACCGCGTATGGAATCGAAATCCTCCTGTCGAGGAATATCGGGTCGGCAAGCAGCCTGTGGTTCTGGAGGTTGACCGCATCCATCTCGGCGTCCCTGTCGAATGGCCGGCTGGTGAACGATGCCAGATGGAGCATGACGTCGCCTTCCGCCTTTCTGGCGGGGAAGTCCGGTGAAATCTCGTCGACGGATTCGACCTTGCCCTTCTCGATGTATACAAGCGATACCGGCACCCCGGTGGTGTCGGCAGCCTCGTGGGCGACCTTGTGTGCGAACTCGATTGTCTCTTCGTTCGAGTGTATCGTCAGCCTGTCACCATCTTCCAGGCGAAGCATCGAGTGCACGATGAAACGGGCGTACCTGTCGGCGAGCATGTTCATGTGTTGGACCTCCGGGTAACAAAAAACTCCTTGCAGACAAGGAGCTTTCGTTCTTGGGTGAAGCGTCCGACGGGAATCGAACCCGCATCTTCAGCTTGGAAGGCTGGGGTAATAGCCATTATACGACAGACGCGATGACGTTGTGTAAAATAGCAGAGATGGCGCACTTTAGTCAATAAAACGGAGCAAAAGATTTGAACTTTTCCCGCAATGCCTTTCCTGCAAAGGAGTTAGCGCATGTTGACAACGAAGCATGGCGAGTGGTTGAATACACATCTGGAAAATCTATTTCATTTTTGCGGAGGTTCTATCATGGGACAGCGTGGTGAGATGTTTTCTTCAAGACTGGTGAGGAAGGACAGGACGTATTTCTTCAACGTCAAGGAGAACATGTATGGAGACCTGTATCTCAATATCGTCGAGAGCAAGCCGACAGAGGGTGGAAGCTTCCTCAGACAGTCGGTCCTGGTCTATCAGGAGGACATCGGCGAGTTCATCAAGGAGATGCAGAAGAGTCTGGACTATCTGAAGATGCATGCCAGAAAGACATCCAGCAGACAGGTGGTCGAAGAGGAGTGAGCGCCACTGTCTTCGCCTTTCTCGTATCCCTGGCAGCGGGGCTGTCCACCGGAATCGGAGGCCTGGTCCCGCTGTTCACGAACAGGCGCAGCACCCGTTTCCTGTGCTTCTCGCTGGGCCTGTCCGCAGGGGTCATGGTCTATGTCTCGTTCATGGAGATGCTCCCTGAGGCGATCGACTCGCTGTCCCGCTACTACACGAAGCGGACGGCAGGACTCATGGCGCTTGGCTTCCTTCTCGCCGGCATGGCGCTCATCGCGATCATAGACAAGCTCGTTCCGGAGGACGAGAACCCTCATGAGTTCGGACACGAGCAGAAGGGCGGGGCGCTGAGGAAGATGGGCCTTCTGAGCGCCCTTGCAATCGCCGTTCACAACTTTCCCGAGGGTCTTGCCTCGTTCATGAGCGCCCTGGACGACCCCGTCAGCGGTGTGTCGGTCGCAATTGCCATAGCTCTTCACAACATTCCCGAAGGCATAACCGTCGCCTCCCCGATCTATCATTCAAGCGGAAGCAGGACCCGGGCCTTCCTGTATGCACTCGGCTCAGGCATAGCAGAACCTCTGGGTGCAGTCGTGGGTTTCATGTTCCTTCAGAGTGTTTTCACGCCATTCACATTCGCCCTGGTCTATGCGCTTGTCGCCGGAATCATGATCTATCTGGCATTCGACGAGCTGCTGCCGACGGCGGAGAACTACGGACACCATCATCTGGTCACCTATGCCGTCATCCTCGGCATGGTCCTGATGGGGGTCACTCTCGCTCTTCTGTGAGCAGTATCCTCCTGAGAAACGTCATCCTGTGCAGCGGACATGGGCCGAATCGTCTGATGGCCTCGATGTGCGCCCTTGTCCCGTAGCCCTTGTGGATTGCGAATCCGTACTGTGGATAGCGTGAATCCATTTCCGTCATATAGCGGTCACGTGCGGTCTTCGCAAGGATGCTTGCCGCCATCACCTGCGGTATCTTCGAATCGCCTTTGACCACGGCGACGACGTTCGCGTCACGGTCCGAGGGGATCCGGGGCGTCCTGTTGCCATCCACGAAGAACGTCGAGATCGGATGGCGTGATGCGATCTCCTCATAGCACATCGCCATACCCTTCATGGTGGCGACCAGTATGTTGATGGAATCTATCTCATCCTGGTCGATGAACACTATTGACCAGTCTATCGCATTCGCCTTGATCATGGGCTCGAGGGCCAGACGCCTCTTCTCGCTCAGCTTCTTGCTGTCGTCCAGAAGGGAAGTGTCGAAGTCGTCGGGAAGGATGCACGCGGCGATGCAGACGGGACCGGCAAGAGGTCCGCGACCCGCCTCGTCGCAACCGCACACGAGACCCGCTCTGGTGAAATCGAAAAGTGTCAGCTGTTCTTCCATAAACCGCTCAAGAATGCTATCTTTGCAAGGACTGCCAAGTCAACTCCAGGAGGGAAGGGTTGTTTCTAAAGTGTCTCGACATCAACGGCTTCAAGAGCTTCGCCGACAAGACGCATATCGACTTCAGTGACGGCATCACGAGCCTTCTGGGACCAAACGGCTGCGGCAAGTCCAACATCGTCGACTCGATCAAATGGGTCCTGGGCGAACAGTCCACCAAGACGCTGAGAGCCGGCAGGATGGAGGACGTCATCTTCAACGGCACCGACACGCGCAAGCCTCTGCAGTTCGCTGAGGTCGCACTCACGATCGACAACAGCGAGCACAAGCTTCAGACTGACCTGTCCGAGATCGAGATCAAGAGGCGGGTCTTCCGTACCGGCGAGAGCGAATACTATATCAACAGGCAGCGCTGCCTTCTGAAGAACATCCGTGAGCTCTTCTTCGACACTGGTATCGGCAAGTCGGCCTATTCCATCCTCGAACAGGGGAAGATCGACCAGATCCTGTCATCCAAGCCGGAGGACAGACGCTACATCTTCGAGGAGGCGGCCGGCATCTCCCGCTTCAAGGCGGAGTGCAATGAGGCCCAGAAGAAGATCGACAGGACAAACGAGAACATCGCCCAGGTCGAGAACATCATCTCGGCTGAGAAGAGGACATACAACTCCCTCAAGAACCAGGCCGAGAAGGCCATGGCTTACAACGACCTCGTCAAGCGTCAGCTTGAGCTCGACGTCACGCTGCATGCGATACAGATCCAGACCTTCACGAACCTCAAGGCCGTCAGGGCCGAGCAGAAGGCGAGCAACGAGAGGCGTCTCGAGGAGCTCACCTCTTCCCTGGACGGCTTCAGGGAGGGCATCGAGGAGGAGCAGGTCCTGGTCAGGGAGAAGAACAGGGTCTCGTTCGAGCTGCAGAGCCGGATCACCAAGGACGAAGAGGCCATAAACAGCCGAAACGACCGCATCAGGATCCTCGAGGACCAGTACCGCGAATACATCCGCAGCCGTGACGAGTTCACCCAGAAGATCGAGGGATACAACGCTCTGATCGAACGCGACAGGCTGGAGCTGGAACAGAACGAGTCGGGCATAGCGGACAAGGAGGATCTGCTGGAGGAGTCCAGCAGACAGCTCGCCCATGCCCAGAGGATGATCCAGGACGACCTTGCCCATGTCGAGCAGGAGAACGCCACGCTTGAAGGCGAGGAGGCGAGCATCATCGCCAACGAGCAGCGCATATCGGACCTTTCCGAGGAGCTCAAGAAGGTGATCGAGGACCTCGCCGTAGAACTCGACGAGAAGATGGGAGAGGAGTACTCGTTCCAGAGACGGAGCTCCTGCGAGGAGGCTCTCGTCCAAAAGCTCGACGTCCTCTTGAGGCGTGTCGGGGAGAAGGCATCCTTCTACAGGACGCTTCCCGAGGGGACCGACATCCGCGACCGTCTGGATTCTGATTTCCAGAGCATCGCCGACTCCATCCAGGCGATACGCAAGGCCTATGAGGACTACAAGGGCTCCATACCGCCGTTCATAGATTCGCTGCTTGCTCCTGAAGGGCTGCTCACCCGCAAGAGGAGCATCGCCGAAGAGGAGGAGGCATGCCGTGCATCTATCGCGCACAGTCGTACGCGGATCGCCGCATGTCGCCAGAGCATAGCAACCCTCAATCAGGAGATCGACGGACTTCGCGAGACTGTCAAGACGATCGAGGTCCAGGTCGCATCCATGCAGGCATCCCTGGATTCGGCCAGACAGATCGCCCAGAACATCAGACGCAGCATCGAGGAGACCACGGCCTCCCTCGATGATGCCCAGACAAGGGTCGCCTTCTATGAAGGCAGGATATCCGACACCGACAGGAGCATCCGCGAGGCCGAGGAGGAGAAGAGCGATCTTGGCGAGCGTATCGCCGATGCCAGGACCAGGCTGCAGGAGGTCATGGGCGAGATCCGGACCCTCAACAGCCAGCTCGAGGACAGGCAGAAGGCCAAGGACCAGACGATCGAGACGATCCATACGCTTAGAAGCGAGATAGAGAAGAGCGACCTGTGGGCCAACCAGGCCGATGAGCAGATCAGAATGCTCTTCACAGGCTTCTTCAACACGTATTCGAGGAGTCTGAACGAATACGGCGAGACGCTCGAGTCCAAGGAGCTTCCCGATCAGAAGCTTGTCGAGAACGAGCTTGCCGAGGTGCGCAGCCAGATCGCCGCGCTGGGCCCGAACATCAACCACATGGCCGTGGACGACTTCAAGGAGGCCAAGGAGCGCTACGACTTCTACACGAAGCAGCTTGATGACCTCAACAAGGCCAAGGCCGACCTGGAGAAGGTGCTCTCCGAGATCCAGGAGAAGAGCATCCAGATGTTCATGTCCACCTACAAGCAGATAAGCGACAACTTCCAGGCGATGTTCAAGCGTCTGTTCAACGGCGGCCGTGCCGAGATAACACTCGCCGACGAGGAGAACGTGCTCACCAGCGGCATCGACATCTTCGCCCAGCCGCCAGGCAAGAAGCTGATCAGCCTGACCCTGTTATCCGGTGGAGAGCGCAGCATGACCGCCGTCGCCCTGCTTTTCGCCACATACCTGGTGAAGCCCAGCCCGTTCTGCATCCTGGACGAGATCGATGCGGCCCTTGACGACAAGAACATCGGCTACTTCCTCAGCGTCCTGGACGACTTCAGCCAGACCAGCCAGTTCATAATAATCACGCACAACACTCATACTGTCATGGGCTCCCAGTCGCTCCTTGGAGTCACACAGATGGAGGCTGGCGTCTCCACCACCGTGACGTACAAGCTCGCCAACATCGCGGGAGAGCCAGTCATCCTTGATGAGGACGATCAGAAGGTCGACTTCGACAAGGACGGCAAGCGCAAGGTGAAATCTTGACGTGCCAGACTGAAAAACTGTATAAATGACTCTTGCCATCAGGATAAGGAAGAATGTTCGATAGCCTAAGCACAAAGTTCTCATCCATCATGAAGAGCCTGTCGGGAAAGGGCAGGATCACAGAGAAGAACATCCGCGATGCAGTGGAGGAGATCAAGATCTCCCTTCTGGATGCCGATGTCAATCTCCGTGTCGTCCGCCGTTTCATAAACTCGACGCTCGATGAGGCTCTTGGTGAGAAGGTCCTTCTTTCCGTCGATCCCGGCCAGCAGTTCACGAAGATCGTCTACGACAAGATGGTCGCCCTGCTGGGTGGTGACGACCAGGGCCTCAGGCTCAAGGGCAAGGACGCTACGAGCATCATCCTCATGATGGGTCTCCAGGGCTCTGGAAAGACCACGACGGCAAGCAAGCTGGCCCTCCGCCTCACCAAGGACGGACGCAAGGTCATGCTCGTCGCGGCAGACCTGGTGAGACCCGCCGCCGTCACCCAGCTCCAGGTACTCGGTGAGAAGGTCGGCGTACGCGTCTTCGCCATGCCGGGCGAGAAGGATCCGGTCAAGGTTGCGCGTGAAGCGGTGTCGACCGCCCGTCATGAGCTATACGACACCGTCATCATCGATACCAGCGGAAGGATGCATCTCGACGAGACCCTGATGAAGGAGATCGTCGACATCGCCAGGGCGGTCAACCCTGACGAGACGCTCTTCGTCGCCGATGCGATGACCGGTCAGAACGCGGTGACGATCGCCCAGGAGTTCGAGCAGAAGGTCGGCATCAGCGGTGTCATCCTCTCCAAGTTCGACTCCGACACCCGCGGCGGTGCCGCGCTCTCTCTCAAGAGCGTCGTCGGCAAGCCGCTGAAGTTCATCGGTACAGGCGAGAAGCCCGAGGATCTCGAGGTCTTCCATCCGGACAGGATCGCACAGCGCATCCTGGGCATGGGCGATGTCGTCTCTCTCGTCGAGAAGGCACAGCAGGTCTACGACCAGAAGGAGGCCGAGCGTCTTGCCCAGAAGATGCAGAAGAACACCTTCGACCTCCAGGACTACCTTGAACAGCTGGAGAACATGGACAAGATGGGCTCTGTCGACAAGATTCTCGAGATGATCCCCGGCGCCAAGGGCAACGTCAGCGCCGACGACATCGACATGAAGCAGTTCGAGATCCAGAAGGCGATAATAAAGTCGATGACGAAGTTCGAGCGCTCGAACTACCGCATCATAGGACCGAGCAGACGCAAGAGGATCGCTAAGGGCTCGGGCACATCGGTTGCAGACGTCAACAGGCTTCTCAAGCTCTTCGAGAAGCAGAAGCTGATGATGAAGAAGCTGATGGGAAACAGGAAAATGCAGGCTCAGATGTTGAAGAACTTCATGTGAGCCTATCAAGTAGAATAAGGAGAAATACCGTGGTTAGCATCAGACTGAAGCGCTTCGGCGCAAAGAAGAGACCCTATTACCGCATCGTCGTCATGGACAGCAGGGCCGCAAGGTCCTCCGCGACGATCGACGAGATGGGAACCTATCACCCGATCGAGGCAGAGGGCAAGCAGGTCACCCTCGACGCAGAGAAGGCGAAGAAGTGGCTTGCGAACGGCGCACAGCCTTCCGCAACTGTCAAGAAGATCTTCAATAAGCAGGGAATTTCCATTTCACGCCAGAGAGAGAACTGATTCCCTCAAGGAGCGTGACATATGGAGAAGGAACTGGTTGAATTCCTGGTCAGGAGTCTTGTGGACAGACCGGAGGAGGTCAGTGTCAACGTCGTCGAGGGCGAGAAGTCGACAATACTCGAGCTTCGTGTCGCCGAGGACGACATCGGCAAGGTCATAGGCAAGCAGGGACGCATCGCCAAGGCCATCAGGACCATACTCTCGGCCTGCGCCACAAAGGACGGCAAGAGAGCCAGTCTCGAGATTCTCGACTGAAGCAGGACAGGATCTGGCGGGAGACATTCCCGCCAGAGGTCTTTTTTTCTCTGCTGGAACAATGAGGGAAAATCCAATGGATGACAGACTCCTCGTCACGGCTGCTGTAGGACGCACACACGGCTACGAAGGCTTCGTGCATATCCATCCATACAGCGGCGAGACCGAACATCTGAGAAGACTCGAGGAATGCACCATCGTCTGCCGTGACGGCAGGAGCGTCAGGGTCCGCGTCCTCGATACCCGTGACCACAGCGACAGCTTTCTCATGCGCTTCTCCGGCTACGAGAGCAAGGAGAAGGCGAGCATGCTCTCCGGTGGAAAAATGTATATCCGCCGTGAGGAGGGGCCCAGGCTCGAGGATGGCGAATACTACATCGCCGACCTCTTCGGACTGTCGCTCATCTGTGATGGCAGGACGGTCGGAACCGTGGAGTCCGTATGCGACGGCGCCCAGGCCGACTATCTGATGGTCAGGAAGAGTGACGGCTCGAGTGTTCTGATACCGAACATGGCCCCATTCGTCTCGAAGCCGGACTTCGAGAAGGGCACGATCGAGCTTGTCGAGAAGTCTCTTCTGGAAATCTGAAGAATGCACATAGACATACTGACGCTCTTTCCTGAAATGGTCTCCAGCTTCTTCACATCCTCGATCATGGCGAGGGCTGTGGAGAAGGGGATCGTCACATACAGAATCGTCAACTTCAGGGACTATGCCGAGGACAGGCATCACACCTGTGACGACGTGCCTTATGGCGGGGGAGCAGGAATGGTGCTCAAGTGCGAACCGCTTGGCAAGGCGCTCGACGAGGTCGATGCCATGCACAAGCGTGTCATCTTCCCGACACCTTCAGGCAGGCTTTTCACACAGGAGTATGCCAAGCAGCTGAGCATGGAGGAGAACCTCGTGTTCATCTGCGGCCACTACGAAGGACTGGACCAGAGGATAATCGACACGTACGTCGACGACGAGATCAGCATCGGAGACTATGTCCTCTCCTCCGGAGAGACGAGCTCGATCGTCATCATCGACGCGCTCTACCGCCTGGTCGAAGGCGTCATCACGGCGGAGAGCCTGGAGGACGAGAGCTTCTCCAACGGACTGCTGGAGTACCCGCAGTACACCAGACCTGAAAGGTATTGCACAAAAAGTGTTCCTGATGTATTGTTGTCAGGTCATCACGAAAGGATTGCTACCTGGCGTGATTTCCGTATGCTCGAAAAAACGATGCTGAGCAGACCGGAAGTGCTTTGCCGAGCCTCTCTCGACTTGGCAATGCGGAGAAGACTTGTAGAACTTATCAACGAAATGAAGGGGTAATGTCGTATGGACATCATCAGAACAATCGAAGCCAGACAGATGAAGAAGGATGCTGAGAACTTCTCCATCGGAGACACCGTCAAGGTCTTTTTCAAGATCGTCGAGGGTACGACTGAGAGAATCCAGGTCTTCGAAGGCATCGTCATCGCCAAGAACAACACGGGCATAAGGAAGACCTTCGTAGTCAGGAAGATCAGCTATGGTGTCGGTGTCGAGAGGATCTTCCCTCTCCACTCGCCCAGAATCGAGAAGATCGAGGTCGTCAGAAGAGGTCGTGTCAGAAGAGCGAAGCTCTACTACCTCAGAGACAGGGTGGGCAAGGCCGCCAAGGTCAAGGAGCTCATCAGGAAGAAGGCGGACTGAAATTCGCCATTCCAATCTGGAAAGGACCGGACAGCTTGAATACTGTCCGGTCTTTCTGTAATTGTATAAAGCCGTGATTTGAAACATAATGAGTGCGTTATGAGCAAGAAGTCAGGAAAGGGCCAGTATGGTGCCAGAAGAAATTCGAGACCGTCGAAGGACCGCAGGCGTAGGAAGAGCGATGACAGCCGGCTTGTCGGCTTCAAGACCCTCGACCAGGTCGTCGGGGCGCCAAGGAGCCATGCACATCATTCCAGAATCCCTGTGATCGAACCACGGCTCGTCAAGGAGCCTTTCGACACCTGTGCCATCTGCGGCGAGAGGATCGAGAGCGTCGCAAACGCGATGTATTCGCCTGAGGGTGCTCTTGTCCATTTCGACTGTGTCCTGGAGAAGCTCAAGGCTGAGAACCCGCTCTCCGAGGGGCAGGTGCTCTCCTATTCCGGTCATGGCAACTTCGCCATATTCGAGAAGGACGGAGAAGGCCGCTGGACAGTTGTCAGACGCATCCAGTACGAGGATGGGGACAGGCTCGAGAAGATCCGCTCGTACGTCGAGGAGAACAAGGTATGACCGATCCCCATGTCGCCATGTTCCCTGGATCCTTCGATCCCCCCACGCTGGGACATGTCAACATAATCAGGCGTTCCCTGAAGCTATATGACCGCCTCTTTGTGGTTGTCGCGGACAATATCAGCAAGAAGTGCCTGTTCACCGCCCAGGAGAGGGTGGACATGCTCAAGGACATCTTCAGCGACAGTGAAAACATTGTCGTCGTCTCATACGACGGGCTGATGGTCGACTTCGCCCGCAGGAACGGAATCGGCGTCATGATCCGCGGTGTCAGGGCCGTAGGCGACTTCGGCTACGAGTTCGAGCTGGCAATGACGAACAAGCAGATGATGGAGGATCTGGAGGTCCTCTTCATGCCCACCGATCCGAGCTACTTCATGCTCCGCTCGTCCCAGATCAAGGAGATGGCCGCCTTCGGAGCGGATGTCTCCAGCCTCGTCCCGGAGCAGGTCGTGAGACTGCTGAAGAAAAAGATCAGGCCGATATCTCCTTCTGGTGCCGGAGTTTGACTCTTGTTCTGAATGAATCGGCATTAAAAGCTCACATTGTGTGTTGACAATGTCTGCCTGTTTATGCTTGAATAGCGTTGTTTGACGGAGAGGTTCCCGAGCGGTCAAAGGGGGCAGACTGTAAATCTGTTGGCTTAGCCTTCGAAGGTCCGAATCCTTCTCTCTCCAGATACGGAAGAAGCCTCCCAGAGATGGGAGGCTTTCTTTTCATGGGAGGATGTGCGTGGCCTGGTACGACAAGGGAGTCGATTTCACCTGCAGAATGTGCGGACACTGCTGTTCGGGGGAACCGGGTTTCGTCTATCTTTCCGAGAAGTCCATCCAGGAGATCAGCGACCATCTCGGTCTCGACAGGGATGTGTTTCTTGAAAAGTACACGCGACTTGTCGACATGGGCACCTACTGGCAGATCTCCCTTAAGGAAAGGGATGACTACAGCTGCGTCTTCCTCACCGAGAAGGGATGCTCGATCTATCCTGTCAGACCTCTGCAATGCATGACTTACCCATTCTGGCCGCATGTCTTCGAGGACAGGGCCCTGTGGGAGGCTGAGAAGGACAGCTGTCCCGGAATCGGTTGCGGAGAACATCATGATGCCTCCAGCATAAGAAGCCTTCTGAGGCAGACTCTGCTTGAGAAACTGGTGACTATCGTGAAATGAGGATTGCCTTTGGCATCCATTCACACTATCTTCTATTTGGTGGGGTTCCGTTTTGGCGTTTTCTGACAGGACAATCGAGGATATCAAATCCAGACTGAGCATCGTTGACGTGGTGTCTTCCTATACCCAGGTGATACAGCGCAACAGTGCATTCTGGATCCGCTGTCCCTTTCATGGAAACGGCAGCGAGAGGACACCGAGCTGCAAGCTCAACGTGGAACGTGGAAGCTATTACTGCTTCGCCTGCCATGAACATGGAAGCATGTTCGACTTCGTCATGAAGATGGACAAGGTCACTTTCCCCGAGTCTGTTCGCCTGCTTGCACAGAAGGCCGGAGTTGCCGTCGAGGACGAGACGCCTGCCGATGCGAAGAGGAAGGAGGAGAAGAACAGCCTGTTCGAGCTCAACGAACAGATGGCAAGGACCTTCCACGAGATGCTTCTCTCCAGCCCGGAGGCCGAGGATGCAAGACTGTATCTTGCAAAGCGCAAGATCACCGACGAGACGGTCAGGAAATTCAACCTCGGCTATGCCCCGAAGGATTCGAGGTGGCTCCACAGCCATATGCTGAAGCTCGGCTACAGCGACGACTTCCTGCGCCAGAGCGGTTTCTTCAGCCGCAACAACTATCCGTATCCTCTCTTCTGCAACCGTCTCATGTTCCCCGTCAGGTCCTGGCAGGGACGGGTCGTCGCCTTCGGCGCCAGGGATCTCTCATTCCGTGACGACACCCCGAAGTACATCAACACGCCGGATACATCCGTCTATTCGAAGAAGCACAACCTCTATGGATTCTACGAGTCGCTGGAGAACGTGAAGAAGGGCCATGAGGTGATCGTGTGCGAGGGCAACTTCGATGCCATCAGCCTTCATCAGGCGGGACTCGCCTATGCCGTGGCACCCTTCGGTACGGCCTTCACGAGCGAGCAGGCAGGTCTAATCGCCCGCTATGCGACGACTGTCAAGCTGCTGTTCGACACCGACCAGGCCGGACAGGAGGCGACTGTGAAGGCCATCACGATGCTCCAGGAGAAGGGACTCGAGACCCGCATCCTGGCGCTCGACCGGTACAAGGACGCATCGGAGTACCTGGAGAAGGAAGGTCAGGACGCCCTCAGGACCTGTCTTGAAGTGTCCAGCGACGCCTTCGGATATCTTGTAAAACGGGGGCTGGATTTATATAATACTAGAACGCCAAAAGGAAAGTCGGAATTCGTCCAGAGCATGGCGCCCTTTCTCAATGCCACCAGAAGCAATGTCGAGAGGGATGCATATGTGAGGCAGATTTCACAGGTCCTTGGCGTAGGTGAGGTGGAGATCGGACGGGATCTGGACGATGCGCTTTCCTCGCGCCAGACGGTGCGGCGGCAGGGTGTCGACCAGGACTCTTCCACAACCCATTTCAGGCGGCTGAAGGTAGGAGACATCTCCCCTGATCTGTACATGATGCTCATGTTCGCGAATCACAGGGGGCTGTTTGCGACCTACACCAGGGCATTCAGATTCGGCGACCTCAAGGACAGGGAGGCGCAGATGATTTATCTTGCCCTGGAGTCTGTCCGCCGGGACGGGGTAGGCAGGACCGATGAGCTCTTCCTCTCCCTCATTGCTGACGACCAGGTAAGACACGATGTGGCCACCAGTTTCCTTCTTCCGGAATTCAAGGTGGACAATCCTGAAGAGGTTATAGACGAGATCCTGGATCGCATCACGCTGAGGAAGATGGAGGAACGTCGCCGGCTTGTGCTGCTGCAGATCAGGCAGGGTGAGGCCGAAGGCTTCTCCGAGGCCGAACAGAAGGAGCTTCTCAACGAGAAGATCGATCTCGACGGTCAGATCAGGGAGCTTTCTGAAAGGCTTCAGAACGTTTAGGAAGGTTTTAGTGTCGATGACAGAGGAACAGAAGAATCAGATCATCAAGGAATTGTCCAGGAGGAGCTTCGACAATGGGGGCTTCGTACTGAAGAAGGACATTCTGGAGGTTCTTGCCATCAGGGAGGACGAGATCAACAAGTCGACCGACTTCGACGATCTCGTGAATGAACTGAACGAGCATGGCATCGACTATCATGACAATGCCAGCCAGGCCATAGCCGAAGAGGATCCCGAGAGCATGAGCGAAGAGGAGCTCGAGGAGGAGAATCTCGACTATCCCGACATGGAGGACGAGGAACTCGCCGGCGATGACGACGTCCCATCCGACTTCGACATCCCGGAAGATGGTGCTGAAGAAGAGGAGGAGAGCGAGGACGAGGAGGACGAGGACTACGACGAGGAGAGCGAGGAGGATGTCGACAACGATGCCCCGACTCTCAGCTCATGGACCAATCCCGATGATGAGCATGTCGGGTCCGGCGAGCACTTCGTCGATCTCAACCAGATCAGCGACAGCCATGACCACGAGACCAAGTCCCATACCATCCTCGGCAACGACAAGCTCGAGAGCTCCGGCGACGATCCCATCAGACTCTACATGAAGGAGATCGGCAAGGAGAATCTGCTTGATGCCGCCCAGGAGGTCACGCTCTCGAAACAGATGGAGGCCGGTGACGAGGTCATCAGGTCGGTCATCAGGGAGAGCGGGCTTCTCATCTCGCTTTTCACACGCATCAGCAATCAGCTTGCCACGAGGGTCGACGAGGATGACGACTCCATCAGTCCAGAGGAGCTCAAGTCGCTTCTCTCCAGACAGAAGCACTACACCGCAGTGTATAAGGAGTCTCTCAAGGACTGCTCGAAGCTGCTTAGGGAATACAACGACCAGATCCAGAGGGCCATCCTCACCGGCGAGGACATAATCGGAGACGAGGACTTCGCCAGACGCCGCGAGGAGCTGATGAAGCTCTATCTGGGCGGCTTCGAGGTCAAGGCCGACGAGATCGTCTTCTTCGACGAGGACAACCGCAAGGAGCTTGCCAGATTCCTCGGCGTCGATGCCAAGGAGCTTGACGACGAGACGCTGCACATGTACATGAAGATCCGCACTCCCTATGGAAACCAGATCATCGTCTCCCGCAACCATATCAGCGACCGCAACGACTTCTCTATCTTCAGCGAGCTCGACAGGAAGGATGAAGAGCTTGCCGCAAGGGAGGAGAGGAGCGAGGGCGGTGCATTCGAGGCTCTCAGGGCGGACGAAGATTACAAGGCAGTGCTCGAGGTCGCGAACGACACGGGGCTCAGACGTGGGCGGATGCCCATCTGGTATTACCCCATCGTCCTCGACCAGGAGGAGATCGACGAGCTCACCGGACGCTTCCTCCAGGCCGCAGACCAGATCCACGAGTGCAGCGACAAGGCCGCCTATCTCATATCGAAGCTCCATATCTCCAGCACCGATACGGCACGTGAGCTGAGGCAGCTTGGACGTGACCTCGCGACGAGAAGCAAGACCAGGAGCATCGAAGAGGCCCTTGGCATGAGCGCCGACGAGATCAAGGAGGACATCAAGACGCTGCAGATCAACGAGAAGCAGCTGAAAAGCATCTGCTACGAGTTCGAGTCCTTCGACGACAGGTTCGATCCCGCCGACCCGGACAAGGTCCTTGTCAGTGGAACCGACAAGATTCTCGCCTCCGTGAAGAAGATCCGTGAGGGGCAGAAGATGATGAAGGATGCCAAGGACAGGCTGATCAAGGCCAATCTGAGACTGGTGGTCTCGATCGCCAAGAAGTACACCAACCGTGGTCTCCAGTTCTTCGACCTCGTGCAGGAGGGCAACATCGGTCTGATCAAGGCCGTCGAGAAGTTCGAGTACCGCAAGGGCTTCAAGTTCTCGACCTACGCCACCTGGTGGATACGCCAGGCGATCACGAGATCAATCTCCGACCAGGCGAGGACGATCCGCGTTCCCGTCCACATGATCGAGCAGATCAACAAGGTCGTCAGGGAGTCCAGGTCCCTCATGCAACAGCTGGGGCGCGAGCCGACCGACGAGGAGATCGCCGCCAAGCTCGGATGGGACGAGAAGAAGGTCAAGGCCGTCAAGTCCGTCTCGAGGGAGCCCATCTCGCTCGAGACTCCGGTCGGAGAGGAGGAGGACAGCCTACTGTCGGACTTCATCGAGGACAAGGACGTCGAGAATCCTGCGACCCAGACGGCATATGTGCTGCTGAAGGAGCAGATAAGCGAAGTACTGACGACGCTTCCGCCGCGTGAGCAAGAGGTCCTCAGGATGCGCTTCGGACTTGATGACGGCTATCCATTGACTCTCGAGGAGGTTGGCTTGTATTTTGATGTCACCCGTGAGAGAATCAGGCAGATCGAGGCCAAGGCCTTGAGAAGATTGAGACATCCCAAGAGAAGCAGAAAGCTCAAGGATTACGTATAAACTGTAGGAGATTTGAAATGGCTGATAACGAATTGCATCATGTGCACACCCTGTTGCTCCAGCTCCAGGACGTCCTGAGGGAGAAGTTCGAGCTCGAAGAGGAGATCGAGGTCCTTCCGGCCGCACTCAAGGAGAAGGAGGGCCGGCTTGAAGAGGCCAATGCGAAGTATGTCGAGCTGAACGACGCCTATAACAAGGCAAGGCAGGATGCGACATCCAATTCGATCAAATACGATGATGCCGTCAGGGCCAGGACGGATGCCGAGAAGCTTGTCGAGAAGATCACTCTCCAGAGGGAGTACGAGGCCGTCACGAAGCAGATCGACGAGGCACGTGTCGTGGAGAATGCGCTTCTCAAGGCCCGCAACGCCTCCAACAAACTCGTCGAGGAGCTTGACGCCCAGCTCAAGGAGCAGGGTGAGGTATGCGACGGACTCAAGGCCGAGGTCGACGAGGAGAAGTCCAAGATCGATGGCATTCTCAAGGAGAAGAACGAGAAGATCGGGGAGCTTGATGCCAAGTGCATCGAGATCAAGGGCGATGGCATCAGCGATGATATCTATGCCAAGTTCTGCAGAATCGTCAAGAACAAGAACGGACTTGGAATCACCCCGATCATCCAGGGTCAGGTATGCTCCGGCTGCCATATGATTCTGCCGATGCAGTTCGTCAACGATGTGAGACTTGGAACGAATGCAACGGAGTACTGCCCATACTGTTCGAGGATCCTGTACTACCAGGAGGACGAGGAGCAGATCGACCTGAGCGACTTCGAGTCCGGCGAAGGTGGAGAGGACTTCTTCGCCGACGCGATCAGCGACGACGACTTCGACAACGTCTGACAATACGACGGCCGGCTAGACAACCGCTTCGCTTTGGCGAAGAGGAAAGTCCGGGCACCTCAAGGCATGATGCTGGGTAACACCCAGGTGCAGTGATGCAACAGAGAGTGCAACAGAAAACATACCGCCCTGCAAAGGGTAAGGGTGAAAAGGCGAGGTAAGAGCTCACCGCGTCTCTGGCGACAGGGACGGCAGTGTAAACCTCATCAGGTGCAAGGCCAAGCAGCAGAGGGTCGCGCCTTGGACAATGCTCTGCGGGTAGGCTGCTCGAGCCCGGGGGAGACCCCGGGCCTAGATAGATGGTTGTCGTTATACAGAACCCGGCTTATTGCCGACCGTCATTGTTTTTATATGGAGGACCATGATGAGAAGGACATTGTACATGCTCATCCTCATGGTCCTTCTCCTTTTTCCAGCATGTTCAGGTGAAGCAGACCTGGCTACGATGTATTCCGAAGGCCGTTATGAAGAGCTTCTGTCCATATGCGATGATTCTCTTTCCGATTCGATAGATGCCGATCATCTGTACTACAAGATGCTTTGCCATTACAGGCTTGGACAGTTCCGCGAGGCCAACAGGAGCGCCGTCGTCTTCTATGCTATCCAGAGAGGCGAGGATGACAGACGCATCGACGAGGCCCTCAGGATAATCCTCTACTACAACGACGACTCCACGCTGTCCATACGGGCAGGGGAGTATCTCTGTTCACGCCCAGGCGCGGGAACGGATGAGAAGATCGCATATTTCAAGGCTCTCACGTCATGCGGTGAGTATGACAGGGCGGCTGAGATCTACAACGATGTGCGTGGGGATTTATCCGACAGGAGTGCAGCCCTCATGTGCATCGATGCCGAAGCCTCTTCGACTCTGATAGTCTCGAATCTCGAGGCGTGGGTCATGGAGGAGGGCCGTACGCAGGAAACGAGGGAGGCCGTCATGGAAGCGGCACGGATACTAATTTCACGGGGCGACGGAGAGCTGATCCTCACCATTGCATTGAATGTCTACGAGGTCGGGGACAGCCTTGTCGCGATCATGATCGGGGACATCTATGCACAGATGGGCATCCCCGGCACTGCCAGCACATACTATTCGTATGCGTATGAGGACTATCCTCAGATGACGATGTCAAGACTGAGGGCTCTGCAGCGGAGGACCTAGTTCTCTCCGGCCTTGACCTCGTCCCAGATGGCATCAAGCTGATCGAGATTCTCCTTGCAGATGTCGATTCCTCTTTCATCTGCGATCCGGGAAAGTCTGATGAAGCGTCGTGTGATCTTCTCGTTGGCCCTCTCGAGAGCCTGGTCAGGTCGCACCTTCATCCATCTGGCAAGATTGACCAGCGTCTGGAGAACGTCCCCGAGCTCCTCTTCCATATGCTCCTGACTACCTTCGGCGATTGCCATCTTCACTTCATCCAGCTCTTCGTAGACCTTGTCTATGACATCCTCGATGCATGTCCACTCGAAACCCATGCGGCCAAGCTTCTTCTGGATCTCATAGCTCTTCTCAAGTGGTGGCATGCCGGATGGGACATGGTCAAGGACGGATGTGATGGAAGAGTCACGCCCCTCCTGCCTCTTCACGGAATTCCATAGGCTCAGCCCGTCCTCGACCGATTTCGCCACCTTGTCGGAGAATACATGAGGATGTCTCCTGATGAGCTTTTCGCACACGTCATTCAACACATCGACCGAGGAGAAGTCCTTCCTGTCTTCATGGATCTGCAGAAGCGTGACGATGTTCAGCATCACATCACCAAGCTCCTCCTTGCAGATCTCCCTGTCGTTCTCCACGACGCCTTCAAGATATTCATATGACTCGTCGATGAGGTTTCCAAGAGACGACCTTTCCGTCTGGGCCCTGTCATAGGGACAGCCCCCTTCGCCTCTGAGCAGTGAGATTATCTTGTAGAGATTGCGAAAGGCTCCGGTTACGTCCTTCGCCCGTGTGAACGTGTATTCGACCATGGATGTGATTATATGTACGTAATCAGTCCCGTGCAATGACCATGAAGATGAAATCTCCAGGTGAAATCGGAGTGAAGTATTTACTAAATTTTACCTGACATGTTGACCTTGTCATCCCTTCTGTAGTCAAATGATAAGTGAGGAGACGAGATGGCTTCCATCAGGGAAATCGCATCCAACTGCAATGTCAGCAACGCTACAGTTTCAAGGGTCCTGAACCAGGATTCGACGCTCTCCGTCTCGAGTGATGTCAGGAGGAAGATCGAGGAGGAGGCCGCCCGTCTCGGATACCGCACTCCGCGACAGAAGAGAAGCGACCGCATCCTCGACATATCCATCGCGCTTGCTCCATTCGACAAGCCGGGATTCGAGGAGAGGCTGATAACATATCTCCAGCAGCTTTCCGGACCTGGATTCAACATACATCATTTCAATCGCAGCCAGCATGTGGATGGAATCATCGCGATAGGGGAGTTCAGCAGGGACGAGGTCATGGACTATGAGAAGGTGTCCTCGAATCTGCTGATGATCAACAACCTTGGAACGAGCTATTCGCATGACAGCATAATGATGGACTATGCCCACAGCGAGGAGAACGTTGTGCGCATGTTCAACGACAAGGGTCTTGTCAAGGTTGGTTATCTTGGCGGGACCTATGTGCGCTCGGGACATGTCATCGGCCAGAACAGGGCGGAGCATTTCAGACAGCTTCTCAGGAGATACTGCATGCTTGACGAGGCGTGCATCCCTTCCGGCGGACTCGACGAGGAGAGCGGATACAATGCCGTGATGGCGCTCGAGCGCATTCCGCAGGGGCTGATATTCGGTGACAGCGACTATGCGCGTGGCGCTTTCCGTGCGCTGGACGAAAGAGGGGAGAATCCGGAGACGGTCACATACGTCAACTTCTTCAGCGAGGATGTCGTGCGTGGGCACAGGCTTCTGATCTTCAGCGACGACATCCTGCGTACTGCACTGAAGCTGCTCAGGGAGAAGATACGCAAGGAGAGGACTCAGAGCTACAACATCTACGCCGAGTCGCTTCTGATTTGATTACCAGCCGGTCTTGGGATCGGTCAAGGAGGAATAGAATGAAAAGAACATTGACGCTGGTTCTCATGGCTCTTGTCGCCGTGAGCCTTTTCGCGGGCGGATCATCCGAGAGCGCCTCTCAGGATGGGAACGTCATCGAGGAGCTCAGAATCATGTATGTCCCTTCCAGAGAGCCTGAGGAGATCATCACTGCAACCGAGCCGCTCAAGGAGCTGCTTACGCAGGAGCTTGCTGCGCAGGGCTACACGGTCGAGAACATCGACATCTCCGTTGGAACGAACTATGAGGCGGTCGGTGTTGCGCTGACAGCCGGAAGTGCGGACGTCTCTGTCGGAATGCCTGCCAACACGTACCTCCTGTACGACAAGGGCTGCGATGTCATTCTCACTGCGACCAGAGATGGACTGTCCGTCGACAGCGACGATCCCAGGGATTGGAACCAGAACGAACCCATCACGGCCAGCACTGTACAGGCTGTCGGCTACAGGGCTCTGCTCATCGCTGGACCTTCCGCCAAGGGTCAGGAGCTTGCCGCGAAGGTGAATGCAGGCGAGGAGCTCACCTGGGAGGATCTCGACAGCGCGAACTGGGCGGTCATGAGTTCCACCAGCAGCGCCGGTTATGTATATCCGACGATGTGGCTCATGGAGCGCTACGACAACAGGACGATCGCCGATCTCACGCACACAGTCCAGGTCGACTCCTATCCTTCCGCCTTCGCCCGCCTTGCTTCCGGTCAGGTCGACATCGTGTGCTGCTTCGCCGATGCAAGAAGGGACTACGAGGACGATTGGAACGATTCCTTCGGAATGCAGAACTCCATCTGGGAGGACACCGACCTCATCGGAGTCACACCCATGATCTACAACGATACAGTCTGTGTCTCCAAGAACAGTCCGATCATGACGGACGAGTTCGTCGCTGCTCTCCAGCAGGCCTTCATGAACCTCAACAAGACCGAGGAGGGCAAGGGCGTCATCGCGATCTACAGCCACACCGGCTACCTGCCTGCGACCAGCTCCGACTATGACAACGAGAGAGTTGCACAGGAAATCATGAAGTCCCTCAACGGCTGAGGCCGATTTCCTGAAGGAAAACACTAGTTCATCATGGGGCATGGGTGACCATGCCCCTTCTGGAGATTCCAATGATACAGTTCACGGATGTTGCAAAAGTCTATCCGAACGGCACTGTTGGCCTGAAGGATGTGAACCTCAGGATCGATGATGGGGAATTCATCGCGATCATTGGCCGTTCAGGTGCCGGAAAGTCGACTCTGCTCAGGTCGATCAACAGAATGCACCCGATCACAAGCGGCAACCTCAATATCGACGACGTCGATGTCGAGAAGCTCTCGAGCAGGGAGCTGCGTCGTCTGAGGAGAAGGATCGGAATGATATTCCAGTCTTTCAATCTGGTCACAAGGACGACTGTGATCCGCAATGTCCTGACGGCATTCGTTCCCGACATGCCTCTTGCAAGAAGGGTACTTGGAATCTTCAGAAGGCAGGATAAGCTCAAGGCGCTGGAATGCCTTGACAAGGTCGGCATACTCGAGAAGTCGTTCACGAGAGTCGACCAGCTTTCCGGTGGACAGCAGCAGCGTGTCGCACTGGCGAGGACGCTTGCCCAGAATCCTTCGATCATACTGGCAGATGAACCGGTCGCAGCCCTTGATCCTGTCACGGCAAGGGTGGTCATGGATGATTTCAGGAAGATAAACCGTGAGATGGGCATCACCGTGATAATAAACATCCACCATGTCGAACTGGCTCTCGAATACTGCGACCGTGTCATCGGCATAAGAGAGGGCATGGTCGTCTTCGATGGACCTTCATCACAGGTTGACCAGAAGGTCCTTTCTCTTGTCTATGGGGAAAGCGATGAGAAGGAATGATTCCATGAGTCTGTATGACAGGTTGTTCAAACCTGTGACATACACCCTGGGCGATGGACATCAGGTGACACAGAAGCGTTCGAGACTTCCGCTTGTGCTTATCCTCCTCGTTGTCGCGACGATCGTTTCGGGAGAGGTCACAGGATTCAGCTTTTCGACGCTTGTCAGGAGAATAGGTTATTTCTTTGTCATACTGAGGGACATGTTCCCGCCTGACTGGGCATACATGCCACGTGTATGGCAACCGCTTATGGATACGATCAAGATGAGTCTTCTGGGATCGTTCATCGGTGCATTGCTCTGCATACCTTTCTCCGTGCTCTGCGCATCCAATCTGATCCATAGCAGATTCGTCACGGCTTTCTTCAAGCTGTTCTATTCTGTAGTCAGGACACTGCCGACTCTGGTCATAGCGCTGATCGCGACCTATATCTTCGGACTTGGTACATTCGCCGGAACCGTCGCCATTGCGGTGTTCACCTTCGCATACTGCGGAAAGATCCTGTATGAGCAGATCGAGACCGCCGACATGGGAAGCTATGAAGCGCTTGAGGCTCTTGGAATGGGTCGTCTTTCCACAATCAGGTATGCCATATGGCCACAGGTCTTCCCCCAGTTCATATCCACAGTGCTCTTCTGCTTCGAGGGCAATGTTAGATACGCATCGATCCTCGGTTACGTGGGAGCGGGCGGTCTTGGACTGATTCTCAACGAACGCATCGGCTGGATGGAATATGCAAGAGTAGGGATGATTCTCATCGCCCTGTTCATAACCGTCGTGATCATCGAGACGGTCAGCTCATATCTGCGCTCGAAGCTGATCTGAGACAGGAGGGTATAATGGATACGCATCTTACATATGCAGAGACTCTTTCCAGAGAACCCAGGAAGTGGCTCATGACAATGGCGATCGTTCTGATATGCCTTTTCCTGCTTGCCTGGTCCGCAAGCGCGATGCAGTCGAATTCCACTGGAGGAAGCGGACTGTCGGTCGCGAAGGGGATCGTTTCCGGAATACTCCACCCGACACCTTCGCTTCTGCTGACGCTTGGAGATGATGGAGTTCCGTATCTGCTTTTCGAGACGATGGCCATCGCCTTCCTGGGAACGCTTGTCGGAGCTGTGCTCTCGTTGCCATTCGCGTTTCTCGGGGCTTCGAACATCGTGCCCAAACCTGTTTCAATCCTCATAAGACTTGCCGTGATGGCCATCAGGACGATTCCGGCATTCGTATATGGCCTAATGTTCATCATGGTCACAGGCCCTGGCGCCTTTGCCGGACTGCTGACGATGTCAACGTGTTCGATCGGAATGCTGTCAAAGATGTTCATAGAATCCATCGAGGAACTGGACAGGGGCATCATAGAGTCGCTTGATGCAGCTGGATGCAACACATTCGACAAGATCCGATACGGCATTCTTCCACAGCTCATGCCTTCGTTCTCATCGACGCTCATCTATCGATTCGACATGAATCTCAGAGATGCTTCTGTCCTTGGTCTTGTCGGTGCCGGCGGTATTGGAGCACCTCTCATGTTCGCCATGAACAGCTACAGATGGAATGATGTCGGTGCGATTCTGCTTGGACTCATAATCCTTGTCCTGCTTGTCGAGTGGATCTCCTCAAGGCTCAGGACGAAACTCATGCGTGGCTGATATATGGACATCTTCTTCACAAGTGACACGCATTCATATGTCTATCCAACGGATTATCTTGGTGATGAACCGAAGCCTATGGGATACATGGCTCTGGCATCACATTTCACTCCTGACTCGATCATCATCGATGGCGGGGACGTGCTTCAGGGATCCCCGCTGATCCGTTATGAGCTGAAGAACCGCATCTCTCCTCATCTTGCAGCAAAGGCCTTCAATGCAGCAGGGCTTGATGTGTTCGTACCCGGCAATCACGATTTCGACTTCGGCTATGACAGGCTTTGCGAGTTCATCTACTCGCTTGATGCCAGGACCGTATGCGCGAATCTCCTCGATGAGAGAGGTTCGCTTCATGTTCTACCATATGTCGTGATCCAGAAAGGAGATGAGAAGGTCCTTGTCACGGGAGCCGTCACCGATTATGTGAATGTCTGGGACAAGGACAGGCTTGCTGGAATGCGGATCCTTGATTGCGTCGATTCGCTCAAGCGAGTTCTTGAACAGACAAGCAGGCTGGATGTCGACTGGCGCATCTGTGTCTACCATGGAGGCTTCTCATCGTGCGAAGAGGGTAGAATACGTGAAAACAGGGCAGATGAAATCGCCGGACTCGGTTTCGATGTGCTGCTTACCGCCCATCAGCATCAGGTGATCCAGCCGCATTTCATCGACGGAACCCTTGTTCTCCAGGCAGGTAGCAAGGCTTCCTGCTGCGCTCATGTCCACCTGGTCAGGAATCTCTTTCCAAAAGCCGAGATTCTAGGATGCGAGAAGGATGTGACTCTTGATTCCATGATCGTCCTTGCAAGGGAGGACAGGACACAGGCAAAGGTTAAGGAATACCTTAAGACAAGAGTAGGGCGGGTCGATGGGGTTCTCGAGGACCGTTCGCGTGTATGGAGCTATCTTCATGGTTCTTCGCTTGCCGACTACATCAACGATCTGCAGCTGAAGCTGACAGGAGCCGACATTTCAGCGACATCACTTTTCAACAACCCGATTTCCGTCGGTCCAGATGTTACGATAAGCGATCTGCTGGCTGCATATCCTTTTGCAAATTCTCTTAAGCTATTCGAAATCACGGCTTCCCAGCTTCGGAAGGCCCTTGAACGCAGTGCCCAGTTCGTCGATTTCAAAGATGGAGAATATGTCGAGTCCGAAAGCTTCTCGCCAGGAAAGGACGAACGCTATAATTTCGACTTCTACAGAGGGCTCTCATACTCCTTCAATCCTGGTAGACCTGTTGGAGAACGTGTAACACGACTTGTATTCAAAGGTGTTGATCTTCTTGTCAATGAGGATTACAGATTACGGCTTGTTCTGAACAGCTACAGAGCATCCGGAACAGGTGGATATGATGTCTATGCCGGGCTCAAGCCGGTCAGGGAATACAACCTCGAATTGCAGGATGCACTAATTGACAGCTTTGATGGACAGATTGTAAATGTTCCAAAGCCAACCGATTTCCTGATTGATGTTTAATGGTCATCAAAGATTCATCATATTGTCATGCTCAAAGTTTCAGGCAGCTACAAATAGAAACAGATTGATGTGATTCATAAACGGAAATTCAAATCAAAAGGGTAGGCGAGAATGAATTTCAAAATGTAAATTTTTCATTAATTATGAGAAAGTAAATTTAACAAATAGAATATAGTAAAGTATATTCTAAATAACATAAATAAAACATAACTAAAACTATATATTTAATTTTATTTTACAAAATCTATCAATGAAACTTGTCGTTAAGAAAACATTACAATCAAATACGGTTTTCTTGACAAAATATGACAATTAAGAATTACGTAATGAATAATGTACATATTTAGCCAATTTGATTTTACATTCATTAAATCAGCTAAAAAATCAACCGAAATCAACCGTTGACCAGTTCATCTACTCCGATTTCAGTTTCAATGCGATTTTGGGCTGATTTTGATGTTCAAATACTCTCTAGTTGACAGAATATCGATTATATCTAATTTTTCGAATTCTTCTTCAAGCCTGATTCACGGCTTGATTTCTCAACAATCTGATGCATCCGCGCGAGATTTCAACCTTTCCTTCGCTCTGCATCCTGTCAAGTATCCTGCTGACAGACTCTCTTCGGATTCCAAGATCTCTTGCGATGTCGGTATGCTTGATCATGAACGTATCTTTCCGGAGAATCCTGGACATGTAATCGAGATAGTTCTCGATCTGCTCGCTCTGGCTTTCCCTCAGCATTCCATCAAGTTCATCGAAGAGCCGGTCCAGACGCATGGCGAGTCTGCTGTCGATGAAGTTCCTCAGTTCTGGATATTTCTTCTCCAGTCTCGTTATGACCTCGTCAGGAATGATGTAAAGCAATGCATCGCTTGCGGTCTCGACATGATATTCAATCGCCTGACTCTGACATATCTTAGGAGCGGTCATGACACAGACATGGCCATCCGGAACATAGTACAGCAGCATCTGCTTTTCACCGTCATTCGTGTATACCCTCAGAAGACCTTCCTTGATGTACACGATGCCGTCTATGCTCTCCTTTCTGTCACGAAGAATCGTGCCTTTGGAGAATCTGCCGATTCTCGTAGCATCGGCCATCAGGTCGATATCAGGCTGTTCGAAAGAGGATATGAAGGGAAAAACACTCCTGAGCTCTTCGATGTCATCCTTATCCATAATCTTTTTTACCCTTTATCGTGTTAGACCGATTCTGTTACAATGATGATAGCATGATGAGAAAGGTTTTAGAATCATATTTTCCATTCTTCAACGAATTGGATGAAGACGACAGACAGAGGATGTCCTTCTACAGCTTCACCCAGGATTTCAAGGCCGGGGATGTGATCCTCGCTCCGGATGACAAGTGCTCGAACATCATCATCGTGATCGAGGGCCGGTTGAAGAGTCTCTACTCCGACAGGGAGCATCCCCTACTCCTGTATTATCTCAACGAGAATGACGTGTGTACGCTTGCAAGCTCACAGCAACTGTATGGAATCGGCAACAAGATCGCACTTATCGCCGATATGGACTCGAGGATTCTGAAGACGCCCAGTTCCCTGTTCAAGGAACTCAAGGACAAGTATCCGCAGATGTCGATTTATCTCAGGAAGAACTTCATGGACAGGTTCTCAGATATCCTTTACATACTCCGCAGCAAGGGCCTGTCGTATGCAAAGCAGCAGGTGGCAAGCTATCTGTACGATCTTTCTCTCAATTCGTCTTCCCTTACGCTTCATGTCAAGCAGGAGGACATAAGCCTCGATGTCGGACTTTCGCGTTCCCAGGTGTCGAACATCCTGAGGACTCTCGAGCTGGAGGGAATGATCACAAGCTCCCGTGGCATCGTGCAGATCAATGACCTTTCTGCACTTGGCAATGTATGATCAGCATCTTTTCCTGACACATTATTCCAGTTTGTCACATCCCCTTAATTGAGAGTAGTCACCACTTATTCTAAAATTCCATTATCACATATTCACAAGGAGAATATCGTCATGGCAGAAAAGTATCTTGATTGCCTTGGTGAGGCATGTCCTGTGCCTCTCGTGAAAACTCAGAACGCCATCAAGGAAATGGCGGTTGGTGATGTGCTTGTCGTCGGAATCGACCACACTTGCGCAATGAAGAACGTTCCCGACTGGGCTCGTGGACAGGGCTACAACGTCGAGATCGAGGAAGTCGGCGACGGCGAGTGGGAAGTCGTCATCGAGAAGACATGCTGAGTCGAGGCTTGAGCGGAATGGATCAGAACAATCAGCTTGAAAGGCCCTCTCTCTACGATATCGTTCTCAAGAGGGAGTGGTCCTATTACACCGGTTCGGTTCTCATCGTCATCTTCGCGATGGCCCTGTGCATGGTCGGAAGCACCTGGGGCGTCTCCGGCGCCTTTGGCAACTGGGGTGCACTCCTGTTCAATCTCTTCGGTGTCAACACGGGTGCTGACAGTGTCTTCAAGAACACGACCCTCGAGACATACAGCTTCTTCGGCAGCCAGCCTGCCCTCACCGACACCTGGATCATGCTCGGTGCCGCTGTGGCCTGTCTTCTCGCTGCCCAGTGGAAGATCAGGAACATCAAGCACTACAAGCAGGCTCTGGCCGCCATCGTCGGCGGTCTTCTGATGGGCTTCGGTGCCAAGATGGCTGGTGGCTGTAACATCGGAGGTCTCTTCTCCCAGCTGCCCCAGTTCTCTCTGGCGGCCTGGTTCTTCCTTCTCTTCGTCTTCCTTGGCGCAACAGTCGGTGGAAAGCTCCTGAAGTTCTTCATGCCGCCGGTGTCCAACAAGAGACCCAACAGGAAGAGACTCACTGCCGAGCAGAAGGCACGCAACAAGAAGATCCAGATCATCGTTGCTGTCGCGATTGTCGTCATCAGCGCAATCGTCGCCTTCATCGTCGCACCAACCTACCCCAAGGCCCCGCTTCTGATGCTCATCGGTCTTGGTCTCGGCTATTCCCTCCAGCGCTCCCGCTTCTGCTTCACTGCAGCATACAGGGATCCCGGACTCACCGGCGAGACTAAGCTCACCAGGGCTGTCATCGTTGCCTTTGCCCTGTCGACGATCTTCTTCTTCGGCAAGCATGCAAACCAGTTCGGTGCCGATCTTTCCGGCCTCACCGCTGAGAACATGCCCGGCAGCGTGATCAGCCTCCAGCTCTTCATCGGAGCCTTCCTCTTCGGTATCGGAGCCGTTCTTGCAGGTGGTTGTGCATCCGGCACACTCGTCAGAATGGGTGAAGGCTATGTCCAGCTTTGGATCTGCTTCCCCTTCTGGTGTATCGGAAACTTCCTCGGCGGTGCAATCACAAGCGCCACCTCCGGAACCTTCCTGACTGCTGGTGTTAAGGTCTACCTGCCTGCAGTTCTCGGAGGACTCGTTCCTGCCCTGGTGATCCAGCTTGCAGCCCTTCTTGGACTGTGGATCCTCGCCTGGTGGTGGGAGAACAAGAAGAGAGCACAGTTCAACTGAGCTTTCGCAAAGGATGGCCGCTCCTTTCATCATGGGGGCGCCATCCTCTTTTTTTTCCAGGAGAGAAATATGGAAAAGAGAATTGAAGATTACGATGTCGTTGTCATCGGCGGCGGCGCCGGTGGTATGACCGCTGCCCTCTATGCAGGTCGTGCCAGGCTCAAGACACTTCTCATGGAGAAGTCCCTGATCGGTGGTCTTGCAACCTATACCAGCGAAATCGAGAACTATCCCGGGTTCCCGGAAGGGATCGATGGCACTGAGCTCATGAAGCTCTTCGACAAGCAGTTCAGGAAGTTCGGCGTCAATGTCAAGCTCACTGACTGCAAGGGTGTCACACGTCTTGATGATGGAAGATGGAACGTCTCCACTTTCAGGACGGATTATCATGCCAAGGCCGTTGTGCTTGCAACTGGTGGACGCAATCGTCTTACAGGCGCTCCCGGTGAGGAGAAATACCTCGACAAGGGAATCAGCTTCTGTGCGACCTGCGATGCCGCCCGCTATACCGGCAAGAAGGTTCTCATTATCGGAAGCGGCGACGCCGCGATCGAGGAAGGCCTGTTCCTCACCCGCTTCTGCTCCGAGGTCTGGGTTTCCGTCGTCCATGACGAGGGACATGTCGATGCCAACGAGGTCGCCCGTGAGAAGGCGTTCAACTGCGACAAGATGCACTTCATCTGGAACACTTCCGTCGATTCCTTCGAAGGCGGTGACCTGCTGAACAGAGTCAATCTCAAGAACCTCAAGACAGGCGAGATCATCCCCGTTGATGTAGATGGCTGTTTCCTCTTCATCGGATATCTGCCCAACACGAAGCTCTTCGAGGGTCTGGTCGATCTGGATAGCCGTGGCTATATCGTCACGAATGTCGACATGGAGACCAACCAGCCTGGTATCTTCGCGGCAGGTGATGTCAGAGCTAAGACTCTTCGCCAGGTTTCGACCGCTGTCGGTGACGGTGCTGTCGCCGGTTATATGGCCGAGAGGTATATCGGCGATCTCGAGACGATCCACAGCGACATTCTTTCCAAGGAGAAGGTCCTCGTCTATTACTACAATGCCAGCGAGGACAATGACAGGGCTGTGCTGACCAAGCTCGAGTCGTATGCGGCTCAGCATGGTGTCGATCTCAAGCCTGTCGACATCTACAAGTCCGACAAGGTCATGAAGATTCTCGGTGGCGAGCATCTCGCAGTCTCTCTCTACAAGGAAGGCCGCAAGGTCGCTACAGTATCAGTCCTTGACAGCTTTGATCTTGGACCTATCGAAGAGAATCTCTGATTAGGGATTCCGTTTAAATTGTTCCCGGTCGTCTTCCTGATGACCGGGATTTCTTTAACCTCATGACGAGGCTCAAAATGAGACGACAGGATTACTGGATGCGAATGTTGTCGAAAACAAGGTTGGACCAGTAGATGTTGTTGTATCCGGTATTCACGGGAATCAGATTGACAGCAAGTGCAATCTGGATGTAATGATCATTTTCATTAAGTTCAAGTTCGGAATAAAGGGAATAGTCGACCTGACCTTGCGCATCACTGGTGTTCCTATAGAATTGCGAGTTGGAACCACCTGGATATCTGTAAAGATCCATGCTGCGGACTTTACGAGCATCGGATCCTGAATATGAATCTCCGGCATAGCAGTCAAGAATCAAATGGAAGCGGTTGTCAGAATCCTCCCCGCTACGTCTCACCATAATGAAGTAATACTGAGCCCTTTCGCCGATATCCAGGGGAATGGAGACCGTGTAAGAAGGCGAACTCGACAATGGCAACTGGTTGGCGCCTTTGAAAGCATAGAGATGAAGCTCCTCACCTTCATAGTTCCCGACTACATTGTCCAGTTCTCCATTCGAGTTGAATGTGGCCGTTGCTCCATTGTAATAGTTGTTGGTGCCTCTGATGTACTGGTTGAAATAGTTGCTCAACGAATCAGTGGATGGCGAAATGCAGTACATCAACAATATGGAGGGTGTGGATCCGCCAAGGCCGATCAGATTCGAATCGACATGGACTCTGAATCCGGCATTATATGACTCGCCACCGATATAGTGATTGGATTTGCTGACGCTTATCTCGTTTGAATAGTCATGATAGGAAGGTTGTCCACATGATGTGAGCAGGTAAAGAAAGAGGATGGAAACGAGTAGCATCGACAATGCCTTCTTTCTCAATTTCCATCCTCCTGCGGTTCAAGAGCAATATGAATTACTCAAGAACGATCAGTCTAGCCTCTGCAAGCTGTCCATACTCGGATCCGACGAACTCGTCGGCAAGCTGGGAATAGGTCGCAACGGCAAGCTCGATGTCACCCTGGCTCTCATAGATCCTTGCAGCGTTGAAAAGCGCCTTGGGGCTCTCGGGAGCTTCATCGGCATAATCATCCCAGATGCGGTTGTAATATGCAAGCGCAGCATCCTGGTCACCTGCGTTCTCGGCAGATGCGGCAGCGTTGGCAAGAGCAAGAGAACCGAAGTAGGTTCCACTGCCCTCCTGGGCGACTGTATCGAAATATCCGATAGCTGTGTTCCAGTCCTCATTGAGGAAATAGAACATTCCCATGAGGTAGTTGGTCTTGAGAGATGCATAATCCCCCGCCTTCACCTCGGAGAGAATCCTCTGACCCTCGACGACGAACTCGTTACATGCCGACGTGTATTCTGCACTCTCCACATCCATCAGAAGGAGGTTGCTGTAATCCTTCTCAAGGAAGTATACGGAATCGGCGATGCTCTCCTTGCTGTTGCTGGAGACCAGGGACCAGATCCCGATTCCAATGCAGAGAACCAGGATGATTGCCACTATAATCGCAATCAGCTTGTAGTTCCTTGCAAAGAAACCTTCGGTCCTTGCCGCCATCCTCTCGGATGCAGTAAGCTTCTTGTCCTTTTCTTTCACGGTTTCCCCCTAAGATCAGATAGGCGGGAACATGACTGCCGCCCGCCTATCCTTACAATCCGTCAGACTCAGATCTCTTCGTCTTTGGCCTTGAGCACGTCTGCAAGGGAGAACGTATCACCGTCGTCCTTGCTGTCAGCCATGTACTTGGCCATCTCTGATTCCTGATTCTTCTTGATCATCTCCTTGATCGAGAGAGAAAGCTTCTGTGTCTGGGGGTTGATGTCGACGACCATCGCGGTCACCTCATCACCAACCTTGAAGTTCTCGAGGACCTTGTCCGTGTACTCCTCATCCGGTCCGACAAGATTGTACTTGGAGATCAGTCCCTCGATATCTCCGGGAACCTTCACGAACACACCGAAGTCGGTGACGTTGGAGACAGTTCCGGTGATGACGGAATACTTCGGATTGCTCCTCTTCAGATTCTGCCAGGGGTTGCCCTCGAGGTTCTTCACGGAGAGGCGGATCCTTCTGTTCTCAGGCTCGACACGGGAGACCTGGACTTCGATCTCGTCCCCTTCCTTGCAGAACTGGGACATGTTCTTGAGCTTCTTCGTCCAGGATACGTCGTCCATGTGGAGGAATCCGTCGATTCCATCCTCGAGGTTGACGAAAGCGCCGGAGTTGGTCAACTTGACGACCTTCCTCTTGAGGACGGTTCCGACCGGATAGCGGTCACCGATGGAATCCCATGGGTTGTCCTGAAGCTGCTTGAGTCCGAGGGAGACCCTCTTCTTGTCGAGGTCGTATCCGAGGATCTTGGCCTCGACGACATCGCCGATGTTCACGACCTCCTTCGGATTGTTGATCTTCCTCGTCCAGCTGAGCTCGCTGATGTGTGCAAGTCCCTCGATGCCGGGCTCCAGCTCGATGAATGCACCGAAGCTGGTGATCTTCGTGACAGGCGCCTTGACTACATCGCCGACGTGGTACTTCTCCTCGAAGTTCGTCCAGGGATCGGCCTGCATGTGCTTGAGAGACAGGTTGATCTTCTGGGTCTCGGGATCGATGTTGATCAGGCGGAGCTGGACGATCTGGCCCTTCTTGACGAAATCCTTGGGCTTGGTCACGTGGCCCCAGCTCATGTCGTTGATGTGGAGAAGTCCGTCGAATCCACCAAGGTCGATGAATGCACCGAAGCTGGTGAACGACTTGACCTCGCCCTGGACGACGTCGCCGATCTGGACGGAGGAGAAGAACTTCTCCTTGTTCTCGGCGATGATCTTCTCGAGATACTCTCTCCTGTTGACGACGCTCTTCATCTTGCTCGACGCATGGAACTTGTCGATGATGAAGTAGTCGGTCTTGCCGATGAGAGTCTCGGGATCCTCGACTCTGTTGACATCCGCCTTCGAGAGAGGGCAGAAACCTTTATAGTCCGCACCAAGATCGACCTCGAAGCCGCCCTTGATGACCTTGCTGAACTTGCCAAGCACGGGTGTCTTGTTCTCAGCCGCCTCCCTGAGGGCCTCTGTCCTTTCCTTTGCATCGGCCTTCTTCTTGGAAACGATGACCTGACCACCCTTTCCTTCCTTGTTGACGATCACGACATTGACCTTGTCGCCGAGCTTAGGCAGCTCGATGAATTCGTCTACAGGAATCTTTCCCTCGCTCTTGTAGCCTACATCAACAAATACATAGTCGTCATTTAACTGTACAACAGTTCCGGTTACGATCTGACCGTCTTCAATGCCCGCAAGTGACTTTAGATACTGCTCCTGCAGGAGGGACTGCATGTCAGTCATCTGAGTTTCATCTTCCACT
>CASEAG010000037.1 GCA_949285785.1 uncultured Spirochaetales bacterium | reverse complement strand
TCTGGCAGAGGTCTTGCCCTATCCGGGGGTGTTTGAAGACAGGCAAAAAGGCCCATCGGAACCAGAGGACGGGCATTCGATGATGAATGTTGGCAATTTAGCCGCCGTTCCTATCGGCGTAATTCACGAGGAGATTGTGTTCCAATCCACTTCCACCAATCTGGATGATCGTCGAGATCATGTCACTAGGAGAACTGTCCAGAATATACGGTATTTGTCTGAAGGCCTTCGATAAAAAGGAGATTGCGTCACATTACGGCGTCCAAGCGCCGGTTCTCGAGTCCTGGATACGCTCCATTGTGCTTGTCAGAAACCGGTGTGCTCATCACAACAGGCTTCTTGGAGTGCATATTCCAGGTGGATTCAGGATTCCACACAGGTTTGATGGCGGCATCTATGGCAGTCTTTTCGCCACAAGCGAGAGGAATGGCCTGTACAATGTCATGGTCGCGCTGTGCTATCTGTGCGACAGAATTGGTGAAAGCGACAGGAAAAGACGTTTCCTCACACAACTTATACTGATGGCTGACATGTTCCACATCGATTGCCAACGTCTCGGATTCCCCGAACATGTCACTATCGAGAATCTGACTACACTCATCAAGTCGAACGAATTCAAGAGACGAGCCTGATGCTTGTCTCTACCATCTGCGTTGCATTAGGATTGTTCACCGATGAGGGCAGACAGAGAGATGTACACCGTCACGATAGCAAAGGGAAAGGAGGCGATCCTCCTCAAGCACAACCCCTGGGTGTTCTCGGGGGCCATCGGGAAGACTTCACCGGCATTCACCGAGGCAGGTCTCGCCACGGTCGTGTCAGAGGCGGGACTCTTCATCGCATACGGATGGCTGGACATGAAGAGCCACACGGTGCTTCATCTTCTCAGCTGGGACGAGGATGTCATACCCGATGACGAGTGGCTGAAGAAGACGATCGAAAAGGCGGTCGAGGCGAGAAAGGGCATCGTAGGAGAAGACACCAGCGCCATCCGTCTCGTCCACGGGGAAGCGGACTTCATCCCGGGTCTTGTCGTCGACCGTTATGAGCGCGAGGCCAGAGTCATAATATCCTCCCGCTATGCGGCCGATCACCTTGAAACGATCTGGAAGACGCTCTTCGACGTCTGCGACATCGAGCATGTCTTCATCTCCGTCGACAGGACACATGCTGGACTGGAGGGCCTCAGGAGCTTCACCAGAAGTATCGACAGGAACGGGAACGAGGTGACGCCTGTTGATCAGGTGCTGTTCAGCGAGAGCGGGATCTGGTATGCGATCGACTCCGGAATCGGCCAGAAGAGCGGATTCTACTGCGATCAGAGAGACAACAGGAACATCATCGAGCGCTATGCACGTGGCAGAAAGGTGCTTGACGTGTGCTCGTTCACAGGGGCGTTCACCCTCCACTGTCTGAGAGGCGGAGCCGAAAGCGTGCTTGCAGTCGACTCGTCCGAGACCGTGCTCAGGCACCTTCTCTACCAGATACACCTCAACGAGGACAGGGAATCCCTCCCGCCCTCGTCCAGAGACAGGGTCGTCACGATGAAGGCCGACGTGTTCACGTTCCTCAGGCAGCTCGAGGCGGGACAGGCCGACATGATCATACTGGATCCGCCCAAGCTCGCCCCCTCCCGAAGCCATATCAAGGAGGCGATGAAGGGCTACAAGGACATCAACAGGCTGGCAATGGAGAAGATCGCCGCAGGAGGCATCGTCGCATCGTTCTCGTGTTCCGGTTCCGTGAGCCGTGAGGATTTCCGCATGGCGATCGCCTGGGCTGCGGCCGATGCGCATGTCGACATCCAGATCCTCGAGCAGCTGTCGGCAGGAGCCGACCATCCTGTGAGGCTCTCGCTTCCCGAGACCGAATACCTGAAGGGTTTCGTCTACAGAGTCGTGAAGTGAAACCCGCACCACCCCGGATCCTTGACGTGCTGATCATACTGCTGGCCATCATGCTGTGCGCCGTGCTGTTCATGCAGCCTTCCTCCCAAGGGGGACTGGTCAAGGTCACATGCGACGAAGGGACCTTCCTATACCCGCTGGGCGACGAGAGGACGCTGACCGTATCCGGTCCGGTCGGCCGGACAACGATAGAGATACATGACGGGTATGCCTCGATCGTGGACTCGGACTGCCCGAACGGGACATGCATGCACTCGTCTATCTCCCGCTACCCGCAGACCGTCGTCTGTCTGCCCAACAGGGTCACGGTGTCGATAGAGGGGAACGGAGGACAAGTCGATGCGGCGACGTACTGACACATCCCTTGTCGCATACCTCGCGGCACTGGCGCTGACGCTCTCGACGATAGAGTCCAGCCTTCCACATGCCATACCGTTCCTCAGGCTTGGGCTGGCCAACCTGGCTCTCCTGTGGGCGCTGGACAGGCTCTCCGCCAGGGACTATCTCCTGCTGGCCGCCCTCAAGTGGGTCACATCCTCGCTCATGTCGGGACTGCTCTTCTCGCCGTATGCCATCGTATCGCTGGCTGGCACGGCGGCAAGCGCCCTCGTAATGCTGGCCTCACATAGACTGCTCGGCCGCTGGAGCACGCTTTGGTCCCACTCCACCCTCGGCTCCATCGCATCAGGTGTATCGCAGCTTGCCGCATCATCGCTCTTCCTGACGGATACAGTCCTCAGGCTGATGCCATTGATGCTTGCCTTCAACATCGTAAGCGGCATCGTCATCGCCGCCCTCGCCTATGTGTTCGAGCCGGCACGGCAGGTGGAATTCGAGGATGGATGCCAGGAGAAGGCGGCATCATGGATGACTCTGCTGCCCCCTGCCCTGGCCATAGTCGCCATCGCCCTGACGAAGAACGTGGCCTTCCTGACCGCTTCGTTCGCGCTCTCGCTCCTCTTCTGCCACATGTGCGGCAGGAGGATACGCCCCGGCTTCTACATCGTCTCGATCATCACGGTCATACTGTTCAACCTTCTCTCGCCTTCCGGCAGAGTGCTGTTCTCCTTCGTGACCGCAGGTGCGCTGGAGGACGGCGTCGCAAGAGCCCTGAGACTGTCGTCTCTCGTCGCCCTCAGCCAGGGCATCGCGGCCATGCCGGTTCCGATGAACGGAATCGTGGCAAGGTCGCTTGCAGCCTATGGACGACTGTCTTCCGTCTTCGTCGAGACCGCTGGCGGCATCCGGACCAGGATTGCGGCCACGCTTGCAGTGGACACTTTCCCCTGCATTCCTGCAGGAAAAGAGGAAGTCTCGACACGGAAGACCGTCACGGTATGCATGCTTCTTATCGTGCTGTCGGCGATATCGAATCTGATATGAGAGGAAATTCATACTAGCAAGGGAAAACCGCCACGCAACAGACAAGAGCGTAACTTTAACTCTGCATAACAGTACATGAACAGGATATGATTGCACCATTTCGACGATTTAATATTCCAATGTTCACTTTAATATCCCGACTTGATCTTTATCCGTCGAACCATAGCGCAAAATAGGCATGAAAACGGGACAAGTTCATGATTTACAAGACTTTGCTTGACTATATTCGACTTCCACTCCGATAATCCAAATTGAACATAACCACAAGGAGAACAACAAATGGCCAGTGTAAACACCGAAACGTTTCCCGGACAGAAGGAACTCCAGGAACTGATCGAGAAGGTAAAGCGCGCCCAGACCATCTACGCCTCCTATTCACAGGAGCAGGTCGACAAGATCTTCCGCGCAGCAGCCATCGCAGCCAACAATGCCCGCATCTCCCTAGCACAGGATGCCGTACAGGAGACGGGAATGGGCATCATCGAGGACAAGGTCATCAAGAACCACTTCGCCGCAGAGTACATCTTCCACAAGTACAAGGATGACAAGACATGCGGCATCATCGAGGAGGATACCGGATTCGGAATCGAGAAGATCGCGGAGCCCAAGGGCGTCATCTGCGGCATCATCCCGACCACCAACCCGACCAGTACGGCCATCTTCAAGTCCCTCATCGCCCTCAAGACCAGGAACGCGATCATCTTCAGCCCGCATCCCAGGGCGAAGAAGTGCACCTGCGATGCCGCACGCATCGTCCGTGACGCAGCCGTCGCGGCAGGAGCCCCCGAGGACATCGTCGCCTGGATCGACGAGCCCACGATGGACAAGACGGACTTCCTCATGCACCATCCGCTGGTGAACCTGATCCTCGCCACGGGCGGTCCGGGAATGGTCAAGAGCGCCTACTCCTCCGGAAAGCCCGCGATCGGCGTCGGTGCCGGAAACACCCCCGCCCTCATCGACAAGAGCGCCAACATCAAGATGGCGGTCGCCTCGATCCTGATGTCGAAGACCTTCGACAACGGCGTCGTATGCGCCAGCGAGCAGGCGATCATCGTCCACAAGGACATCTACGACGAGGTCAAGAAGGAGTTCAAGGCCATGGGTGCCCACTTCCTCAACAAGGAGGAGATGGCCAAGCTCAGCCCGATCATCCTCGACCCGCAGCGCGGCTCGGTCAATCCGAAGATCGTCGGACAGCCGGCAAGCACGATCGCGAAGATCGCCGGATTCGAAGTCGATCCCAAGACCAAGGTCCTCATCGGAGAGGTCAGCAAGGTCGCAGTCGAGGAGCCCTTCGCACATGAGAAGCTCTCCCCTGTCCTTGGAATGTACAAGTGCGGCAACTTCGGCGAAGGCGCCGACATGGCGGCACGCCTGATCGCCCTTGGCGGTTTCGGCCACACCTCCGTCCTCTACATCGACGAGAAGGAGAAGGACAAGGTCGATGCCTATGGCAAGGCGGTCAAGACCAGCAGGATCCTGATCAACATGCCGGCAAGCCAGGGAGCCATCGGCGACATCTACAACTTCCGCCTCGAGCCGAGCCTCACGCTCGGATGCGGATCGTGGGGCAACAACTCCATCTCGGAGAACGTCGGCCCGAAGCATCTGCTCAACGTCAAGACACTTGCAAAGAGGAGAGAGAACATGCTGTGGTTCCGTCTGCCGCCAAAGGTATATTTCAAGTACGGCTGTCTTCCCGTGGCTCTTCAGGAGCTGGAGCACAAGAAGAAGGCATTCATCGTCACCGACAGCTTCCTCTTCTCGTCCGGCATGATCGACAGGATCACCGACCAGCTCGATGCGATGGGAGTGGAGACCGAGGTCTTCCACCAGGTCAAGCCGGATCCCACGTTGGGAACGATCAACATGGCCATGCAGCTTGTCAATGCATACAACCCGGATGTCATCATCGCGGTCGGTGGTGGATCCCCGATGGATGCGGCGAAGATCATCTGGCTGCTGTATGAGCATCCGGAAGTGTCCTTCGAGGGTCTCGCCCTGAGGTTCATGGACATCCGCAAGAGGATCTACAACTTCCCGAACATGGGCAAGAAGGCGGAGCTGGTATGTATCCCGACCACTTCGGGTACGGGCTCCGAGGTCACTCCGTTCGCCATCATCACCGACGAGAACACCGGCATGAAGTGGGCGATCGCGGACTACGCCCTCACTCCGAGCATGGCGATCGTCGACAGTGAGCTGGCCGTCGGACAGCCCAAGGGACTCACGGCAAGCTGCGGTATCGACGTCCTGACCCATGCGCTCGAGGCCCTGGTCTCCTCCATGAGCACGGACTACACCAACGGTCTTGCGCTTGAAGCCACCAGGCTGATCTTCAAGTACCTGCCCCAGGCGTATGCCGACGGAACGAATATCAAGGCCCGCGAGAAGGTGCACAACGCATCCACGATGGCCGGCATGGCGTTCTCCAACGCATTCCTCGGCGTGTGCCACTCAATGGCCCACAAGCTCGGTGCACAGTTCCACGTTCCTCACGGAATGGCGAACGCGCTCCTGCTGACCAACGTCATCCGCTTCAACAGGAACGACAACCCGACCAAGCAGGCCAGCTTCCCGCAGTACGAGTATCCTTCGGTCACCAGCCGCTACGCCAGGGCAGCCGACTATGTCGCCATGAAGTGCAACGACACGCCAAACGGCAACTACATCGACATCAAGCCCGGCATGACGATGGACCAGAAGGTCGACGCGCTCATCGAGGGAATCGAGAAGCTCAAGAAGGACCTCAACGTCCCGTCCTCGATCCAGGAGTGGGGAGTCGACGAGAAGGAGTTCCTCGCAGTCGTGGACGAGCTGAGCGTCAAGGCGTTCGACGACCAGTGCACGGGAAGCAACCCGCGCTACCCGCTGATCAGCCAGATCAAGCAGCTGTACCTCGACTCCTTCTACGGAAGACCCTGGAAGGAAGAGGTCTGAGTCCTGGAACATCAGAAGCAATGAACGAAGGGAGCCGACGACAGCCGGCTCCCTTCTTCTCTTTCATCTCATCACAGGCAAAGGCAGGCGCATTCACATCTGGAAGTCGACCTCCCTACCCTCGCTGTTCCAGTACACCTGGTCCAAGCCTCCCCTGAGATAGAACAGGGTACCTATGCACGGCTTGTGGAACACTTCCTCCATGGCTGACAGATACCTGACGACCTGCGCCTTGTGGCGCTCGGCGCTCCATGTCCTGTCGCTCTTGTAGTCCACGACCAGCATCCTGTCGCCCAGGTCGACAAGCAGGTCCACCACCCCTTCATACACCACATCCTCGGCATCGCTGTATGAGAAGAAGCGGTACTCGCTGTAGAAGGGTCTCCCTTTGAGGGCCGACCACAGCCTCGAGGAGAGGAATGAGGAGGCAAGCGATGCCACGTCCTTCCTGTAGACGGAAGCGCCTGAACCGGAGAACATCGGGTGCGTGAATGCACCCTCGACGTCCTTTCCTTTCAGCGACAGCTCGATGTATGCATGGACTGCGGTTCCGAAGAGTGCGCTGTCAGGTGCAAGGGCATCGGACGGAATGGAGGCAAGAGGCGTTCCATCCTCAATGAATTCATCCTCCCCGCTCGGCTTCGCCGTGCGGATGCGGCAGGAGAAGGCCTGCTCGACATGCTCTGAAGCCTCCCTTTCCAGCTCCTCCAGATGCGATACGGGACGCTCATACGAGTCCTCTGGAATTGTCGAAGGGATCTCCAGCACTTCGACCTCTGCCATGCGGCAGCAACCTCCTTGAGGATCGAATCCGACCGCCCTGAGGTACGAGTTGAAGAACACCCCGCCCTTTTCGTCCAGACCGCCATCCTTCTTGACGGCGTACAGCCCGCTGACGACCAGATGCCTCTCGGCCCTTGTCATGCCGACGTACAGCAGTCGTCTGGCCTCGGCCGCCTCCCGGTCACGGCGTTCGGCATCCAGAAAACGTCCAAGGTCTCTGGAGGTCGTCGCGACCAGATGCCCTTCGTACTCGAACACGTTCGATCTGGCCACGGGGTTGTCCCTGAGTCCGCAGGAGGCGAGGATTACAATCGGGAACTCGAGCCCCTTGGAGGCGTGGATTGTCATCATCTGCACGCCCTGCCTCTTCAGATGCAGATGCGCCACCTCGTCCAGCTTCGAACGGGATGCGAGATTGTCGCGTAGGAATGCAAGGTAGTCAGTCAGAGAGAGCTGTCTGCTGTCATATGAGAGCGCATAGGCCAGAAGGTACTCGAAATGCTCCTCGTAGCCCTGCCAGTCGCTCCTGGTCTGCAGATAGGCGTAGTAGCCGCCCTCGTAGAAGATGTATGACACAAGGGATGCCAGCGACGTCGAGAAGCAGCGCAAGCGGACCTCGTTCGCGAATGCCTGATACGACTGGTAATGCTTGGCATCCTCCTGGTCGAGGGATTGCCCATCACCACCGTTCATCAGCGCGATGATCCCTCCATCCGAGATCCTGGCGAACGGGCCTCTGAGGACGGACGCAAGCGCCAGGGCATCATCAGGGTGCACCAGAGACTGCAGCAGACAGTAGAAGTCGCTGCTCATGGCCTGCTGCATCAGGCTTTTGACCACCGTGGTCTGAAAAGGTATGCCACGTCTCTTGAGCGCGATCTCGAACGACACCTGGTAGCTGGTCTTCGCGAACAGGATGGCGATGTCGCCCGCAGCGGGACGTCTTCCATCTATGAGGAAGTCGTCGCCTAAGATCATCCTTGAGACAAGGTCGGCGACGGCCCATGCCTCCTTCTCGTCGGCTGCAATACCGTCATCGGCGCTTCTGAGCACGTTCCTGTCACCGCACAGCAGAGTGATGCTGCCATCATCCCCGCCACGGCCTGCCCTGGTCTCCTCGAAGCGGGCCTCATAGGCCCTGGATGCATCCTGGAATACGGATTCGAAGACCCCGTTGAAGTGTCTTATCAGGTCCGCACTGCTACGGTAGTTCGTGGACAGGTTCAGCGTGACGCCACCCGAGGATGCGATCTCGTCCTGAAGCGCACGGAAGACCGACACGTCCGCACCGCGGAAGAGGTATATGCTCTGCTTCTCGTCGCCGACGAAGAAGAGCTTGTCGCCCTCCAGCTCGTCCACATGCGGGATCCTTCCTTCACACATCAGGTCGCTTCTCTCCGCAAGCAGGAACAGCAGATCGCGCTGCAGGCTGTTGTTGTCCTGGAATTCGTCGATCATTATGTAGCGGAAGGCCGACTTGAAATGCCGTCTCACAGCGGTGTTGTGGACAAGTATGTCTATGGCGAGGGATGAGACATCGGAGAACGTCAGGCAGGCGCTCCTGCGCTTCTCGTCGAACACCAGGCACGAGAACTTCTCCAATGCCGTCTGAAGAACGTCCACACCCTCCATGCACAGGGCCGATGCGATGGCCTGGTAGCGGGGAAACACGGTGCGCCACTCGTCGATCCACGCCCTGTCATCGCCGGCGACGCTGCGGGCGTTGAACTTCGCATCGACCTCCACGACTCGGCCGTCCGACACGACATCGACGAGAGAGGCGGCAAGATTCCTGTTGGCTTCGCTCTTGGCGCTCTCAAGATGGGTCAGGCAGTCCAGACAGGCCTGCCTGACAGACGCCATCTCATCCCTCAGTCTGGAACGCATCCACTCGTCCACATCCACAGCCCTGTAGTCCGAGGCGAGCACGATATGGGCATCGAGCGTCATGAAGAAGTCATCTATAAGCGTCTGAGGCGTGTATATCGAGGAAAGGGCCTCCATCTCGCGGCTGTTTGCCGGATCCTCCATGAAGGCGGATGCGAGACGACGCACACGGTCGCGACGGTCGCTGCCGTCCTCTATGGTGAAGTCGCGTGCAATTCCGTATCTGGTGCAGTCCAGACGAACGATCCTGGTCAGGAAGGAATCCAGCGTCGCGATGACCGCGTCCCCCATCCTGGCCTTGACCTCGTCGGGGATCGAGGGGGCACGGCTTACAAGCGCCTTGATGCGGCTGTTCATCTCGAGTGCGGCCTTGCGGGTGAACGTGAGGGTGAGTATCTGGTCGGGATACGCAAGCGACTGGGCAACCAGACGCAGAAAGCGGATCGACAGTACGGTCGTCTTGCCGCTTCCGGCTCCGGCCGACACGACGGTGTTCCGGTCGCTGAGGATGGCTGCAATCTGCTCCTCGTTCAGCTTCCGTTTCGGGTCGACGCGCTCGACCAATGAAAGAAGATCATCACGCTTCATGCCGTCACGAACCTCCTTCTGCACAGCGGGCGCACATCGCAGTGCGTGCAACCGCCAAAGTCGTCAGTCGTCATCCACTCCCCCTTTCCGAAGCCTTCAAGCGTCGCCTTCATATCGCTCTCAAGCAGTTCCATCCGGGCCTCCAACTTCGCTTCGTCGGCCTTTCCGGATGAACGCGAGAGCGGTATCTCGTTCACCAGATGCCCCGCGTCCTCGCGTCTTCTTATGCAGTAGTAGATCAGGTTGGAGGCATCCACGACCTCCCCCTCTTCCTGCATCATCATGCGGTACATCAGAAGCTGGTAGCGTCTGTCGTCAGGCGGCGCATTCGTCTTGAAGTCGACGAGTATCGTATCGTCGCCGCTCGAGAACACGGCATCCATGCGCCCGTTCATCCCGGCGGCGGCGACCGGCTTCTCCACCGCCTCGACCATCAGTATGCCTTCATAGCGCTCCAGGAGAAGGCGCGGGATGTCCTGCAGTCCTTCAAGACACGTGGAGCGCAGGAATCGGCGGACATACGTCGAGAATCCGTATCCCGAGATCTCCTGGTCGAACATGCCGGCGAGCTCGCTCGAGTAGGAATCAAGCTCGCATGAAAGAAGCGGCTTCTTAAGATGTGCCTGAAGGAAGCGTTCGATGACCGAATGCAGGAAGATTCCGGCCTGCATCGGGTCGTACTCCTGCGGCGACCACGTGCCGGCCTCGAGATGCATGAGATTCCTCGCGGCGCTGGAAAACGGACAGCGGGCATAAGTAGACACCATGGAATAGGAAAGGCCCTTTTCGGGAATGAACGGCCCGGTACGCATGGCCCCGGTCAGACTGCGCTCTGCCGCCTGCGGCATGAAGCGCCGTGCCACCGCAGCGCTCCTCAGCTCGCTCTCGAGATGTCCTGTGGGCATATCCTCCGCCTCGTATGGATCCACGAGGCCTTGGCTCGAGAGATGGAAGGGGGCCATGCTCTGTCCTGCATATGTCTGCTGGCTTCCCGACATCCACACATCGCCCTCAAGCAGACGATAGCAGTCCAGAAGCGCATCCGAGGAGCTGTACACGCGACGCCATTCGACCTCGCCGTCCTCGAGGAAGGCGTAGTCCCTGTACTCCACCCTGGTGTTCTCATCCCCTAGGGCGAAGATGAACCTATGGCGGGCCGCAATCTGGTAGTCGTGCGAATAGGAGAACACGCGGATGCCGTCCCTGCGGTGCTGCGACACGTATTCCATTCTTGAGAGCGTGTCAACGAACAGGGAGAACAGTCCGTCGACGCCGTCCTCGAACAGGTCGACGATTCCACTGAACGACGAGAATGCATCCATGATGAACGAATAGACCTCTCCGTCGCTCTCGTCGTCGCGGAACTGCCTTTCGCCGAACAGGTATGTGGCCAGGCCCTGGAGAGAGTTCATCAGCCTTCCGCTCCGTCTGGACGAGACGATGGCGGCAACATGCTTCTGGATACGTCTGAGATGGTCCCCCTCCTTCCGGGGAAGGCGTGAGGCGAGATCGTGTGCGCTGTCGTCGACCAGGCCCGCTTCACACATGGCTTCCACCAGAGCGCGGTTCAGCGATGCGCTCTCTTCGGTGTACGGCAGACTGGAGTCGAGAAGCAGGCGTTCCATGACAGGAAAGTCGTAGCGGGTCCTCTCTAGCTGGGCTATCGAGGTCAGGAAACGTCCCACCTTCGTCCTCGACACGGGTCCGTCGTTCTCGAAGGACAGAGGGATGTCACGCCTGGCCGCCTCGAGTTCCAGGTACCCTCTCAGGCGCTCGACGTCCGGTGTGGAGAGTATGATGTCGCCCATGTCCACACCATCCCTTCTGAGCTCCTCCAGACGGCGGAAAACGGCCTCCAGCTCCGCCCTCTCGTTGTCGTACAGTCTCATGCGGACCGGCGATGAGCCTTCGGCCTCGATGCACCTGATGAAATCGCACTGGCCGATCTGGTCGACCAGGCGCAGCATGTTGACCTCGCAGGAAGGACACACCAGGTACCAGGTCTTCGACCTGTCGCCACGGAATGCAGCTCCGCTCTTCTCGAGCCAGCTGGGCTCATACAGCCCATACCTGGCCATGAACTGCGTGTATGCCTCCTTCAGCCGCATCACGTCACGGTACAGCGTCATGTCGTTGAAATGCGGCATCGTGGCACCAAGCGATGGAAGAGTCGAGGCGATGAACGACACGAAGCGCTCACGCGAGTCGGGAAACGCGGGGTTGTAGAGATAGCCAAGGGCATCCGGGTAGTCGTACAGGTAGGTGGATGCGAACAGGGCGCGGGAGAGGCCGTCCGCCCTTCTGCCCTCCGGAACCGTGACGTCGAACAGGGCGCTGAACTCGTCGAAGCTGACCGCCCGTTCAGCCGACACGCTGGTGCGGCGGCTTCTGGCATAATCGACGAGAAGGTCCCTGACCGAACGCTGTGTCGGCAGGACGAGCACCGAGTCGTCGTCATCGAGAATGCCGAAGAGTCTTTCTCTCACATTCCACCTCCATGAGCATATATGCTAACATGCAAGGACACTGTCATGCACGCACTTATGCTCATCGCACTCATCATCATTCCATTCGTCTTCGCCGTATGCGCCTACCCCGTGCTGTCCATGATGGTGACGACTGTATTCCCTTCCCGGCTTGCCGCATTCATCGACCTGAACCTCATTCATCTCATCGCCATTGCGCTTCTGATTCCATTGACCCGTCTTCTACTCAAGAGGAGGATGACATACCTGGTCTGCGACGGACTCGGGCTGGACAAGGCAAGACTTGTCGCAGGCTTCACGTCGACGCTTGGAATCCTGGCGCTGACCTCGTTCATCTTCGCCGATGCCATAGCGGTGCAAGCACCTCTTGCAGAACGTCTGCCGCTCTACGCCGCAGTCCTCGTCATCACGCCGCTGCAATGTCTGCTCGAGGAGCTCTTCACCCGTTCCATCATCGCCAGGATGTTCATGCCGCAGGCCTTCATATGCTCAAAGAGGACGCTGGCGGTCACATCGCTTGCCTGCGCATTGTTCTTCACCCTGCTGCACTGGGCCAGCCCCGAGTGGAACATGTATCCAGCACTCCCACTGGCCGCCTACTACTTCCTCTTCGCATTGCTTTCCACCCTGGTCTGCGTGAGGGACAGGGGATTCGAGCTCAGCTGGGCGGCGCACAGCGCGAACAACATCTTCGTCGCCCTCTTCATGGGCTACCCCGGCTGCGTCTACGACACTCTGCCCATGTTCATGCAGGAGACTCCTCCTTGTATCGCGCTGTTGTACGTCCAGCTTGCCGCGATATTCCCGGTCCTGTGGCTGCTACACCTCAGAATGCCTGATAGAACAGGTAGAACGACAGCATCAGCAGCGCAATGGCAAGGATGATGGATACGGCTTTCCCAGCCTTGCCGTAGGCCAATGACGAGGAGAGCTTAGTCACGAAGCCCGCAAACGTGCCGGCGACAACAGACAGGATGCTGTAGCCGACCGAATAGCACAACAGCAGAAACGCCGATATCCAAACGGAACCGCTGACGCTTGCTATCGAGAGCAGTGCGACGAGCACGGGTGTGGAGCACGGGGATGAGAACACTCCTGAAAGTAGTCCCGCAACCAGTGCGCCGAAATAGCCGCGCTTGGTGTTCCTCGTCTGCAGGTTGCTTGCTGGAATGATCGTGAAAAGGCCCGACAGCTGAAGGGCCATCAGAAGCGTGAGCACTGCAAGGATCATGTACCAGATCCGGCTGGTGGATCCGATCAGCGACCCCAGAGCGAGTGCGACCGTGGCAAGGACGGTGTATGTCACGGCCATGCCGATGGCGAACACAAGGGAGAGGCGGAAGGCGCTTCTGGTGTCCCTTCTTCCCCCCGAGACGTAGCCTATGACAAGAGGAAGCGATGACAAGGAGCATGGCAGGAAGGATGACAGAAGCCCTCCTGTGAATGCTATCAGGTAGATCCAGGGGCTGGATGGATCCATCAGCGCGGATAGCGTCAAGAGGATGCCGTCGATCATGGCTCGGCTCCTGCATCGGCGGCGATGCGCTCCATCTGCGCCTTGTCCAGCACACCCTGGTGAACGACATAGGCTAGCTCCTGGGTATCGGTGTAGACGAACGATGCGAAGCCTCCCACCGATGCCCTGATGCGGCTGCTTGGCACATACAGCTCGCCTTCGCTCGTGAAGAAGAGCTGGGTCGGCACCACGACCACAGGATACTCCATCGCCGCCTCGGGATACTCCTCGATGTTGAGCGCGACCACCTTCACACGACCGTAGTTCTCGCTGTAGAAGGCCCTCAGGTCGTCCATCATCGACATGCACGGCACGCAGGTGGTGGAGAAGAACTGGATCATGACCGGCATGCCGGAGGAACGCAGCACCTCTTCGTCTATCGACGAGACGAACAGGGGCTCCACCTCAACGCTCTCGGGTGCGGCATCATCCTGACCGATGCTGTCTGAGGCCGTGTCCGCCAGCATCTCGACTTCAGTGTCGTCCTGTGTCTCCACGATGACGGGATCCGCATGGTCTTCTGCTGCTGCGGAAGCGGCAGGAAGCGACACCTCCGGCTGGGAGAGTTCGGCGGACCTGGCCGACTGCTTGGCAAAGAACAGCACGGCAATGGCGATGGCGATGAGGACTATGACGATGATCTGTACAAGTCGTTTTCTGCTCATGTGGGCAAGTCTAACAGAAAAGAGGCGGATAGGCGCGTGAGAAAATCACACACCGGAGGACATGGGCGCCTCCGGTGTGTCGGATGTCGTGACCGGCTGAATGATCTCAGCCTTTGAGAACAAGACGGCAGAACTTCTTCTTGCCTGCCTTGAGCATGATCTCGCCCTTGTCGTCCAGATCGTCCATCGTGAGCTGGCGCTTGGCATCGGTGACCTTGACTCCGTTGACCTCGGCTCCGCCCTGCATGACGATGGTACGCGCCTCG
>CASEAG010000036.1 GCA_949285785.1 uncultured Spirochaetales bacterium | reverse complement strand
ATACGAGATAGACGGCATGGTCACCAAGGTCAACGAGCTCGACGTGCGCGAAGCCCTCGGCTACACGGAGCATCATCCCCGCTGGGCGATCGCATACAAGTTCGAGTCCCCGCAGGCCGTCACGAAGGTCCTTGGCGTCACGGTTCAGGTAGGGCGCACCGGACGCATAACCCCTGTGGCGGAGCTGGAGCCGGTCGCTCTGGGCGGCTCCACGGTCAGACGTGCGACGCTCCACAACCAGGAGTACATAGACGAGCTCGAGCTCGCCATAGGAGACAGCGTCTCCGTCGTCAAGAGGGGTGATGTGATCCCCGCGGTCGAGGAGGTCCTCGAGAAGAACGGGGAGGGCAACACCACATTCACGATCCCCTCCACATGTCCGACCTGCTCGAGCGTGCTGGAGAGGCGTGGTGCGCATCTCTTCTGTCCGAACCGACAGTGCCCGGACCAGGTCAAGGGACGCATCGCGTTCTTCACGGCACGCGACCAGATGGACATGGACTCCATCGGTCCCAAGGCCATCTCGAAGCTCTATGACATGGGCCTCGTCAGGGACATCCCCGACCTGTATACATGCGACTACGACCGGCTCATAGGCGAGAAGGGCTATGGGGAGAAGATGGTCAGGGCATTCAAGGATGCGGTCGAGGACTCGAAGAACAGGCCGTTTGCCACGGTCCTGGCATCCCTCGGTCTTCCAGAGGTCGGGGGCAAGGGGGCCGAGATTCTGGTCAAGGGCGGCTTCGACTCCATGGACAAGCTGTTGAAGGCCAGCGACGACAACGATGTCGAGGCCTTCACCAGAATACCCCAGATCGGACCTCAGACCGCCGCCTTGATAATCGCGGCGCTCCAGGACGAGGACATGAGAGGGCGCATACGCCGTCTGGAGGAGGCCGGACTGCAGTTCTCCCAGAAACAGGAGAGCAGCTCTCTGGAGCAGATCTTCCAGGGGCAGGTGTGGGCCGTCACCGGCTCTTTCGAGCATTTCAATCCGCGCACCCTTGCGCTCAAGGAACTTGAAAAGAGAGGGGCGCGTACTGTATCGTCGGTAACCGGAAAGACGACGCATCTGCTTGCCGGCAAGGGCGGCGGATCGAAGCGTCAGAGCGCCCAGGCGCTCGGGGTCGAGATCGTGGACGAGGCGCAATTCCTGTCCATGCTCGGCTGGAGCGGGGATGGCGACGGAGGGAAGGAGGATGACGGAGACTCCGGCCAGCTCTCCTTCGGATTCTGATATGTATATATGATATGGCAGGAGGTTGCTTGTGAACGAACTGGCCAGAGAACTGAATGGCACGCTTGAGGGCTCCGTCGCATACGGATTCCTCTCGTCGGTCGGAAAGAGGATGTACTTCCCAAAGGGCATAACCGCACAGAGCGCCGAGGCGGGCGAGAAGGCGAAGACGTACAACGCCACCGTCGGACTTGCCACGAGCAAGGGGCAGCCGATGCACCTTGGCGACATCATGGGCATGTTCCGCGAAGGCGTTTTCAAGCCCAGCGAGATCTTCAACTACGCACCGGGCGGAGGTGACAAGACCCTCAGGGCGATCTGGAAAGAGGAGATGGTCAGGAAGAACCCCTCCCTTGCAGGCAAGACGACCTCCGGCTGTCTCGTGTCGGCAGGCCTCACCCATGCGATCAGCATGATCGCCACGCTGTTCGTGGACGAGGGCGATGCGGTGGTGCTTCCGGACCTGTTCTGGGACAACTACGACCTGATCTTCAGCGAGCTGCGCGGAGCCAGGATCGTCACCTTCCCGTTCTTCGATGGAGACGGTTTCAACGTGGAGGGGATGAAGAAGGCCCTGATGGCCCAGGAGGGCGACCACGTCAGACTCATGCTGAACTTCCCCAACAACCCCACGGGCTACACCCCGAGCAGGAGGGAGATGGACGAAATCGTCAAGGCGATCGTCGAGGTCGCCGATTCGGGCCGGAAGGTCATGGTGATAAGCGATGACGCCTACTTCGGACTCTTCTTCGAACCGGAGACGGCCAGCGAGAGCCTGTTCGCCTATCTTGCGGACGCGCACGAGAACATCTTCGCCATCAAGGGCGACGGTGCCACGAAGGAGGACATGGTCTGGGGCTTCCGCATAGGCTTTGTCACATACGCCTCGAAGGGGCTGGACAAGGCTCAGCTGGACGCCTTGGAGAACAAGACGCTGGGCATGATCAGATGTACCGTCTCCAACTGCGACAGACCCGGCCAGTCGCTGCTCGTGCATGCATACAGGGACGGGGAGAACGTGCAGGCCGACAAGGAGCGCACGTTCGAGGAGATGAGGAGACGCTACAAGAGGATCCATCAGGCCATCTCCTCCCATCCTCAGACGCTGCTCAAGGCTTATCCGTTCAACTCCGGATACTTCATGGCGTTCGACACCACCGGCCACAGCGCCGAGCAGCTCAGACGCCACCTGCTGGACGACTACGGCATCGGCACGGTGAACATCATGGACAGGACCCTCAGGCTGGCATACTGCTCCGTCGAGGAGGAGAGTCTGGAGGACCTCGTGGACAAGGTCTACAAGGCCGCTGAAGAGTTATGGAGCTGAAGAGCAAGTTCTACATCGTCGACGACGAAGGTGAGAAGTTCATGGGCATCGGCGTGCTCTGGCTTCTTGAGAAGACCGGCCAGCTGGGAAGCTTGCGGAAAGCGGCAAAGGACATGACAATCTCCTATACGAAGGCCTACAATATGATAAGCAGGCTGGAGGAGGCGCTGGGGCTGGAGGTCCTGGAGAGGCGCAAGGGAGGCAGCAGCAGGGACGGCGCGACGCTGACGCCGTTCGCGATCGCCTTCATGAAGGCCTACCGGGAGTTCCAGGACGAGGCGAAGGAGCTTGTGGTTAAACCGTATGAACGCTTCAGCGAGAGGCTGGAGCAGATGAAGGAGGAGTTCGACAATGGGTGACCGTCTGTATGATTTCGACATCGAGACGCTTGGGGAAGCCAAGCTCCAGTCCCCGATAAGGATGAGCCATCAGGGTGGCGACGGCATGGCCGACTACGTCAAGGACGAGGACAAGGTGCTGTATTCCACGGACACCGAGGTCGTCGACGGCAGGAGACAGCCCGTGCACGAGGATGCCATGGAGGTCGCAGGCCCCAGGGAGAAGATCTATTTCAACCCCAGCCATGTGCATGCAGCCATCTGCACCTGCGGAGGCATCTGCCCCGGCCTGAACAACGTCATCAGGGCGGTCGTCCGCTGCTTCTGGTACCGCTATGGTGTCAGGAGGATCTCTGGCATTCAGTACGGCTACCTGGGACTGCTGGAGAACTCGTCCTGGCCTCTCATACCGCTCGATCCGGACGTGGTCGACGACATACAGGAGAAGGGCGGCACGATTCTGGGCAGCGCCCGCGGCGGTGGCAAGCAGGTCGAGGAGATCGTCGACTCGCTCGAGAGGCTCAACATCAACATCCTCATCACCATCGGCGGCGACGGCACGCTCCGTGGCGCCTATGACATCGGAGAGGAGATCCGCAAGCGCGGTCTCAAGATCGCGGTCGTCGGCGTTCCCAAGACGATCGACAACGATCTGAGCTTCATCGACTCGTCCTTCGGATTCGACACCGCCGTCGCTTCCGCGGTTCCCTCTGTTCGCGGTGCACACGTCGAGGCCAAGAACTCGATCAACGGCATCGGCCTGGTGAAGGTCATGGGCCGTGAATCCGGCTTCATCGCCGCACATACGTCCCTGGCCCAGTCCGATGTAAACTTCTGTCTCATTCCAGAGAGCCCGTTCGACCTTGATGGCCCCAACGGCCTTCTGGAGAACCTCAAGAGGAGGATCCTCGAGCGCGGTCATGCGGTCATCCTCGTCGCGGAGGGCGCCGGCCAGGAGTTCGCGCCTCCCACAGGCGAGACCGATGCCTCGGGGAATATCAAGTACCATGACATCGGCATCTTCCTGAAGGAGAGGATCAAGCAGTATTTCAAGGACGAGGGCATCCCGACATCGGTCAAGTACATCGACCCGTCGTACATCATCCGCTCGGCCCCCGCCAACAGCTACGACTCGATCTACTGCGCGCGCCTTGGCGCCCATGCGGTCCATGCGGCCATGGCGGGAAAGACCAGATGCCTGGTCAGCCGCGTCAACAACCAGTTCGTCTACCTGCCCATCAAGCAGGCCGTGTCCAAGAGAAGCCATGTAGACGTCGAAGGCAGCCTTTGGAGGGATGTGCTTGAGAACACCCGTCAGCCGTTCAGCATGAAGAACTGACCTTGGGCAAAGGTAACCGGAAGGCCGTCCGTGAGGGCGGCCTTTCCTGTGTCCGGCCCTGGGAAGCCGGCATTCGGAAGGACCTGGGAGCTGGTCGAAAGTGGGAAAATGTGATCCTTCGATTGACCTCAAGCGGAAATTTCACAAAGGTGGCGAGGATTTTACAATTGTTGTAATTGCTTGTATTGCAAGGAAATATCTATGGTGAGATGTCCGGTTTTTCGTAAGAACGAATAAAAAATAGAAATTTGTATACAAATTTTCAAAAAAAATATTGACATAAAATCCGTATTCGAATATCTTAAGGCCATAACACGGAAACAAAGAGTTTCCAACACATAAATTTACCTCCTTTTGTTCCCCTACTGCGGTTT
>CASEAG010000035.1 GCA_949285785.1 uncultured Spirochaetales bacterium | reverse complement strand
TTCCTGGTGACCAGAGAGAGGTGGCTCCCACTCGTTCCCATCCCGAACACGAAAGTGAAACGCCTCTTCGCCGATGGTACTGCGGCTCGTCCGTGGGAGAGTAGGGCGTCGCCAGGTTTTCTTTTATCCTTCCGGTCCCGCCTTTTTCCGGCTGGACCGTACATCATACACCAGGGGGAGCCACGCTCCCCCTTTTCTTGTCTTATGCTATTGACCTGATGCCGAGATTGCCAACATACTTGCAAAAGCGATATCTGACAAGGGAGTAGTCGGCTGCCGGAATCTGACGGCAGATCCATGGTCAACATGCTGGGATTGCCCTGGCCTGGAATAAGTGACGAGACTTGCCTGAAATCTTGATGATTCCAGGTGGAGAGTCTCGTCTTTTTCTGTACGTAGGCTTCTCCATGACAGGGAGGAGTAGATGAGTCTTATAGAACTGTTTCTGATAGCTGTAGGGTTGAGCATGGATGCCTTTGCCGTCGCCATATGCAAGGGCTTGGCGACAGGCAAAGTCGGATTGAGGAACATGTTTACAGCTGGCATATGGTTTGGTTTCTTCCAGGCGTTGATGCCTTTGATCGGATACCTTCTTGGCCTGAATTTCAGTTCAATCATACAATCCATAGACCATTGGATAGCGTTTGTTCTTCTTGCATTAATCGGAGCAAACATGATAAGAGAGGCAATCTGTGAAAGTGATGATGATGAAGCGGATGCTTCTTATACTCCTCTTGTGATGCTACCACTTGCAATAGCTACAAGCATCGATGCACTTGCAGTCGGCGTATCATTCGCTTTCCTCTCGGTTGATATCGTTCCTGCTGTGGTCTTCATCGGAGTATGCACTTTTCTTCTAAGTTCTGCTGGAGTTAAGATCGGTTCCGTCTTCGGCCTCCGTTTCAAGAGAAAGGCGGAGATTACAGGTGGCGTAATTCTCATACTGATGGGCCTCAAGATACTTCTGGAGCATCTAGGACTTGTTTCATTTTGAATATGAGTAACTGTAATCTTATGATAAGTTGTACAGCATTTTAGAATATAGAATATGATTGCATATGTTATAAATATAATAACTATATTATATTTATTATGTATACATGCAAATTACAATTTAGACTTTAATAATTATATAGGTTGAATCACAATTTAGTCTTACAGAATTACCAATTTCGAAAACATGTCTTTATTGACATAATTTTAGAATATGTAATATAAAGATGGCATGAACAACAACATATCCATTCGCAAGAAGATCAGCAATTCGATAAAGGCTTTTGTTGCAAGAATCGTCCTGTTCGTCCTCTATCGGGGAATAAAGGTCCTGGCAAGGGAGGACAGCAGGATAATGAACGAATTCCAGTCATGGCCTGAAGGCCTGAGCGTAGTTCTCGAGACATCATACAATGGTCCGTCGATTTCTCTCATGAAGAAGGATTCGAAGCTTGTCAGGACAGGTGATATAGAGAATGCGGATATCCGGATCACCTTCCGCTCGATTGATGCGGCTTTCCTCGTACTTACGGGCCAGATTGGCGTCGCTAGGGCTTATGCTGAGCACCGCTTCATGCTCAGTGGTGACATATGCCAGACGATGAGCATCGTCCGCTGCATTGACATCGCCGAGAGCTATCTTTTCCCGCGTCTCATGACAAGAAGGATACTTAGGAAAGTAGAGAAGAAGGAGTTCTCGACCCTGAGAGTCTACAGAAAGATCTTCGTCGGAGTATAAGAATGTTTGTTCCCAGCTACTATGAATTCGTGAATCCAGGAAAGATCCTCAGCGGAAAGTATGCATTGGAGAACATCGCCTCCGAGTTCAAGCTCCTTGGTTCCAACAGGGTATTCGTCCTTTCTGACAAGGTTCTTGATGGTCTAGGACAGGTGAAGGTGCTCTCCGATGCTCTGGTCTCAGGAGGCGTGCAGGTCGTCGGAACTTTCGTCGACATCCCTGCAGACAGTTCGATCGAAGTCGTAAATCGGATTGCTGACATATATAGGCAGGCGAATGCAGATTCGATTGTCGCACTGGGTGGTGGATCCGTGATAGATACGGCCAAGGGCGTGAGGATGCTCATCAGCCAGGGCGGAAACGACATCATGAAGTTCGTCGGTGCCGAGGTGCTTCCGTTTGCCCGTCATGTCCCGTTCGCCGCTGTGCCGACAACGAGTGGTACAGGAAGCGAGGCCACTGCCGTCGCCGTCATCAAGGACAACGATAGAAAGGTGAAGATGGAATTCATAAGCCAGTTCCTTCTTCCTGATCTTGCAGTCATCGACGAACGCTTCACGCTTTCGATGCCGACACACATAACCGCAATGACAGGTCTTGATGCCTTGACGCATGCCATCGAATCGTATTCCTGTCTGCAGAAGAATCCTGTGAGCCAGTCGTATGCCAGATCGGCGATCATGCTGATCAGTGGCAATCTTGAGACATGCATCAAGACACCATCGGATAGACATGCCAGGCTTGCGATGGCCAATGGTTCTCTGCTTGCAGGTAGCGCATTCTCCAATAGCATGGTTGGAATCGTGCATGCAATCGGTCATAGCCTTGGTGGAGTATGTTCACTCCCGCACGGACTTGCCATGGCGATTCTGCTTCCCTACTGCATGAGGTTCAATCTGGACACATGTGAAAGCGAATATGCAGAGATTCTTTCGTTCTTCGTTTCCCCTGAGGATTACGCAGCAACACCGAAGGGGCTAAGAGGAAGAAAGTGTGTTGAAGTTGTCGAGTCGTTCTCGAATATGATAGCAAAGGCTGCAGGACTCTCGCTTAGACTTTCTGATAACAGAATCGAGAAGTCGTGCTTTGATGAAGTTGCAGGAAGGGCAATCAACGATGGAGCGATGATTGTCAACCCGAAGGCCGTGTCAAAGGAGGATGTCATCAGAATCCTGAACGAAGCCTTCTGATTATAGCCATTTGGAGTGCACCATCACTCTATGGATATTGTTCGTTGTTTTTTTCGTTTCTTCGCCAGGGTGGTAATACCCTGGCGAAGTCTTCTTATGGCATTACGATTGCGAAATTGAATCGAAATAGAAGATAAACTGCTTTTTTTGAAATATATAATTTTACAGCAAAAATATATAATACGATTTGTAAAACATATAAAAGATATCGATTTTATAACATAAATATATATTATATAAACTATATTTAATAAAAATGATATAATAACCATTTTATAAAGATATCATCTTAGTAATTTGAAATTAGAAGACGATATTCCAACGCTATTGTATCAATCATATTGTTTAATGATGATCGTGGATTGGGATGTTGTCCCTCATGGATGTCGACATATGTCTTGAGACCCTCTTCCATCATACCTTTCAATGCTTCATGATGATTTGTCTATCTTGTTTGCCTGTAGTGAGATAGGGTACTGGAAAAGGAATTGTCTTTGTGCTATTTTTGCTCTGGTTTTATGAAAAGACATAATGAGAAGATAAGAAACATTGCCATAATAGCACATGTCGACCATGGAAAGACCACCTTGGTCGATGCCTTGTTCCATCAGAGTGGACTGGTCGGAAAGGACATGGACCAGGACAGGATCATGGACTCTGGTGCCATAGAGAGGGAGAGAGGAATCACGATCAGCGCCAAGAACTGCGCAATTCACTGGAAGAGTGTCAAGATCAACATCATCGACACACCGGGCCATGCCGATTTCGGAGGTGAAGTCGAGCGTGGTCTCAGCATGGTCGATGGCGTGGTTCTCCTCTGTGACGCAGCCGAAGGACCTCTTCCTCAGACACGTTTCGTGCTTGAGAAGGCTCTGCAGAAAGATCTTCCTGTAATTGTGGTCATCAACAAGATAGACAGGGCGGATGCCCGTCCTTCCGAGGTCCTCAACGAGGTGTATGACCTTCTGCTGGAGCTGTGCGCCGACGAGAAGATGCTCGAGGTTCCCGTCTTCTACGCCAATGGCAGAGCCGGCGTATGTGGACGTGATCTCAAGCATATCAACGACAATCTTCATGAGCTGCTCGACTGTATCATTGATTATGTCCCTGCTCCTGAATTTGATGATGAGGAACCGTTCCAGATGCTGGTGAGCGACCTCTCATATTCGGATTTCCTCGGTCGTCTTGCTGTCGGCAAGGTCATCAATGGCAGCGTCAGCACCAATGATTCGCTTGTCTGCATGAAGGAGGACGGAGAGGAGAATCTCCGTGTAACACGTCTTCAGGCATATGACGGCCCGGTGTTCAAGGAAGTACAGTCCGTCGAGCCGGGAGACATTGTCGTGCTCTCAGGAGTCAATGACGTCTCCATTGGCGATACGATCTGTAATAGGGAATACAAGAAGGCGCTTCCAAGGATCACTGTAGACGAACCTACCGTTTCGATGATGTTCTGCAAGAACATATCTCCGCTTGCCGGCAAGGAAGGCAAGGCCGTTACCAGCGCAAAGATATGGGAGCGGCTGCAGAAGGAGGCCTTGAGAAATGTCTCCATACGCATCGAGAAGAATCTTGATGACACCTTCATTGTCAAAGGGCGAGGCGAGTTCCAGATGGCCATCATCGCCGAGGAGATGAGACGTGAAGGATTCGAGTTCTGCGTCGGCAGGCCGCATATCATCTTCAAGACCGATGACCAGGGACGAAAGACCGAACCGATCGAATACCTGTTGATCGACTGTCCTGAGGAGTCGTCGGGCATCGTCATGGAGAAGCTCGGCAAGCGCAAGGCCATCATGAGCGACATCACCTACACGGCAGGTGGAAGAGTGAAGATCCGCTTCGAGATTCCTTCAAGAGGCCTTATCGGATACAGGGATGAGTTCCTCACCGATACAAAGGGCTTCGGCATCATGAACAGTTATCTAAAGGGGTATGAACCATACAAGGGCGATTTCCCTGACAGGTTCTCTGGATCTCTGATCTGTGACAGGGCTGGTGTCGCTGTCGCATATGGTATCTGGGAACTCGAGGACAGAGGAAGGATGTTCATCGTTCCCGGCGATGATGTCTACGAAGGCGAGGTCGTAGGAGAAAGGAACAGGGAAGGAGATCTGATGCTTAATCCTACGAGAACCAAGAAGCTTACGAATCTTCGTGCATCTGGAAAGGATGAGGCAGTTGCTCTTACACCTGTGGTGAAGCCGTCACTCGAGAGCGCAATCCAGTTCATAAAGGATGACGAGCTTGTCGAGGTCACGCCCAAGTCGATAAGGATGTGCAAGAAGATTCTTGATACCCAGAAGAGGAAGATATTCGAGAGCAGAGGTGAGATTCCAGAGTACCTGAAGTGAAAATGGTAGTATTGCTTACTTATTCCAGCTCCTTGCATTATAAGAAGATGCAAAGAGCTATTTTATAACCATCAAGAATATTGCCTGAATTAATGAGAGCACCTAACAAAATATCTTTCCAAATTGGACTATTCAATGAAAACGGGTGTTGTGTGCTCTCACCCAATACTGTCGTGTAAGTCCATCTTGTAGAAAGAGTCAAGCCTGAGATGGTGAGGGAATTGCCTCTGCTTTCACTTCAGGTGAAATGATGATACCTTTGCCTTTTCATTGTTTTACGTAGCCTAGTCGGTTTGAAGACTTGTTTCAGAGGGCGGATTCATGACAAACAGCTGACGTGAAGACCTTTCCCGTATTTTCATGACATTCAATGAATCAGGATACGTGTCTTCCTGTCAACTGCTTGGAAAACCAGGAAATTTCAAATGTTGCTCAAAGGTCGATATCTATGGAGACCGGACAGTGGTCGGATCCGTATACTTCATTATGAATCTCGGCCGACTTCAGCTTGTCCTTTAGGTCTTCTGAAATGACGAAATAATCGATTCTCCAACCAACGTTCTTCTCTCTTGCCTTGAATCGGTAGGACCACCAGGAGTATTTCACTTCCTCTGGGTGGAGATATCTGAATGTATCGATGAATCCTCTTGAAAGAAGTCTTGAGAAATCGTTTCTCTCCTCTATGGTAAAACCGGCATTACGAACATTTGTCTTGGGATTCCTGATATCGATCTCCTGATGGGCGACATTCAGGTCACCACAGAAGATCACAGGCTTTCTTTCCTTGAGCGATGACACGAAATCCTCAAAAGCCTTGTTCCAGACCTGTCTGTAATCGAGTCTTCGCAGTTCATCCTGGGAATTGGGTACATAGACACAGACAAGGTAGAAGTTCTCATATTCGGCAATGAGTGTTCTTCCCTCATGATCATGTTCCTCAACGCCGATTCCCTCTGTCACGGCAATAGGTTCTGACTTGGAGAATATCGCAGTCCCACTGTATCCCTTCTTTTCGGCACAGGAGTAATACTGATGGTATCCTGGAATGTCTATCGAAAAGTCACTGTCCGAAAGCTTTGTCTCCTGCAGACACAATATGTCCGGCTGACATGATTCGACCCATGTAAGAAAGTCCTTCTTGAGTATGGCTCTGAGTCCATTGACATTGAAACTGTAGATTCTCATGAGTGAATGATAGCAGACCGATGAGAGAAATGATAGATTGAAGATGCCGAATGGGAAATAATAAATTGTATATAAATAAGCCGATTACGGTATATATAATAAAATACTGAAATAAAATTACAGATTGCATTTATGAAGGATGTTTAGTCGGATAATTACATTTGATGGTCAAGATTTGAATGTGTTTAATTCAAAATGATAGGATAGTGAACAGTTAGACTAAAATAATGATATTTTAAATATATGATAGTTATATAATTAATATAGAATTGACCAATGGAGATAAATGAATATTATTTGTTCTTGATTTAATCTGATTCCGAATCTATAATTTTTCTAATCGAAATGAGGGGGGCATAATCAATGACCAAGACCGTTGCTTTCCATCTGCAGAAAGGAGGCGTTGGTAAGACTACCATTTCAGGTACTCTTGCCTGCCAGTCTGCGCTCAATGGAAAGAAGACCCTCATCGTCGACTGCGATCCGCAGGGCAACGTATCGTCTTGGTTTCTTCAGGATGCTCCCAGATACGAACTTGCAGATGTCCTTCAGGGCAGATGTTTCGTAAATGATGCAATCGTTCAGGCCCCTGGAATCGAGAATCTCCATATACTTCCGACATTCGGAATCGGTGGAACTCTCAAAACGTATTCCGAGACCAAGCTGAGCGAAGAGCCATTCGTCATACAGGATCTTGTAAAAGAGGTCGCTGAAGACTATGACCATGTCGTGATGGATCTTTCTCCCGGTTTGGGTATGCTTGAGCGGTATGCACTCATTGCAAGCGATGAGGTCGTCACTCCGATGACGAGCGAGGTCTTCAGCCTTGATGGCCTCGAGATTTTCATTCATGAACTTCAGAAGCTTCGAAAGAACCTGCGCTCGAATGTCAAGCACGACAAGATAATCATCAATTCATACGATACGCGCATCAGGCAGCATCGTGATATATATCAGGCGGCTCTGGAAAGCGGAAACTACAAGGTATATCTGATTCCGGTTGACCCGATCTTCAGAAAGAGCCAGGAAGCCGGAAAGGCTCCACAGCTGTTCAAGGTCAGGGGAAGGGGTATGAAGGATTCCACCCACAAGGTCTTCGAAGAGCTGTACAAGGACATCTGGAAGTAGTATTGGAGGGAGAGATAAAATGGCGCTCAAGAGAAACACTGAAACCATGGTCAAGGAAGAGAGTCTCAGCGAGAAGAAGGCCAAGGAGGTCTTTTCCAGCAGAAAGGACGGAAAGGAGAAGAAGATTCTGACCACGTTCTCCATCGAGCCGTCCTTCAAGCGGGAGCTTGAGGAGCTGTTCGACGACATGGGTCTTGGCTGGGCTGGTGGAATACGGTTCGCACTCAAGGAATTCGCCAAGAAATATTCGAACTGAATCGAATCAGACTTCTTCTGTTGTGTTTCACAGCAGAAGAAGTATTTTTATCATAGCTATCCTCTACAAAAGCTATATAACTCCTGCTATATTTGACAATGAAATCCCTTAGGAAAATAGTGAAAAGAATCGCAAATGGATATAGGGGTGCAGGAATCGTCTTCATCTGTAAAGACGATGTTCTGATGCAGTTGAGGTGTCATCCACCAGTCTGGTCGTTTGTCGGTGGAGGTTTTGACAGCAGTAAGGACAGAAGTCTCCTTGATGCGGCTTTAAGGGAATTCGCCGAAGAGACCGGTGTTGTCCTTGATAGGGAGAAGGTCATCGAAAATCCGATCCATTCACTTGGATTTTGGCGTTTCCGATGGAATCTATATCTATATATCTCCGACAAGAGGATCTCGACGTCGGATGCTCCTGCAAAATACAGGCATGAATATCAGAAATACCGTTATGTGAATCTGTATCGATATAAGGATGAACTGAAATCGGAGATACATCATAAGACATTCCTTTTTGTACCATATCAGATGAGATTGATTCGAAAATACATGTTGAAAAACAGCATTACTAATTAAAAAATTATATCTATGATATTAAATCAATTTTGATTTTATGGTTAACTTATAAAATTATTTTTATTAACTATATCAATAACTTATCATAATAAAAAAAATTATATATTCATATGATATATAAATAGTAATGAAGTTTCATATGTATTCTCCAGTTCCCTCGTCTATTCACATTCAAACCTTTTTCAGGTAGATTTTCAGTTGCCGGAGGCCTGTATCAGGGAGATGCTCCTGATGCTGTCTGTTCGCCATCCGAATTCTTCCCACCAATTTCATGGAGAGACCATCATGGATAGTCTCAACTCCAAAGGCATCGCAGATGCCGTCGTCAAGGTCCTTAACGGAATGGCCCAGGGACTTTTTGCATCACTTATCATCGGCCTGATCATCAAGCAGATCGGAACATATGCCGGATTGGATATCCTCGTCTCGATTGGACAGATCGCCCAGTACATGACCGGACCAGCAATCGGAATAGGGGTGGCCAATGCCGTCGCTGCTCCTCCTCTGGCACGCTACTCGTCATGTGTGACGGGAGCGGTCGGGGCAGGGACCCTGGCCTTGTCCTCATTCGCCCTTTCGACGGGTGAACCGCTTGGTGCGACCGTCGCCGCCCTTGTCGGTGCTCTGTGCGGAAGATGGATATCTGGCAGGACGAAGGTCGACATAATCCTCGTGCCGGTCTTCACGATCCTCTCTGGATCCATCGTAGGCATCTTCCTTTCGCCTGTTGTAGCTGCGCTGATGAATGCGATAGGCGCCTTCATAAACCAGCTGACTCAGCTTTATCCACTGCCGATGGGCGTTCTCGTCTCTACTGTCGTGGGAATGGTCCTGACACTGCCCATTTCCTCTGCGGCCATCTGCATCTCGCTGGGCCTTGATGGACTTGCCGCCGGTGCCGCCTGCTGTGGCTGCTGTTGCCAGATGGTCGGCTTCGCCGTCGCCTCCTATAAGGAGAACAGGATAGGAGGCCTGATAAGCCAGGGACTGGGAACCAGCATGCTCCAGATTCCGAACATCTGGAAGAACTGGAGGATCTGGATTCCGCCTACGTTGACCTCAGCCCTGCTCGGGCCGGTATCCACCTGCGTGTTCAGAATGACCAACAACGCCTCTGGCGCCGGAATGGGCACCTCGGGTCTGGTCGGCCAGTTCAATGCGGTCGCAGTGATGGGGCCCGGTTGCATCTGGCAGATCGTTCTGCTCCATTTCCTCCTTCCGGCCGTCATCACCCTTGCCATCAGCACATTCATGAGGAGGCGCGGCTGGATTCATGATGGAGACATGCTGCTGAGCTAGGATCTGAACTTCTCGATGAGTGCGTTCAGCATGTCGATCCTGTCCTCGTCGCTTGCGGCGTACATCGCCTCATCCTCGCTGAACAGTGTGGATGGTATCTCCTCCAGGAACCGTGAGGGCAGGGCCATATGGCGTTCGCCCATGCGGTCCTTCCTGTATCCGCAGTGGCTGATCGTCAGCATCCTGCGCGCCCTTGTTATGGCGACATAGAACAGCCTGCGCTCCTCGTCTATGTTCTTTGCATCCTCCTCGAGTGCCCTGGAGGAGGGGATTATGTTGTCTTCGACCCCTGCAAGATAGACCGTGTCGAATTCAAGCCCTTTCGAGGCATGCATCGTCATCAGGTTGACCTTCTCATCCTCCCGGTCGCTGTTCTCCTTTCCGTCAAGGCTCATGAGGTTCAGGTAGTCCCTCAGGGACGAATCCGGATTGTTCCTCTCGAAGCGCGAGATACGGGAGACCAGGAACTCGAGACTCTTCATCTTGAAGTCTATGAGCCTGGGCTTGTCCGGATACTCCTCGTACAGCATTTCGCGGTAGCCGATGCCGTCGATGACGTTCGAGACAAGGGTGGCAAGTCTTCCATCCTCCAGTGCCTTCTGCCAGTCGAGGACAAGCCTGCTGAACGTCTTGAGGTTTTCCTGGCTTCGTCCCCTGACCGGGGAGTCTGCGGCATAGGCGAACTCGGTCATGGCATCGAACAGCGAGATCCTGCGCTCCTCTGCGTATTTCCTGAGCTTCTCGACGCTTACACGCCCGATTCCCCGTCTTGGCGTGTTGATCACCCTCAGCAGACTGGCATCGTCATCGCTGTTGACGATGAGCTTGAGGTAGCACAGGATGTCGCGCACCTCCTTGCGGTCGAAGAAGCTGGATCCTCCGGAGACTGCACACGTTATGCCGTTCTCCATCAGAGCGTTCTCAAGCGTGGCGAGCAGGGAGTTCGTACGAACAAGGATGCCGAACTCGCAATATGGGACACCGTAGTCCCTGTGACGCTTCCTGATGCCCTCGGCGATCATGAAGGCCTCCTCGTCCTCGTCCTCCGGGGAGATGACGAAGATGCTGCTTCCCTTCTCCCCGCTTGTCCAAAGCTTCTTGCTCTTGCGCTCGCTGTTGTGGACTATCAGGTTGTTTGCAGCCTCCAGGATGTTGCCTGTGGATCGGTAGTTGCGCTCAAGCTTGTATTCCTTGCGCTCAGGGAAGTCCTGCTCGAACATCACTATGTTCCTGTAGTTCGCGCCACGCCAGGAGTAGATGCTCTGGTCATCATCTCCGACGACGCAGATGTTGCGCTCCTTTTGGGCGATCATGGAGACCATGCGGTACTGGAGAAGCGAGGTGTCCTGGAATTCATCCACCATGATGTATCTGAACCGCTCCTGGACCTTCTCCAGCACATCCGGTCTCTTCTCGAATATGCGGATGGGCAGGATGATCAGATCGTCGAAGTCGACGACGTTGTATGCCTTCTGGCTAAGCAGCCATTCCTCGTAGATTCTTCCCAGTGCCCCGTCCTTGTTCTGGATCTCCTTCACCCGGCCTGTCTTGAGATCGGAGAAGAGGGTCAGGAGCGAATACATGTTGTAGTCGTCGGCCTGCAGGTCGAGACCTGCAATCACCTGCCTGATCAGCGACATGTTGTCGTTGGTGTCGTAGATGGTGAAGTTGTTCCTGTATCCCAGATGCTGGATGTACTGCTTGAGAAGCCCCAGACCGAAGGAGTGGAAGGTCGTGGTCGTCAGTCTCTTGAGAGGCTTGCCGGTAAGCGATCTGATGCGCTCGCTCATCTCCTTTGCGGCCTTGTTTGTGAATGTGAGAGCCAGGATCTGGTCCTCCGTGATCCCCTCGTCCAGCATGTGCGCTATACGATAGGTCATCATCCTGGTCTTGCCGCTTCCTGCTCCGGCGATGATGAGGCTTGGGCCATGGATGTTCCTGGCGGCAGCGGCCTGCTCGCCGTTCAGTTCACTGTCAAGATCGAATCCCATGGCAAAAGAAACTAACCTCTAGCCGCGCAGCTGGTCAAGATGCTCATCCAGCTGTCTCTTCGTCTCGTAGTAGAACACCCCAAGTCGTCCCATGTAGTGTTCCTTCCACGGCTTGCTACGCCCGCAGTAGTGTATGAGACAGGTCTGCCGTCTTACGTCATCAAGGCTCATCCGCCTGCTGTCCATGCTGATGTTGTTCAGGCGGAGGATCCTGTCGGAGAGGTTGTAGCGCAACGTGTCCAGCAGCCTGATGCGGCTTCCGTACAGCGCCATGATGATGTCCTGGTCGGGGAGTACGAAGGTCTGCCCCCTGTCCCTTATGAAGGCGAAGATCCTGTCGGGATCCCATTCGCTCCTCAGTCTGGAGAGGTTCATGAGCATGACGCCTGTGTTGATGTAGCAGGCCTTGCTGCCACTGCCCATGCCGAGTCGGATGGCGTTAATGCGTGTAAGCATCCTCTTGGTATGGGTACACCCTGCAAAATAATAATCTTCTATATCAGTATTATATAATTCAACTAGACTGTTTATACAGATTGTATCTACGTCCAGATAAAGAATTCTATCAATGTTCTTTTCAAGCAGTATCGGAGCAAACAGCCTGAAATAAATCTCCAGCGGGTATCGGGACGTGGTCGGAGATCCATTGAGCAGGCCCGCATCGAAGCGGATGAACGAAATTGAGGTGTTCCCGTTCTCAAGCGCCCTGATCCTTCTCATGTCCGTCTCGTCCAGATCCCGGTGGATGACATGCACGTCCAGCCTGTCGAGCCCTGACAATCTCTTGAGCGAGTACAGGTTCGTCATCAGCAGTCCCGTGTACGAATGGTTGATGCAGTACAGAATGTCCGCCATTCATCTCTCCTCTATTCGGATTGCATCCGCCGGACACACCTCGGCACAGCAGTAGCAGCGTATGCATCTGCCGGTGTCGATCGTGACCGTCCGGTCCAGAGAAAGCGCCTTTGCCGGACAGATCTGGACACATCTTGAACACTTCACGCATCTGTCATGGTCGAACTGCGGTTCCGGTCGCTGCTGTGCCTTGCGCCTGTCCCGGGCTCTGGTGAGGAAGGGCAGCACAAGGGATGAGAACAGCCCTCTGGACTTCTCGACCTCGATTCGCCTGAAATCGTCGATGACCAGATCGCCTGCATCAAGAAGCGGGTAGGCGATCTCGCCTGTGCCGAGTCCGGCCCTGCGTCCCGCCTCGAGAATCGGGATGTCGGCAGGATCGTGGCCCATTATGATTGCCTGTGCCCTGTCGACCAGGAATGCGTCGGCACCTCCGATCATGAGGCCGACGTATCGCAGCGTCCCGTTGGCAGGACCTGGGCCTTCCATGCCGATGACTGAGTCGATGAGCGCGTAGGCGACCTTCGCCTTGCGAAACAGACGGGTCATGAAAAGTGCGAAATCGTCGCGGGAAGGGTGGCGCAGATGCATCGGACTCTTGTTGAGGCCGGGCATGATGCCGAATATGTTCTTGACCGCTCCGGTCGTGTACATCAGCTGATGCGTCTTGAATCTGGCAAGCGAGATGGTGAAGTCCACCTCGTCCAGTATTCCTGCAACGGTGACCTTCTCGCCGCCTTCAAGCGTCATCTGCACAGCATCCCGGCTGAAGTCCACCCATGTCGCTCCCGTCATGCGACATACCTCGGCGATGCCGCATGATGCTCCATGGAACGCCGGTGTATGAAGACCGGGGGAGTCCCCGACATACACCTGCGACGCACCGCGCTCCTGGCAGATGCGGATCATGGCCTTGACGACCAGCGGATGCGTGGTTATCCCGGCCTCGGGGCGGCTGTCGGAGAGGATGTTCGGCTTGATCAGCACTCTCTTCCCCGAACAGGATGGGAACAGCGTCCCGTCGACGACCTGTCGTACAGCCCTCTCGACGATGGCCTCATCGTATTGTGTGCATCTTGCAATTCCCACGCGGTTCATGTCGTCTTCCTCAGGAGGCAGAAATACATCGGACCCAGCCCATCGGCACTGTCCGGGAGGATCATGGCTCCATGTGCCCTGCGCTCGGCTCTGGCGACATCGACCTCAATCTCCTCGACCTGTCCAGGCCGTCTGGTCAGCAGCCGCTCGACGACCATCTCGTCCTCCCTTGGATTGAGCGAGCATGTGGAGTAGAGTATGAAGCCTCCCGGGCGCACGCTCATCAGTGCAGACGAGAGCAGTCCGAATTGCTCCATGGCCAGCCTCTTCGGCCTGTTGGGAGACCACATCGCCATATGTTCACGGCTGTTGATCACATGCCGTTCGCTAGAGCATGGTGCATCCAGAAGGATGGCATCGTAGGCATCCTTTTCATACAGCCCCCAGCGGGAGGCATCGCGGCAGGTGGTCCTGACAGTGGAGGCCAGTCTCTCGTCGAGATGTTCCCTGATGACGTTGTCAAGGCGTGACCTCCGATCCCTGGAACGGTCGTTCGCCACGATCTCGCCCCGTCCATCGAGACGGCTGGCGAGAACGAGCGTCTTGCCTCCTGGCGCCGCGCACATGTCAAGGACCCGGTCTCCATCGGCAAGTGGCAGCAGATGGGCCGTGCAGATGCTGGCTTCGTCCATATAGTATGGTTTCACGAGGTTATGAGAGAATGCGACCGGATGTCTCTCCTGCACAAGCGCCGAGCGGATTGCCGGCCAGCGCGCGGCCCAGATGGACGAGTAGAACTCATCGAAGGCCTCGCTGCGCCTCGCCAACTCGACTGCCCGTCTCTCATCGTCCTTTCTGCCCATGGAAGAAAATATAGCAGATTGTCACAGCAGATGACCATAGATGCCGACATAGAACCAGATCGATCCGGCAAGCACGAACATGTGCCATATGGCATGGTAGTGTGGAAGCCTCTTCATCGCATAGAACACGACTCCGAGCGAGTAGGTGACGCCTCCGGCCACGATGTAGGGCATTATGCCTTCTGGAAGGAACGGCACCACGTCATCCCAGAAGAACACGATCACCCAGCCCATCAGAAGGTAGAGTATTGGGTGCAGCGGCTTGAGCCGTCCCCAGAAGAAGAGGGTGAATGCGACGCCCAGCAGTGCCACGACCCACATGAATGCGGTGAGCGCGATGGTCCTGGGCGTACCCACATACAGGAGCAGGGGAGTGTATGTCCCCGCTATCAGGAAATATATGTTGCTGTGGTCGAGTATGCGGCAGATCCTCTTCGCGTTGCCTGCGGGAAGGAAGTGGTAGAGGCCGCTTGCCGTGTACAGCAGGACGTTTGTCAGGGCGAATATCACCATGCCAGCCTTGACTGGAGCGCTTTTCGCCGCATCGAGATTCATCAGCACCAGGACCAGTCCGATGAGCGAAAGCGCCGATCCGATGAAATGGGTGACGGCGTTCTCCATCTCCGCCTTCCTGTCGTCATATACCTGTAACGTGATGTGTCTTTCAAGCCAGTTCATGTGACCAAGAATGCATGAAAGGGCCATGGAGGGAAAGAGGATTTTTCTGACCATGGCACACGTTGCCATGGTGAATCCATACTAGAACGGCATCAGCGAGGTGACGACAAGGCCCACCACGAGTCCCAGGATGATGCCTGCCACCACCTGGGAGAACGAGTGGCCGAGCATGGTCTTGAGATGCTCCTGCTTGAAGAGTCCGTCCTTGTGTATTTCGGACAGGATCCTCGACCATTCGTTGATGATGTCGGCCTGCTTGCCTGCCTCGAGCCTGATGTTCATGGAGTCGTGGATGACGATCAGGGAGAACACGACGCAGATGGCGAACGAATAGCTCTGCAGTCCACGTGTCATGCCGACCGATGTGGATAGCGCCACGACGGTCGCGGTATGCGAGCTGGGCATGCCTCCCGTGGTCAGGAACATGTGGGGATTGAAGCCATGGCCCATCGCCTTGGCTATGAACGGCTTGAGGAACTGGGCCACCAGCCAGGCCAGGAACGCTGACACGAGCGGGGCGTTGAGCAGTATGTTGTTCTCCACACGCATGATTCTAGTTTACGGGATGATTAATATCAACTATGACATGATGCTGTCCAATCTTTATCAAATGCGGCATGTGGGATAGAATCGGCAACAAGGGCGCAACAGGCGCCGGGAGGACATGACAATGCCCCTGAACATGACATACAAGGTGCTCTCGTCACATCTCGTCGAAGGACGGCTCGAGGCGGGTGCTGCAATCTCGATCAGGATCGACCAGACGCTCACCCAGGATGCGACTGGCACGATGGCCTACCTGCAGTTCGAATCGATCGGGCTGGACAGGGTGCGCAACGAGCTTGCTGTCAGTTATGTGGACCACAATACGGTCCAGGTCGGCTTCGAGAACGCCGACGACCACCGTTATCTCCAAAGCGTGGCGGCGGCGAAGGGGATCGTGTTCTCGCGGGCGGGAAACGGCATCTGCCACCAGGTGCACCTCGAGAGGTTCGGCGAGTGTGGAAAGACGCTGCTGGGTTCGGACAGCCACACCCCGACAGGTGGCGGCCTTGGCATGGTGGCGATCGGTGCAGGCGGTCTGGATGTAGCCCTGGCCATGGCCGGCGTACCCTTTCCGATGGTCTGCCCCCGCGTCGTCGAGATCAGGCTCCACGGACGTCTCAGGCCATTCGTCAGCGCCAAGGACGTCATACTCGCAGTCCTGGAGCACTTCGGGGTCAAGGGCAATGTCAACACGGTCTTCGAGTATAACGGAGACGGCGTGTCGACGCTCTCCGTGCCGGAACGCGCCACAATATGCAACATGGGCGCCGAGTGCGGTGTCACATGCTCCATCTTCCCGTCCGACGACGTGACCCGCTCCTTCCTCGAGGCCCAGGGGAGGGCCGAGGCCTTCCATGGACTATGTGCAGACGAGGGGGCGCCATATGACGACCTTTTCGAGATCGACCTGTCGTCGCTCGAGCCGATGGCCGCCTGTCCGCATTCGCCCGGCAACGTGAAGAGGATCAGCCAGCTTGCAGGCATGAAGGTCGACCAGGTGCTGATCGGCTCGTGCACCAACTCGTCATACGCCGACATGGTCAAGGTCGGCCGCATACTTGAAGGACGGCGCATCGCGGCGGACATGTCGCTTGGAATAGCACCGGGCAGCCGCCAGGTGCTGATGATGATCACCCGCGACGGAACTCTCGAGAAGATGGAGATGGCTGGTGCCAGGATACTGGAATCGGCATGCGGCTTCTGCATCGGCAACCACCAGAGCCCTTCGACCGATGCGGTGTCCCTCAGGACGAACAACCGCAACTTCGAGGGAAGGAGCGGTACGGCGTCGGCGCAGGTCTACCTCGTGAGCCCGGAGGTCGCGGCGCTCAGCGCGATCGCCGGTGTGATCGTCGATCCGCTTGCCCAGGACGACATCGAGGCTCCCGGAGATGTTCCGGTCGACTCCTTCCTGTGCGACGATGGAATGCTGTCGTTCCCGCCGGAGGACGGCTTCCGTGTCCGGATAATCCGCGGCCCGAACATCGGCCAGCCGCCGAAGTGCGACCCGATGACGGATACGATCCGCGGCGAGGTCGCGATCAAGGTCGGCGACAAGATAACGACCGACCATATAATGCCTGCAGGTGCAAGGCTCAAGTACAGGTCGAACATACCGTTGTACTCGACATTCGTCTTCGAGAACGTCGATCCCGACTTCCATGTGCGCTCTGCAGCGCTCAGGGACGAGGGCAGGGCCTCGTTCATCGTCGCCGGCTGGAGCTACGGCCAGGGCTCCTCCAGAGAGCATGCCGCAATCTGCCCGATGTATCTTGGCGTCAAGGCGGTCATGGCCCTCTCGATAGAGCGCATCCACCAGGCCAATCTGTGCAACTTCGGCATCATGCCGCTGACCATCGTCACCCAGGAGGATTACGACGAGATCTGCCAGGGTCATGAACTGGTCATCGATGATGCGCCATCCCAGGTGAGAAGGGCGCTGGAGGGCGGTCTGGTCGAGGTCAGGGACCTCACCAACGGCAGGACGTATGGCATGAGGCTCGACGTCACCGCACAGCAGGCGGACATGCTCATCCGCGGCGGCAGACTGAACCAGATCAGGGAGGAGATGGCATGAGACGGATTCCAGTGCTCTACATCGAAGGAGACGGGATCGGCAGCGAGATAACCCCGGTCATGAAGGACGTCCTTTCGGCGGCGGTCGACAAGGCCTACGGCGGAGAGGTCGTGCTGGACTTCGAGGAGGTGCTTGCCGGCGGAAAGGCCGAGCATCTGATGGGCAGCAGTCTACCGGACGTGACGCTCGAGAGGATCAGGGAGGTCGGCCTGGCCATCAAGGGCCCGCTGATGACTCCGGTGGGCAAGGGAAGGAGGAGTCTGAACGTCGCACTCAGACAGGCCCTGGACCTCTACGTCTGCCAGCGTCCCGTGCGCTACTTCACCGGTGTTCCTTCTCCTGTGAAGCATCCGCAGCTGGTCGACATGGTCGTCTTCCGCGAGAACACCGAGGACATATACGCAGGCATAGAATGGGCCAGTGGCAGCGACGGGGTGAAGAAGGTCATCCGCTTCCTGACCGAGGAGATGGACGTTCATGCCATCCGCTTCCCCCAGACGAGCGCAATCGGCATAAAGCCTGTCAGCATCGAGGGGTCGAAGCGCCTCATACGTGCCGCGATCGACTACGCTCTGGCAAACGGACGCAAGGTCGTCACGCTCGTACACAAGGGCAACATCATGAAGTTCACCGAAGGCGGCTTCCGCTCATGGGGATACGAACTTGCCAGGGACGAGTACAGGGCATATGAGAAGGACGGCAGGACATACATCCCGGCCGAAGGCGGAGACATCCTCCTGAACGACTGCATCTGCGACGCCTTTCTGCAGAACATCCTTCTGAAACCTCAGGACTACAGCGTGGTCGCGACGCTGAACCTCAATGGCGACTACGTCTCGGACGCCCTTGCCGCAGAGGTCGGTGGAATCGGCATAGCCCCGGGTGCGAACATCAACTACGACACCGGCATGGCCATATTCGAGGCCACTCACGGCATCGCCCCCGACATCGCCGGCCAGGACATCGTCAACCCGCTGTCCCTGGTCCTGTCCGGAGAGATGCTGCTGCGTCATGTAGCTCTCGTCGAAGCCGCGGACATGGTCCTGGCATCTGTCGAGAAGACGATCGCCTCAAGGCATGTCACCCGCGACTTCTACAATCTGCTCGATGACAGGGAAGGTGCGTTCTGCCTTGGAACGAAGGCCTTCGGGGCTCTTCTCGTGGAGAACCTGTGATGACGCGCTGTGCCTTCCTCATAATGCATCCGGACTTCTCCAGCAGGATCGACAGGGCGTCCATCCATTCGGGCGACGCCACGATCATCGGCGTCTCCTCCATCGATGATGCCTGTTGCGTGGCAGTGGAGCTAAAGGAGGAGGGGATAGGCTGTATCGAGCTTTGCGGGGCCTTCGCCGAAGAGGGGGCACGGAAGGTGATCGAGGCGACCGGCGGCATGGTTCCGGTAGGCTTCGTCACGCATCTGCCCGCTCAGGACGAGCTGTTCGGCAAGGCTTTCGGCTGAGCGTGGAACAGGAGAGACTGGGGATATGGACATCAGTGAAGTGAAGGACAGGGATCCGGATCTGGTCGATGCGCTCGTCGCCGTATGGGAATCATCGGTGAGGGACACTCATCTCTTCCTGTCGGAGCCGGAAATCCTTGACATCAGGGGCTATGTTCCCGAAGCCGTCTCACTGGTGGAGCATCTGATCGTGGCGGTGGATGACGAAGGCTCCCCTGTCGCCTTCATGGGGGTGCAGGACGGCTCCATCGAGATGCTCTTCATCAAGCCCCAGGAGCGGGGGAAGGGTCTTGGCAGACGGCTTGTGGAGAAGGGAATCGGCGAGTATTCGGTCAATCGGCTCGCCGTGAACGAGCAGAATCCGCAGGCCATGGGATTCTACGAGCACATGGGCTTTTGTGCATACAGGCGTACCGAACTCGATGAGCAGGGCAATCCCTATCCTCTCGTGTACATGAGGCTTCCGGATTGCCGCAGCCATTCATGATGCAGCCGATCGACGGTGAAGGCGGCAGATCATCCCGCCTTCCGCCTTTACAGCACCTTGTATCCTCTTGCCTCGAGCCCCTTGAGCGCACATCCGTCAAGCCATGGGATGCCCTTCTCGTCAAGCAGGGCCCTTATGGTGTCGCTTCCGGCTCCAGGCTGGATCAGGACGCAGCCGATAGGCTTGTGACAGGCCCTGATGAGGGCCTCGCCCTTGGCGGGGTGGATGCACAGGTCGAGGACCTCGATGGAGTCCTCCGGCACGTCGTCCAGACTCACCAGCTCCTTGCCGACGCAGTGCACCCTGTATCCGGCATCGGTAAGAGCCCTCTTGATCCTGTATGCGTACTTCCCGCTGTCGAGCGTGTCTCCGGCAAGCGTGAAGACATCCTTATCCATCATCTGGTCGAGTGTCATGGCGCACCTCCTCATCGGTTGGATATCGGGACGACCTTCTTCAGCTCCGGGCCGCTGTACACCTGGCGCGGACGGCCGATCTTCTGATACGGGTCATGACGCCACTCGAGGTAGTGGGCGATCCAGCCGGGCAGACGTCCCATGGCGAAGAGCACGGTGAACATCGACTGCGGGATGCCCATCAGATGGAAGATTATCCCCGTGTAGAAGTCGACGTTGGGGTAGAGATTGCGCTGGATGAAGTACTCGTCGCTCAGCGCGGCCTCCTCGAGCTGCATCGCGACCTCGAGCAGCCTGTCCTCCTTGTGCTGTGCGGCAAGCACCTCCTGGCACATTCTCTTGGCGATCCGGGCCCTGGGATCGAACGTCTTGTAGACGCGGTGGCCGAAACCGGAGAGCCTGAACGAGGACGACTTGTCCTTGGCCATGGCGACGACGTCCTCCACCGACAGCCCCTCGCCGATGATCCTCTCAAGCATCTCCATCACGGCCTGGTTCGCACCGCCATGCTTCGGCCCCCAAAGGGCGCAGCAGCCGGCGGCGACCGAAGCGTAGAGGTTGGCCTCGGACGAGCCGACAAGACGAACCGCAGAGGTGGAGCAGTTCTGCTCGTGGTCCGCATGCAGGATCAGAAGCTGGTTGAGCGCCTTGACGTGCACCGGATCCGGATGGTAGTCGACCACGGGTGAGCTGAAGAGCATGTTCAGGAAGTTCTCGCAGTAGGAGTAGTCGTAGCGGGGCTCGACGAAGTCGTATCCCTTGTCCTGACGGTAGGTGAATGCGGCGATGGTCCTCATCTTCGACAGCAGTCTCGTTACGGTGAGGTCGATGTTCTCCTCGGGATCGCGCTCCTCCATCTCCGGGTAGAACGCCGAAAGGGAGGCGACCATGCTGGCGAGGATCGCCATCGGGTGCGCCCCATGCGGGTAGGAGCGGAAGAAGTTGCGCATGTCGACATGCAGCAGCGAGTGCTTGTTCAGCAGCTGGGTGTATTCCTGCCTCTCCTTCACATTGGGCAGCATGCCTTTGACCAGGAGGTAGGCCACCTCGATGAAGTCGCAGTTGAGCACCAGGTCCTCGATGTCGTAGCCGCGGTAGCGCAGGATGCCCTTCTCGCCGTCGATGTAGCAGATCGAGGACATGCAGCTGCCGGTGTTCATGTAGCCGGGATCGTAGGTGATGTATCCCGTGTCCTTCCGCAGGTTCGAAATGTCGATGCTGTGCGCACCCATGTTGTCCGTGATCACTCCGAGCTCGTAGCGCGTCCCGTCCGGGAACGACAGCTCGGCCTTCCTGTCCTCCTTCACCATTGCTACGCCTCCTTGCCGGGCAGGCTGAAGAGCCTGTCGCCCGTGATGGACTGCAGAGCCAGCACAAGAGACTGCGTGCCCTTGCGCCCCAGTCCCTGGGCCTGGATGGCCGTGTACAGCTGCTTGACGAGCGCAAGCGATGGCAGACACAGCTGCATGCGCTCTGCCTCCTCCAGCGCCAGTCCCATGTCCTTTATGAAGTGGTCAACCATGAAGCCCGGCTCCCAGTCTCCCCTCATGACTCTGGGGGCGAGGTTGTCGAGCGTCCAGCAGCCTGCTGCACCCGGTCTTATCGTGCGGATCATGCTCTCAAGGTCCAGACCGCATCTGGCTGCATACACAAGGGCCTCGCTGACGCCTGCCATGGTGCCGGCGATGACGATCTGGTTGCACATCTTGGTCTGCTGACCCATCGACACCTCGCCGCAGTGGTTGATGCTTGCGCCCATCAGAGCGAGGTATGGGCGTATCTCCTCGAATGTCTTTTCGTCCGAGCCGACCATGAAGGTCAGCGTCGCCTCGCGTGCACCCCTGTCGCCACCGGAGACCGGGGCGTCTGCGAAGGCCGCTCCCCTGGACGAGAGTGCGGATGCGATCGTCTTCATGAGTGCGGGACGTGTTGTGGTCATGTCCACGGCGATCGAGCCGCTGCGGATTGACGACACGATGCCATCCCCTCCGAGATAGACCTCCTCGACGTCCTTCGGGTAGCCGACGATCGTGAACACGATGTCGCTGTGCGCTGCGACCTGCGCAGGGGAGGTGCACCAGTGGGCGCCACCGGCCAAAAGCGCATCCGCCTTCACCCTGGTGCGGTTGTAGACGTACAGCTCATGTCCCGCGTCCATCAGGTGTGCCGCCATGGGAGCGCCCATGACGCCGAGTCCTATGAATCCAAGTCTTCTCTTCATGGGCACAGGATACACCAAAAGACACCCCTTGTCATAAACGCGGTGAAAGTTGTAAATCCAGAAATGTGGAAGAAGAACTGCGAAGACTGCTCATGGATCTGGACCGCAGATCCTATGTGGACATGATCACGATGCTGGGCATGGAGGGCTCGAGCGTCCCCTACATGGGACAGGACGGGGCCTATGTCATGATGGGCGACCACCTGGTCTCGATCGCCTCCTTCACCGGCGACGACAGGATCCTGGACCATCTCGAGGACGGCTTTCCGCTCGTGTGTGTCCATGACAGGGGGCTTCGCGACAGACTCGTCGACGAGCGCGGCTACCAGAACGAGGAGGGCTGCTGGAGCTATTCATGGTGGGGTGGCCCGACAGGGGTCGGCGACCACGATTTCCGCACCCTGGACGTCTCGTACCTGGAGCGCATCGGCGAAGTGTACACGCTTGCCGGCAAGGACGAGCTCGAGAGGGATCTGGAGGAGGGCCGCGTCAGCGGACTGTTCGTCAACGGGGATCTGGTGGGCTTCATCGGCTTCCACAGCGAAGGCAGCATGGGCATGTTGCATGTGTTCGACGGCTACAGGAGACAGGGCTATGCCCGGCTTCTGGAGATGCATGACATCGACAGGGCCCTCGCAATGGGTCTGATTCCATACTGTCATGTGTTCTTCTCCAACACCGCCAGCCAGGCGCTGCAGGCGAGGCTCGGCCTCGAGAGGGGCGAAAGGCCCATCTGGTGGCTGTGGAAGGACTGAGGTGCCGTATGCATCAGGAGGGATTCTCGGCGACATGGAAGACGGACAGATGATGACGAACGAGGAACTGGTCGACCTTGCGGACTTCTTCAAGGTTTTCGCCGACCCGACGCGGCTGAGGATACTCTTCCTCCTGGAGGAGGGCGAGCACAGCGTCAGCCAGATATCAGGTGCGCTCTCCATGGGGCAGAGCGCCATCAGCCAGCAGCTCAAGACACTCAGAAGCTCGCGCCTGGTCAGGGCCAGGAAGGACGGCCGGAGCGTCTACTACCGCCTGTGCGACGACCACATCAGCCGCATTCTCCAGACCGGAAGGGAACACAACGACGAACTGTATCAGTGACGATTCCGCCAACCGACGGCCCTGAGTTCGTCGACGATCGCCTCGAGGGGGATTCCGACGACGTTCGACCAGCTGCCCTCTATTGATTCGACAAGGCGCCAGGCCGACTTCTGTATCCTGTAGCCTCCGGCGGCCCCCTGCCATTCGCCCGTGTCGAGGTATTCCTCGACCTGTGATGGCGTCAGATGGCAAAAGCGCACCTTCGAGTGGGCGCTGGAGCATGACAGCCCGTGACCCGGCACGTAGAGCACGTATCCCGTGACGACCTCCTGGTCCCTTCCGCTGAACGAGGAGAGCATTCTTCCTGCCCCTTCCCTCGAGCGGGGCTTGCCGAGCATCATCCCGTCGAACGAGACCATGGTGTCCAGGGCGAGGGCAAGCATGCCCGCGTCGAATTGCCCACCTGAAACATAACTGTCCATCTTGAGCCGCGAGATGTGCCTGACGATCAGATCCGGCTCCACGAGACCTGCATGGTCCTCGCTCGTGTCCTGAGGCCGTGTCGTCACATGGATACCGCACGAGAGCAGAGTCTCGAGACGGTTGGGGGAGGCGGAGGCGAGGACCATCGGGTCGAGAAGGCGCCGGCACTCTCTCCTGAGATCCCCGTCGAGCTCAGGCATCCTGTCCATCTGAAAGCTCCTCCAGCATGGTCGAGATCTCGAACCAGCGCTCGTTCATCTGGTCTATGCGCCCGGCGACATCCTCCTTCTCGCGCACGACCTGTCTCATCCTCTCGGCATCCGTGTATACGGCCTCGTCCGCCATGCTCGCATCAAGCGCCTCGAGCCTCGCCTGGGCCTTGGCTATCTCCTCCATCAGGCTGTCGGACTCCCTCTCCAGCTTCTGGATCCGGTTGCGCCGCTCCTTCTGCTGCCTGTGGTCCTGCGCATTGGCCTTCACCGGGGAGGGCGTGTCTCCGCCTTGGCGCTTGTCGTCCTCCCTCTTCAGCAGGAACGCCTTCTCCTTCTCCTCCAGCTTGTAGGAGAAGTAGTCGTAGTCCCCTTCGAAGAACTGCGGCTCCTCGTCGTCGGACAGGTAGAGGATCCTGGTGGCCAGGTTCTTGATGAAGTGCGTGTCATGGCTGACGAAGACCACTGTGCCGTCGTAGGCCTTGATGGCCTCCAGAAGCATGTCCTTCGAATTGATGTCGAGATGGTTCGTCGGCTCATCCAGAAGCAGCAGGTTCGCCGGATGCAGGAGTATCTTCAGCAGGGCCAGGCGGCTCTTCTCTCCACCGGAGAGCACCTGGACCTTCTTCATCACGTCGTCCCCCTGGAAGAGGAACGAGCCCAGAAGGTTGCGTAGGCGCGGGATGTCGCGGGTGTCGGCGACCGACTCGACCTCCTCGAGGACGCTGTTGCACTCGTCCAGCGTCTTCTCGCTCTCCTGGGCGTAATAGCCGATCCTGACCCCGGCCCCGTCCCTGATGAGGCCGGTGTACGATGCGTCCTGATGGGCCATGATCCTCAGCAGCGTGGACTTGCCCGTCCCGTTGCGTCCCGCTATCGCCAGACGCTCGCCCTTCCTGACGACGAAGGACAGGTCGCGGAAGATGACATGATCCCCGTAGGCCTTGCCCAGATGCTCGGCGATCATCACGTCGTTTCCCGAGTGCGGTGCGGGAGGGAAGGAGAAGCTCATCCTCTTCAGATGGTCGGGGATCTCCACCAGCTCCATCTTCTCCAGGGCGGTTATCCTGGACTGGACCTGGCGGCTTTTGGTCGCCTTGTATCGGAAGCGCTCGATGAACCGCTCCGTCTTCTCCATCTCCTGCTGCTGGGCCTCGTATCGCTTCATCGTCTCGGCGATCTCGGCCTCGCGCTGTCTCATGTACGACGTGTAGTTTCCGCTGTACCTGGTCAGCCGCCCCTTGAAGAGCTCGTAAACCGTGTCGACGGTGTCGTCCAGAAAGTCGACGTCATGGCTGACGAGCATGAGACCGCCGTCGAACGACTTGAGATAGCCCTTGAGCCAGACTATGGCCTCGATGTCCAGGTAGTTGGTCGGCTCGTCCAGCAGCAGAATGTCGGGATCCTCGACGAGGATGCGGGCCAGGGCGATGCGCATCTGGTAGCCGCCGGAGAACTCCCCTGCGGGGCGGGTGAAGTCGTCACGCCTGAAGCCGAGGCCCTGGAGTATCTGCTCGATGCGTCCGCGTCTCCTGTCGTAGGCGACCTCCTCCAGCCTGTCCTCTATCTGGCCGATGCGTTCGAGTCTGGATTCGTAGTTGGTCTCGTCCATGTCGCCGCGGAGCTCCTGGGCCTCCTCGTACAGCCTTCTGAACCTCTCATATCCCTCCTCGGCAATGTCGTAGACACACTTGTCCGGAAGCACGATGTCGCTCTGGGGCAGATAGGAGATGAAGATTCCACGGGTCTTCGTGATGGACACATCGTCCGACGGAATCTGTCCCGTGACGACCTTGAGAAGCGTCGTCTTGCCGCAGCCGTTGGCTCCGGTGAGCGCGGCGCGGCTTCGTCCGTCGAGCGTGAATGATACGTTCTTGAGGATGTCCCTGTCTCCGAACGACAGACAGAGGTTCCTGACCTGGAGTGTGACCATGGTGACAACCTTACCAGTTGTGGGGGAGGCTGGGCAATGACCTGTGGCAGGGATGCGGGGTGCCTGTCCACGGCATTCCTCGATGCGTCTTTCCCTCCCATGGGGGCTTCGCCTGCGCATCTCCCGTTTCCATGAATAGATATTCACTCAACTTGCATTTTTCTGCATGAGAATATATAGTTGGTGCGATAAGGAGACGAACGTCTTGATCTGTCTTACATTGTCCGAGAGCACGATAGACGCCGCGGTGGAGAAGGTCAGAAGCCAGCGGCAGTACATAGACATGGCTGAACTGCGGCTCGACTTCCTCACGCGTGAGGAATGCGCGAAGGCACATCTCTTCCCGTCGCTGGTGGACGTACCCTGCATCGTGACCAACAGAAGGCGTCAGGACGGAGGACGATGCGACCTGCCGGAGAAGGCCCGCCGCGCCCAGCTGCTTGCCGCCATGGACGGCGACTTCGGCTACATCGACATCGAGGAGGACCTCAAGAGAGGCGAACTGGACGAGAAGGCCGAAAGACGCGGCATCAGGATCATCCGCTCGCTCCACGACTTCGAGAAGGTTCCCGACGACATCTTCAGCCGCATCCAGCAGCTGAGGCGTCGTGGTGATGTCGCCAAGGTCGCCGTGACTCCACGCTCCGTTGCCGACCTGATGACGCTGTTCAACGCACAGCACGAATTGGAGGGCACGGACAAGATCATCATCGGCATGGGACCGTACGGCGTCCCCACCAGGATCCTCTACAGGAGAATGGGCTCTATGCTGACCTTCTGCTCGGACAACGAGACGGCGCCCGGCCAGCTCACGGGGCGTGACCTGAAGCTGCTCTACCGCGCGGACAAAGTGGACGAGAGGACCGCCATCTACGGCATCATAGGCAACAACGTGATGAACTCGCTCTCGCCGCGCATACACAACCCGGGCTTCGCCGGAATCAAGTACAACGCGATCTACGTGCCGTTCCTCGTGGACTCGGTGCGCTCCTTCTTCCCGCTTGCCGAGGCATTGAAGATGAGGGGCTTCAGCGTGACGGTCCCATTCAAGGTCGACGTCCTGTCCTATGTGGGCAACATAACCCGCGAGGTCAAGCAGATAGGCGCATGCAACACCGTCGTGCGCACTCCGGGCATGTGGAAGGCGATCAACACCGACTACTACGGCTTTCTGGTTCCCATCGAGCGCGACATAGAGGAGGGCAGGATCCGCAGCGCCCTGGTCATCGGCGCCGGCGGGGCATCGAACGCCATCGTGTGGGCACTGCGCAACCGCAACGTGAAGGTGACCATCCTCAACAGGACGCTTTCGAGGGCGCAGAAGATCGCCCAGGTGAACATCTGCCAATACGACAGGCTGGACAACTACAGGGCGTACGAAGGCCAGGTGGACCTCATCGTCCAGACGACCACGGTGGGCTACGACGGATGGGAGAACCCGATCGAGGGCTTCGCCTTCACCGGGCGTGAGATCTGCTACGACATCATCACGAAGCCCAAGATGACGAAGTTCCTCAGCGATGCCCAGGCGGCCGGCTGTACGCTGCACTTCGGCCAGGAGATGCTCATCGCCCAGGGAAGACTGCAGTTCGAGGCCTTCACGGGCTATCATTACCCGCGCTCGGTCGAGATCGACCTCAGCTGAGTATCTCCCTCACCCTGAATATGCGTTCGACGGGGATGACGTGCTCATCCCCGTTCTCGTCCACGACCGTGACGTTTCTCGATCTTCCGCACTTCTCGACCAGAGTCACGAAGGCCTTCATGGTGCCATCTGCGGTCGTGAGAGCCAGCATCGAATGGTCGCCCAGTGCGGCGTTCAGCAGGCCGAGTCTTGCCTGATGGTCGAAACCAGAGGCGCTTCGCAGCTTCGGTAGATGGCGACCCGGCACGATCTGCTCCTTCGAGAGTATGTAGCCGGCCTCCAGCATGTCCATGTATGCCTGCCTGTCCTGTGCTTCTATGCGCTCTTCGATCGCATCCTCAAGGTCCGTCCTGTATGAGAGGTCACCTGGACACGTCTCCTGTGGTAGAGACCCTATCGATCCGCATCCGATCACGGTTTCCTGTTCCCGCTCCTTCACGCCGTCACCGGCCGTCTCCTGCGAATCGTCATCTTCGATGGTGTGGGGGAGCATGTCGAAGCCGCTGTAGACGAGAATGCGTCGCCACTGCTCTTCACTTGAGGCCTTCATCAGAAAGGCATTTGGGGAGAGCTGCGCGATGATGTGTATCTTCAGCAGCGGCAGCTGGGCTATGATGCGTGCGTTGCGCTCGCTGGTCTCGAGGCAGATGCCACGGGTGAACCTGAACTCGTCGTACCTGCCACGCCACATCCGAAGCATGTCATTGACAAGAGGGGATGGCGTCTTCAGGTGCGCCTCCATCGTTTCGACATCCAGACCTGCGTCGAAGCCCGCCTCGACCGATTCCCTTGTGATCTGCAGCGTCAGCATGCGGTCAACCAGCACCGGGGAGGTGAACAGCCAGAGCGTCGCATCGCGCCCGCTCGAGGAAGTGCGGAGCGTGAGGTCGTCGGTCACCAGCACTTCATCATCATTCTCGTCATCCTCGTCGTCGCCCATGATGAACGACAGTCTCGAGAGATGCTTCAGGAGATCCTCGTCGACCTCCTCCTGTGCGCAAGATGCCTTCAGCAGAGCTGTCGCCGCATCGTCCTCAAGCCACATGGCCAGGGATGCCAGTGCGAGGCCGGCTGCATCGGCATTTCCATTGCACAGAAGCGAGGCCTTGATCCGCACAAGCGGCTGCCGGAAGAACCAGGCCGCCCTGTCCACGTCGATGGCGAGCCCCTGCGGGCCGTCGGTCATGATGGACAGCGGGAGGGCGGTGGCCACGAAGTCCTCCATCAGGGTGATGACCTCGTCCTCCTCCAGAAGCGGGAAGATGTATGATGAGTTCCTTGCAAGCCGCCTGATCGCGGCGGGGGTGTTCCTGACCTTCGAGACGTTCACGAGGGCCATCATCGCCTTCAGTGTCTCGACAAGGCGGATGCGCCTGGCCCCTCTTCTCATGCAGGAGGCGAACACCTCCCGCGAGAGGACAGGTGAATAGTCGAGACTGGAGGAGAGCGTCAGCATGCCGTCCTCGTCGACGAGTAGCAGGGTGCGCCTGAGAAGTCTGTCGATGTCCCTTTCAACCATGAGCCTGGATGATGGCGGGAAGAAGGAGACGATGCCGTTCCTTGAAGCATGTGAGAGCACGTCCACGATCGTCAGGATCCCGGCCTCTCCTCTGTCGACACCTGCGACGAGCGCGTTGCGCACCGAGCTCGAGGAGAAGAAGGAGACGAGGTCGTGTACCACCTTCTGCCTGTTGAACGGCATCTCCACCCTGGGCAGCCACAGCGAGGCGAGCCCCAGCAGCCCGTCCTCGCCAATCCTCTCGAGATGGCTCCTGAGATCCGTCATTCCCCTGCGTCCTCCACGCTGTAGGCATAGCCCTGCTCGATGAGGAACTTCTGCCTGTTGAGGCTGAAGTCCTCCTCCCTGGAGTGTTTCGTCACAAGGGTGTAGAAGTTGCTGTCCCTCTGTTTGGGACGCAGTATCCTGCCAAGGCGCTGGGCCTCCTCCTGACGGCTGCCGAATGTGCCTGAGACCTGGATGGCGACGCTTGCATCTGGAAGGTCGATAGCGAAGTTGGCGACCTTGGACACTATGAGGACCTGGATCCTTCCTTCGCGGAACTCCTGATAGAGTCTGTCACGCGATGCATTGGGCATGCTGCCTGTGATCATGGGGAAGCCGAAGCGCCTCTCGAGGTCCTTCAGCTGGTCGAGGTACTGCCCGATGATGAGGATCTGCTCGCCTTCATGCCGCTCGAGAAGCTGTTCGACCACAGCCGTCTTCCTGCTGTTCTTCGCAGCGATCGAGACCTTCTGCTGCGCAGTTGCCAGTGCATAGGCAAGCTCGTCCTCCTCGCTCATCCTGACCCTGAGCTCATGGCAGTATGCCCGGGCGATGAAGCCGCGCTTCTCCAGCTCTGACCAGGGCACGTCGTAGCGCTTGGGCCCGACTAGGGAGAAGACGTCCTTCTCCCTTCCGTCCTCACGCACCAGCGTGGCCGTCAGACCGAGCCTGTAGACGGCCTGGAGAGAGGACGAGAGCTTGAAGACGGGGGCGGGGAGCATGTGAACCTCGTCGTAGATGACGAAACCCCAGTCATGGGATGCGATCGTCTCGAAGTTTCTGTACTCATCGTCGTCACGGCTTCTCCAGATCAGCATGCTGTATGTCGCGATCGTGACTGGTCTGATGTCGCGTCTCTCGCTGGTGAACTCGCCCACCTCGTCTTCACCTAGACTCGTCTTGTCGAGGATCTCGCGTCGCCACTGATGTACCGCCGCCACGTTGGGCGCCAGGATCAGCGTGCTCGTCCTGAGCGATGCCATGGCGACGAGGCCGACTATGGTCTTGCCGCTTCCACAGGGAAGCACGACGACGCCGTAGCCGGCACCGGGTGCGCCGCCCGCCCAGAAGGCGTCGAATGCCTCCTGCTGATAGTCCCTCACGGAGAACGGCCTGCCCGAGAGCGAATCGCGTCTCAGCGTGAGCTCGAGCGGATCGCCCTTCTTCAGCGGGATCAGGTCCTCGACGGGGAAGCCGTGGTCGATGAGGGCCACCTTCATGTCTCCACGCCTGTTCATGGGCACCCTGATATCCCCATCGTCTATGATGTTGTCGCGTACCGCGGATATGGAGAGCACCTGTTTCCTGTACAGCTCGTGTTGGCACTCCAGGAGGAAGAACCTGTCGTCATATGGTGTGAACTTCACGATTCCGAAGCGGCGGCAGGTGTCGCGGATGAAGTATTCGACCGTCTCCGGAACCGGGAAGCGCGTGAAGCGCTCCAGGGTCGAGACGACGTGGTCCGCATCAAGACCGGCGGAACATGCGTTCCACAGGCTGATCTGCGAGATCAGGTACGTGTGCAGGTGTTCAGGACTCCTGACGAGCTCGCTGAAGGGGACGATCGCATCACGGCACATGTCGAAGGCGGGGTCGTGGACGTCGAGCAGCATGGTCCTGTCGGACTGCACGATCAGCGGTCTAGTCTCCATAGGACCTCGCCCTGAGCAGGTTGTCGGCGATCACGAGGGCGGTCATCGCCTCGACCACGACGAGTGCCCGGACCACGATGCACGGGTCATGCCGCCCGTGTATCTCGATGACGCGCTCCTGCATGGATCTCGTGACAGTGTCCTGCGGCAGCGAAATCGAGGGAGTGGGCTTGAATGCGGCGCGCAAGACGATCTCCTCGCCGGTGCTGATCCCTCCCAGGATCCCTCCGCAGTTGTTCGTCCTGAAGACGGGCCGTCCGTCCTCGATGTACATCCGGTCGTTGCAGCTGCTGCCTCTCATGGCGGCAGACCGGAATCCCGCTCCGATCTCGACGCCCTTGCATGCCCCGATGGACATGATGGCCGCGGCAAGCTGTGCGTCCAGCTTGTCGAAGATGGGCTCGCCGAGAGAGCAGGGGACTCCCGTGACACGGCACTCGATGATTCCACCCACGCTGTCTTTTTCCTGACGGGCCCTGTCGATCTCGGCCTCGAAGAGGCCTGCCATCGCAGGATCGACCGCGTGGATGGGGTTGTCGAAGGGCGGGGCGAATGGGGCTCCGTCGTCGCTCACGCCTCCGATGGCCCGCACGCCTGCATCGACGCGGATCCCCTCCCGTCTGAGCAGCAGCTTGGCGAATGCGCCTCCCGCCACCCTCATGCTTGTCTCGCGTCCCGAGCTCCTGCCTCCTCCCCGGTGGTCCACGTTGGTGTACCTGCGCCAATAGGTGTAGTCGGCATGGCCCGGTCTGAAGACATCCTTCAGCTCGTCATAGTCGCGGCTCCTCTGGTCGGAGTTGAGGATCATCATGCCGATGGGTGCGCCGGTGGTCATTCCGTCGAAGACACCCGAGAGGATCTCAAGCCGGTCGGCCTCCTGCCTCTGCGTCGAGAAGCGGTCGCGTCCCGGACGACGACGGTCCATCTCCGATTGTATGAAATCCTCGTCTACGGCTATGCCGGAAGGCATGCCGGAGAGCACGGCTCCAAGGGCCCTGCCATGGGATTCGCCGAACGTGGTCAGCTGTAGGGTGTGTCCGAATGTGTCACCTGCCATTGTCGCAATTCTCCATTATGGATGAGAGGATGAAGGCCGCGGTGGCGGCCTTGTCGCCGTACTCGCCGAGGGGGACTATGATGTCGGCCATCTGCGAATAGATGGCGTCTCTTCTTTCATAGATGGCATGCCAGCTGCCTCTCGGATCGTCGGGATCCAGAAAGGCCGGCATCCCCTTGGCTAGAATGCGTTCTATGAGCACGTTCTCGGCCCGTCTGAGGTAGACGACCGTTCCTGTGGACTTGATGAAGTCCATGAGGGCGCCGTTGTCGGCGGCGCCTCCGCCAAGCGAGATGACGAACGACGGGTGTGATGCGGCAAAGCCACGCACGGCCTCCAGCTCCGCCTTCATGAAGGCGTCCTTGCCATGTCTCCTGTAATATTCCCTTACAGTGGGCGTGTCGATCAGCGCAAGCATGAGATCGTCGCCATCGGCGGCAACGCATCCGATGCTCTCTGCGATAATGGGTGCCGCGGTGCTCTTGCCGCAGTGCTTGAGTCCTGTGATGAATAACCTCAAAGACCAGTCCCCCTTTGAAGGAGACATTATATTCCCTACAGGGGCCCGAGGTCTAGCAGTCGAATGCTCCAAGGTCGTAGTCGTGGAACGAGCTCTCCTCCGGCGTGACGTAGGAGTTCATGGCCGTTCTACGGCGTCTCCTGTTGCGGCGTGAGAAGTCGCGCCTCTCGTTCTTCTCCAGGAAGCGTGCCTCTGTGTAGTTCTTCACCATGTCGCTTCTGAAGCGGTTGCGGTCGACCTTCCTCTTGAGTGCGTAGTGGAACGTGATGACCATCATGTACCAGAAGAACGACAGGCCGAGCAGGAAGAACTCGGCATCGCGGCCGGTGAAGATGGTCAGGCTGGTCCCGAAAACCAGGGGCACGAGGTTGTTCACGTCCAGGAAAAGCGAGAGGACCAGCGGTATGATCCAGAACAGCCCCTGTCTGGAGAACAGGAAGCGCAGACAGGCAAGCGTCGCAAGGAACGTGAGCAGCAGCGATGCGAGTGGCAGAATATATCGGACCATGGACAAAATATAACGTAAAAAGGCTATCTTGCACAGGCTGAAACATGGTAAGTTCAAAGCATGGAAAGACTTGTAGACAGAATGCCGGGCGAGCTGATGACCGCCCGCGAGAGGCCCAGGACAGAGGACATACGCGGCGCCTACTACCGCGACACCACAGCCATCATCCATTCGTCTCCCTTCTCGAGGCTCAAGCACAAGACGCAGGTCTTCTTCGCGCCTGCCAACGACCATATCTGCACGAGGATGGAGCACGTGCTGCACGTGGCCTCCATCGCATCCACGATCTGCCGCCCATTCGGCCTGGACAGCGAGCTTGCCTGGGCAATCGGCATGGGACATGACCTCGGCCACACGCCCTTCGGACATGTGGGCGAGAGGATCATCGACAGCCTGTACAGGGAGCGGGGGATGGACCGCTTCGAGCATGAGGTGAACTCCCTGCGCGTTGTCAGGATGCTGGCCAACCATGGCAGGGGACTCAACCTGACCTATGCCGTGCAGGACGGTATAGTCTCCCACTGCGGAGAGCACTTCCAGCAGCGCATCAGCCCGGACTTCGAGGTCAAGGACCTGGACGGCATCACCACACGTGGCGGCCTCGTCCCGTCCACCTGGGAAGGCGTCGCCGTCAGACTGTCCGACTCGATCGCCTATCTCGGACGTGACTGGGAGGATGCCAGAAGGCTCGGACTTCTGGAGGACTGTCCTCCTGTGTCGAAGGAGGTGACGAGACTGCTGGGTTCATCGAACGGCTCGATCATAAACAATCTCGTCATGGACATCATCATGAGCTCCAGCGAAGAGAAGGGCATGGGATTCTCCGACGAGATCTTCCAGGCGGTGCTCGAGATGAAGGACTACAACTACCGCTACATCTACAGAAGCGAGATCCTCGAGGGCTATACGCGCTACTTCACCCGTCTGATCAGGCTTATCGTCGACTATCTGGACGATCTGATGGCAAAGTACGGCTTCGACAAGAAGGGCTACGACGACGAGAAGAACATGCTGGCCGCAGGCTTCTACGCCCATCTGGTGGAGCTCAGGGACAGATACATGGAGAAGGAGGGGTCGCTGGACCGTCTGGTGCTGGACTATGTCGCGGGCATGAGCGACAACTTCGCCCTTGACTGCGCCAACGAGATCCTGACTCCGCAGCACCTGAACGACAGGATAGAGCAGAGTCAGCGGGGCAAGTGGTTCGACGTCTAGTCGTCGACGCTCGATGCGATGTTCTCGATCTCCGCGATGAACTTGTCCAGGTCGTTGAACTCCCTGTAGACGGATGCGAAGCGCACGTAGGCGACCTTCGAGACCTTGTACAGCTGTCTGAGCGTCGCCTCGCCGATGTCGGCGCTGGTGATGCGCCTGTCATGTCCGGCCTTCTCGACGACCTCGTCCTCGATCGCGTCCATCAGCTTCTCGATCGTGCCCTGCGTCAGGCGGAGCTTGTCGGTGCTGGTGCGCACCCCGCGCTCGACCTTGCGGATGTCGAAGGGCTGTTCGCTGCCGTCCTTCTTGATGACGATGATCGGCTTCTCCTCGATCTTCTCGTAGCTCGTGAAACGATAGCCGCAGCTTAGACATTCGCGACGGCGGCGGATTGACGATCCGTCCTTGTTCTGGCGCGATTCGAGCACCTTGTCTTCCATTGATGAACAGCGTGGACACTTCATGATGTCTTGATTGTACCCGATTGCAGGCAGGAAGCAAGAGGCCCGTTGTTGATAATCGTCACGAAGTGTGAATAATGTAACACATGGCGGTGACTATTTCACAATGTGTCAAACAGGTGATCAGCCGTTCCCCCTTCGTGAACGAGATGATCCTCGACGGGATAATAAGCTATTCGAATCTGGCCAGGTTCATACAGCCCAAGGTCGAGCAGCTGTTCGGCAGCCCGGTCAAGCTGTCCGCGATCGTCATGGCCACAAGACGCCATGCCGATGAGCTGGCCTCCCAGCAGGGGGGTCGCGAACATCGCAGGATCGACTACGAGATCGGCATGAAGACCAACATCTACGATGTGAATCTGGTGAGAAGCGACAGGTTCGTCAGCCGGCTTTCTTCGCTGTACGACAAGGTCAAGCCCCAGAAGGGGGACTTCCTGAACGTGACGATCGGCTCCCATGAGATTTCCCTATGCGTGTCCGACCGCTTCCGGGATGCACTCGACGAGATGCTGGATGGCGAGGAGATACTCAACCGCAAAGAGAACATGGTCGCCCTGACGATCCTGTTCAAATCCGACTTCCTCCAGACCCCCGGCATCCTCTACATGGCCACGCGCCGTCTCGCCTGGGAGGACATTAACCTCACCGAGATCATCTCGACGATGAACGAGCTGACCTTCGTCATAGAACGCGAGGACAGCATGAAGGCATACGACGTGCTGGAGAGCTTCTTCGACGAGGAGATGTGATGGCGGAGCTGTCATCACCGGCCTCCCGGACCTGATGATCAGTGAGTTCATATCCCGCTGGCTCGGCCTCGGTGCACCTGAGCAGAGGGACAGGTTCTCCCGCTTCGCCGATCTGCCCGAATGCAACATGAAGAGCACGATCCGCATCCTCCACGGTGGAAAATGAACCAGACAATCATCGCGAACTGCCGAAAAACAATACACGGCACCTGAATCGTCCATAGTCCGCCCTTCATGTCCCTGCCATATTCGCTGGCATAGGAGAAAGGAAAATGGATATCAGGACGAAATCGGTGGAGATGGGTTTCGACAAGGCCTACGATTATCTGGACCGCAATCCGGAGGAGAATCTTCCAAAGCTGCTTTCGATGGTCAGGAAGATGATGCCGGACAAGGAGTATGACGGCAAGTTCAGGCTCTTCGAGATGGCAATCCAGGACAAGGAGAGCCCCTGCCACAGGCTTCTGCTGTCATTGTGGAGCGATGTGGACGCCGATGTGAGGAAGGCCACATTCCGCAACTTCATCGTGAACGCCTTCTTCCGCTGGTCGCAGATGCAGAAGCGCAACGAGGCCACGCTCGGTTTCAGGGCCCCCTGGACGATACTCATTGATCCGACCTCCGCATGCAATCTGCATTGCACCGGATGCTGGGCGGCCGAATACGGCAACAGGCTCAACCTGAGCTTCGATGAGCTTGATGGCATCGTTGAACAGGGCAAGAAGCTGGGCATCTACATGTATCTCTTCTCTGGTGGTGAGCCTCTGGTGAGGAGGAAGGACATCATCGCGCTGTGCTCGAAACACTCCGATGCGCAGTTTCTGGCATTCACCAATGGTACTTTGATCGACGAGGACTTCGCAGACGATATGCTCCGTGTGAAGAACTTCATCCCCGCCATCAGCGTCGAGGGGTTCGAGAACGCGACGGATGCACGGCGAGGGGATGGCACATACGGCAAGGTGCTCAAGGCCGTCTCGATACTCAGGGACAGGAGGCTTCCCTTCGGCTTATCCTGCTGCTACACATCCCAGAACGTGTCATGCATAGGATCCGAGGAGTATTTCGACTGGATGATCGAGTGCGGGGCGAAGTTCTGCTGGTTCTTCACCTACATGCCAATAGGGAAGGGAGCTCCGACAGATCTGATGGTATCTGCACAGCAGAGGGCCGGGATGTATCGCGCGATAAGGGAGTTCAGGAAGACCAAGCCCATATTCACCATCGATTTCTGGAACGACGGCGAGTACGTGAAGGGATGCATCGCCGGCGGAAGGTATTACTTCCACATCAACGCGAACGGAGATGCCGAACCCTGCGCATTCATCCACTATTCTGATAGCAACATACGTGAAAAGAGCCTTGTGGACGTCCTCTCCTCGCCGCTGTTCTCCTCCTATAGGGCCGGTCAGCCGTTCAACTGCAATCATCTACGTCCGTGTCCGCTGCTTGACAACCCGGACAGGCTGGTCGCCATGGTAGAGGAGACCCATGCAGAGTCGACGGATCTTGCAGCGCCTGAAGATGTCGCCGAACTTGCGCTCAAGTGCGAGGAGAAGTCACGCTGCTGGGCTCCTGTCGCCGATGTTATCTGGAACGGGACAGGGGAATCGAGATGAAGAGGCAGTCAACTTCGGAAATGGTCACGGCAGCGCATCCCGACAAGGTCTGAGGCCGGATGACGGATGCCGTGACGGAAACGACATGGGCACGGGCTTCCGTATTACTCCTCCTTGGATTACCATCGAGGAGAGAGGAAGAAATGTCTGCACAGTCCCGGATCACGATCGTCACGGCACCGTCAGGTGGGGGCAAGACCAGCTACATCTGCAAGCATTATGATGGATGCCGCGGCTTTGTCACGCTCAAGAGCGACAGGGAAGGGCGAAAGCTATATCTGAGGAATCTTGAAACCGGAGATGAGCGTGTGCTGATGTATCGCGGACCCGAGTGGACATACGTCGTCGACGATGCCGTGTTCCGCGATGCCAATGCCTGGCTATGTACACTTGAAGACGGTCTTGTCATACTCGACGAATGCGGATGGATGGAGTGCGAGGGCAGGGGCTTCCGTCCCGCCCTGGATCACTTCAGACAATGCAGGGAACTCGGATGCGTCCTCTCCGTCAGACTTGACCGGCTGCAGTGGTACCTAGACTTCTTCGCTGGAAGGGAGGTGGAGGTGGTCAGACTCTGACAGGCAGGGTGGTCATCATCTCCTGTATGCCCTTCGGCGTGCCGGCATAGATGTCCATCCTGTATTTCCGCTTCTCGTACAGGAATTCATCCGTGTACTCGAACTCGCTTCCGTCGCAGTAGCGTATGTCCATGCCCTGGCTGAGCAGCACGGCATGGCTTGCGGCGATGTCCCAAACGTAGCACGGCTGGTTGACGCAGCCCTGCATCGAGGAAAAGACCACTGGAGAGACGAGATGTATGATGCTGCTTCCGAAGGTTCGCACCTTGCCGTTGAAGCGGGAGAAGTCGACTCTTGCCTGGTCTGTCGAGCCCATCGTCACCTGACTCACACTGTCCTTGTCGGGTGATGAGGTGAACACCTCTCCATCCACGTACAGCTCACCTCCCGGACACAGGGATATGAACAGGTCCTCCCGTCCGATTCCGAAGCGCGGGGCGGCTATGATGGCTCCAACGGGTCTCCTGCCGCTGTCCAGGATGCCGAGTGCGACGGCGTAGCTCGGAAGCCCCTGCGAATAGACGTCCGTACCGTCAATGGGGTCGAGGACGAACGTGTATTCGGATTCATCCCTCCTCACTATCGGCGTCTCCTCGCAGATGAACGTGTCATCCGGAAAGAGCTGTGTGATGCGCCTTTCGACGCGCTCGGATATCTCGAGGTCGGTCTCGGTCAGCACCGAGCCGTCGCTCTTGTAGAAACGGTGTATGCGCCTCTGGTTCTCGCATGCAAAGGACGCGCATTGCCTTATGGTCTCCTCCAGCTGTGCAAATCTCTCGGCGAACGTGTTCACAATTGTGTTTTTCCCTTTTTTGCTATATCTTGGTTGCCCGTGGACAAGGCGATCTCGGACATTGTTGAATCTTATCTCAAGGCAAGCGAAGTCTACAAGAACCTCAAGGGCCACGAGACGACCAGAGTCGACACTCTGGAGGGCTTCCCCCTTTCCAGGGCCGTGCTGCTGTGGTGGCGCCGCGTGAAGGGCAGGATGCTCGTCATCCTTCCAACCGAGGAGGCGGCACGCTCCCTCATGCAGGACCTGGGTGAAGAGGAGAGCGGACGCATCATCCATTTTCCCGTATCCGGCAAGCAGCTCTACGCCCCGTACAGCGGCAGTGCGGCAGAGGCCGTGCAGTCGAAGACCATCGATGCCATAGATGCTCTCAAGGAGGGCATCATCGTCACAAGCATCCGCGCCTTCTCCTCCCCTGTTATATCCCGCTCGTCGCTTGAGCGCTACACGCGCCGCATCAGACTGCATGACAGATTCGAGCCCACCGTCCTTGCCGACGAGCTCTCGAAGGCCGGCTACTACAAGTCATCCAGCTGCTACGAGGTGGGAACCTTCGCGCTCAAGGGCGAGATCATGGAGGTCTTCCCCTTTGCAAGCGAGCAGCCGGTCCGCATACAGGCCGACTGGGACGAGATCGTCAGGATCTCGTACTACGAACCCGAGACGCAGCAGGCCACACGGACCGTGTCCAGCATAACGCTGTCCCTTGCAGGTGAGTCCAGTCAGGTGGAGACCAGCTCGTTCCTCAGCTACATGAAGGGCGACGAGTATCTGTTCTTCGTAGGCTACGAGCGCAGCCAGACCAGCTGGAAGGCGCTTGGAAGCGAGGCGAGGGAGCTTTTCAAGAAGGCATACGCCGCCAGCAGCGACGTGCCTGTTCCCGAGAAGCTGCTGACCGATCCGTTCTCGTACCTCGAATCGAAGAGCGCGAAGACGATCGTCTATGACATAAGAAGCGGGCAGAGCCACCATTTCGACATCAATGCGGGCCGCAGCTTCTTCGGCAATGTGACGCTCTTCAAGGAGGACCTTGAGGGCATGCTGGAGAACGGCTGGTCGGTGCATGTCGTCGTGCCCAGTCTTGTGCAGCAGCAGAGGATGGAGAACATACTCGTCGACTACCCGGACGTCGACATCGTCATCGGCGATATGTCGCATGGCTTCTCCATCGACGACAGGAAGCTTTTCGTCGTACTGGACCAGGAGATATTCAACCGGCGCACGGTTCGCCGCCAGGCCGTGGTCAAGGTCGAGAGCCAGGCGATAGACAGCTTCGTCGACCTGAAGGAAGGCGACTATGTAGTGCATGTCAACTACGGCATAGGCCAGTTCGTCAGGATAGAGAGGGCGAAGACCAGCCGTGCGGAGCGCGACTACATCAAGATCCGCTACGCCAACGACGAGTACCTGTACGTCCCCATCGAGCAGGCCGACCTCGTCCAGCGCTACATCGGTAACGATGGAAGGGCACCCAAGCTCGACAGCATGGGCGGCGCAGGGTGGACGAAGAAGAAGGAGAGGGCCATCAAGAAGGCCCAGGAGCTGGCCGGTCAGCTCATAAGGCTTTATGCCCAGCGCCAGAACTCCTTCGGCTTCCCGTTCCTTCCAGACAACGACTGGCAGATCCAGTTCGAGGCCTCCTTCCCATACACCGAGACTCCCGACCAGCTCAAGTGCGTCGAGGACATCAAGCGGGACATGGAGAGCGACAAGGTCATGGACCGTCTGGTGTGCGGCGATGTGGGATACGGCAAGACCGAGATCGCCTTCCGTGCGGCGTTCAAGGCCGTGATGAGCGGCAAGCAGGTGGCCTTCCTGGCTCCGACCACGATTCTCGCCGAGCAGCACTGGAGGAAGTTCGTCGAGCGCCTGGGCTCCTTCCCCGTGCGTGCCGAGCAGCTCTCGCGCATCGTGCCGGCCGCGAGGCAGAGGAAGATACTCGCCGCGCTCAGGGACGGCAAGGTCGATGTGCTGTTCGGGACTCACAGGATTCTTCAGAAGAGCGTCGTGTTCAAGAACCTGGGACTGCTTGTCGTCGACGAGGAGCAGCGCTTCGGTGTCAAGGACAAGGAGCGGATCAAGCAGATGAAGGTCAATGTCGACTCGCTTGCGCTCTCCGCCACGCCTATCCCCAGAACGCTGTACATGTCGCTTCTCAAGGTGCGCGACATGTCATTGCTTACGACGGCGCCCCGAGAGAGGCTTCCCATAAGGACCGTGATCGACCAGTTCGACATGGGCAAGGTCGCGGGTGCGATCGAGTACGAGCTGTCCAGGGGAGGGCAGGTGTTCTATCTCCACAACAGGATCGACGACCTTGCGGAGATTGCCTACCGCATACACGCCCTCGTGCCGCATGCGATCATTGAGGCGGCCCATGGACAGATGGACAGCGACGAGCTGGAGGACATCATGCACCGCTTCGTGTACGGCGGGGTGCAGGTCCTCGTGTCGACCACGATCATCGAGAACGGCATAGACATCCCCAACGTCAACACGATCATCATAGATGAGGCCCAGCGCTTCGGCCTGGCCCAGCTGTACCAGCTCAGGGGAAGGGTCGGGCGCAGCGACAGGCAGGCATACTGCTATCTGATGTATCCGGACGAGACGAGTCTGGGCGACGATGCGATAAAGAGGCTCAAGGTGCTCAGCGAGCACACGGACCTGGGAAGCGGCTTCAAGGTGGCCATGAAGGACATGGAGATCCGTGGTGCGGGGAACATCCTTGGGCAGGAGCAGTCCGGACAGCTTGATGCAGTCGGTCTCGACATGTACATGAAGATACTGGACGAGGAGATTGACCGCCAGATCCATGGCGGCAGGAGCAGTGCGGACAGGGAGGTCTACCTCGAGCTGGACTATTCCGGCTTCATCCCCGACGAGTATATCCAGGATCCGTCCGTGAAGTTCGAGATGTACAAGAAGATCTCCTCGGTGAGGACCGACTACGAGCTTGATGCGCTCAAGGCGGAGATCGAGGACCGCTTCGGAGCGATTCCACAGGAGGTGGAGAACCTCTTCTGCATTGCACAGATCAAGATAATCTGCCGCCGCCTCGAGATATACCATCTGTCGGAGAGCCGGGGCATCGTGCAGCTGGAGTTCAGCCATTTCAGCGCGATCAATCCCGACAAGATAATAAATCTGCTGAAGATATCGAAGGGAAGGGTGAAGATGGATGCCGCAAGGCCGAACTACATGAAGATGACCACGGACGCCGTGAGTCTTCGCGACAAGGCGTTCTTCATCCTCGAGACGCTTAGGAGACTGGAGTAGCAGAACATGACAGACGATGAGATACTCGAAGCAATCGGCAAGGTGGAGGTCCGCGAGGGCATCCAGAGGACGATAAAGAGCTATGCGCTCAGGAGCAACGTGATGGACGATGTCCAGCGGCGGATCGTGCTTGACAACTACGAGAAGTACTGCAAGACGTTCCGCGAGGGGCTCATCGACCCGCGCACTCTCTTCAAGGATCCGTCGAAGCCCGTCATCGTGGAGATAGGCTTCGGAATGGGTACCTCCACACAGGTGATCGCCAGGGAGCGTGACGAGTTCAACTACCTGTGTCTGGAGGTTTATCTCGTAGGGTTCGTCAAGCTGCTCAGGGATGTCGCGAAGCTTGACCTGGACAACATCAGGCTGATGAGGTTCAATGCCGTGGATGTCCTCGAGCGCATGATCGCAGACTCCAGCGTCCAGGGCTTCCATATCTTCTTTCCCGATCCATGGCCCAAGAAGAAGCACCACAAGAGACGGCTCATCCAGCCTGACTTCGTCGCTCTGCTTGCCAGAAAGCTCGTAAATGGCGGCTACATCTACATGGTGACGGACTGGAAGGAGTACGCAGACTGGAGCATGGAGATAATGTCCGCTGAACCTCTGCTGGTCAATCCATATGGCAAGGGGGTGTTCGCTCCCCCTGTTCAATGGAGGCCGACGACGAAGTTCGAGCAGAAGGGCCTGGACAAGGACTACGAGATAAGCGAGCTGTGGTTCGAGCGCTCATGAGATCAGTGCGGGTGGAGGCATGTGAAACCGCCTTCCAGACGGGTGGCGGACTGTGAACATCTCCTTCCATGTCTTCTCAGGAACGGGCAATACGGCACGCGTGTGCCGCCTTCTTGCCGACCGGCTCGAAGCCGATGGCGTTCACTGCACGACCAGCCCCATTGCCGGAAGCACGAGGCATCCGGTCGTGAAGTGCGACTGCCTTGTCGTGGGTTACCCTGTACATGCATTCAACTGTCCCAGCCCCGTCTTGGACTTCCTCAGGAATCTGCCTGCGACAGAAGACAGGATTCCCGTCTACCTTGTCCAGACATCAGGGGAGCCGCTGTCGCTCAACAGGGCTGCAGCGGCAAGACCGGAGCGTCTTCTGCGGGCAAAGGGGTACGACGTGAGGGGCTGCTTCTGGTATGTGATGCCTTACAACATCATCTTCCGTCACAGCGATGCGATGGCGTCCAGGATGTGGAGGGTGGTGCAGAGGCGTGTCAACACGGATGTCATGACGATTTCATCGCTTTCATCGGCGCGCCTGGATTGTTCGATTGCCGCAAGAATCGTATCGCGGCTCCTTTCCATAGAGCATCCCGGAATCCGTCTCATAGGACGAGGCTTCCGCTCCGATGACAGGTGCATCGGCTGTGGCCTCTGTGCAGACAGCTGTCCCCAGGAGAACATACGCATGGCAGATGGAAGACCCGTCTTTGGAAGCGGATGCGCCGGATGCATGCGCTGTTCCTTCTTCTGTCCAGTCGATGCCATCCACATATCGATTCTTGATTCCTGGCGGGTGAACGGCCGCTACGACTTCGATGCGCCCTGCGCCACGGATGACGAGGTGTGCCGCTATTGCCGCCGCTCATATCTCGATTACTTCCACCGCAACGAGGAGTGATAAACAGAGACGGACCGCCGGAAAGCGGTCCGTCCAATTACGCATGGTACAGGTCTCAGGCCTTGACCTCGGCCTCCTTTCTCGCCTTGGCCTCTGCGATGACGTCATCGGCGAGCTTGCCGGTGAGCATCTCGTAGTGGTCGAACTCGAGTTCGAAGCTGCCGGTGCCGCTCGTCATCGACTTCAGGTCGATGGCATAGGTCCTGAGCTCCGCCATCGGGACTTCGGCCTGAACAGCCGTGACATGTCCCTTCTCCTCCTGGCCGAGGACACGTCCTCTCTTGGATGACAGGTCGGAGAGGATCGATCCGAGGTACTGGTTGTCGATGAAGACCTCGAGCTTCATGATCGGCTCGAGCAGTACGCATCCCGCCTTCGAGAGGGCGATCTCCATGGCTCCCTTGGCAGCGAGCTTGAAGGCCATTTCCGAAGAGTCGACCGGGTGCTCCTTTCCATCGATCAGCGTCACTCCGATGTCCACCAGCGGATAACCCGCAAGATATCCTTCGCTCATGGACTCGAGGATTCCCTTCTCGATGCCGGGGATGTATCCCTTGGAGATCGAACCGCCCTTGATGGCGTTGGTGAATTCGTAGTACTTGCCCCTCTCGATCGGCTCGATCTCGATGAGCACACGGCCGAACTGTCCATGTCCGCCGGACTGCTTCTTGTGCGAGTACTCCGCGATGCCGGACTTCTTCGTGATCGTCTCGCGATAGGCGATGCGAGGGATGCTGGTGTTGATCTTGACCTTCTGCTTCTCGCGCACGCGGTCGAGGATCATGTTGATCTGCAGCTCGCCCATGCCGCCGATGACCGTCTCCTTCGTCTCTACGTTCTGGTTGATCTGGAAGGTGAGGTCCTCTTCTGCGACCTTGTGCAGAGCCTCGTTCATCTTGTCCTCGCTCTTCTTGTCCTCCGCGCTGATGGCAAGCTGGTAGACAGGCTGCGGCAGGCGCATCGGCATGAAGGTGAACTTCATGTCGGCGTTGGCAAGCAGTGTGCAGTTGGTGCTGGTGATGCCGCTCTTCGTGATGACGCCGATGTCTCCGGCCTCGAGGGACTGGTGCTCGCTGAGCTTCTTGCCGAGTGCGCTGAAGACCTTTCCGGGCTTCTCCTTCTTCTTCAGCTCAGGGTTGTAGAGCTCGGTGTCGCCTGTGATACGGCCCTGGATGACCTTGATGAAGCTGAGCTTGCCGGAGAACTGGTCGATCGTCGTCTTGAAGCAGTAGGCTGCCACGGGTCCGTCCGGATCGATCGCGATCTGGCTGACCTCGCCGTTCTCATCCTTTATGAAGTCATGGCCGTCGAGCGGGTTGGGGAAGTTGTTGGTGATGAAGTTGAGAAGCGACGTGATGCCGGCTCCCTTGTCGGTGGCACCGCAGAAGACGGGCACGACCCTGTTCTCCCTCATGCCTTCCCTGAGGCCTCTCCTGATGTCGTCGCTGCTGAGGGTTCCCTCGTCGAAGTACTTCTCGATGAGGTCGTCGGCACCTTCGGCGGCGTTCTCGATGAGACGGTTCCTGAAATCCTCGACGACTGCGGCATATTTCTCAGGAATGGGGATGGCGACCTCCTTGCCGCCTTCCCTCATCTCGTATGCCTGGTTCTCGATGAGGTTGATGACACCGTTGAACTCCTCGGCCTCTCCGAGCGCCATCACGACCGGCACGAAGTGGGAGCTGAATTCGGTCGTGAGATTGTCTATTACATGACGGTAGCTGGCCCTCTCCTTGTCCATCTTGTTGATGAACACGGCACGGGGCTTGTTCCTGTCGTCCAGTCTTCTCCAGAGCTTGATCGTCTCGATCTGTGCGCCTTCACGTCCGTCAACCACGACGAGTGCAGATTCGCAGCTGCGGAATGCGCAGATGGTCTCGCCGATGAAGTCGGCGGTACCGGGTGTGTCGAGGATGTTTATCTGCCTGTCGTTCCACTTGAACGACTGCAGCGAAGCGTGAACCGAGATCTTCCTCGAGATCTCCTCTTCCGTGTAGTCCGACGTGGTCTTTCCGCTCTCGACTGTCTCGGGCTTGTCGAGTACGCCTGCATAATAGAGCATCTGCTCTATGAGGTTGGTCTTTCCCGTGCCGTTATGGCCGACGAGCGCCACGTTTCTGAGGTCTTTCGTCTCTACGCTCATATTTCCTCCTTTTTCATGAAAACGTATGGGAAAATGGTAAGTCCAAAGAAGTCATAAGTCAAAAAGAATGTGAAAAAAGTTGATTTTGAAAAATAATCACGTTTACAAGCTTCATCGATTCCGTTTGAAGGACGGTTCAGGACTGTTCCTGTCCTGTTCCACGAATTCTCGTAAACAGCTGTAAGCCATTGCAAATCAGTTTCATAAACTCGAGGGCTTGACTTGGATAGGTTAAGAAATTAGCCTATGAAGTGTCTGAAGGTTGACTGCGGAAAACGTGGTACAATATCAGATAGAAAGGCGTTGCCGGTAGACGGTTGGCCAAGTTCAAAGCGAGATGTCCGCCTTAATCAGAAGGGTTCCAGGGGCTGGTATGCAACAAGGCATCTCATCAGAAGAGAATACGAGAGGCTTGCCAATAAAAGAAAGGACAAGGCAAACAAGGTATACCATGACATCACAAAAGGAAGAGGCCTCGTCGTCATGCAGGACGAGAACATAAGTGGATGGCAAAAGGGGCTGTTCGGGCGTCAGGTGCAGAACTCAGCACTTGGAACATTGAAGAGCAAACTCAAGTCAAATCCGGATGTCCTCGTCATCGACAGGTTCTTCCCCTCGACGAAGATGTGTCCAGAGTGTGGGATGCTGAATGACGGCATCACGCTTTCAGACAGGATATTCGCATGTGGATGCGGATACACCGAGGACCGTGATGTAAAGGCCGCAAAAACACTGCTTCTTGCAGGAGAGCATATAATGTCCTGCACCCATGCGGAACACATGGGTACTCCGGTGGAGCGGATGTCAGACTTCGATGCTTCTTATGAGGCATGGAAGCAGTCTGCGAAAGGCCCGGAAATGGGAAAGAGCCCGGAAGCTCCATCTTCAAGCGCCAGCTAAGATGGAGTAGTTCACTTCTCACGGCTATCAGGAGGCCGATAACCATGAAGACAATCATCAGCGTCTGATAGGTGTCCATAGCTCCATCACCTCCTTCTGCCCGGCAGTTCCGTGACATATTCGAAGCGATGTCAGCCGCCTACCGTTACAGGCAGCGCCGGGCACCATACTACCAGATGTAGGATGATTTGGACAGTACTGACGTAAAAAACACAGATATAGTGTCAGATGAAAGACCAGCCGGTCGACCAGGAGGAATAATCAAGCTGGCTGAATGTCAAACCGGGTACACCAGCCTTTTTGCAATGGGTGGAGATTGTCGCAACGATATGATGTCAGATTCCCGCTCGACATGCTTGATGTCGATTCCATTGCCGTTAACCACATGTGGGATTTAGGGGAGGTGCCTTGTGGAAAAATACTCATCCGGCAGCACACGAATGCCCGTTGAGGCGTCAGCGATGCGCTATGACCCGGGTCACTTCTCGTCCATCGTGCTGTCGATGGCGGCACACACGTTCTGCTTCAGCCGGTAGCGCAGCACCTCGAGACTGGTCATGTCGTCTTCCCTGATCTCGGCTCCGCCTTCGCAGAAGTAGGACCAGACCGGGGCATGGGTCTCTTCGGCGATCTTCTCGATGGTCGCAAAGGAAGGTGCCTTCCTGCCTTTCTCGATCTCGGTGACGAACGATGTAGAAACACCGATCCGTCTGGCCATTTCGCCTTGGGTGAACCCCATGCTCTTGCGTCGCTCCTTCAGGTTGCGACCGAAGATCTCCTGTAACAGGCCGTTGCTCTTTTCCACTCGTCGTACTCCTCGCACTGTCGTCTTTGATTAAGTATACAATGGTTTTATCTGCATGAGCAAGTTTCGTTTTACTTGCGTTTTAAGAGCAGGATTTCAGTGAATATTTTACAAAACCATCGTTTGTTCCATGTTTGAAAACGGAGGGTGCCTGTCCAAGGTCACCCTCCGCTTGAAAATTCCCGTCAGCCGTTCTTGACGGCGTAATGGCTGAACTCCATGCTGAATGTCCCTCGTCCCTGCGTGGAGGAGCGCAGCACGGTGGTGTAGCCGAACATCCTTGCCAGGGCGCACTCGCATGTGATCATGTCGGAGGAAGGACGAGACTCCATCGACTGCACGATTCCACCGCGGGAGGTTATCGTGGATATGACATCGCCGATGTACTGGCTCGGAGCGGCGACCTTGACGCTCATGATCGGCTCCATCAGCACCGGATCGGCCTTCTGGCAGACCTGGTCGAATGCCAGCGCCGCACAGCTCTCGGCCGCCACCGGTGTGGTCGTGAGCTCGTCGTATCCGATCTCCTTCACGTCGACCAGTATGTCCGTGCATTCGTAGCCGTATCTGATTCCGCTCCTAAGGGCTCCCTCGATTCCGCTTGTGACCGCATCGACGATCTCCTGTGGAATCTCGGAGGTATCTGCGCTGATGACGAGCCTGTTGCCGCTCTTCGCCTCGAGAGGGCTGACGGCAAGAGTCAGTCTTGCGGTGTTCTCCTTGCCGGCGATGGTACGCTCGAAGGAATAGGTGTCCTCGCAGGAGGTCCTGATGCACTCCCTGTAGGAGACCTGTGGCGAACCGACTCTGCAGTCGATCTTCATGTCGTCCTTGAGCCTTGTGACGAGCACGTCGAGATGCAGCTCGCCCATGCCGGATATGACCAGCTGACCGGTCTCGGCATCGTCCTTCCAGGTGAACGTCGGATCCTCCTGGCTGAGCATCTCGAGCCCCTTCCTCAGCTTGTCCTGATCGCTGGTGCTCTTGGCCTCGATGGCGACCGAGATGACGGGGTTGGGGAAGTGCATCCTCTCAAGAAGGTAGGGGGCGCCCTCGCTTCCAATCGTGTCGCCTGTCTGGGCGAACTTGAAGCCGATGATCACTCCGATGTCGCCGGCCTTGAGCTCTCCGAGGTCCTCCGGGCGGTCTGCATGCATTCTCAGCAGTCTGTTGACGCGGTCCTTCTTCTGCTTGGATATGTTGTAGATCGAAAGACCCTTCTTGAGGACTCCGGAATAGATCCTGACGAAGCACATTGGGCCTGCCTGGGCATCGACCTGAATCTTGAAGATGAGGCCGAGCAGGGGACCCTTCTCGTCATGGCGCACCTCTATCTCCTTGTCCTTCTTCTCCCAGTAGCCTCTGATCGGCGGAACCTCGTCCGGAGAGGGGAGGAGATCCACGACTCCGTCAAGCAGGGTCTGGACGCCGATGTTCTTGAGCGACGAGCCTACAAAGACCGGCAGGATCTGACGGTCTATGGTGCTCTTCCTGAGGGTGGCGATCAGCATGTCGGCAGGGATCTCCTCTCCTGCGAAGTACTTCTCCATGATCTCGTCATTGAATGATGCACATTCGTCGATGAGCTTCTCCCTCCATTCGGAGGCCTTGTCGAGCATGTCGGAGGGAATGTCGCATCTGGTGATCGTGCTGCCCTTGTCCTCCTGGCTGAAGGTGAGCATCTCCATCTCGATCAGCGAGATCACCCCGGAGAAGGAGCTCTCGCTGCCGACGGGGATGAAGAGGGGGACCGGGTGCTCGCCCAGCTTGCTCTTCATCTGCTCGAGTACGGCGTAGAAGTCGGCCCCCATCCTGTCCATCTTGTTGACGAATGCTATCCTCGGGACCTTGTATGTGTTCGCCTGGGCCCAGACCGTCTCGGTCTGGGGCTCGACGCCACCCACTGCGCAGAAGACGCCGACGGCTCCGTCCAGCACGCGCAGCGAACGCTCGACCTCGGCGGTGAAGTCGACATGGCCCGGAGTGTCGATTATGTTGATCTGGTGGTCACGCCAGTAGCAGGTCGTGGCGGCACTGGTTATGGTGATGCCCCTGTCCTGCTCCTGCTTCATCCAGTCCATCGTCGCTTCGCCGTTGTCGACTTCTCCGATCTTGTGGTTCTCGCCTGTATAGTAGAGGATTCTCTCCGTGGTCGTGGTCTTTCCGGCATCGATGTGGGCCATGATGCCGATGTTGCGTATTTCCTTTTCGCTCATGGCTGTGAAAATATCAAATCATGGCGGTTGTGAAAAGACGGACGGCTCAGGACAGGAAGTCCTTGCGCTCGGGTGTGAACACGTCCACCATCACGCCCTTCTCGAGACAGACGCAGCCATGTACGACTCCAGGCTGCTTGTATGTCGTGTCGCCGGGACCGACTATGAACTTTCTTCCGTCGATGGTGAACTCGAAACGGCCGCTGACGATGTACGTGATCTGCTCGTGCGGATGGCTGTGAAGCGCTCCGACTGCACCCGTCTCGTAGTGCAGCTCGCACACCATCAGGTTCTCGCTGTGGGCGAGGACCTTCCTCGTCACGCCTTCGCCTGCCGCACTGGCAGGGGCATCTGCATTGTAGTATGCGTTCTGTGTCATCTCCATGGTATCCATATCCTCCATATAAATTTTCCTTATCATCATTATGCGGATTCCGGCAGGAGCCGTATCCCGTCATCTGTAGGGAAGCTTCTGGTGTGCATATATCCCGCTGCGTCCCGATGCAAGGAACGAGACCGTGACCATCAGGAAGAGCATGGTTGGCTCCCTGTATCCGTACAGCTCCATGCCAAGTGCGAAGCATACCAGAGGCAGGTTGGTGCCGCCGGACAGCATGCCAACAGAGCCCAGGACGGCGAACGGGGATAGCGGCATGTCGAAAAGATACGACATCGACATGCCGAATCCGGCTCCGACTATCATCAGTGGAACCACCTCGCCTCCGACGAAGCCTGCGGCGAAGGTGAGGGCGACCATGACCAGCTTGATCAGATCGTCCAGCTGCGTCGCCCTTCCGATGATTATGTCGTACAGCAGGTCGCCTCCAAGCCCGTTGTATCGGAACGTGTCGAAGATCGGGAATGTCGCGAACGAGAAGAGAAGGAGGATCAGGGCTGGCAAGGCGACAACCAGGTATGTGTTTTTCAGCTTTTTCCTGAAGAAGTCCCTGATCGTATGCAGGACGAAGCAGAACAGCCTGGAATAGAGGCCTGTCAGCAGGGCGAACACGATGACGATGGCGAGGTTCGTGTAGGTCAGGTCCAGAGGGCCGAACATCGGGATTTCCAGCACATGGCAGTGCAGAAGATCCGCGACGACCCAGGCCGAGAACGATGAGGTGATGCATGGCAGGTATGCATCAAGTCTCGTGGCCTTGGGGCTCGCCAGCTGCGTGCCGAAAAGGACTCCGGCGATCGGTGCATCGAACAGCGCGCTGAACGCCGCTGCGGCACCGCACATGAGATAGTAGTCGCTCCTGTTGTCATGCTCTCGTCTGCGCATATGGTTGATGCGTGCCTCGCACTTCTCTATGACGGCCGAGCATGCCAGACCGATCTGGACGCCCGCCCCCTCCTTGCCGCCGCTGGCTCCGCACAGGTGGGTGATCGTGGCGCCCAGAAAGGCGAGGATGCCCATCTGCGGTGTGATGTTGTCGGGAACCTGGCTCTGGGCCCAGTTCTTGTGGGCGTCCTTGTGATGGTTGATGTCGTCGATGGCACTGGCCGTCGAGGTCCTGTAGCGTTCGCCGAAGAACTTGAAGAGGTACTGTGTCAGCACGGCACCGAAGGGAATAGCGATTATGAGCCAGGGGTTCATCTTGTTCACGTCTGTTACAAGGAAGATGACCTCTGCGTACAGTGATATGGCAAGACCGGTCAGGAGTCCCGTGAACAGTCCTCTTGCTATCTGGCCGGGCCAGAACTGATGTGAGATGTGGATTCTGTCTCCTGTGCTCATGCCAGATATGAATCATCGCACAAATGCATGCTCTTGTTGAATAAGACATGGCAGGTGAATTGATGCAAAAGCGGAGAAATCATGCATGTCTTCAAAATGGTCTTCCAGTGTAGCAACTGGTGTAGCAACTGGTGTAGCAACTGGTGTAGCATCTGGTGTAGCATCTGGTGTAGCATCTGGTGTAGCATCTGGTGTAGCATCTGGTGTAGCATCTGGTGTAGCATCTGGTGTAGCATCTGGTGTAGCATCGCTCATTTTCGCGATGATGTTCCACATTTCCCCATTGATCATGAAAAGGCAAGGGACCCTGTTCCCAAGGCCCCTTGCAGTATTCCATCCATTATTCCAGGTCGATCACGTGATGCTGTTGTAGAACTCCACGATCTCGTTGTATTTCTCCGTGTCGGAGGGAAGCGGATTGCTTCTGGAAGCGTAGACCGCCATAGCGTATTGGCAGATCATCGCCGCCTCCTGTCCGTCGGACATCTGGCCGATCGAGACGGTGGAGTAGAAGGGCTTCGTGTCGCGTCCATCGCGGCCTTCATAGTACTTCATCTTCTCTGTCGGAACGGTCTCCTTTGCGTACTTGGACTCCATCTTGTCCGCCTCCTTGGCCCTCTTGTTTGCGCTCCAGTCGCGGTCGTACAGCTGCTGGGCGAGTTCGAGGTAGTTGGTGAGGTTCATCCTGTTCACGTTGTCCTGCGTGTCGATGCAGCGCCTCATATAGCTGATGGCGTAGTCGTCGTTTCCGAAGCTGATGACACCGGGAAGCTGGTTGTACAGCAGACCCAGGACATACCAGGAATCGGACATGTCCGCATTGAAGTCGTTCTGAACGATCTCTATCAGATCCCTCATCGGTTCCGCCTTGTTCAGGGAGTTGAGAGGTCCGTTGACCTGTCCGATCCTTCCGATGGCCGAGCTGAGCCAATGGTAGCCGTCTGGGGTCGCCACGAGATCGACGGACTGCTGCGCCAGATCCTGCGAACGGCCGTAACCCTCGAGGCGGGCATCCTTGTCGTCCTCGTCGATGTCATCCGTGATCGTCAGCACGTCACGTGCCTGACGCCAGAGGATGGCGGCCTTCTCCTCATCGCCTGATGCACTGGCAAGCGCATCCGCGAGGTAGGCCATGTCCGTGTCGTAGTCCTGCAGATTGTAGAACTGGTAGTCGCTGTACTCGGGGTTGAACGCCGCGAATGCATCGAGTGCGATCAGCAGCGCTGCAAGAAGCGTAAGTGTCTTTTTCATGTTCTCCGTCTCCTGTGTGTGCTTTATCTGAGCAGAAGCTTGAGCAGTGCCACAAGCCTGTTGTTATACGGTGCGTACCTGACTGGCAGGTCGAGCCAGAGCGCCTTTTTGAGGGTGCTCTTCTCATGCGTGAAGGTGTCGAATCCCTGCTTCGCGTGGTAGCTTCCCATGCCGGACGAGCCGACTCCTCCGAAGGGCATCGAGGGGTTGGACAGGTGGACGACGGTGTCGTTCACGCATCCGCCGCCATAGGTGAGCTTCGTCTGGACCGCTTTGACATGAGCCTTGTCCTTGCTGAATATGTACAGTGCAAGCGGCTTATCTCGTCCACGCACGAAGTCGATGACCTCGTCGAAATCGTCGTATGCGATCATCGGGAGGACCGGTCCGAAGATCTCCTCCTGCATGATGGGACTAGCCGGATCGACGTCCTCGAGCAGGGTGGGTGCGATCTTGAGAGCGGCCTCGTCGCTCTGTCCGCCGAAGACGACCTTCTGGTTCTCCAGTAGGCCCTTCAGCCGGTCGAAGTGCTTCCTGTTGATGATCTTGCCAAGATCCCTGTTTCCTGTTCCGCCCGGGTACATCCTGTCGACCGCAGCCCTGAACTCCTTTTTGAAAGACTCCACGCAGTCCTTCTGGATAAGCAGGTAGTCGGGTGCCACGCAGGTCTGTCCTGCGTTGAGCAGCTTGCCCCATGCCAGACGAGTGGCTGCAAGCTTCATGTTCACCGTGCCGTCTATGATGCACGGGCTCTTTCCGCCGAGCTCGAGCGTGACGGGAGTAAGATGGCGGCTTGCAGCCTCCATGACTATGTGTCCCACGTTAGGGCTGCCGGTGAAGAATATGTGGTCCCAGCGGATCTGCAGAAGGTCGGTGTTCGCCTGGTGTCCTCCCTCAACGACTTTCACAAGACGGGGGTCGAACTCCTGATCGAACATCTGCTTGAGCGTCCTGCTCGTCGCCTCGCTGTAGCGCGAGGGCTTGAGGACGACGCAGCAGCCAGCGGCAAGGGCCGCGGCAAGTGGAACCAGTGCAAGCATGACGGGATAGTTCCATGGACTCATGACGAGCACGACGCCCTTGGGCTGCTTGAGTATGTATGACTTCGAAGGGAAGTGGGCAAGGGGAGTGGAGACCTTCTTCGGCTTCATCCATGACCTTAGATGCTTCAGCGTGTGGCTGATCTCGGCCTGTGTGAGACCGATCTCCGTCTCGTATGATTCGAACGGGCTCTTGCCAAGATCCGTCATCATGGCCTTGCCGAGCCTGTCCTTCCATGAGCTGATGACCGCCTTGAGCTTCTTAAGCGTCCTGACTCTTGTGGAGTAGTCGAGAGTCAGACCGGATTCATAGTATTCCTGCATCCTGTTCCGGATGGACATGTATTCTTCGTTCATGACCTGCTATTCTTACAAGTACAGGGAAAAGTGTCAAGAAAAATAGGGTGTTGAAACATGAAATCAGGTCGACTAGTATTCTGAATACGAAGTCCATGCAGTACGACTTGCGCTGCATGTGGCATCGGATTTCCTCTCTCCCTCTCGTATTTCCAGAACTGTGGAAAACGCTGCGGGGGGGGTAGAGCCCATTGGATATTTTCCGAGGGCCGCAACGGGAGGAATGAAGAGCTTGTCATCATCTGGACACAACCCCCATCCTGGATACACCAAATCCTCTTTGAGTGGACAATCAAAAGTCAGAACTGTCGTAAACATGCTTGAGAAGGCCATACTCGACAGGCAGTACCTCCAGGGTACTCTGATGCCGAGCCAGAACGAACTTTGCAGAATCTACGGTGTATCTGCAAGGACGATGAGGGAGGCATTCAAAATACTCGAGGCCAAGGGCCTTGTCACCGTAAGCCAGTGCAGAAGGCCTTATGTGAACACCAACAGCCTCGACCAGTATGTCGACTCGATATCCGCATCGATGAAGACAAGAGGTCAGGGGGACCAGAAGTTCCTGGAGGATCTTCTGGATACCTATGCGGGACTGGAGGCGTCCTCCGTCAAGACACTGTGCGCTTCAGAGGATAGGCTGCTTGTCGTCAAGAAGCTTGAAAGCATGCTCGTCGACATGAGAAAGGATGTGGATCTCATCTCCAGATATGGCAGTTCCGAAGCTGTGGAGGACTTCAGAGTACGTGATTTCTCTTTCCACAGCCAGATAGTGGAGTGCTCGGACAACAGGATCATGAAGTCGCTGTACAAATCATTTCTCGACCAGCTGAGTAACCTGATCAGTCCTGTCGACGAGGCACTAGACGACAGGAGGATGAAGCTTGTCGAATACGGCTATCTGGCGGATGCGGTTGCAATCGGGGACAGGGATCTCTCCTCATCGCTCGTGCAGGTCATCGCAGGCCGTATGAGACGTCGGCTGAAGTCATCTGCAGGTACTGGAGCCATCAAGGAAGCCTGAAGCACTGAATTGCACTTTTCATCGAAAATCTTCCGATTGCCTCAGCTGAACACTTGACCGTCTACCCCCCCCCGTTAGACTTCAGGCAGAAAGGGAGGTCGTCATGAAAGTATTCCTACGCATATTCTCTGTCCTTGTCCTGTCGTCACTGCTTGTCTTTGCTGTCTCCTGCAACGGATCGAACAAGACTCCTGAGCAGAGTGGGGCTGTCGGTGGCGATGGTGCCAGTGCAAGCGATGCAGAGGTCGCTGCCGCCATCAAGGAGGTCCTGGCCTGCAAAAATGCTCTCATGCCTTCAGATGATTCTGCTGACACGACGACGGCGTATCAGGCAGTAAACATGTCCAGATCCATTCCTGCTGAGATGAATCTGACTAGCATCTTCCAGAAGCTGTGGAACGAAGATGATAATTTCAAGGAAAAACACAAGACAGGTTTGAATTCGTTCTACTTACCGGAGCCTAATACCGAGCCTGTCAGAATCGAGACGGAGTATGGACTTTTCGTTCTTGATATGGATCCTCCTGTCGCGCGGCCGAAAGGCTTTGAGCTTTCGAACTTCGCAATCGCGATTGATGATGTGTTGAGGATTGAACTCCCCACAGGATGGAACGAGTCGGATTATGACTCTGAGTCTGGCATAGAGACATCGATTGAAGATTACAATATGCGTTATTTCGACACCCGAAAATGCGATGGTTGCTTCGTAGAGTTCCATGCTGTGATGACAACCAAGGAGAATCGCAATGACAATACTGAGAAATTCTCCGTTGAGATATCCGACCTGAAGTACAAGGGAGCTCCCAGGGAGGTGACCCCATATATACAGGCTGAAGTGGAACAGTTCGTCAAGGACGGATACGTCGAGTGATGCCCATGTGAGCATTTGCACAGGCTCCTGGCATTGGATGTCAGGAGCCTGTCTTTTCACGAATGCATGGTGCTGTTGGAAGTGTCAATCCTGCAATGCTTTCCGGCCTTTTCCATTGTTGACAATGCTCTTGCAATTCTGCTAGATTAACGCACGTTGCCGGGCCGTTAGCTCAGCCGGTAGAGCAACGCCCTTTTAAGGCGTGGGTCACTGGTTCGAATCCAGTACGGCTCAACAACATGATGTCTCCATCGTCTAGTGGTTAGGACACCGGGTTTTCATCCCGACAACAGGGGTTCAATTCCCCTTGGAGATGTATCTGACACCTGTCTCCGTCGTCTAGTGGTTAGGACACCGGGTTTTCATCCCGACAACAGGGGTTCAATTCCCCTCGGAGATGACAACGAGAGCCTTGGAGGAATCCAGGGCTCTCGTTCTGTCTTATGGTGTTTTCGTTTGGATTTGTCGATTCAGATTGAACCGTGTCCGTGTTCCAGCTTCTTCCTGATCCCCTGGATCTGTACCGCGTAGCAGATGGGAAGGATGATGGCAGCCGCAATCCAGGCGACAGGGGAGGCGTAGCATACTCCAAGGTAGCCGAACCACATCGGAAGCGTGAAGGCCGCGATTATCCTCGCGACAAGCTCTGTGATCGAGCTGATCATCGGTATGGCACCGCTGCCAAGCCCCTGGCAGCCGGTGCGGAACAGGAAGATCATTCCAAGCGGAATGAAGAAGAGTATTACGACCCTGACATACAGCATCGCATTGTCGATGACCTGCTGGTCGGCGGTGCTGCTGTCGATGAAGAGGTAGGCAAGAGGCTCCGTCACGAAGAAGGACAATACATAGGATATGAGCGACCAGACGACTATAAGTGCGAAGCAGGTCCTGAAGCCCTTGCGGATGCGCTCCAGGTTCCCGGCTCCCAGATTCTGGCCTGCGAATGTGCTGATCGCCATTCCCAGGGCAGTGAACATCTGTGAAAGCAGCGTCTCGATCTTGTTTCCGATCGAGTATGCCGCGACGATGTCGCTGCCGAAACCGTTGATCGCGATTTGGACGATTATGACGCCCAGTGCACATACGGAGAACTGTATCGCGCCGGGGAGGCCGATCTTCAGCAGGATGCGTATCATGTTGAAGTCGAGCTTGAAGTCGCCCTTGCGGAAGCGGAATATGGGGAATTTCCTGACGATGTAGAAATAGGAGATGACCGCCGATATAGCCTGCGAAAATATGGTGGCGATGGCGACTCCTGCACAGCCCATCGGAATGACCAGGACCAGGAACAGGTCGAGCACGACGTTGAGCACAGACGAGATCAGAAGGAAAAGCAGAGGACTCCTGCTGTCGCCGACCGCTCTGAGTATGGATGAGAACAGGTTGTAGAAGATCGATGCCAGCAGACCTATATATATGATGCTTATATAATCGTTGGCCATGCCGATGATGTTCGAAGGTGTCCTCACCAGTTCCAGCAGAGGCATGGAGAATGCGAAGAACAGCAGGGAGACGACGACTCCTACGAATACCGACGCGATCACGCTCATCGCATAGGCCTTGCGCATCCTGTCATGGTCTCCCGCGCCATAGCATTGGCTGACCAGGACCGCGAAGCCGCATCCAAGCCCCTGTGCGAATCCGACGACCATGAAGCTGAAGCCGCCTATTGCACCGAGTGCTGCAAGTGCATCGACACCTACGAATCTGCCGACGACGACAGTGTCCACCATGGAGTAGACCTGCTGGAACAGATTGCCCAGAAAGAGGGGCAACGAGAAGGCCAGAAGAAGTCTCAGAGGACTTCCTGTTGTCATGTTTCTTTCCATACCGGTGGAGGGTTTTAAACCTTAGTCGAACCAGTGTCAATTCAGATTGAAGGATTTGAATACAGATTTTTCAAAAAAATCCAAAAACCGCTTTACAATTTCCTCCAAAGGTTGTAGAGTCCAGATTCGTTGGCCGGAAGGCCGGCGGAAAGAAGTGGGAGGGCGCCCGAGGGAGCTTGACCACGGCCCGGAAAGGTGCTAAGTTGACAAGGCACCCTTGAGGGGCGGTTCTTTGAAATGATGATGAGCGAAGGGAAAGAGAGAAGCGAATGAAGGAAGCCATGAGGCTTCCGTCAATCCAAGGATACGAACGGAAGAAAAGCCGGTTTCGAGGAGTTGACGGGATTCGACTTGAAATGAGAATAGCTGCGCACTTGTGCGCAGAGACATATCACGGAGAGTTTGATCCTGGCTCAGAACGAACGCTGGCGGCGCG
>CASEAG010000034.1 GCA_949285785.1 uncultured Spirochaetales bacterium | reverse complement strand
GGTGATCGGACCGTCGCAGGGGGCGAAGATGGGGTTCTCCATCTTCATCGCCGCCATGATGACGATCTCGTCGTTCGTCTTCACACTGTCGCCGACCTTGACGTTCAGGCGGAGGATGAGGCCGGGCATCGGAGCCACGACGTTCTCGCTACCGGTGACGACTGTCTGTGCAACGGGAGCCGCTGCAGGAGCGGGAGCCGCCTGGGGTGCCGGAGCCGCCTGGACAGGTGCGGCCTGCTGGACGGCGACGCCGCCGATGGTGAGGATCAGGTCGTCTGCCTGGATCTGGTCGCCCTGGTTGACCGCGATGGACGTGATCTGACCGTCGCAGGGGGCGTAGATTGGGTTCTCCATCTTCATGGCCTCCATGATGACGATCTCGTCGTTCTTCTTCACGCTGTCGCCGACCTTGACGTTGAGGCGGAGGACCAGACCGGGCATCGGAGCCACGACGTTCTCGCTGCCGGTGACGACTGTCTGTGCAGCAGGAGCCGCTGCAGGAGCGGGGGTCGCCTTGATGCCGTCGACGATCGACAGAGGATAGCTGACGCCGTTGACAACTGCCGCGTTGTCGGAGAGCTTGACACCGTATGCGTTGCCGTTGACGGTGACAGTGTACTCGCCGCTTGAGTTCTTCTTCGCCTCGCTCTTCTTCTCGGCGGTCTTCTCGACCTTCCTTACGCCGTTGACCTTGGCCTTGCCGGTCAGGTAGAGGATTCCCTTCTCCTTGCAGCTTGCCGCGATGAAGATGTTCTCGTCGGTCTTCTCGAGGCCGGCCTCGTCAAGCATCTTCTTTGCAGCCTCGATGCCCTTGGCGGGGTTCTTGTCGTTGAGGTCGACGACCTTCTCGGTGGTCGGCTCGAGCTTGAGCTGCTCGCTGGCCGCCTTGACGACCTCGGCATCAGGCTCGACAGGGGTCTTTCCGAAGTAGCCGAGGACCATCTTGCCGTAGCCTTCGGCGATCTTCTTCCACGGTCCGAACATGACGTTGTTGAACGCCTGCTGGAAGTAGAACTGCGACACCGGCGTGACGCTGGTTCCGAAGCCGCCCTTCTTGACGACGTCGCCCATGGCCTCGACGATCTGGGGATACTTGTCCATCAGGCCGTTGTCGCGAAGCATCTGGGTGTTCGCCGTGAGGGCTCCGCCGGGAAGCGGGAAGAACGGGATCTCGGGGTTGACGGCTGTCGCCTCAGGCGGCAGGAAGTAGTCCTTCATGCAGTCCTGGAAGACGCGCTCGGCCTCCTGGATCTTCGCGACGTCGATGTCGAGGTCGTAGTCGGTTCCGCGCAGTGCGTGCCACATCGTGAGGATGTCGGGCTGGCAGGTTCCACCGGAGCAGGGGACCATGGACAGGTCGACCTGGGTCGCGCCGGCCTCGATGGCGGACATGTACTGCTGGATGGAGACGCCTGCCGTCTCATGCGAGTGGAAGACGATGTTCATGTCGGGGCCGACGAGCTTGCGGGCCCTCTTGATGGTCTCGTAGACGTTGTGCGGCGTGGATGTGCCGGATGCGTCCTTGAAGCAGAGGGAGTCGAAGGGGATGCCTGCATCCAGGATCTGGCGCAGGATCTTCTCGTAGAACTCGGGGTTGTGGGCCGCGGCCTTGTAGCTGTCGGGAAGGCTCATCATGGTCACCGTGACCTCGTGTCTGAGGCCGGCGTCATGGATGGCCTTTCCGGAGTCGATCAGGTTGTTGACGTCGTTGAGGGCGTCGAAGTTGCGGATCGTGGTCATTCCATGCTTCTTGAACATCTGTGCATGGAGCTTGATGACGTCCCTGGGCTGGGAGTCGAGACCGACGACGTTGACGCCTCTTGCGAGGGTCTGGAGATTCGCATCGGGTCCTGCGACTCTTCTGAACTCGTCCATCATCGCGAAGGCGTCCTCGTTCGTATAGAAGTAGAGCGCCTGGAAGCGGGCGCCGCCGCCTGCCTCGAAGTGCGTGATGCCTGCCTCCCTGGCGGCCTCGACGGCCGGCATGAAGTCCTTTGTGAAGACACGTGCCCCGTATACGGACTGGAAACCGTCGCGGAAGGCCGTGCACATGAAGTTGATCTTTTTCTTTGCCATATCTCTTTCCTTTTAGTTCCTAGACTTGGAGTAGGCGGCTGCGATGGCTGCGGCGACCTCGGCATCCTTGGCTGTGGAGCTCTGGACCGCCGGTGCCGCTGCACTGGCCGTATTCGTGGCAGGGGCCTTCTTCTTCGGCTCTGCTGCCGGTGATATCCTTGCACAGACCTTGCTCGTCCACTTCGTGGCGAATACCAGAATCGCCAGGAAGATGAACACGAAGCCCATGCCCAGGACGAGAAGCACGAGTCCGTCCTGAAGCTGGCGGATCAGCACATCTCTTGGCATGTTCGTTAAGAGTGTCAGCATTGGGTTTATCTCCTAATGGGTTTGAATCGTATTCAGCGACAACTATATCGTAATCGCGTGACGAAAGGCAACAGCATTCATCTTTGAATAATATGCGCGTATATGCGAAGAAGGCCCCGTCATGATGTTGCAGTGCCGGTGCAATCGTGCAAGAATCTGAACACATGAGACCCGTCAATCCCAAGCGTCTGGTCAAGGACTACGCACGCATCATCTTCGGCACGTTCATGGCCGCATGCGGCATCGCCATCTTCTCGAACCCCGCCAGGCTCACCGGAGGCGGAGTCACCGGTGTCGGCACGATACTCTACTACACGCTGGGCATCGATCCCGGCGTGTCGATGCTGTGCATCAACATACCGCTGTTCTTCCTGGGAATGCACTTCTTCGGCTCGAAGTACGGTCTGAAGGTCTTCGTCGGAGCCACGATGCTCTCGGTCTGGACATCGGTGCTGGGCGGCCTCACCGGCTACAGGGGGGTGCTGGACTACACGGACACCACGAACGTCCTTATCTCGGCTGTCTGCTACGGTGTCCTGGTCGGAGGCGGAATCGGAATCGTCATGAGGGCCGGAGCCAACACCGGTGGCACCGACATCCTGGCGCAGATAGTTGCCAAGTTCACGCCGTTCAACGTCGGCAGCATCGAGTTCTGCATGAATGCATGCGTCGTGCTGTGCGGCGGATTCTTCTTCGGCATCCGCAACACCATCTTCGCCTTCATAGCGATGTACATCTCCGGACAGATGATCAGCTACGTCGTGGTGAAGTGGGGCACCAGCCTCGCCAAGACCGCATACATCTTCTCCAACGACCGCGTGCCGGACATCGCCCGGCGCGTGATAAGGGAGCTCCACCATGGAGGAACGCTCTTCAAGGGCACCGGAATCTACACCTCGAAGGAGCGCAACATGCTCATGGTGGTCGTGCCGAACAACCAGCTGAGGATCCTCGAGGAGATCGTCCACGAGGCGGACCCCAAGGCCTTCATGTTCATAAGCGAGGCCTTCCAGGTGCTCGGCAACGGCTTCACCCCGTTC
>CASEAG010000033.1 GCA_949285785.1 uncultured Spirochaetales bacterium | reverse complement strand
GTGACGCCAAGGACCTTCGTGACGGCCTGCGGGGACTCGAACTTGTATGCGATCGCCCAGCGGGGATGATGCTCCGTGTAGCCGAGGGCTTCGCGCACGTCGAGCTCGTTGACCTTGGTGACCATGCCGTCTATCTCGTATTCGAGAGAGCTCCGTTTGAGCGTGACCTCCTCGAGATACGACTCGAGGTCGCCGAACTCCAGAGCCCTCGCCTCGATGCCGGCCTCGGCAAGAAGCCTTCCAGACTCCTCACGTGAAGACGAGAAGATCGCCAGATGAGGGTTTATCCTGAAGCCCAGCCTCCTGAGCTCGGCAAGAATCGCGAGATGGTTGGCCGGCGTCTCGCCTTCATCGCTCCAGAATCCCTCGTAGACGAAGATGGTCAGCGGGATGGCGGCGGTCTCGCTGCTCTTCTGCCGCCTTACGGCCCCGGCGGCCATGTTGCGTGGATTTGCGACCTCCGGATCCGCCTCCTTGAGGCGCTCGAAGTCCTTCTTGGCCAGGTACACCTCTCCACGCACGGCCAGTGTGACCGGCTTCGACAGTCTGAGCGGCACGGCCCTGATGGTCTTTATGTTCTCGCTCACGTCGTTGCCGACATACCCGTTGCCGCGGGTCAGGGCGCGGACGAACTGTCCGTCCTCGTAGTACAGGACGATGGAGATGCCGTCTATCTTCTCCTCCTCGACGAACGACAGCCGGCACGAGGCGCTCTTCATCGTCTTGTCCATCCAGGAGACGACCTCCTGTGCACTGTATGCCTTGTCGAGAGAGAGGACGGGTATCGTGTGGGAGACCTCCGGGAAGTCGCCGGTCAGGTCGCTTCCCACACGGTTTGTGGGACTGGTGTCGCTCCTGAGCTCCGGATGCTCGCGCTCGATGCGCACCAGCTCGTCGAAGAGGGCATCGTATTCCAGATCGCTCATGATGGGCCTGCCATCCACGTAGTAGGCCTTCTGCGCAGCCAGCAGCTCGTCTGTGAGCCGGGCGGCTCTCCGTTTCAGATCCATGCGGAAAGTATAGCAGGAAAGGCGCCTTTGGTCAGTCGCCATCCGGCACCCGGCACCTCGGCAGGTCTCATGGGCACGAAAGGCTCCTGACGTACTCGTCCATGCTCACCGCCACCTTCTTGGCGTAGCTGACCGCCTCGACGACGGTATGCGCTCCAAGCACGACATCCCCGGCGGCGAAGATCCCCGCCCTGGTGGTCTCGCCCTTCTCGTCGGTGAGCAGGAGTCCGTTCGGACTGGGCTTCAGCCCCTCGGTCGTATCGACCAGCTTGCTCTTGGGCCCCTGCGAGATCGCGATGAACGTCGTGTCGGCCTCCACTGCGATCTCTTCAGGCTCCTCTGCGATGATGCGCCCCTCATCGTCCAGGACCGTCCTGACGAACACCGGACCCGACTTCCCGATGCGCACGGGCTTCATGCGGAAAGCGAACCGGGCACCCTCCAGCCTGGCGTATTCGACCTCCTCGACAGCGGCCTCGCTGGCATCCCTCCTGGCGTAAATCGTCACCTCGTGGCGACCTTTCATGCGCAGGACGGTGCGGGCCACGTCCATCGCGGTGTTGCCGGCGCCTATGATGGCCACCCTGGTGCCGACGTCGTAGACCGACGGGTTGACCAGAAAATCTATGGCGAAGTGCACATTGCCCAGGCTCTCGCCCGGGATGCCCAGCTTCCTGGGCCGCCATACGCCCGTTCCTATGAAGATGGCCTTGTAGCCGTCCCTCAGCAGGTCGTCTATGACGAGGGCGCCTCCGATCGTCGTATTCGGGCGTATCCTGATACCCATGGCCTCCAGCTTCGCCTTGTAACGCTCGAGGATGGACTTGGGCAGACGGAATTCGGGGATGCCGTAGCGCAACACCCCGCCTATCCTGTCACGGGAGTCGAAGATGGTCACATCATAGCCCATGCGACGCATCTCGATGGCTATCGTGAGTCCGGCTGGGCCGCCGCCGATGACGGCGATCATGTTGCCGTTGGGAGCTTGGCAATCGGTCTCGACCGTGTCCAGGCATGTCTCGCTTATGTAGTTCTCGATGGACGAGATGTGGATGCCCTGTCCTTTGCGCGAGAGGACGCAGTGCCCCTCGCACTGTCTCTGGTGGTCGCACACGAGAGAGCACACGAGCGAAAGCGGATTGTTCTCGAACAGCATCCGCCCGGCCTCCTGCACCCTGTTCTCCTTCAGCAGCGCTATCATCTCGGGAATCCTGGTCGAGATGGGACAGCCCGTCATGCACAGCGGCTTCCTGCACTGCAGACAGCGCTGTGCCTCCTCGATGACATGGATCATGGCAGCGTAACCCTCCTGTCTTGAAGTGTACATCCCCACCCATTGTCCTATTCCGCCTTGAATGTGGAAAACGGAGACATGTTTGTGCTAGACTTTCCACATGGCAGAACACATGCGCAACAGCCAGAACCGGAGCAACAAGTTCTACGGGACGCTCATCTGCACGGGCATGAGCGGCGTGAGGCTGACAGGCATCACTATCCCCGAGCTCAGCAAGCGCTACTTCACGCTGCGGCGTGCAGACTTTCCAGGCGAATGCGTGCTCTCGCTGTTCGACGGCACGATCCCGGTGCTCAGCGAGGACAAGATACTCTATCCACAGCAGGCTGTGATGGCCATCTTCGGCCCGGACAACGAATCCGTGAAGCTGCTTTCCAGACAGGTCGACTTCGAGACCGAGGCGCTTGAGAAGGAGGGTTCCCTGGCCCTGGACGAAGGCATGAGCGACGAGCTCGGCATGGGTGTCGAGGTCGACGACCTGTCATCGCTGCGAAAGGTCACCTCGAGCGTGCACTGCGAGGGTACGACATACGAGTCGGCCGACCTGCTGGTGTGCGAATGCTGGCAGGAAGGCGAGAAGATACACATAGAGGTGCCGACCCAGTGGCCCGCGCTGATCAGACGCAACACAGCCTCTCTCCTCTCCTGTCCGGAGTCCAACGTCGTGGTCCACCAGATGCCTTATGACAGCAAACACGACGAATACCTGGTCGTCCCTGCGCTGTATGCATACATAGGAGCGATGGCCACGATGAAGGCCGGCCTTCCCGTAGTCCTCACCGGGCACGCATACGCCATCACGCCGGCGCTGCACATCGAGCGCAGCACCTACTGCAGCGAGGACGGCCACCCGGTGTGCGAGCAGTGCCTCATGAGCGCATCCCTGGGGGCATTCGCCATAGCCGATGCCGAATTCGCACGCCAGAGCCTGGCAGGACTCATACCCAACTATCCCCTGACCAGCTTCAGGGCCCGCATCGAGATACGCCGTTCGGCGACCTTCCCCTCCGTCTTCAACGACGGGGCCGGATACTCCGACGCCCTCTTCTCCAGCGAGAGGCAGGCCAATGCGATAGCGACCGCCTTCGAGACCCCGCCATCGCTATGGAGGAGACTGGTGTGCACAGCCCGCCGTCCGTTCACGGACTACCTGCCCTCGATAGACCTGGAGCAGCTATGCTCACTCGGAGACGGGATCGTCGCCGAGAGCGACTTCAACAGGAAATGGGCATCGTACTCCACGCAGGGAGACGACTACTCTCTGCTGTCTTTCAACAGGGGCATGGGAATGGCCTGCGGCATCTCGATAGCAGGCTTCTCGACAAGCTTCTCCAAGGACTTCGCGGCACAGGCCAGGATAACGCTCACCGAGAAGGGCAATGTGACGCTTCTGACCTCATTCCCTTCGAGCGAGGGCTTCGGAGAACTGGTGTCCCGGGTCGTGTCGAACGAGGTGGACATCGGCAACGAGAACGATGTGATCATCCTGGACAACGATGGTACGATGACGGATTCCGGCCCCGACATCCTCCGGCGGAGGGACGGCCACTTCCCTATACAGCTCGCAGCCGCCTGTGCAAAGCTCAATCTGGAACGGAAGAGCGCCACGCTGCCTCTGTCGGTCGTCTTCGACACCGACGAGAAGCTCATGCCGTGCGAGTTCGAACCGCGCGGAATGGCCTGCGTCATCATCGAGAGCCGTGTGGACGACATCAGCTTCGATGCCACGGTCCTGGACGCCTGGGTGTCGGTGTCCGTGGACAGCGCGATGAGCGACAGGGAGCTCGCGACAAGGGTGCGCAGTCAGGTGATCTCCACTCTGGTTGAGTGCGGAGCCTCCATAAGCCTCGCCGGTGAGCATCCATTCGCGGTGCACATCACCAGACAGGACTCCATGGCAGGAGGCGTGACCAGCATCGAGGCCGCTCTCTCCGGTCTCGTGAAGGCGGCCTTCCAGGATTCCGTACGCATGTGCATGCCGCATCTCGGTTCGCAGCTGCCCGTCAGCGCGGCGATGCTGCAGGCGGCCTACAGGGCCAAGGAGGAGACGGAATGAGGATAGAAGTCACCATAGACGGCAAGTTCCTGGCCCTCTCGGTCTCGAGCGACAAGCCGCTCAATCTGCTCCTTATAGACGAGCTGGAGGCGCGTTCCATGAAGACGAGTTGCAGGGGCGGCATGTGCGGCAACTGCATCGTGCTGCTCGACGGCAAGGCCGTGCTGTCCTGCCTGGTTCCTGCATTCGAGATACGCAACAGGACCGTCCTGACCTTCGACGGCTTCTCCCGCACCAGAGACTACAGGGACATCGAGAAGGCATACGCGGCCTGCGACATGCATCCCTGCCACGCCTGCCACGCCTCGCGCACCCTGCTGATCGAGAGCATAGTGAGACGCTGCGAGATATCCACAGGGGACTTCGACGAGGACGAGATCCTCCAGGAGTCGGCGCTTGTGGCATGCACGTGCATGGACAGCGCAGGGTTCGTCCGTGTCGTCAGGGAGGCCCTGGCGAACAGGAGGAAGAGGAAGAATGTACGTAGAGCTTAGGTCGCCCAACATCCATGAGCCTGCAAGCATGGCCGAATACAACAACACGATAGTCAACTACCGCGGCACCACCCCCTTCCTCTGGGCAGGCGGCACGGAGATCATGAGCGAGAAGGACTTCTACCCCGCAGTCAGGGGCAACATGGAGATCATCTGGCTGGACGGCATCGAGGAGCTGCACCACTTCCTGCGCAACGACCGCTACGCGGAGTTCGGCGCCATGGTCAGCATCAACGAGATCGCACAGGCCGGCAAGCTGGTCCTGCCGAAGATACTTCTGGACACGATCAACAGCACCGCGACGCGCACGATAAGGGAGCGCATCACGATTGGGGGGAGTCTGTGCACCAGGCGCTTCAAGACGGCGCTGGCATCCACGCTGATGATCCTCGACGCCGCGGTCGAGCTGAGGTACATGAAGAAGAGGATGCACTCGAAGTGGTTCCAGATCTCCAGGATCTACGACAAGAACGGAGCGCTGGACGTGCCGGACGGAGCCCTGCTGAGCAAGGTCAGGATCGCCATCCAGCAGTACGACTACCAGTACTTCCGCACTGTGGGATCCCCGCTGAGAGAGGCCTCGGACGCCTGCACCATCGCCATGGTCGCACGCCTCGAGCAGAACAGCATATCCTACGCAAGGCTGATCTTCACCCTTCCGGACAAGGGGTTCTTCTACAGCAGGGATCTGGACAACATGGTCACGAGCATGCAGCTTCCCGTGAACATCTCGCGCTACAACCAGATCGAGAACTTCGTGCTCGACCATATCAAGGAGAGCTTCAGCGACATGAGCGCTCTTCGCGAGGACCGGCTGCGCGGCATGATCCACGACATGATCAAAGACATCAACGAGCGCGTGCTCACCTACACCGGACGCGACGTGGACAGGTTCAACGCCTGACCCGATAGTGTCGCATGCCAGACGCGTCGTCCCGTCTCAGCGGAAGATCGACGTGGACTCCCTGATCATCAGCTCACAGCCAAGATGTATGGACTCTATGTGCTCGTCATCCCCGTTTATCACCCGGACCAGCATCTCCACGGCAAGGGTGCCCAGCTGGTCGAACGGCTGGCACACGGTGGTTATCGTGGGGTTCATCATCCTGCTGAACTGGATGTTGTCGAAGCCGACGACGGCCACGTCCTGCGGCACCCTGAGCCCTGCGGCCAGGGAGGCCTTGATCGCTGCACAGGCAAGGACATCGGATATGCAGAAGAAGGCATCCGGCCTGCCGGGCTGCGAGAGCATCCTCGTGACGTTCGCCACCGCGATGTCGTAGTCCATGTCCGCACCCACGGCGCAGATGATGTCGTCGTCGATTGCGAAACCATGGCTGACCAGAGCGTTCCGGTAGCCCTTGTAACGCTCTTTTGAGTACTTGAACTCGGCGGGGCCGTTTATCAGGGCGATGCGGCGGCGCCCGAGACTTATGAGATACTTTACCGCGTTCTCGCTGGCACTCTCGTCATCGACCGTCACATATGGGACCCCTGCAGTGGTCGCGGATTCGCAGCAGGTCACGACAGGCACCACCTGTCTTATCGTCTCGACGGTCTCGGGGACGATGGCGTTGGTCAGGATCACACCGGCCGCCCTGGAGGTCCGGATCAGGTCTATGAACGACTGCAGGTCGGTCCCCAGCGGATTCTCGTTGACCACCAGGTTGTAGCCGAAGCGCTTGGCCGTGCGTCTGGAGGCCTCTATTATCGGCGAGTAGAATGGGTTCTTCAGCGAGGGGACGTTGAAGATCAGCATGTTGTTCCTGGGCTGCGGCCGCAGATCCAGCGTCGAGGGGTCCACCCCCAGCTCGCGCAGCGCCTGGATGACGCGCGCCCTCTTCTCGTCGCTGACCGACTGCGAACGGTTGAACACCCTGGATATCGTGGCGATGGACAGTCCGCTCCTTTCAGCGATCGTCTGGTAGGAAAGCTTCGTCCTGTTGCTCATCGCCTATCGTCCTCCTGTCATGACCCGACCGCCTCGGCAAGACGCAGGGCATGGACCACCTCGTCAGGGCACGAGGCAGGATCACACCTGCCCTCGAGCGTGTCGACGATGCTCCTCAGCTCCTCGTAGTACCATCCCGTGGGAGGCACGTTGATGCCGGTCGATACGACTACAGGGTATTCGACAGGAAGGACCTTTGCAACACCACCTTCGGGATACAGCACGACTCCTGAAGGGGAGTTCACGATCACGGCATGCTCGAACACCGCACGCCATGTCGCCTCGAACGGGATACAGGCATCCAGCCATCCGGACTCGATCAGGACGAGCGATCCGCCGGCGTCCCTGAAGGCAGCATGGTGATGGTTCACGCCGCCTTCTGCACTCCACAGCAGCTCCACGGAAACGCCCAGGAGCGCGACCATCATGTCGATGTCGTGGATCATCAGGTCGAACGGGACCAGCCCGCTCCTGTCACGGTCCAGAAGCCAGGCCCCCTCGCTCCATGCAGGCTTCTCGGAAAGCCTGGTGAAGCGCACCTCCTTCAGGCGTCCATATGCACCACCCTCCACGGCCTGTTTCAGCAGGGCGAACTCCTTCGTGTAGCGGCACACCAGCGCAGGAACCAGCATGCGGCCTCGCCGATGAGACGACTCATACATGTCATATGCATCCCGGCTTGACAGCGCCAGGGGCTTTTCACATATCACGTCGCAGTCCAGCGACAGCGCCTGGAGGACGTTCTCCCTATGAAGCCAGCTCGGCGTGGTGATGTCTATCGTGTCGATTCCGCCATGACAGCGGACGGCATCCTCCATGTCGGAGTAGAAGTCAAGACCATGGGTCGCGGCGAACGCCCTGTCCGCATCCGTCTTTCCGACTGCGGCCACGACCCGGGCCCTGTCGCCGAGGTATGCATAGTTCGCCAGATGCACCCGTCCCATGCCGCCAAGGCCGACGAGCAGTATGTTCCTCATAGCACGTACCCCAGGTGCCTCAGGTATTCGCCGCTGCGTGTGACGGCATCGTCCACCTCCGCCAGGTCCTTCGCCCCGCTGGAGGTGAACTCGATCTCGATAGACAGCGGACTGTGGTTGCCGGCCCTGTCCAGAACCGAGAGTATAGACGGGAAGTCGACATACCCATCGCCAAGGGCCGGAAAGTTCCACTCGGTCCTCTCTCCGGCCTTGTCCTTGATGTGGACATAGTCGATCAGGCCCGCATTCGCCTCGACGTCCTCCACGCCCTTGACGTCGCCGTAGAAGATGGCGTTTGCCGTGTCGTAGCAGATACCCACGCGTGGGCTGCCGACAAGGTCGACTATCGATGCCAGCCTCGTGGCCGTCCCGTGCTCCCCATGTGTCTCCAGCACCAGATTCATGTCGTACTTCTCGAGCAGAGGAAGGAAGGTGCGGATGTTCGAGGCCACCAGATCGTCGCCTGCGCTGGTCCTGTCCTTCAGATGGGCCTCCCCTACGCTGGAGACAATGACCGGGGCCGAGAGGAAATGTGCAAGCTCGATGTTGTCCACGAAGTCGGCGATGCGCTCCTCGTCCATGAGATTGACATGACCGCTCATGGCGACGACCGCCAGGCCAGCCTCCTCGAGAAGCCTTCTCGTCCTCACAAGACTCGACAGGCTCATGTCCGGGAAGACGTGCTCCGTCCACCCCTTGGTCGCAGTGAGCTCGATCGCATGGAAGCCGGCGGCCACGATGCCGCGGACGGCATCCTCGATCGAATAGCCGTGGTAGCAGTTGGAATTTACCGCGATTGTCCTGGACAGCATGCCGGGCCTCCCTTCAAATGACGAAGTTACGCATGTAGCGGTACGTGATCTCCACGGAAGCCTCTACCCTTTCGCGGCTGCCCTCGTATGCCTTGTCCTCGATCTCGACACATGCATCACCGTCGTAGCCGCATTCTGTGAGCGCGCTTACGAACGCACCCCAGTCGACATCGCCGAGCCCGGGAAGCTTGGGGGTCATGTAGTCCAGGGGGTATGCCATCACGCCGCACTCGGCAAGCCTGTCAGGATGCAGCTTGATGTCCTTGAAGTGCACATGGAAGAACCTGTCATGGAACTCCCAGACCGCCTTGACGTAGTCCATGCCCTGCCAGATGAAGTGGCTCGGGTCGAAGTTCAGGCCGAAGTTGTCGTAGTCGAGCAGAGCGAACATCCTTCTCCAGATCACCGGAGAGGTGAAGATGTTCTGTCCACCGGGCCACTGGTCGGGGCCGAAGAGCATCGGGCAGTTCTCGATGCCTATCCGCACTCCCCGCTCCTTCGCATACTTCAGGATCGGATCCCATGTCTTCACGGCCAGTTCGATGCTATCGTCGACCGTCATGTTCTGGTCGCGTCCGATGAAGGTGTTGACCAGGTTCACGCCGAGCTTCGCGGCTGCATCGATGCAGGCGTATATGTGCCTTATGGCGGCTTCTCTCCTGGCCTTGTCCGCATCCAGCGGGTTGGGATAGTAGCCGAGCGCCGATATCCTCATGCCATGGCCGGACACATAGTCCAGGATGTACTTCGCCTTCGCATCGTCCAGGTTCTCCACATCGATGTGGCTGACGCCGGCATAGCGCCGCTCAGCCTTGCCCTGCGGCCAGCAGGCGACCTCCACACACTCGTACCCCACCCCTGATGCATGGTCGATCATCTCCTCGAATGTATATCCGTCATAGATCGCGCTGAGAATTCCAAGCTTCATTTCATCTCCTCCTTTTCATCACCCTATATCTCGACTCTTCTGCCGGTGCTTGCGCTTTCCAATGCCGCGAAGACCGCCTTCATGGCAGGAAGCACGCTCGCTGCGTCGATCGGACACGTGCGCTTCTCGATGGAATCCAGGAAACAGTCGATGACACCGCTCGACGTCTGGTTCTCGTTGGTCTGTATCGCATCAAGCTCGTACAGCTCGCGCGTACCGTCCCGCCTCTCTATCACGATGGAGTATGCAGGGTCGACATAGATCTTCATCACGCCCTCGCTGCCGTCTATGCGTGTGCTGTTGTCCTCGCATCCGTAGTCGGTCCAGCTGGCGCACATGGTACCGATGGCTCCTCCCGCCATCTCGTATATGCACACTGCGTTGTCGTCGACCGGGATGAGCGAGCCCGAGGCATCCCTCTTGTCCAGGGTCGTGACGGATGCGCTGACGGCCTTGACCATGTCATCCAGCAGGAAGCCGATCAGATCCGTCTTGTGGATGCCCAGATCCGCCATGGCACCCATCACCGCCTTCTTCCGGTCGAAGAACCACGTGTTCCTGCCGGGATCCACGGACCAGGTCTCCGGGCCGCAGTGGGCGAAGCGCGTGGCGAACGTCAGCGGCCGGCCGATGGCCCCGCTGCGGATCAGCTCATGGGCCTTCACATGCGTCGCGGTGAGACGCTGGTTCTGGCCGATCATGAGTATGCGTCCGCTCCTCGCGGCGGCATCGACCATGGCCTGGCAGTCCTCCAGAGAAGTCGCCATGGGCTTCTCGCACAGCACGTCCAGCCCCTTGTCCAGAGCCCTGATGGCATACTCCGCATGAGTATGATTCGCCGTGCAGATGCTCACCGCATCGAGCTTCTGGTCGAGAAGCTCGTCTATGCCCGAGCAGGCCCTGGCACCATACCTTTCCGCAAGGCCTGCCGCCCGCTCCACGTTGATATCGTACAAGGCGACTATCTCCGCCCTGCCGCTTGCGATGTATTCCGGGATGTGACGCACCTGGGCGATCTTCCCGCATCCGATGATTCCTATCCTGTACACGTCCGCCTCCTCACACCTTCTCCTTCTTCTGCAGAAGGACGGCCACTATGACTATGACTCCCTTGAACGCCTCCCTGAGGAACGGAGGGACCCCAAGCAGGTTCAGCAGATTGTTGACCACCGCGATGATGAGGACGCCGAGCACGGTTCCGGCGATCGTGCCCTTTCCTCCCGCCATGCTCGTTCCGCCGACGATGACCGCGGCGATTGCATCCATCTCATAACCGCTTCCGGCGTTGGCGTAGTCCATGGAGCCGATCCTGGAGACCTGCAGGACGCTGGCGATGGCGACCAGGGCGCCCATGATGGTGTATACCGTCCTCTTGACCGCCTGCGTGTTGATTCCGGACAGCTTGGCGGCCTTCTCGTTCGAGCCTATCGCGTAGACATGGCGGCCGAAGGCCGTATGTCTGCTTATGTAGTGCATGATGAACGCGATGACCAGCCAGTAGATGATCGGCATGAACATCTGGCCGCCCACAGACAGGTTCGCGATCTGGGTGAAGCCGCGCGGCACCGAAGGATTGACCGTCTGCATGCATTGCTGCGTGACCGACCGGCAGATGTTCATCATGCCGAGCGTCGCGATGAAAGGCGGCAGCTTGCCCACTGTGATCAGAAGTCCCGTGACCTGCCCCAGAGCCAGGCCGACGACGATTCCGACCAGGATTCCGATGACATACGCCGGAGCGCCGGTGATGCCGAGCGACGTCAGAAGCCCGGTGGCGCTGCCGTCGATGAAGATCATCACCACGGCGCCCACTGCAACCAGCGTGCTTCCGACGGCGAGGTCGATTCCACCGGTTATGATGACGAACGTCATGCCAAGCGCGATGATGCCTATCGTGGCGTTGTTCCTGAGTATGTTCAGCCAGTTGCGCGTCCACAGGCTGAGCCAGCCGAGGAAGCTGCCCTGGTCGAACCCGAGGGCGATGGTCTGCAGCACTATCATCACGACCAGTGCACACAGGGTCGAGAACAGCGGGCGCTGCGACCACTGTCTTGTGAACCAGGCGACCGGCCTGGCAGATGCAATCGATTCAAGTCTATCCGTCATTGTTCCTCAACTCCTGTAGCAAGTCTCATGATCTCCTTCTCGCTCATCTGCCCTGCAGACAGACAGTCCATTATCCTGCCGTGGTACATGACATAGCAGCGGGACGCGACCCTCATGACCTCCTGGGCCTCGCTGGACAGGACGACCACCGCCACGCCGCGCTGGGCAAGGGAAAGGATTATCTCGTAGATCTCCTCCTTGGCTCCGACGTCCACCCCCTGCGTGGGGTTGTCGAGGATGAGCACCCTCGGCTGTGCGCTGAGCCATCTGGCGAGGACCACCTTCTGCTGGTTTCCTCCCGAAAGGGAGGTTATCGGGTCGTCCTCCCCGTCCATCTTTATCCTCAGTGCACGCCGCTGTGCCTGGAACTCCTCCTCCAGCCTGTCCTCGTCCATGAAGAACAGGCCCTTACGCCTGGTCGACATGGTGGCGAGCGAACCGTTCTCGAAGATGGTCATGTCCTTGACGATCCCGTTCTCCTTCCTGTTGCGCGGGACATAGCCGATGCCGAGGCCCACGGCCTGGCTGGTGGTCTTCACATGCACCTCGGCCCCCTCGAGCAGCAGCTGGCCGGTCGTGAAGCGCCCGGCTCCGAACACCGCCTGGAAAAGCTCGCTGCGACCATCGCCGAGAAGACCGGTGAAGCCCACGACCTCCCCCTTGTGGACACAGAACGATATGTCTGAGAAATGTCTTCCGTCCCCGAGGCCGCGGCCTTCCAGCACGAGTGGCCCTATCTCGGATGCCGTCCTGGTATGCTCTACGACGTCATGGCCGACCATGAACGATGCGAGCCGGCTGCTCGTGACGTCCTTCACGAGACCGCTTGCGACCATCCTGCCGTCCCTGAGGACCGTGTAGCTGTGGCAGATGTCCATGACCTCGTTCAACTTGTGGCTGATGAATATGATGCCCACACCCTGGCGGGAGAGCGTGCGCATCATCGCGAACACGCGCTCGATCTCCGGATCCGTGAGGCTTGTCGTGGGTTCGTCCATGATGACCAGCCGGGCGTTCATCAGCATCGCCCTGCTGATCTCGACAATCTGCTTATAGGAAGCGTCGAGGTCGCGGACCATTGTGCGGGGATCGAGGTCCAGGTCCATCCGCTGGAAGACCTCCTCCGTCGCCTTGATCATCGCCTCGTGGTCCAGGAGGCGGCCGCGCCTCCTGATCTCCCTTCCTATGAACAGGTTCTCGTATATCGCAAGATCGTTGATGAGATTCAGCTCCTGGTGGATGAACGCGATCCCCGCCTCGAGGCTGTCCTTCGGACTGGAGAACGATACGCTCCTCCCGTCCAGGAATATCTGCCCTCCGTTTGCGTCTATCACGCCGCCCAGGATGTTCATGAGCGTGGACTTGCCGGCACCGTTCTCGCCAAGCAGGGCCTTGATCTCACCGCCTTCGAGAGTGAAGTCCACCCCGTCGAGGACGAGGTTGGTCGAGAAGGACTTGGAGATGTTCCTCATTTCAAGATTCATGCTTCACCTCCTGCTCTTTTCAGGAAAGGGGTGGCCATGTCTCCAGGGCCACCCCTTCATGGAGCCGGATCAGTAGGGGCTCGTCGGGTCGAGGTACTCGGCGACGTTCGTCTTGTCGACGATGGTCGTCGGGATGATCACGACCTGCTCGACCTCCTCCCCGTTGAGGATGGAGAGGGCCATGTCGACCGCATCGGTGACCATGGTCGGGCTGTAGAGCGCGCTCTGCACCCAGATGTCGTCATAGTCGTCCATGAGGTTGAAGTACTCCTGGCAGCCGCCACCGCCGGTGATGACCTTGACGTCGGTCCTTCCTGCCTCTTCGATGGCCTGAAGGGCGCCGATGCTGGTCTCGTCGTCCATGGAGTAGACGGCATCGATGTGCGGGTTGGCGGTAAGGATGTCGGCCATGTCGGCAAGTCCGTCCTCACGGGTGAACTGGGTGGCATAGGTCAGGATCTCGTAATCGGGTGCGATCTCCGCGACGGTGTCGAGGAAACCGGCCTTCCTGTTCGCCGCGACGGATCCGGATGTCGGGACGTCGAGGATGACGACGACACCTTCGGTTCCGATCTTGTCGGCGATGTAGTGGGCACCCTGGACGCCCATGTCGTAGTTGTCACCGGAGACCCTGTAGACGCCGTCGGCCGCGATCTCGATGTCGAAGTTGACGACCGCGATGCCCTGGTCGATGGCATTCTGGATAGGAACCTCCATTCCTGTCCACTGGGGATAGCAGACGATCGCCTCGGCACCCCAGAGCATGAGGTCGTCGAGCTGACTGGTCATCTCTTCGGCGGAGTTCGAGGTGTAGAACCTGTAGTCGATCTCGTCTGCAAGCTCCTCGCATCTCTGCTCGGCGTAATACGCGACGCCGGCGACCCATCCATGCGTCACCGCCGGTGCAAGGACACCGATCTTGTGCTTTCCGCCCTCTGCGGCTGCGCTCTCGCCCGAGCCCTGGGCGAAGACGGTGGAGATGCTTACAAGTGCAATGAGAAGAATCAACAATGCTTTCTTCATGGAAAAGCCTCCTTTTCATGTTTTCTTCTGAGAAAAGTCTCCCACGGGTTTTCCAAGTTGTCAAAAGCATTTCTGAAAACTTTTCAGCGAAAATGCGCGTTTTCCTCTGTTTTGATTTTACATTCTCCTTGCATTACAAGGACTTACGAATTAAATCTTCACATCATATTTTCAAAATCTATTGAAAATTTTTCATTTTGACATGAAAATCAATCATGAAAAGAAGAAACAAATCAATCATCCGTCACTCCTTGTCCAGCAAGGGCAGACCTGACCCGTCATAATGGGGCGTCGTCCTCCCCGGCTGCCGACCGCCTCGGATGAGACAAACGCCGCCTTCCGGATCCGCCTGTCCAAAGACCCCGCTTTCCCGCTATACTTCTCTTCATGAGCGAACAGGACACGGCGATGGAGACCACGCCCAGAAGCGGCTTCATCCACCTTCACAACCATACGGACTTCTCGCTGCTGGACGGAGCGGCCCAGATCCCTTCATACATCGCCCGGTGCAAGGAGTGCGGCATGGATGCACTGGCCATCACCGACCACGGCAACATGTACGGCGCGCTGAAGTTCTACAAGGCATGCAAGGCGGCGGGCATCAAGCCCATCATAGGAAGCGAGTTCTACATGAACCCCCGCGACAGAAGGGACACGAGCCCGATGTCGGAGGGGCACAACCACATGTACCATCTGATCCTTCTGGCGATGAACGACAACGGCTACCACCACCTGATGGAGCTCACCACGCTTGCCAACACCGAGGGATTCTACTACAAGCCCAGGATCGACGACGAGATTCTGGCTAGCCACAGCGACGACCTGATCTGCCTGTCGGCATGTCTGGGCGGCGAGATCCTGCAGAATCTGCTCAACGACCAGTGGGAAACGGCGAAGGAGCGGGCTTCATGGTTCAAGTCCGTCTTCGGCGACAGGTATTACCTCGAGCTGCAGGACCACGGACTCGAGGAGCAGAAACGAACAAACCCGATGCTCGTGCGTCTTTCGAAGGAGCTCGACATCCCGCTGGTGTGCACCAACGACATCCACTACATAAGCCGCGAGGACGCCAACGCCCAGGACACGCTGCTTTGCATCGGCACCAACGCACGCAAGAGCGACGAGAAGCGCATGCGCTTCCCCAACGACAACTTCTACTTCAAGAGCGAGGAGGAGATGCGCAGTCTCTTCTCATGGTGCCCCGAGGCCATAGAGAACACCCGCATCATCGCCGACAGGTGCAACCTCGAGGTCAAGTTCCCCGGCCCCCTCCTGCCCGACTACGAGATCCCCGAGGGCTTCAAGGACACAGGCGAATACCTGGTGCACCTCTCGCATGAAGGATGCATCCGCCGCTACGGAGAGATCACCGAGGCTCTGCAGAAGCGGCTGGACCACGAGCTTGATATCATCCTCAAGATGAAGTTCGACGGCTACTTCCTCATCGTGCGCGACTACATCTACTGGGCCAAGACCCACGACATCCCGGTAGGCCCGGGGCGCGGCTCTGGAGCCGGCTCGCTGGTGGCCTACTGCGTCGACATCACGGACGTCGACCCGATCAAGTACAACCTGCTGTTCGAGCGCTTCCTGAATCCAGAACGAGTCTCGATGCCCGACTTCGACATCGACTTCTGCTTCGAGCGCCGCGGCGAGGTCATCCAGTACGTGACCGAACACTACGGCAAGGACCGCGTCGGCCAGATCTGCACCTTCGGTACGCTGAAGGCGAAGGCCGTCGTCAAGGACGTGGCCCGGGTGCTCGACATCCCCTACGACGAGTCGAACATGATCTGCAAGCTGATTCCCGACGAGCCGAAGATGACCATCGCGAAGGCCATAGCGCAGGAGCCGAAGCTGCAGGAGATCATCGCGCGTGGCGGAGTGTACGAGGAGCTGTTCGACACGGCCCGCCGTCTGGAGGGCGGAGCGAGGCACACCTCGCTGCATGCCGCAGGCGTCGTCATCGGCAAGACCGACCTGATCGACTACGTGCCCATCTCATACGACCCGAAGACGCGTTCGATCGCGACCCAGTACACGATGGACCAGATCGAGGAGTGCGGTCTGGTGAAGATGGACTTCCTGGGCCTCAAGACGCTCACGCTGATCAAGCACACCGTCGACCTGATACACAAGAAGGACCCCTCCTTCGACATCAACCACATCGACGAGGAGGACAAGGCGACCTTCGACATGCTCAAGCGCGGCGAGAGCGAATGCGTCTTCCAGTTCGAATCGGGGGGCATGCAGAAGGTCCTCAAGGACGCGCAGCCTGAGACGATCGAGGACCTGGTCGCATTGAACGCCCTCTACCGCCCGGGCCCGATGCAGTACATCGACCGCTTCGTCGCCTGCAAGAACGGCCTGCAGCCGATCGAATACGCCGACCCGGAGCTGGAGAGCGTGCTCAAGACCACCTACGGGGTCATCGTCTACCAGGAGCAGGTCATGCAGGTGGCCCAGATTATCGCGGGATACTCTCTCGGCCAGGCCGACATCCTCAGACGAATCATGGGCAAGAAGAAGGTCGAGAAGCTGGCCGAGGAGAAGGTCAAGTTCGTTGCCGGCGCCGTGAAGCTCGGCCGTGATGCGAAGCATGCCGAGGAGATCTTCGAGATGCTGGAGCCCTTCGCCCAGTACGGCTTCAACAAGTCGCATGCGGTGGCCTACTCCATCGTCGCCTACCAGACGGCATACCTGAAGGCCAACCACCCCTCCGAATTCCTTGCGGCGAACCTGACCAACGAGATGACCAACCCGGAGAAGTTCAAGGACTACCTCGCCCTTGCCGACAGCATGGGCATAAGGATCCTGCCGCCGTCGATCAACGACTCCGACATGCACTTCAACGTCGTGGACGGCGACATCGTCTATGGACTTGCGGGAATCAAGAACGTCGGAGAGAGCATCACCCGCATCATCGTCGAGGAACGCGAGAGGAACGGCCGGTACAAGGACTTCATGGACTTCCTGGCACGTCAGCCCGACGGCATCATCAACGGCCGCCTCATGGAGAACCTGATCAAGGCCGGATGCTTCGACTGCATGGGCTATGACAGGGCGACGCTCATGGCCAACCTCGATGCCGCGATCGCCTTCGACAGGAGCCGGAGGGAGACGACGGCATACGGACAGATATCCCTGTTCGGCGACGACGTGGAGCTGGGCAGCTTCGAGTTCCGCCCGGCCCAGCCTTGGAGCAAGCGGGAGATGCTGGACATGGAGAAGGAGCTCATCGGCCGCTATGTCTCGGGTCATCCGCTGGACGGCTTCAAGGAGGACATCGAGCGCTGCGTCTGGGTCGACATCTCGAAGCCGGACGAGCTTCCACTGGACAGGGACGTGTCGCTGATCTGCCAGGTGTCCGGACTGAGGGTGCTCAAGACGAAGAAGGGCACCCACATGGCCACGATGACGCTGACCAACATGCAGGGGAGCATGGATGCCGTGCTCTTCCCCAAGGACTGGGAGAGGTACGAGGACAAGGTGGCCGACGACGGGATCTACGGCTTCGTGGGCCGCTTCGACAGACGCCGGGACAGGGGCGACGAGGTGCAGTTCGTGATATCGTCGATCTGCGAGCCCAGGGATCTGCCCAGCGAGGCGATCAGGAGGATATCGCTGTCGATGGATTCTGCAAGACTTGCTGAAGACTCCGGGGGACAGTATCTTTCACAGGTGGTCTCGTTCCTCATAGAGCATTCCGGAAGTCTGCCGGTGACGGTGTTCCTCGACGACAGGAGGGATGAATACGTGAAGTCCTCCTTCAGCGTGGACTTCTACAAGGGCATCAGGAAGGACCTGATGGCATTCCCGATAGTGAAGAACGTGTACCTGTCATAGGAGATGGCCATGCTGATGCAGATCGCGGGCTTTATGGCCCGGCTTGTCGGACTCTATTCGTTCCTCATATGGGTAAGGATCATAATGAGCTGGTTCAACCCGTACCCGCGTCAGGGATCGCTGACGTGGTACTTCGCCTCGATCATCGACCCCTATCTGAACCTGTTCCGTTCAAGACGGTTCGTGGTCGGCTACTTCGACTTCTCCCCCCTGTTCGCGGTGGGGGTGCTGTCGGTGATCCAGTCGCTGCTGAGCCTGTACTCGGTCTTCGGACGCCTGACCCTGTCGTGGGTGGTCCAGATGGTCCTGAGCGCCTTCTGGTCGTACGCGCTCTCGCTCTTCCTGATCATACTGATCATCCTGCTGGCCATCAGGACGATAGGCTCCTTCACACACAACCCGGGCTTCTCGCGCATGAACACGGTCACGGAGAACATCGTGCGCCGTGTACAGCTGCTGTTCTTCCCGCACAGGATCGTGAAGGAGAGCACGCTGTGCCTGATTGCCCTGGCGATCTCGGTTCTCGCCTACTTCGCCTTCCACTATGTCTTCGAGCTTCTGATCGTGCTCGCGGTGAGGATACCGTTCTAGGATGTATGTCGGCGAACTGACCTTCCCCATCACGCAGATCAGGGGAGTCGGCAAGGTCACCGCCGCCGACTTCGCCTCGCTGGGCGTGGAGAAGGCGTGCGACCTCGTGACGCTCTTTCCAAGAAGCTATGACGACAGGACGGTCATGCGCTCTCTGAAGGACATTGGCGACGAGGGAGGCACGATCAACACCGCCGTCGCAATAACAGATCACAGCCACTACATGTCCAAGGGACAGAGGGTGCTGAAGATGACGGCCAGGGACCTGAATTCGGGCCGCACTCTCCACCTGCACTGCTTCGGCCGCTCCTTCATGGAGAACGCCTACCCCGTCGGCACCAGCTGGTTCATCAACGCCACGGTGACGAAGACGGGAAGCGTGTTCAGCGCCTCGGCCTTCACGCTGGGCGCGAGCGAGGAGGCCGTGGGCATCGGGACGATTCTGCCTGTCTACCCATTGTCGGGTTCGCTTACGCAGAAGACGGTGCGCAAGGCCGTCGACACGATCCTGTCGAACAGGTACATGAAGTTCGACGACGAGATTCCCGAGCGCCTCAGGCTCGCCCATGGCCTGATGCACATGGACGAGGCCGTCAGACAGATGCACCATCCCGGAAGCATGGGTGAGCTCGAGAAGGCCAGGAGGACTCTGGCCTACACCGAACTTCTCCATCTGGAGGTGAACCTCGTCAGAGGCAGACAGGAACGTGCGCCGCAGGACAGGACCGTCGTGGTCTCGCCGCTGGAGAAGAGGCTCGTATCGTCACTGCCATTCCATCTGACGAAGGACCAGGAGAAGTGTCTGGACGAGATCAGGAGGGACCTGGACTGGTCGACCATGAACCGTCTGCTCCAGGGGGATGTCGGATCCGGCAAGACCCTGGTGGCATGGATCGCCGCGCTGCACATGATAGCCAAGGGCTTCCAGGTGGCCTTCATGGCACCCACCGAGTTGCTGGCTCGCCAGCATGCAGAAGGGGCCGCAGCACTCATGGAGAAGCTCGGAGTGCACGTGGCCTTCCTCACCGGCGACGTCAAGGGCCGGGAGAGAGGCTACCTGCTTGACGCCCTGAAGAATGGCGACATAGACCTGGCGATCGGTACCCACGCCCTCTTCTCGAAGGACGTGATTTTCAAGTCCCTGGGGCTCGTGATCATCGACGAGCAGCACCGCTTCGGCGTCGAGCAGCGCCAGGCGCTGAGCCACAAGGGGAAGAAGGTGCACGTCCTGATGATGAGCGCCACCCCCATACCCCGCACTCTGGCCATGACGGTCTTCGGCTCGATGGAAATCTCCACGATAGAATCGATGCCGGAAGGCAGAAGACCGATTGTCACGCACATAGTCGACGAGCGCAACCGCGACAGGATGTACGCATCGATCGCGGTGGAATTCGAGCGTGGCCACCAGGCCTACTTCGTCTACCCCAGGATAGACGACGAGGGCGAGAGCGACCTGAAGGACGTGACCACGATGTACTCGTTCCTGCAGGGCAAGTACCCGGGCATACCGTCGGCGCTCATACACTCCAGGCTCCCCGAGGAGGAGAAGATCCGCATCCTGGACGACTTCAGGGCGAAAAAGCTGATGTATCTGGTCTCGACGTCGGTCGTCGAGGTCGGCATCGACATCCCCGATGCCACATGCATGGTCATAGAGCACGCCGAACGATTCGGTCTGGCGGCACTCCACCAGCTGCGCGGACGTGTGGGAAGAAGCAGTCTCCAGAGCTACTGCTTCCTCGTCTACTACGGCAACCTCACCGAGGAGGCCAAGGCCCGGCTGAAGGTCATGCGGGAATCCACGGACGGCTTCATGATCGCCGAGACGGACCTGAAGATAAGAGGGCCCGGAGAGTTCATAGGAAACAGGCAGTCCGGCTTCCTGCGTCTCAAGGTCGCCTCCCTGACCGACGACGTCGAGCTCATGGCACAGGCCAAGGCGGATGCGGAGGAGATCGTGAAGGACGACAGGGGGCTTCTGAAGGCGGACAACGCCATGCTCAGACAGCTTCTGGGCTGACCATACATCAAACAGATATCGGAATCATTACATTGGACCGCATGCTGTATCCAGTGCGCCCATGAACAGGTTTCCAGATCTGGACCGTGCATCACAGCGGTGCTATCCTGGCGACATGAACGGTATGGCGGAGAGGCAGCAGGGGTATTCCAGAAGACTGGTGAACGCATTACGCGTCGGCCAGACCTGCACGCTGTCCGACATCGCAGGGCTGCTGGACCGGCAGACGAATGCGCTGGCTGGACGCGGAGTCTACAGGAACACAGGAGCCGACTGCTTCGTCATATTCGTCACACTGGACAAGAAGCCTGATGCGACACAGTACCGCGACCATCTCTTCGAACCCTCCTGTCTCCTGTTCTGGGAAGGACAGACCAAGGTCAGGATGGCGGAAGACGGGTTCGCAAGAGGTCTTGACTGTCATGTGAACTACCTCCACCTTAAAAGGAGGAAGCTTCGCCCTTCAACGGTCCATGACAATCGAGATTGCCTTTCATGAAGGCCTTTTCAATTGCTCTTCGGATCTCAGGTGCGCTTGTTTCGGTGCGTCCCACACCTACATTGTTTTCATAAAACCAGATCATGTTGCGTGCGGCATGGACATCCCTGTCCATGTCCTCAGCACCACAGTCACAATGATAGACTCTGTCCTTCAGGGAAAGGCTGTTCAGCTTCCCGCAATGAGGACAGAACCTTGTACTCGGTACTGCCTTGTTGAGAACTACGACATCATCTCTCATCATGAGATCACTCTTCACCCTGCCAAGGACTGAATGCTGGACATGTCCTGCAAACCAGCCCCTATGCCAGTGGGTGAGCATCTCATCCTGGATGACCACTGTCCTGTTCTTCACAAGTCCCGCCACGATCTTGTTCGCAAGGTCATCCTTGCAGTTTGTCATCTTCTGGTATTCAACCCTTATCAGATGGAGAGTACGTGCATGGCGCCTTGAGCCTTTGACCTGCCGGGCAAGCTTCTTCTGAAGCCTTTTGATGCGCTCACCTTCTTGCACCGTTGCATGTATCTTCTCTCCATC
>CASEAG010000032.1 GCA_949285785.1 uncultured Spirochaetales bacterium | reverse complement strand
CGGCGTCGAGAACACGATCAGCCAGATCAACCACACCGACAGGGCCAACACCATAAGCCTCAACGCGGCCACCACCACGGAGGACTCCGCCCGCATCAGGGAGCGCCTGTACGACTACCTCGACGAGAACCCCCTGGCCGATGGTATCACGACCAGGACAGGAGGCGTGGGAAGTCTGATCGAGGACATCATGGTGCCCATCATAGCCGCCATGCTCATCGGCTTCTTCCTGGTCTTCATGGTCATGGTCTTCCAGTTCGAGCGATTCGACCAGCCGGTCATAGTCATGCTGACCATACCATTCTGCTTCATCGGCGTCGCAATCGCCCTGATCGCATCGGGAAGCACCCTGAACCTGCTGTCGATGCTCGGTGTCATAACACTTGGCGGAACGGCGGTCAACAACGGCATCATACTGTTCGACTACACCAACATGACCGTCCGCAGAAGGCGCATCGAGGCAATCGAGGAGACGGGCAGGACCGTGGACGAGGACACCACGATCGACGGCCAGCTGGACTACGAAAAAGAAAGGGGCATACTCTCCAGCTCCATCGTCGACTCGGCCTCGAACAGGCTCAAGTCGATTCTGATGACCACGCTGACGACGATGCTCGGTGTCGTGCCGATGTCGATGGCGACAGGAGAGGGAAGCGAGATCTACGCCTCCCTCGGCCAGGCGATCGCAGGCGGTCTGTTCGCCACGACGGTCATCTCGCTGTTCGTCCTCCCGGTCATCTACTACACATTGGAGAGGCGCAAGCTCAGACGGATCTACGGCAAGAACCGCAGGGAAGCGAAGAAAGTGGAGGTGGAGGCATGAACAGGACATTGAGATCGGCATTCATCGCACTCATGATGCTGGCTGCAGCCATCCCCGCAATGGCAGACGATACGAAGCTCACATACGACGACCTCAGGGCGTCCATGTCGGAGAACAACACCGCGCTGCTCAGTGCGGGCGAGGAGTACACCAGCGCCCTGATCGACGTGGAGGACGCCAAGTCGAACTACCATCCGCAGATCGGCTACACCGTGGCGGGAAGCTACGTGCTGAACCACCAGACGATGGACCTGGACCTGGGCGGGATAAAGGAATGGGCCAACGGGCAGGAGATAAAAGCGCCGACACAGTTTCCGACGTTTCCGGAGATCACGATTCCCATGTCATCTGTCACCGACACCCTCCCCGACTCCTACAACATGGTCGTGGACGTCAGCGACCCCTACCTCAGCGCATCCATCTCGCTGGTGCAGCCCATCTACACCTGGGGCAAGGTCACCAGCGCCGTGAAGATGAACGAGGAGATCGCCCAGGCCAAGGCGCTGCAGATCGGAGACACCCAGGCCCAGCTCGATGCCCAGCTCAAGGCGTCGCTGGCATCGCTGTACTATCTGAAGGACTTTGACGGCATACTGCAGGAGATGAAGAGCGATGCCGACGAACTGGTCGACATAGCCCGCTCAGGAAGCGAAGCAGGCGTCGCCCTGTCACAGGACGTGGCCCAGGCACAGGTCGGAGCGAAGCAGCTGGAGCTGGCCATCGTGCAGGTCCGCACCCAGGTCGACACGCTGGTTTCGCAGCTCGAGACACTCACGGGCATCAGCGGTCTGACACCGGAGATGATCGACTACGTTCCCGACGAGGACTTCTACGACCGGATCGCCCATGCCGACAGGAGGACGCTGGAGCTGCAGGCCACAGGCAACGGTCAGGCGACGATGCAGATGCTCGACCACATGGTCAGTGCGACGCAGTACGCCCAGAAGGCGGCGGACCGGTCCATGTACGTCGTGCCGGACATCGCGCTGAGCGTCAGCGCCGACTACAGCGCCCCCATGACCCGTGACTTCGTCGAGCAGAGCGCATGGGGTGTCACCGTGGCAGTCGCCCTCCAGGGCACGATCTGGGATGGAGGCCAGAGGCTGAACGACCGCGACAGGGCCGAAAGCGCCACACGCTCCGCCCAGATCGCACGCCAGCAGGCCGTCGACACGATACACACCACGCTTGCGCAGAACTTCGCCTCCATCGACCTGGCCCTGGCCCAGATAGACTACCAGGATGCCGACATCGCGATGCTGGAGGACCAGCTCGCCGTGGAGGAGACGAAGCTGGAATACGGAACCGGCAGCCGGCAGGATGTCATAGAGAAGCGCATCGAGCTGAACCAGGCGAAGCTGGACAGACTGACAAGCAGAATCACGCTTGCGACCAGCTGTCACACCATCGAGTACCTGACGGGCTTCACTGCGCAGGATCCCCAGTGACGATCCGATGGCCGCCTCGGGCGGTCATCATTCTTCCTGTGAGATGCCAAACGCCTTGGACAGGGCACGGATCCTCACAGCAAGCATCCTTCTGGCGACATCGCACGAGACCATGGCATCGTATCCATGACAGGTGCCCTCGACATCATGCAGCTCGACCTCCACGCCGGCCTCGCGTAGCCTGTCGGCGTAGGAGAGAGCATCGTCATGTAGACTGTCGTACCGTGCCGCCTCGATATAGGCAGGGGGAAGGCAGGAGAAGTCGTTTTCAGCCAGAGGGGATACGTACTCCCCTCTTCTTCCACCCAGGTATATGTCCCACATCCTGCGGCTGAGGGCCGTGTTCCACACAGGGCATGCTCTGTGACGCAGGCTGGAGGCGCTGGCCAGGCCGTCGTCCAGCACAGGGTATACCAGCAGCTGGAAGCACACGCCGATGCCCTCCTTCCTGCAGCGACGGGCAAGCGTCGCGGCGATGCAGGCTCCTGCGCTGTCGCCGCCGAGCGCAATACGCGTTACATCCACCCCGTCCAGAGAGCACAGGTGTCTCAGCGCAGCCATGCAGTCGTCCTCACCTGCAGGCCAGGGATGGGCATCGCTGGTCCTGTAGCGCGGGACCATGACGATGCACCCGGCTCCGGAAGAATAACCCATCGCCTTACCGTACAGATACGGTGCGGCCTCAAGGAAGAAGCCTCCACCATGCATGTACAGCATGGCGGGCAGAGGCCCGGATGCGTTCTTGGGACGGTAGATGACGTACTCGAGACTGTGGTCGCCCAGGTCGATGGTCCCTTCCTCCTCGTCGACCAGACGCGTCGCCTCGGGCCGGGGCATTGCCAGCAGCATCCGGTTGGCCAACCTGATAATGGGTCTTGATGCCAGCACGGACGGCACATACACGACGGCAAGACGTCTCAGCCCCTTTGCAAGCGGATAGCGGCGCATCCTGTAGACGCACCAGATGACGATGACAAGAGCCAGGGTGGCGGTCACGACCATTTCAGCCTCCTCGGCACCAGATACATGATGCTCCACACCAGGGCGGCGATCAGGGGGAGGGCCAGGACATACCAGCCGCCCACCAGCTTCTCGAGGAACGAAAGCGGATTGCCCTCGTCGCCGGAATTGAGGAAGAGGAAGTTGGTATCGAGGAAGCGGTTCGCGACGACGGCCACCACGACCGCCACCGCCAGGAACGGAAACGAGTACACAAGACGGCGGAAGCATGGTCTGAAGCCGCCGCATAGCAGCATCACGGGATAGGAGACGATCAGGATGTGTATCGTGAAGCTGTGGATCGACTCCCAGTTCCAGCAGGGCAGCATCATCCAGTTGGGGAAGACCAGGGCCATCAGGGCCGTCGGCAGGCTGACCGCATACAGGTACTCCGCCACCCTGTCGTCCGGATGGAAGGCGTGCAGCGCGATGACGAACACCGAGATCGAACACAGATGCAGAGGCAGGAACGACCACTCCCACTGCCCGGTGGGGATCGTCACGAGGTACTTGAGCGCCTCGTCCGCCAGGACGAGCAGCGCCACCAGGATGCGGATCGTGCGCCTGGATTCCCCGCCTCCTCTGGCATAGAGGCGGGAGACGATGGCGATGAACAGGGCTCCGGCGGCCAGCCAGAGGACATGGGAAGGCGAGTACGAGCCCATGCCCATACCCTCTCCTATCGTCGACTTGGTACACAGGAAAGCATCCATAAATCCCCACCCTCCCTCCTTTATTGCACGTAGCGGCGCCCATCTTCAAGCCGACAGGCCCATAAAGATTGTACAAATCGCGATACGGGGGCAGAATCATCAGCATGGGACAGACATCACTGGAGAGCATCGGCTCGTTCGGCTACGGCTTCGTGGACAGCCGCTATCTGGAGGAAGGCGAAGACGAATACAGGTTCAGGTTCCAACAGGTGCCGATGGACGGATACAGACACCTGAGGGACGACGAGATCGCATCGCTGGAGGCGCAGGGCAACCGCTGTGCAGGATGGGATGACGTGTGGGTGCGCGACCCGTTCGACGTCTCGCTGGTCAGAAGGTGCACGTTCTACGGCCTGGTCAGGCTCGGCCCCTTCGAGAAGGCCATGGTCACCTTCCACGACTTCGCCCTGGAGACAGGCGTCGTCGACAGCAGGATAATAAGCAGCGACATACTGGAGAACGCGGCAGTGCACGGCTGCGGCCATGTAAGCCACTACATCATCGGCAGACGCTGCATCGTATACGACGTCGACGAGCTGCAGACGACCGACCACTCGAAGTTCGGCGTGGGCATCGTCAAGGAGGGGGAGGACGAGAGCGTCAGGGTCACCATCGATCTGATGAACGAGGCGGGAGGACGCGAGGTGCTGCCCTTCGTCGGCATGAACAGTGCAGACGCCTGGCTGTGGGCGAAGACGAGGGGCGACGGGGTGCTGATGGACCGTCTGAAGCGGCTCACAGAGAAGACCGTCACGCCGAAAAGAGGCGTGTACGGGAGAGTCGGCGACGGATCGGTGCTGAAGAACTGCGAGATCGTCAAGGACGTCGACTTCGGCCCGGCATGCTACGCCAAGGGCTGCAACAAGCTGAAGAACCTCACCGTGGACTCGTCCGTCGAGGAACCGACCCAGCTGGGCGAAGGCATCGAGCTGGTCAACGGAATCGTGGGACGCGGCTCCAGGATATTCTACGGCTGCAAGGCCATCCGCTTCGTCACGGGCACGCACTGCAATCTGAAGTACGGGGCACGTCTCATACACTCGTTCCTGGGAGACAACGGCACGGTGAGCTGCTGCGAGGTCCTGAACAACCTCATCTTCCCCTTCCACGAGGAGCACCACAACAACTCGTTCCTGATCGCGTCGCTGGTCATGGGCCAGAGCAACATGGCCGCAGGGGCCACGATCGGCTCGAACCACAACAGCCGGGGCAACGACGGCGAGCTGGTGGCCGGCAGAGGCTTCTGGCCGGCCCTGTCCACCACGCTCAAGCACGACAGCCGCTTCGCCTCCTACACCCTGATAGCAAAAGGCGACTACCCCTGTGAGCTCGACGTTCGTCTTCCCTTCAGCCTCGTCGCCGACAACACGGTCAAGGGACGGCGCGAGGTCATGCCGGCCTACTGGTGGATGTACAACATGTACGCTCTGGTGCGCAATTCCTGGAAGTTCGGCAGACGCGACAGGAGAATCGATCGTCCGGTGGCCATAGAGACGGACTTCCTTGCCCCCGACACTGCGCTCGAGATCGTGCATGCCATCACGCTGATGGAGCTGTGGTGCGGACAGAGCGCCGGCGCCGACAGGAGCGACGAGGAGGCATGCAGGAGACTTGGACGCAGCCTTCTCAGGCAGGGGCGCAAGCTCGACTTCGAGGTGCTGACCTCTTCCATCGAACACTCGGCGACCCCGGTGAGGATCCTCAAGCCGGTGAAGTCATACAGGGCCTACCACGACATGCTGGTGTTCTATGCGATGAAGACCATCGCCGACTACTGTCTCAAGCATGCCCTGAAGGTGCGCGAGGTGTTCCAGTCGCGATTTGACGCCAGACTCGAGCCGTTCGTGAACATGGGCGGCCAGCTGGTGCCGCGGCATCGCCTGGAGACCCTTATACGCGACATCGACGAAGGACGCCTGGACAGCTGGGATGCGGTCCACGAGCGCTACAGGCATCTGGCGGACCTCTATGAGGAGGACAGGCTGGAGAACGCAGTGGCGGTCCTGCTGTTCATCGCCGCCAGGGCCTCGTCCACGCCCGGCGACCTGTACGACAGCTGGAGGACGCGCTGTGTCCAGCTGAACGGCTGGATACTGCAGGAGGTCATGAAGACCAAGCAGAAGGACTACGAGAATCCGTTCAGGTGGATAACCTACGACAGCGAGGAGGAGCGGCGGGCCGTGCTGGGCGACAGGATGACGGACATCCCCTTCGCAGTGCCGCAGTACAGCCCGGTCGACTGGTGAGTCACTCCCGGGCCGGAACGCTCACGTAGGGCTCGTACCAGTAGGCTTTCCGGAGGAGTTCCTCGTTGCCCTCCAGCTCGCCCTCGATCGACAGGAACGAGATGACCTTGCAATCTTCGAACAGATGACTGCAATGACGGGGGAAGGGGTCGTCAGGAACGATGCCTACATTGTCTATGCCATCCAGTGCGGCCAGGAAAGCCTCGCCGTCATGGATTCCGACAGGGTAGCCCGCCTTTCTGATGGCAAGGAAGAACCGTACCGCTTCGCCCCAGCTAACACCTGTGGATACACAGACATGAAAGCCTTCTTCGTCCGAGCGCACGTACAGGCTGACACGTGTACTACTGCCGCCAAGCACGACCTCGAACGGATGACCACCCATCCAGGTATCACCCTTCAGCCATTTGCGGAACTCCTCGCTGCTGTCAGGGTCGATGTCGAATATGCCGCTGCTTTTGCAGAATGTCGTGGCCTCGAATCGCCTTGCATCGCCCTCGTCCTTCGCCCTGTCGTTGCCGATTGCATCATAACCCAGTGCAATCATGTGGAACCACACCCTGGCCGTCATGTCCTTGATCGGCGGAATTTCTCCATACTGCCAGCAACCCGCCGCAAGCTCCCTTCTGAAATCCTCGATCTCGTCCGGTGTCAGCCCCTGCATGCTCCGTTCCCGGCTCCCCTCCAGACAGTCCCACAGGTCACGCCGCAGTATCCTTCCCCAGCGATGCCGGTACGGCAGGCCGGATAGAAGGAACCCCCGGTATGTGTCATCCGCGACCATCTTCACAGCCTTCTCCACCTCCGGAATGAGCAGGGAGAAGAAGCGCACCAGTCGTCCTTCCGGTTCAGGATGGGTTGCCCACGTGACCGGATGTGGCCGTGGATCGTATTCGACGACAAGGGAATTCGTCACACCCATGCATCTGTATCCATCATGCTCAGCTATCCAGATCCTGTACCATTCGCATTCATACGGATTCCAGCTCTTCCATTCGTCAAGCCATGCCTCCCGGCTGGTGTCTTCGCTGTCGTAGGCACAATCCTCCTTCCATTCCTCATAGGGACACCAGTCCTCGGGCCCGCCCCTTTCAAGTCTTATCCAGATGCTGCGGTTTCCGTCACTGCCGGTGGCCTCAAGTGGACTCATTGCACGGAACAGCCTGTCGAGAAGAACAACCTCGTCCGGCCGGGATACCAGCACCTCGCGGGAGACCGGAAGCCGGCAGTAGAGATCCATCTGTGAAGAGAACATCAAAACACCTCCTTACAGAACGGATGCTAGCAGGAAACACAATCGGTGTAAATACGAAATTTAAGCTGTTTTCTGCTTGTCTTATGCTTAAATAAGTAAATAAAAGCATTTATATACTCTTTGCTATATATACTATGAGCCCATAGTTGATAAATGTTGAGCAATGTTCGACGAGTCACTCCCTGGCCAGGTCGGTGTGGGCGAAATGGATGGCATAGGGGATCTGGAAGGCCAGCATGCACACCCAGCCGATGGCGCAGGCCCAGCATATTCCGACGATGCCCATGCGCGGCACGAGGATGAAGGTGAAGATGACGCGCAGCGATGCCTGTATGCAGGTGCAGACCAGAGTCGTCTTCATCCTGCCCACCCCGCGGAAGAAGCCCTGTATGCCGTTGGTGAATGCCGGGAAAATGTACAGGAAGGCCATCGTCGACAGATATCTTTCCCCTTCGGCGATTACGGCATCGGCCCCCTCTCCGGTGATGAACAGCTGCATGATCACCCTTCTGAGCGCAAGCACCACGGCGGCGAGAATCAGGAAGTAGACGGTCTCGATGACCAGACCCCTGACAAAGCCCTTGTATGCCCTTGCCTTCTTCCCGGCTCCCCTGTTCTGGGCGATGAACGTGGTCATGGCGTGGCTGATGTTCTGCTCCGGGGTGTATGCGAAGTCGTCTATCCTGGTCACGGCGTTGTAGGCGGCGATCGTGGCGACGCCAAGAGTGTTGACGACCCCCTGTATCATGAGCTTGCCGATCGGCTGGACCGACTGCTGCAATGCGGTGACCGCACCGTATGAAAGCGTCGTCTTCAGCATGCCCCTGTCCACCTTGAGATCCCCTGCTCCAAGTCCCAGGACGGGGACGTGGCGATGGATGTAGACGAAGCACAGGAGGGCCGAGACGACCTCGGAGATGGTCGTCGTCATCGCCGAGCAGGTGATGCCGAAGCCGAGGTAGCCTATGAAGAGGAGGTCCAGCACCGCGTTGAGGACGCTCGTGACCATCAGGAACTTCAACGGCGTCTTCGAATCCCCTACGCTCTTGAGCGCCTGGGACAGTGCGTTGTAGAAGTAGGTGAACGGGACGCCGAGGAAGACTATCCTCAGATACACCGCGGTGATGTCGTGTATGGATGGCGGCACGTTCAGAAGCCTGAGCAGAGGATCGATGAAGACGATGCCCAGCGCGGTCAGGACCAGCGAGAAGACAGTGCCTGACACCAGTAGCGTCGACAGCTCCCGCTTCAGACTCGTGTAGTCCCCCGCTCCGAAGAACGAGCTCATCAGGACCCCGGCCCCGATGCAGATGCCCGAGATGCCGAGTATGAGGATGTTCATGACGGGTCCGGCCATGCCTGTGGCGGCAAGGGCGTCGGCACCTATGAAGCGGCCGGCGATCATGGAGTCGACGGCGTTGTAGGCGAGCTGGAAGAGGTTGCCCAGCACCAGAGGGATGGTATACCCCACCAGCTGTCTCGCTATGCTCCCCTTCGTCATGTCCACTGTAGCCATGAAGGGAATGTTAATCCCATGAGGGGCGTTGTGGAAGACTCACAGCTCCATATACTGCACATCGGACTCCAGGAAGAGCATGATGGAGGCCAGGGTGTCGTTGCACACCGCCTCGTCCCGGCGCATCCTGTTTATGGTGCACTCCCAGATGACCATCTGCCTGATGCCCTTTTCAGCAAGTTCATCACGTACCCTCTCGTCCCGCTGACGGTTGCGCTCGAACTTCTCCTGCCAGAAGCCGACATTGCTCTTCGGCACGCTCGCGTACCTGCACCCCGGATGCTGATGCCAGAAGCACCCCATGACGAATATGGCCGTGTTGTACTTCCTCATCCAGATGTCGGCATGTCCGGGGATGCGACGTGAGCACACGCTGTAGCGATAGCCCATGTGCCACAGCAGTCTTCTCACGAACAGCTCGGGCTTTGTGTCCCTTCCTCTGATGGCGGCCATCGTGCGGTGGCGCTCCTCTGGTGTCATGACGTCCATCGACTACGAGCGTGCTGCGATCCGAGGTGAAAGTCAATTCACCCGAAGGGCGCAAAACGGATTATCATTGCTTCAGGAGGCATCGATAAAGACCATGAAGACGATTGAAGATGTCGTAGCCTTCCTCAAGAAGGCGGAGACCTATTACCTTGCAACCGACGACGACGGCCAGCCGAGAGTGCGTCCGTTCGGCACTGCACACCTGTTCGAAGGTAGACTCTACATCCAGACGGGGAAGAGGAAGGACGTCTCGAGACAGCTGCATGCAAACCCCAGATGCGAGATCTGCGCATTCACCGGCGGAACATGGCTGCGCATCGCCGCCCGTGCCGTCGAGGACGACAGACGTGAGGCGCGTGGGAGCATGCTGGATGCATACCCCGATTTGAGAAGAATGTATGACGAGGACGACGGGAACACGGAGGTGTTCTACCTCGAGGATGCGAAGGCGACATTCTCCTCGTTCACCGCACCTGTGGAGGAAGCGGTCTTCTGAGGCCTATCGCTGGTCCTGGAAGAAATAGTGGACGGGGACTCCGAGCGCCTTTGCCAGGAGTCTGATGTTCTGTGTCCGCGGCAGTCTGTAGCCCTTCTCGTAGCCGCACAGCGACTGCTTGCTTATGACATGCCCGGTCCTCTCGCTGACCTCCTCCATAGTCAGGCCGCGCTCAAGTCTGACCTCCT
>CASEAG010000031.1 GCA_949285785.1 uncultured Spirochaetales bacterium | reverse complement strand
CTCAAGGCCATAGAGGTCATGCCTGAACATGTCCACCTCTTTCTTGAGGCTTCTCCAGACGATGCGCCCTCTTCAATAGCACGTACTCTGAAATCAATCTCTGCGGTACATATCTTCACAGCCTTCCCAAAATTGAAGGAGCGCAAGTTCTGGGGATCCGGACTATGGTCCAGAGGATGCTATTACGGAAGTGTCGGTGCAATCACAGAGGAAAGCGTGAAAAAGTACATAGAGAACCAGAAGTCGAACATCGGAGGTACCGAATGATGAATTGCCCAATCTGTGGCAAAGAGATGGCAAAAGGAACAGTCATTTCATCGGGGAGCATGCCATTCAGCACAAATGTAACATTCAAATTTGAATTGCACACTGAAAATGTCCGATCTTGCTTGATGCTGGAAAAGAAGGCTGCTGCATACTATTGTCCAGATTGTGGCCATGTGATTGCCTTCTACAAGACGAAGTGAACTTTGCCGCATTCATCCTGCAGGACAAGCATGCAGGTTTTCTGGCGGTATGTCTTATAAACGTAGTAATCGGGATTATCGGCTTGGTACTCACGGCAATTGCCGTGGGGATTACCATAGGAAAGAAGAATCGCCACTGATCTGACCTATCAGTAGCGATCTGATTTTTGTTAGATTGTATCTGAAGCCAGCAACCGTCTATCGGCAGTGCCTCTTCACATCTATAATATCCCATCCATCTGGAAAGGTGTCAACAAGGCCAATGCAAAAAACGCGTTTTTGCAATGCATAACAAAAAGCACCTCATTGCTTATCCAGCAACAAGATGCTTTATGGGCGATGGCAGGATCGAGCAGCCGCCTTCCACAGTGTCAACAGGTCTGAAGTCTCCTCATCAGGAATAGAAGAGGATTTCGGAATACGTCGGGATAGGCCAGAATGACCTGTCCACGATCGCCTCGAGCCTGTCGCATGCAACTCTGGCGGCCTCCATCGCGGGTATGACCCGGTCTGCGGCGTAGAATGCGGCCTCCTGTGCATCCTGAGGCTCTCCAGCGATGCATTCCTCAAGCTCATCGGTCTTGAGCAGAAGCACATCGCACAGGGCGCTAGCCCTTGCGCACAGAGCCTTGTCCGCATTTGCAGCGACCCCGATTGCATCCTTCAGCTGCACGGATGATGCGAGTGATGAGGAGAAGCGGAGGGATGCAGGAAGAATCTGTCGACGGATCATCTCGATCATCGTCATCGCCTCGATATGGATGGCCTTGCGGTACTCGTCGAGGGATATCTCGAGCCGGGACTCCATCTCCTGCCTCGTGTATACCCCATGCCTTGCGAAGAGCTCGACGTTCTTCGAATCGCAGTAATGGACAAGCGCCTCCGGCGTCCTCCTGTAGTTGGAAAGCCCTCTCCTCTCTGCTTCGACCTCCCAGTCATGGCTGTATCCGTTTCCGTTGAAGATGATCCTCCTGTGCCTTGAAAGCTCCCTTCTCACCAGGGCGTTAAGACATGCGGTGAAGTCGTGTGCGCTCTCGAGCTCGTCGCAGAAGGACTTCAGGGCGTCGGCCACCGCCGTGTTCAGCATCACGTTCGTGCATGCTATGTTGAAGGACGAGCCAGGCATGCGGAACTCGAACTTGTTTCCGGTGAACGCGAATGGACTCGTCCTGTTCCTGTCCGAGTTGTCACGCGCGAGCTTCGGAAGGACGCCCGTGCCGATATCCAGATGGTTCGACGAACGTCCTCCAGCGGCCGGCCTGCCTTCGACGATCGAGTCGATCACCGACTCCAGCTCGTCTCCGACGAAGATGGACACGATGGCTGGAGGAGCTTCGTTCGCACCAAGTCTATGGTCGTTGCCTGCACTTGCGACGCTTATCCTAAGCAGGTCCTGGTACTCGTCCACAGCCTTGATCACTGCTGTGAGGAACAGCAGGAACTGCGCATTCGCCTCAGGCGTGCGCCCCGGGTCGAGGAGGTTCTCGCCGTCATCGGTGCTGAGCGCCCAGTTGTTGTGCTTGCCTGAGCCGTTTATGCCCTCGAACGGCTTTTCGTGCAGCAGGCAGGCGAAGCCGTGACGTTCTGCAACCTTCCTCATCACCTCCATCGTGAGCTGGTTGGCATCGGTGGCACGGTTGGCATTGTCGTAGATGGGTGCCATCTCATGCTGACATGGCGCGACCTCGTTGTGCTCGGTCTTGGCGGTTATTCCGAGCTTCCACAGCTCCTCGTCAAGATCCGCCATGAAGGCCTTCACCCTCGGCCTTATCGAGCCGAAGTAATGATCCTCCATCTCCTGCCCCTTGGCGGCGGGAGCACCAAGAAGAGTGCGGCCTGTCAATCTGAGATCCAGCCTCTGTGCATAGTCCTTCCTGTCTATGAGGAAGTATTCCTGCTCGGCACCGATCGTCGCAATGACCCGCCTGGCGCTCCGTCCGAAGAGGGCAAGCGCCCTCACGGCCTGCACGCTTATCGCATCCATGCTTCTGAGCAAAGGCGTCTTCTTGTCCAGAATCTGCCCCGTATACGAGCAGAAGGCCGTCGGGATGCACAGCGTGTCGTCCTTGATGAAGGCGTAGCTGGTCGGATCCCAGGCCGTGTATCCCCTGGCCTCGAACGTCGCCCTCAGTCCCCCTGAAGGGAAGCTCGAGGCATCCGGCTCACCTTTGATGAGCTCCTTTCCGGAGAAGTCCATTATGACGCATCCGTTCTTGTCGACTGTCAGGAAGCTGTCATGCTTCTCCGCCGTGATCCCGGTCATCGGCTGGAACCAGTGCGTGAAATGGGTCGCCCCCTTGCCTACCGCCCATTCCTTCATCGCCGAGGCCACGATATCCGCGACATCGGCATCCAGGGCCTTTCCCTCAACCATGGTCTCCTGTAATGATTGATATACCTTTTTCGGTAGCATTTCTCTCATTACATTGTCATTGAAAACCATTGAACCGAACATTTCAGGTACGTTCATGACACTCCCCCTTATGAAAGTTCTCTGACGACGCCCCTTGCGGCATCCGTCAGGCCTATTCGACGATCCATGGCCCGCTTCTCGATATACTCATGGGCCTGCGCCTCGCTCATCCCTCTTCTGGCGGCCAGAAGGCACTTGGCCTCGCATAGCAGCTTCTCGTTGCCCAGTCTGGAAAGAAGCTTCCTGTTCTTCTCCTCGAGCCTCGAGACATTCCCCCTTGCGACCTCTATCGAGTTGAGCACGGCATAGATGCATGCTCTGTCCGCACAGGCGACATGTACACCATGCCTACGCATGATGTCGGCGACATGACCCAGAATGCTCTCAGGCGCAACCACGAGCGTGTCTATGCCCTGCTCTGCGGCGAAGATGGCCGTATCCTTGGCCGCAGAGCCGGCGAACAGTGCGTCGACGACGACAAGCGACAGCTGCAGATCGAGGATCCTCATCCTCGCATCGCGTGCGCTCTGTGCCCGGATGAAGGCATGGCCCGAAGGACCGATCAGCCTCTCCAGCTCATCACATTTCGTACGCTCGGCAACCAGGAGCACGGTTTCCATCACACCACCCTAGACCAGTTCGAAGCAGCGCGAGAGCAGGCGATCACGTCCGCTTGCATCCCTTTCGTATACGTCGGCCTCTGCCGACCTGTCGGCAAGATATTCGTCCAGAATCCTCTGCGGGACCACCTGATGGACGAACAGGCTTGCCTTTGTCATCTCCACAGCCTCCCGCAGGCTTGAAGGAAGATTCTGTGACGAGGCGCATGCGAACATGTCCCCACTCGACTCCGGCTGAACCTCAAGATCATCCCCGATGCCCTCGAAGCCCGCCGAGAGCAGAAGGGATATCAGCAGATATGGATTTGCCGCCGGATCCGGACTCCTGACCTCCATGCGGCAGTCATGTCCCTGGGCATAGGGGATCCTGACGAGCGTCGACCTGTTGTGATGACTCCAGGAGACCGTCGAAGGTGCCTCGAAGCAGCCAAGCCGTTCGTATGATGATGCCAATGGATTCGCGAACGCCGTGATCTCGCCTATCCTCCTGAGTATCCCGCCCATGAACGACATCGCCTTACCATCGGCGCTCTCGAAGAGGTTGACGCCATCTTCGTAGAGGGAGAGATTGATGTGCAGTCCGCTGCCGCTCTCATTCTCCAGAGGCTTTGGCAGGAAGGATGCGAAAAGTCCATGCTGCTGCGCAATCGCCTTGACGGCGGTCTTGAACGTCATCAGGTCGTCGGCCGCCTTGAGCGGGGATGAACAGCGGAAGTCGATCTCGTTCTGGCCGGGACCATGCTCATGATGACTGCGCTCCGGTTTGAGCCCCATGTCCTCCAGGGCGAAGCATATCTCGCGTCTGACGTTCTCTCCCCTGTCGAGCGGAGCCATGTCGAAGTAGCCCGCCTCGTCGAGCGGCAGGCGAGTCGGATGTCCGTTCTCATCACTCTGGAACAGGTAGAACTCGCATTCCGGTCCGACGAGGAACGAGTATCCGCTGTCGGCGCTGCGTTTCTCGATCCGGGAAAGCAGATACCTTCCATCACCTTCGAACGGTCTTCCGTCTGGATACCTGATGTAGCAGTAGAATCTGGCCACGGCCCTGTCAGAAGGTCTCCACGGAAGAACCGAGAACGTATCCAGATCGGGAAAGAGCAGCAGGTCGGACTCGTCCACATTGAGAAAGCCGCCTATCGCGGAGGCATCGAACGACACCCCGCGCGTCAGTGCATGCTCGAGCTCGTCGGCCATGATGGCGATGTTCTTCTGTCTGCCGAATATGTCGCAGAAGGCCAGACGGACGAACTTGATCTCATACTCCGCCAGAAGCTGTCTGATGTCATTCAAGTCCATTTCAATCCTCCATCTATGGAAAAAGCGCCACAGATACACTCTCTGCAGCGCCTTTGCCGTTTCTGGCCGAATATTAGAGAAACCACGGCGGAATAGTCAAGAGGCTTCATGCATCCGGATGGATTTTCATTCACACAGTATGCATCCGATTGACAAGGATGAGCGTTATGGCGTAGAAATGGCGACAGAAACAAGGACGTTTTGAGAGTGGTCTCAGAGCGTCCTTTTCTCATTTTCCGGGGGTGCGGGATGAAAAAGGAAGGAGAGGTCAGAATCAGTTCCGGCTGTGCGATCAGCGGGATATTCCGCCGTGACGGGAAGCGCATCAGCGGAGAGGCGATAAGAAGGAGCATAGCCGTGATGCACGACAGGTCCAACGGACTGGGCGGCGGGTTCGCGGCCTATGGGATATATCCCCAGTACAAGGACCATTTCGCCCTGCACATATTCTACGACTCGCAGAGCGCAAGGGAGGAGACCGAGAGGTTCCTGGAGTGCCGTTTCGACATAATCAACCTGTCGAAAATTCCGGTCAGACGTACGGCGGCCATCACGGACGCGCCTCTCATATGGCGTTACTTCATAACCCCGCTTCCACATATGCTGCAGGACAGCCAGCTGGACGAGAATGAATACACGTCCAGGGCGATGATCGGTATAAACGGTTCGATAGACGGGGCGTATGTCGTCTCATGCGGCAAGGACATGGGGGTCTTCAAGGCGGTCGGCTATCCGGAGGACGTCGCCGACTTCTATCGCATCGAGGAATACGAAGGTTATTCGTGGACGGCTCATGGCCGCTATCCGACGAACACGCCCGGATGGTGGGCCGGCGCCCATCCGTTCTCGCTACTGGATCTGTCGGTCGTGCACAACGGCGAGATATCCTCATACGACGCCAACCGCAGGACCGTGGAGATGTACGGCTACACGTGCAGTCTTCTGACGGACACCGAGGTGATCACGTACATGCTGGACTACCTGACGAGAAGACAGGGACTTTCGCTCGCCGAATGTGCCGAAGTTGTCGCTTCTCCGTTCTGGACGACGATTGCAGCCATGGAGGATGAGCAGGAACGCAGAAGGCTATCGTATCTGAGAAGGATGTTCTCGTCCTTTCTCATAACCGGTCCATTCTCGATACTCGTCGGCTTCAACGGAGGGATGATGGCCCTGAACGACAGGCTCAAGCTGAGAGGTCTCGTCGCCGCACAGAAGGGTGACACGTTCTACTTCAGCTCCGAGGAGGCCGCGATAAGAGTCGTGGAGAAGCATCCGGACAGGATCTGGGCACCACAGGGTGGTCAAGCGGTGATTGTCCGTCTCAATGAGGAGGCTGGAGCATGAGACGCTACAGAATAGGAATGTACGAAGGATGCATCTCATGTCTAAGATGCGCGAGGGAATGCTCCTTCGGGGCGATCGCGGTAGACAATGACAGAAAGCTTTCGTTCCATCATGACAGGTGCACGGACTGTCAACGCTGCGTCTCCTTCTGCCCGACAGGAGCCATCTACATAACAGAGGACGCGAACAGATTCCGGCACAACGGCCTCTTCGGCGAGGACGACATACGGGAGATCATCCTGCAGGCCGATACCGGCGGTGTCCTCCTGTCCTCGATGGGGGCCCCGGGAAGCCGGGTTCCGATCTACTTCGACAGAATGCTTCTGAATGCAAGCCAGGTCACGAATCCGTCGATCGATCCGCTGAGAGAGCCGATGGAGACCGCAGTCTACCTCGGTCGAAGGCCGGAAGGCATACGGAGGGACGCTCATGGAGGCATCGTCGACAACCTGCCTCCTCATCTCGAGCTGAATGTGCCGATCATGTTCTCCGCGATGAGCTATGGCGCGATGAGTCTGAACGTCCACAAGGCGCTTGCCAAAGCGGCCGGGAGTCTCGGCACCTGCTGGAACACAGGAGAAGGAGGCCTGCATGAAGACCTACATCCTTACAGGAGGAACACCATAGTCCAGGTGGCCTCCGGCAGATTCGGCGTCCACGCGACCTATCTGGAAACGGCCGCCGCCATCGAGATAAAGATCGGACAGGGCGCGAAGCCGGGAATCGGAGGACATCTGACAGGCAGGAAGATCGTCGGCGACGTCTCCAAGACGCGCATGGTGCCGCCAGGACTGGATGCCATAAGTCCGGCCCCGCACCATGACATCTACTCGATAGAGGACCTCGCCCAGCTGGTGATGTCGATAAAGGAGGCGACGCATCATGAGAAACCGGTGATCGTGAAGGTCGCGGCCGTGCACAACATAGCCCCGATCGCCTCCGGCATCGCCAGAAGCGGTGCAGACATCATCTCGATCGACGGCTACCGTGGCGGAACAGGGGCGGCTCCCAGACGCATCCGAGACAATGTGGGCATCCCCATCGAGCTGGCCATCGCCGTTGTTGACCAGAGGCTCAGGGAGGAGAGGATCAGGGACCGGGTCTCCGTCATCGCATCAGGCGGTATCAGGAACTCCTCGGACATCGTCAAGGCGATTGCACTGGGAGCGGATGCAGTATCGATCGGCACGGCGGCGCTGTGCGCTCTCGGCTGCCACATCTGCGCCTCATGCCATACGGGAAGATGCGCATGGGGACTTGCGACACAGGATGCAGAGCTTACAGGAAGGCTGGACCCGGAGAAAGGAGCGCAGCGCCTTGTGAATCTGGTCAATGCATGGACACGCGAGATCAGGGAGTTCATGGGAGGAATGGGAATCGACAGCATAGAGGCCCTGAGGGGCAACCGGCTGGCGCTCAGGGGAGTCGGACTGAACGCGAAGGAGCTCGAGATACTTGGAATCGGGCATGCAGGAGAATGAGATGAGGAGATTGGACATGGCAAAGTGCACCCCTGGTGGGATATCGGGGTATGCAGGAGAGGAGATCGCACTGACAGGCTGTCTGGGACAGCGTCATATAGGTTGCGCGATGAAGGACGGCATCCTCCATGTGGAGGGCACGCCGGGAAACGCCATCGCCGCCTACCTGGATGGAGGCAGCATATATGTCGATGGCAATGTGCAGGATGCCGCGGCGGACACGATGAACGCCGGACTGCTTGCCGTCAGGGGATCGGCCGGAGATGCGCTTGCCTATGGCATGCGTGGTGGACGGGTCTATGTCATGGGCGACGTCGGATACAGGGCCGGAGTCCACATGAAGGCATACGGGGAGCACAGAGGCGTCCTCGTGGTCGGAGGAAGGACCGGATCGTTCCTCGGCGAGTATCTTGCAGGAGGCATCATCATCGTCCTGGGGCTGGGTCATGAGGGAGAGGACATCACAGGCCATTTCTGCGGAAGCGGCATGTACGCGGGAACGATCTACCTCAGGACGGAGAGGACTGTGAGAAACCTTTCCGACAAGCTCGTCATGCGCAGTGTGCCGGCATCGGAACTGGACCAGGTCGTCCGTCCGGTGGTCGAGGACTTCGCCTCGGTCTTCTCCATTCCAGTCGACCGATGTCTTGAAGGAGGCTTCATCGCCATAGAGGCGGATGAATCGAAATCGTACAGTCAGCTCTATGCTGCAGTGTGAGGTGTGAAATGTGTACAGTGCTTGCCTACAGGGGTGGTTCAATCGGACCCGACGGAATCAGGAGCGTCCTGGAAAGGACACGTAGGCGGGGTCCGGACTGCGAACGCATCCTTACTCCGGAACCCGGTCTGGTGCTCGCCTTCCAGCGACTGTCCATCATGGGCGTCGACGAAAGGGGCATGCAGCCTTTCGAATACAATGGCATGTACAGCGTCACGAACGGCGAGATCTACGGTTTCAGGGACATGCGCAGGCGTCTGGAGGCGGAAGGACATGTGTTCCATTCCGAGTCGGACTGCGAACTGGTGCTCCACCTGTACGAAAAGCATGGTGTGGACATGTTCGCAATGCTGGATGCGGAGTATGCGACCGTGATCCATGACGGGGAGAACGGGTTCATCGCGGCCCGTGACCCCATCGGGATCCGTCCGCTCTTCTACGGCTACGACGATGAGGGGATGATTGCATTCGCAAGCGAGGCCTGTCTCCTGACCGGTCTATGCAGACAGGTGCACCCATTCCCTCCAGGCCATTACTACAAGGACGGAGAGTTCATCTGCTACAGGGACATCACGGCGGTCGGCAGGTATTCACATGGAAGCCTCGACGAGGTGACCGGAAACATAAGAAAGAAGCTCGTCAGGGCCGTCGAGAAGCGGCTTGACAGCGATACCCCGGTGGCGTTCCTCCTCTCCGGCGGTCTGGACAGCTCGCTCGTATGCTCGATCGCCACCAGAATCCTCGGCCATCCGATACGCACGTTCTCGATTGGCATGGACAAGGATCCCATCGACAGCGGATACGCCGAGCGCACAGCGGCATTCCTCGGTGCGAAGCACACGAATGTGACGATGACGGAGCAGGACGTCATCGACGTCCTTCCCGAAGTGGTGAAGAGCCTTGCCACCTACGACATCACCACCATAAGGGCAAGCATAGGGATGTTCCTGCTGTGCAGATACATCCATGAGCACACGGATGTCAGGGTGCTGCTTACCGGCGAGGTGTCCGACGAGCTTTTCGGCTACAAGTACACGGACTATGCCCCGGATGCGGAGGCGTTCCAGCAGGAGAGTCTCAAGCGTGTAAGGGAGCTGTACGCATACGACGTCCTGAGGGCGGACCGCTGCATCGCCGACAACAGTCTCGAGGCGAGAGTGCCATTCGGAGACCTCGACTTCGCCTCGTACGTGCTGTCGATCGACCCTGAGATGAAGATGAACCGCTCTGGCCATGGAAAATATCTTCTGCGCAAGGCCTTCGAGGATGGAGAATGGCTTCCCGACGACATCCTCTGGAGACAGAAGGCGGCCTTCAGCGACGCGGTGGGCCACAGCATGGTCGACGACCTCAAGGCATACGCCCGGAGGTGTCTTGAAGGGCGTGACCTCGAGAAGGAATACGCACGCTACCCGGAAAAGGGACGCCCGTTCACACCAGAGTCCCTCCTGTACAGGGAGATCTTCGAGAGCTTCTATCCCGGACAGTACCGGATGATACCCGGCTTCTGGATGCCGAACCCGGACTGGCCGGGATGCGATGTCGACGATCCTTCGGCCAGGGTGCTTTCGAACTACGACAAGAGCGGGCAATGAGAGAGGTTGCGGGTGTGCATGGCGGACTCGCCATGCACACATCCGACCTGCTCAAGCCAAGGCAGCTCGCACGAAGCCGTCGAACAGAGGATGGACCCTGTTCGGGCGGCTCTTGAATTCGGGATGGAACTGGACGGCGACGAAGAAGCGGCATGATGGGTTCTCCATGGCCTCGACGAGCCTGCCGTCCACACTGGTGCCGCTGAAGACGATTCCGCTGTCCTCCATCCTGTCCCTGAAGACGGGGGACACCTCGTAGCGATGCCTGTGCCTCTCCTGCACCAGATCGGCCGCATACAACTCATGCAGAAGACTGCCCGGCAGTATTCTGCACTCGTATGCGCCAAGACGCATCGTTCCACCCTTCGACACGACATTACGCTGTTCGTCCATCAGATCGATGACGCATTCGTCTCCATCCGGGTCGAACTCGCGTGAGTTGGCAGCCTCAAGATGGGCAAGAGAGCGTGCGGCCTCGATCACGGCCACCTGCATCCCGAGGCAGATTCCGAGGTATGGTATGTCGTTCTGACGGGCGAAGCGGGCGCACTGGACCATCCCCTCGATCCCCCTGGAGCCGAAGCCTCCGGGCACGAGTATGCCGTCGACATCCTCCAGCAGTTTCTCCGGGCCGTACTTCTCGACCTCCTGGGCATCGACGTAAAGGAGTTCCAGATCGGCATCGTTCCAGCAGGCGGCATGCAGAAGGGCCTCGTTTATCGAGAGGTAGGCATCATGCAGCTTCACATACTTCCCGCACAGCGCGATGCGGACCTTGCGGCTCTTGCTCCCCGTCATGTGCCCCACGGCGGTCCGCCATGCCTTCAGATCGCAATCTCCGCACTCCAGCGAAAGTCGCGATACGACAAGATCGTCGAATCCCCTCTCATGCAGAAGCAGAGGTATGGCATAGATAGGGCTGATGTTCTCGTTACCGATGACGGCACGTCTGTCGACATTGCAGAACATTGCCATCTTGGCAAGGATCTCGTCGTCCAGAGGGCTGTCCGAACGCGCGATTATGCAGTCCGGCATTATCCCCATGCCCTGCAGTTCATGCACCGAGTGCTGGCTGGGCTTGGTCTTGTACTCCCCGCTGCAGGCGAGATACGGGACGAGCACGACATGGATGAACATGGTGTTCTGGAAGCCGACCTGGCAGCGCAGCTGTCTTGCGGCCTCGAGGAACGGCTGGCTCTCGATGTCACCGATCGTGCCTCCGATCTCGGTGATGACCACGTCGGCACCTGTCATCTCGCCGAGCGAGACCACCGCATCCCTGATCTCGTCCGTCACATGAGGGATGATCTGAACGGTCCGTCCCAGGTAGCCGCCGCTGCGCTCGCGGTTGAGGATGTTCCAGAACACCTTGCCGCTTGTAAGGTTCGACTTCCTGTTCAGATTCTCGTCGATGAACCTCTCGTAATGCCCCAGGTCCAGATCCGTCTCGGCACCGTCCTCCGTCACGAACACCTCGCCATGCTGGTAGGGACTCATGGTCCCTGGGTCCACATTGAGATATGGGTCGAGCTTCTGCGCCGCGACCTTAAGCCCCCTCTGCTTCAGCAGAAGGCCCAGACTTGCGGCGCACACGCCTTTGCCCAGTCCCGACACGACACCGCCTGTGACGAATACGTACTTCCTTTCCATGCTCTCCTCCCGGAAAAAAGGAAAGGACGTCCATCCCGCAATGGGAAGGACGTCCTTGTCCGATCTGCCGGAATTCTATCCTTTCCGCCCGTATTTCTCAACAGGGCTCCCGCTCATCATCCCTCGAGACGAGATCCACCACACGGGCCCTCACGGACGGGGCGACAGTGACGGTCACGACGGACTTGACGACATCCCCGGCGATGTACGGCAGCAGTCCTGCCGCAATGGTCGCGGTGAACGACAGACCCAGACTTGCCGAAAGCCATGGCAATCCGACCAGATATACAAGCACGTTCGTAACGACGACGGACAGAATCGCCGTACCTCTGGTCCCGATCGAAGACGACGTCTTCATGACGAGCGAACCGGCAAGGACGGCCGGTACGAGGCCGATGAGGTAGCCACCGGTAGGCCCGAGCAGGGCTGCAAGCCCTCCTCCAGACGTGAATATCGGCAGACCGACGGTACCGAGGAAGAGATAGACGAGCATGCTCACTGTGGCCATCGTCGGCGGCAGACAAGCTGCGGCGACCAGGGCGAAGAAGGTCTGGAGCGTCATCGGAACCGGCACCATCGGTATCCTTATGAAGGCACCCGCGGCCACAAGCGCCGTGAAGAGCGCGGTGACGACCGTTCTCATGATTCTGGATCTGTCCATTATTGTAAACCTCTAACTGAACCAGAGTTTACAAATAAACTCCCATTCAGGTCAATCGGCGACCACAGGGAACATGAAGAACATGATTCCCGCAAGCAGGGAGAATGCGATGACGAGCACATCAGATGTACGATAGCGCGGGCGATGGCGCACTGCGGCGTTGTCATAGCCGCGCGAATAGAGCGCATCCGCATATGATCCGGCCTTGTCCAGAAGGTCGCCCAGCACACCCGCGGCATAGGACGACATCGAAGACAGGGGATGCCTGATGAACGAAGCGCCCCTTGCCCTCCTCGCCTCGTACAGTCCTCCTGCGCTGTCGACGATCGCGGGGATCATGGCCAGCGTCACCTCGACGAGTGATGCAACGCCGTAGGCGGCCTTGCCCATCACATGCGACAAGGCCCCTGCCAGGGAACGGGCCAGGTCGTCAGGCATCGTCGAGTCGGCAAGAAGCATCGACGAGAGCACCATCGAGAGGAAGCCGGCACCGGACGCGGCCATCTCGATCATGCCGTCTCCGCCGGCCAATGAGGACAGGGCAAGGCACAGCGCCATGAGGATGAAGAAGACGCTCTGCCTGAGATACGCACGCAAGGGAAGATGGACGAGCCAGGCAAGAAGCGCCGGCAGTGCCGACATGACAAGCTTAAAAGGAGCGTCGGCACTCGATACTACAGCGCAATACACGAGTAGCGCGACAAGCTTCGCATTGGGGTTCATCCGGCTTAGAAGAGTATCGGCAGGCCGGTAGTGGAATATCGTCATGCCAGCCACGTCAGATCCTCGAATGATGCCGCAGGCGGGATGTAAATGTCGTTCTCGACAAGCCTGTGGTATTCGTCGCATGCCCTTCCGTCCACGACCACCCGGCCATGGGACATCACGATCAGGCGGTCGGCATGGCGGAGGAACTTCTCCGCCTCATGCGATACCACGAGTATGGTGAAGCCCTTCTCATGCAGCTCCAGCAGGGACCTGATGACCGTCAGCGTCGACGGGTAGTCGAGGTTCGCGAAGGGTTCGTCCATGAGGATGACGTCCGGCTCCATGGCAAGGACGCCGGCGATGGCCGTCTTTCTCAGCTCGCCGCCTGAAAGGGTCTGCGGACGCTGCTTCGCATGAGCCTCGAGCCCCATCAGGGCCAGCGCCATCCCGACACGTCTGGACACCTCGCCCCTGTCCAGCCCCAGGTTCTCGGGGCCGAAGGCTATGTCCTTCTCCACGCTCTGCGCCACCATCTGCATCTGGGCGTCCTGGAAGACGAGCCCGACCCTACGCATCCTCTCCTTCGCACTGCATTCGCGTCCATCCAGAAGAATGCGGCCGGAGGAAGGTCTGGCAAGACCCTTGATGATTCTCAGCAGCTGGCTCTTGCCGGCGCCGTTATGACCGCACATGGCACTGAACGTCCCCTTTTCCAAGGAGAACGAGACACCGTCAAGTATTCCACTTTCCCCGATCGACAGGGAGACATCCTCTACACGAAGCGCATCCATGGTGGGGAGAATAGCATGTGGACAGAGGCTATGTAAACCTCATTTAAAACCACGGTTTACAAAAAAACATTCACATCATGCCCTTGGATGCGAAGAAGGCGGGTCGCCCCGCCTTCCCCTACTTCATGAATTGTGACTACCAGTCGATCCTCTCCCTCTCCCAGTCGCGGAAGCGTCCGGTCGTGGCATCGATCTCGAACTCGTATTCATACTTTCCGTACCAGGCATCGCCTTCGTAGACGATCCTTCCGTCGTCACGGTCCTGGCGGATCCTGATGTCATCGCGTCCGATTCCATCCCCGATGCGCTCCATGACCATCGCCGCAGCCTCCTCGATCGAGACCTTGGCGTCTGCAACGGACGTCCTCTTCACGCGCTCGATGTCCGTCTCGCGGATTCTGCCGCTGGCGGCATCGATCTTGTACTCGTACTCCCTGTCCTGGGTGCCGAACTCGATCTCGTAGACGAAGCGTCCGTCGTCACGGTCCAGATTGGTCCTGACATAGAGCGTGTCGGTCACCTTGGCATCATCAAGTGCGATGCGGGTCGCCTCCTCCTCGCTTATGGACACCTCGTTCCTTCCCCATTCGCCCCAGTACTCCGCATCGCGGTCCTGGGCGAGGATCTCGCCGTCGACGGCGTCGATCTCGTAGTCGTACTCCATGTCGGCGACATAGAACTCGACATCGTAGATCATGCGTCCGTCGTCGCGGTCCAGGTGTGAGCGCACGAAGCTCGCCTGCCCTTTCTCCACGCCTGCATCCGCAAGCGCGATCTCCATTGCCTTCTCACGGCTGATGTAGCCGTCTGCGGCGAAGAGCACCGCCGAAGCGAGCACCAGCATCACGACAACCAGGGACATTCTCTTGTTCTTCATATCGATCATCTCCTTTCACTTTTCCTTTTTCTTCTCGATGGCCCTACATTACAGGGCGAAAATTAAAAGAGAATGAAAGAAGGAAACTTTTTTCCATCTTTCTCCAGATTCTCCCACCGACAGGACCTCATGTCCATTGGTAAAACGGAGAAAAACACGAATTCAACATCCCCGTGCGCCTTTACGCCAGGCATACTCCTTCGTGACATATGCCTTCTTGACGCTGTCCAGGATCGTCTGCCTCACTCTGCGCTCGCCATCATCGTCCAGGCCGAGGCCATGGACACACCCCGACAGCCGTCTCATGGCCTCGATGGCGACCTCCTCGGCCCTGTCCTCGAGCTCCACATGCCCCTCGGCCTTCTCCCTCCAGGCCCTGTAGGCGGCCATCTCCCTGTCGGCCTCGCAAGCGACGAGACGGATCACGGCCTCCTTTTCTGGCTGCGCTATGCGCATGTCTGCAAGATGTGTCACGTTTTCGGCGTCGGGCAGGTCGTCGGGAGAGGCGAGGTCGAACATCGGCCTGGGGGCTATCTCGAGGCACTCCTGCACGCTGAACGTATGATACAGTCCGGACGATGCGCTGACCACGGCATCGGCCCATTTCGCCTCACTCATCCTGTCATCATACGACACGGCACGTGCACCGACCGGTATGAGGAAGGTCTTGGTCTCGTCCCTAAGTGCCATGTGCACCTCATGTCCGTCCTCGAGCAATGCTCCGGCAACGATTCTTGCACCTTCTCCCGAGCCTGTGACCAGTATGTTGGGCATGCCCTTCAAACGCCTGGCGACCTCGGCTGCGATGCTGTGGTCGAACACGCGTATGCGGTATGTCGAGTGCATCCTCTTGGAGAAGGCCACGGCCATGTTGCACAGTTTGTTTAGAGCCGGACATGAGCTTCCCGACAGGCGGGCGACGTCGCATGCCATGGCGATCTGCCCCTGCACGGTGTCCTCTCCGAACAGCGGGGATATCGTGCCGGTGGCAAGCAGCATGACATGTCTCTCGGCTTCCTCCCCCTCCAGAGAGTACCTGCACTTCGCCGCAGCTATCGGGCTGACGGACAGTGCACGCTCCAGCACCTCGCATGATGCCCTGCCCATGCCCAAGACCTCCGCCCTGTCGCATGTGACGATGAGTACGAACGGGAAGCGAAGAATCTTCATCAGACGGCGCGTGGTCGTCTCGAGAAGAGCGCGGCCCCCGTTCTGCAGATGGTCGAAGAGCCGGATCGAACGTGTGAAGTCCAGACCTGTTACATATACGGATTCTGGCATGGCAGCATCACCAGCTGCTTTCCCGTCTTCTATGCCAAGGCCTTTCATACGCAGACGATCTCCACATCCTTTCCACTGAATGCAACGGAATAAAGAAAGATGGTACCCACTCCGTGTGAAAGCAGATCGACACAGTAGTTTCTGTCCCTGATCTGTTCCAGGCCTTCCTGAGCAAGGGCTTTCAACCGCTCAGACGAGCAGCCCCTCTCCGCCTTCAGCTCAATCAGCATCCCCGGGCGGCTTCTGTCATAAGGAAGCATCTGTATGTCATATCGGCCATCGCCTGCCTCTCTGTTGGATGTGGTGTAATAGCCTCCTGTAAGAGCGCAGAGGCAGAGGACAATGCCATGGAAGAAGTCCTCCTTAGCGGTATCGAAATGGCTTGCGCTTCTCATGAGCAGGCCTTTCAGATGATCCCTCAGGGCATTGCCGTCGCCGTTGACGAGCGCCCTCTCGATCTCCGACGAGACAGATGGACTCACGATATTCCTCATCCTCGAGACGATCTCCCGGCTGAAGGCCTTGGAGACTTCGAGATTGGGGATGGAGACCGTGCACGACCATGCACTCTCATCTCCCGTCCCATCTCCGGCATCCAGATACCCGGCCATGAGGAGAAAGCTGTATACCGAGGGAGGGTCGTCATGCAGACGGGGATAGACCACCGCCGTATCCACCGTCGTGGAGAGAGATGCACCTTCCTGTACCAGAGACAGCAGCTGTCGGCGGCTGTCGTCATCCATGCCATCGATGACCTTGGCGATGAGGTCATTGCTGCTGGTCGCCAGCCAGTAAGGTGCAAGTCTGCATCCATCATCCAGACAGCATGCAACCGACCATGGATTGAAGATCTCATGGCTTCCGAAATGATATCCGTCATACCATCTGACCAGATCCACCATCCTGTCTTCGACACCGTAGTATGAACACATACGAGACACCTCATCCCTCGAGAAGCCGAAATAGGATGAATACCGTGATGAAAGTATGGAATACACCTTCAGATTGTTCAGTCCACTGAAAAGGCTTTCCTTCGCCACTCTGAGTATTCCCGTGAGGAAGCCATATGCCAGATTCCTGTTATCCTTCAGTCCGGACGACAGAAAGACCCGCATAAAGGATACCATGTCTTCATAATACCCATTGGCATAGGCGCTCTGGATCGGCGTGTCATACTCGTCGATCATGATGATTGCGGGCGTTCCATGATGGGCATGAAGCATTCTGGACAGCAGCGCAAGCGAACATGCACATGAAGCATCCGATGCACTGCCATCGATGACGGATGCCAGTTCACGCCTGTCGCGCTCGGAACAGCTGTCGCTTGTGAGGAGATATGAATGTCTGTCCGCCTCCACGGAGATCACATGCCTCAGCAATGCATACGCTTCAGCATAGCTCCTCTCCTTGACATCCTTGAAGGAAAGGCAGATGACCGGGTAGCGGCCCTGCTCCCCGACATACCTGCTCCCGCAACGCCATATGTCCCTGTTGCGGAAATGGACGGATGTGTCATCGCCGCTCTTCTCGAAGAACACGCGCAGCATATCCATGTTCAGCGTCTTGCCGAAACGCCTTGGACGGGTCCACATCAGTATTCGTCCCTTTTCGTCTATGACGTCCCGGATCATCAACGTCTTGTCAACATAATAGCAGTCTGTCGACGCCACCACGTAATCGCTTATTCCGACAGGCAATGGAAGCTTGCGGTTTCCATCCGCTTTCGCATATGCACCGCTTATGACACGCCTGTCTGCTGGACGTCCGGCATCACAAGGTATCATCCATGCATGTCCGTTCCTGATGGCTCCATCTATCCTTCCGTCTTTGCATAATGATGATACACGACGCTCGCTTATTCCCCACTTGGCCGCAGCATCCCTGACAAGCATGAAATCATCCATAGACATCTCCTTCTACAAGAAGGATACATCGGAAAAGGAAGAAAGTCGACATTCACGGAAGAATATCACAAATCACCCGACATCCTTCCGTGGATTCTTCGGGAAAGTGAACGTGAACACGCTCCCCTGTCCCGGTGCGCTCTCCACGGAGACGCTCCCCGACAGGGCCTCGGCCATGCCCTTGACCATCGCAAGGCCGAGGCCCGCACCCGATGACGAGACGCTGCGCGACGGATCCACCTGGTAGAACCTGTCCCAGATCCTGGCCTGGTTGTAGTCCGCGATTCCGATTCCGTTGTCCTCGACCGCGATCTCCACCATGTCGCCTCTGTCACGGAGCCTGACAAGCACCCAGCCGCCTTCGTCCGTGTACTGGATCGCATTCGACATGTAGTTCACCAGCACCCGAGTGATCATGCCCTGGTCGCTCGTGACGACCAGGCTGTCAGGCATCTTGGAAGAGATTGTGATGCTCTTATCCCCCGCCTTGTCCTCGAGGCTGGAGGAGACGACCCTGACCAGCTCAACCAGGTCGAAGCTCTCGTATTTCGGGGCGAGAGTGCCGCGGTCGGCACGTGCTATCGCAAGCAGAGCGCCCACAAGCGCCATCATCCTGTCGCCCTGACGGTCTATCTGCCTTAGCGCCTCCTCCATCCTGCCCCTGTCGTCGCTGTGCGAGAGCGCGTATTCGCACTCGGCCTTTATGACGGACAACGGCGTCCTGAGCTCATGCGAGGCGTCGCTGGTGAACTGCTTCTCCTTCTGGAAGGCCTCCTCCAGACGATCAAGCATGGAGTCGAACGCCGATGCCATGCGATGGATCTCGTCGTTGCCCTCGCCCAGAGCGATGCGGCGTGACAGGTCGTTCGAGTCGATGATGCGGTCTGCGGCCTCGATCGCCCTGTCGGCCGGAAGGAAAGAGCGGCGTACGATGAAGTAGCCGCCCAGGGCCGCAAGCGCTATGACGACTGGCAGGAGTATGAGGGACAGGATCTGGACGGATCCTATGTACGACCCCATGCCATATGTCCTCATGAGTCCCCTGACGACCAGACCGTCCCTGTTCTCGTTCACGAGGACGAGCCATCTGCCGTCATCATAGACGGTGCCCAGGTCATACGTCAGGGGCGGGAAGTCGTCGTCATCCATCCCGGCCAGGAGATTGCCGTCACGGTCGAATATCTGGATGTATATCCCGTCGTCGTAGAAGTCGATGTCGTCGATGACGAGGCGCCCGTCGTACATCCAGGCGTCCTCCATCGCATCGTCAACCTCCTCCGCCAGGTCCTCCATCGCCTCGCGGCGCACCAGGATGTCGCTTGCCGACACGACGGCGGCCATCAGCAATATGGCCAGCAGGCCCATCCACAGCGTATACCATACGACTATGCGCTTCTTTATCGTCATTCGCCACCTCTGATCATGTAGCCGGCCCCACGAACGGTGTGGATCAGCCTGCGCTCATGTCCCTCGTCTATCTTGCGTCTGAGGAACCTTATGTACACGTCCACGACGTTGGACTCCCCGTCGTAGTCCCAGGACCAGACATGGCTTCGGAAGCTCTCGCGCTGGAGGATGCGCCCCTCGTTGAGCATCATGTACTCGAGGATCGAATACTCCTTGGCGCTGAGTTCTATCTCCACTCCCGCACGCCAGACCCTGTGGCTGGACAGGTCCAGCACCAGGTCGTCCACACGCAGCTGGTTGGAATCCGACTGTCCGCTTCTTCGTATGAGGACCCTTATGCGGGCAAGCAGCTCCTGGAACGAGAACGGCTTGACCAGATAGTCGTCGGCTCCGCTGTCAAGACCCGTCACCCGGTCCTCCACGGCGTCGCGCGCCGTGAGGAACAGCACGGGCGTCTTCCCTCCGCCTTCGCGAAAGCGTCTGAGCACGGTCAGCCCGTCCAGTCTGGGCATCATGATGTCCAGGACGGCCACGTCGTACTCGCCCGTCTCCAGATAATCCAGGGCGCTCTGGCCGTCATGTACGCCGTCTACGGTCCATGACTCGTCCTCCAGACGGCGGCATATCAGCCTGTTGAGTTCGACTTCGTCCTCTGCGACAAGAATCCTCATCATGTCCTCCATGGGCAATGTCGCACGTCTTCATTAAAGGAAGATGAAAGCATGCGGTACTCATGCCCTGCGGGACTAGATTATAATTCCACAGGAAGGAGAGTTCCACATGTTCATGAAGATCACCGGAGACAGAAGCGGATACGTCCCCCTCCTTCTCGAGGCGGACGAGGATGAGGCCATGCTTGGCCGCTATCTGGACAGTGGAACGATGTACGCCCTGACGGAGGACGGTGTGACAGTATGCATCGCCATCGTCGTCATGCGTGGACAGGAGGCAGAGCTGATGAACATCGCGGTGCCTCCACATCTCAGGGGACGTGGCCATGGCTCGAATATGCTCTCATGCATCATCCAGGAGCTTTCCGGCCGATGCATCCAGCTCGTCGTCGGGACCGGGGATGCATCCCCTGCAAGACGCTTCTATGAGAGAAACGGCTTCAAGAGATGCGGCATCAGGAAGAGCTTCTTCCTGCAGTACGACCATCCCGTCGTCGAGGACGGCAGACATCTGGTCGACATGGTCATGTATTCGAAGGACATCCGCTGACAAAGCGACCTCCACGAAAGCGGAGGTCGCACAATTCCAGAATCACAGCTTCTCGACGAACAGCGCCCTTATGGCATTGACCACCGCGATCACCATGACACCCACGTCGGCGAAGATGGCAAGCCACATGTTCGCGATTCCGAGCGCGCCCAGCAGGAGGCAGACAAGCTTCACGCCGATGGCGAAGAAGATGTTCTGGTAGACGATGCCCAGGCACTTGCGGGATATCCTGATGGCCTTGGCGATCTTCAGCGGGTCGTCGTCCATCAGCACCACATCCGCGGCCTCGATGGCCGCATCGCTTCCCATGGCACCCATGGCGATTCCGATGTCCGCCCTGGACAGGACAGGGGCGTCGTTGATACCGTCTCCGACGAAGGCCAGCGCCTGGCCGGGACGCCTGTGCGCGATCAGCTGCTCGACCTTGTCCACCTTGTCAGCAGGCAACAGTTCACTATAGACGGAGTCGATTCCAAGCGACTCGGCGACAGAGCGCGCGACCCTGTCGGCATCGCCTGTGAGCATGACGATGCTGTCCACGCCTGCCTTTCTCAGCTCCTTCACAGCCAAGGCCGAATTCGGCTTGACGACATCCGATATCACGATGTGTCCGGCATACTCCCCGTCGATCGCCACATGGATGATTGTTCCGATGCTGTGGCACATGACAGGCTCAACGCCCAGAGTGTGCATGAGCTTGTCGTTTCCGCAGGCCACCTGATGACCATCGACCCGGGCGACGACGCCGTTTCCACCGATCTCATGGATGTCCTCCACCCTGCTGCGGTCCACGACGCCGCCATAGGCACGCTCGATGCTCCTGGCTATCGGGTGACAGGAGGCCACCTCGGCATGGGCGGCAAGCTCCAGGATCCTTTCATCCTCCAGCGTGTTGTGGTGGATTCCGTTGACCTCGAAGACCCCGCGCGTCAGCGTTCCGGTCTTGTCGAAGACGACTGTCCTAGTCTTCGAGAGCGTCTCGAGGTAGTTCGATCCCTTGACCAGGACCCCGGCCTTGCTGGCGCCACCGATGCCGGCGAAGAACGAAAGCGGGATGGATATGACCAATGCGCAGGGGCAGCTGATTACCAGGAACGTGAGCGCCCTGTAGAGCCAGACATGCCAGGCGGCCTCTCCACCGATCACAAGCGATGCGACAGGCGGCAGGACGGCCAGAAGCAGGGCACCGATGCATACCGCCGGTGTGTAGACGCGTGCGAACTTCGAGATGAAGTCCTCCGATCTCGACTTCCTCGAGCTGGCGTTCTCCACCAGGTCCAGTATCTTCGACACGGTCGACTCGCCGAACTCCTTTGTGGTCCTGACACGCAGCACTCCGCTGATGTTGATGCATCCGCTTATCAGCTCGTCACCCTGCCCCACCTCGCGCGGCAGACTCTCACCTGTAAGAGCACTGGTGTCAAGCGACGAGGTGCCCTCGATAACGAGGCCGTCTACAGGCACCTTCTCTCCCGGCTGGACGACGATGACGCTTCCCACCTCGACATCGGATGGATCGACACGCTCGAGCGTGCCGTCGACCTCGATGTTCGCATAGTCGGGACGTATGTCCATCAGCTGGGTTATGTTGCGCCTACTCCTTCCCACGGCATAGCTCTGGAACAGCTCGCCGACCTGGTAGAAGAGCATGACCGCGATCGCCTCGTTGTAGTCCCCGCTCCTGTCGTAGATCGCGAGGGCGAAGGCGCCGACAGTCGCAACCGCCATGAGAAAACACTCGTCGAAGACCTGGCCATGGACGATTCCATAGAAGGCCTTGGAGAGTATGTCGTATCCTATGACTAGATAAACCGCAAGATAGCACAGCAGTCTCGCAATCCCCGTCACGGGGACGAATGCAAGTGCCACAAGGAGCACCGCCGAGACGAGTATTCGTGCAAGCATCACCTTCTGCTTCCTGTTCATCGTAGCGCCTCAGATGTATATCTCGCAGTCGCGTTCGACGCGGCGGCAGGCGGCAAGCACGTTCTTCATGACAGCATTCCTGTCCGCACCATCCGCGAACTCGACGTTCATCTTCTGCATCATGAAGTTGACCACGCAGTCCTTCACCCCTTCGGTCCTCTTCGTCGCCTCCTCCATCTTCTGGGCGCATGCGGCGCAGTCGACCTCTATCTGATAGCTCTTCTTCATGAGAAACCTCCAATCGATTAAATATATGTTTAATTGATGATTTGATAATATACCCGCTCAGGTTGTCTGTCAACACTTTCTTCGCGGTTTCATGATAGAATCCTTGCGAATACCGACGGGAGGTTTCCGATGGACGACATCCGACTGCCACACGATCATGGACAGGAAATGATTGACATACCATCTCCGGACGACTTCGAGATCGTCTCCACAATACTCAAGCAGATGTGCGATGCGGTGCGCATCCGCATCTTCTGGCTGCTGTGCCACAGGGAGGAATGCGTGCTGGACATCTCGGCGATGATGCAGATGAGCAGCCCCGCGGTCTCGCATCACCTGAGACAGCTGCGCCAGGCCGGTCTGGTCGTCTCGCGCCGCAGCGGCAAGGAGGTGTTCTACCGTGCATCTGACACCAGCGAGGCGCACTTCCTCCACGAGATGATCGAGGATCTGATGCACCTAACCTGCCCAGACAGAGAAGGATAGAAAAGGAATGGAGCCTACATCAGGATCAGGCTAGACGGCTCACCTGGCAGTGGTCTCCGCCAGTGGAAAGCGATTCCTGCCGCAGATCGCCTCAATCCGCAATGTCGCTAAGAGACCAGATCATGGTCCAATGATACATGCAAGACAGGGCGGTCCGGGAAAGACCGCCCTGCATGTTCGAATGCAAAGGGATGCGATGGTCCTTTCAGAAGATCTCGCCGACCTTTTCGTCCCCGCCATCCACACTCTTTCCACCACCGCTGCAGAACGAGGAGATGAACGCCACGTGGTCGGCGATGGCCTTCTCGTACTCGCCCTTTCTGTTTGTGGTGAACGAATGGCCTGAATTCCCGTATACGGTGCACCTCACGTCACATCCGAGCTTTTCGAGATGGTGGAAAAACTCCAATGCATCAGGAGTCAGGATGTCCTTCTCTCCAAGAGTGAAGAACGCCTTCGGGAAGGCCCGGATCTCATCGTCGTCCGCATAGATCACGGACGCCATATGGTCATCGGCACCTCCGTCGGGAAACATGGCGCGGGTGAAGATGTCCACATCACGTGCGAACTGCATCGCCCTCTCGTCCGCAGGATCCTCCACCATCGTGGTGAAGGAACGGTCGAACCGTACCGGAGGATAGTCCAGTATCACGGCAGATGCCGGATAGCCCTCCCCCTTTCTGTGATACATCACGGCAAGCTGTGCGATCATGCACGAGCCCGCGCTGTGTCCGACGAGGATCAGCGGCAGATTCCTCCCTGCAGCCTCCTCACTGGCTCTGGCGACCATGTCGTGGACATCCTCCAGCGCGCATGGGAACGGGAACTCCGGAACGAGCGAGTAGTCCGCATTCCACACTTCGATGTCGGCGCCCATGCAGAGGGCGGCTGCGTACACGCGGTCCCTGGTGGTCAGTCCCTTGACGAAGCCGCCGCCATGAAGATTCAGCACGATGGCCTCAGGCTCGACGCCACGGCGGATCATCCTCTCGTAGACGGCGGTGCGTCCATGTGCGTTGTAGAAGAAGACGAGATGCGAGCATATCGATTCATCGACCACTGTCGAGGATATGTCCAGAGGGCTTGCCTCCCTGACCTTCCTGATGAATCCAAGATCCTTTTCTTCCATATCGGATGATCCTCCCTGCAGCTTACGGCTGCCTTCTTCCAAGAAACCAGACCATCGCGACCGACAACACGGCCATCAGGCTCATGCTGACATAGACGAAGGACGGATCCGATACGGTCCCAAGCAGAGCCGGCACCAGATAGGCGACGAACAGCGGGACGAATGCGAATGCCAGGGCCCTGGCTTTTCTTCCCGTCTCGAAATAACGGCCAAGAAACACAGATGCGAACACCAGCGCCGCACTGAACAGCATGCGCTCGAATGCGCTCAGGAACAGGGAGCTTGCAGGCATGTTCACAAGCGCATTCTCCAGGGCGACGATCTGATCGGGAGCCATACCGGTCTCCATCATGTGGGACTCGAAGGTCCCGTTCATGATGAGAATCGAGAAGAAGATGTCGTTTATGAAGGCCATTCCCACAATGACCGCGCTTTCGACGAGAGCCTGCCCCACACCGACGGCGAAGGTGCATCTCATGTCGTCGCTTACGACTCTGAAGAGCCTGTATGCAGCGATGTCCAGAACCGTCATTCCCGCAGCATAGCCAAGGGCGGAGACGAAGGCGGATGCCACAGGGGACAGAGAGGCCGTGACGGCCGCGATGATGGTCTTTACCACGAGCAGATACACCACATAGGTGCCTGCTCCGATCACGACGGTGGCGACAAAGCCCTTCGTCCTGAATCCGAAACGTCCCCAGAAGAGAACGGGTATGAAGAAACTGAGGACGACGGCGGCGATCATTGCAAGAAAAAGCATCAGTGACATCTTCATCGATCCTCATCGAAGCCGGACCACACCGGCACACCGGTGTACTCCTTTGCCTCCTCCCTGCCTTCCAGGACCCTGAGGGCTCCGTTGGCAAGGGCCTCCATCTCGAACTCGCCAGCCATCACGACTGTCGGTGCGATGAACGAGAGCATTTCGCCAAGGCGGTCCGTAACATACGAGTCATGGCTCACGCCACCTGTGAATATGATGGCATCGACCTTGCCGCACAGCGCCGCAGCCATGCTGCCGGCGTACTTGCCTATCTGGTATATCATGGAATCGTAGCACAGCTTCGCGAAGCGGTTGCCATGCTCGATCATGTCGACCACGTCGCGGCAGTCGCTCGTACCGAGCAAGTCGGTGATGCCTCCGCACTTGGATGCAAGCGCATTCATGTCGGCCTTCGTATGACTGCCGTCGAAACAAAGTGCGGCTATCTGGTTCACGGAGACCGATCCGGACCGCGTAGGTGCCATCGGGCCGTCTCCGTTGATGATGTCGTTGGAATCGATCATCCTGCCCTTCCTGTGCGCCGTGACGCTCACGCCGCCGCCGATGTGGCAGATGACCAGGTTCAGATCCTCATATCTCCTGCCGATGCTCTCGGCATAGCGTATGGCGATCTCCTTCTGATTGAGGGCATGTATACGGCTCTCTCTGTAGACGCCCTTGATTCCGGTCATTCTCGCCTCGTCGATGAACTCGTCGACGTCCGGCGGATTGACCACGAATGCACGGGCCGAATACCTGTCGGCGAAGAAACGGGCCAGCTGGGAACCCAGCGTAGCCGGGTGTCTTGCCTTGAAGCATGTGCGCGCATGCTCGAACATGATGTCGTTGACAGTGTAGGTTCCACCGGTCATGCTGACCAGACCGCCACCGCGCCCGACGAACGCGTCCACATCCGCCAGGTCGTAGCCTGCATCAGCGACGTACTTCTCTATCAGCCGTCTCCTGTAGTCGAACTGGTCCGGGATGTCCTTGAACACGGCCAGATCCTTCGCCTCATGTGTTATGTTCCTGTCGAACAGACATTCCCTGTCTTCGAACAATGCGATCTTGGTACTGGTGGAACCAGGGTTGATCGCGAATATCCTGTAGCTCATCAGCGCCTCCTGAAAGGTGGTCTCCCGCCTCCCCCGGCAAAAGGGAGACGGAAGACGGTAAAACTATCTGGGGTATCCAACAGCCTGACTTATGCAAGCACCGGGTACAGAAGGCTGATCCAGACGACCATCAGGGCTCCTCCGATTCTCGTGGAGATGGATGCGAAGGCCAGCAGGTTCATCCTGTCCGCCGCGGTGAGGACCGCGATGTCTCCGCTTCCGCCGATGTTGCAGCAGCACAGGCCTGCGGTGACGCCGGTCTCGAACGGATACAGACCGGTGATCTTTCCTCCGAGCATGGCCCCGATGAAGGCTCCGACGACTCCGACGACGATGACGATGAACGCACCGATCGAGAAGTAGGATGTGAGGTCCGTGAGATTGAGCGAGCACACTCCGATACCGGCGATCAGCATCGGCAGACCGTTCTTGAGCATGAAGTTCATCCAGTAGGTCGAGTAGTCGCAGATCTCCTCGGGGAGGATTCCCACGCACTTGATCACGATGGCGATGATGATGGCCCATGCGATGCCTGCGATCTGCGGGACGAAGTGGCTTACGATCATGCCAGCCTCGTAGATGACGCAGGCGATGAACATTCCGGCGCCGATCTTGGCGAAGTCGTTCGTCGAACCGGGTCTCTTGGTGTCGATCTTTTTGCTCTCCTCCTCGGTGGACGTCTTCTTGTCGCCCTTCTCCACGAGGATGTCACCATGACCGGACCAGCCGGGCAGCTTGTCGAAGACGTTGCGTCCGACTGCGGCGAAGAGCACTGCGAGGACGTTTGCGATCGAGGCGTAGCACAGGAACGGTCCGGCAAGAGCGCTCATGTCCTGGCCGGACAGTTGGGAATAGGTCATCGGCAACGTCGTGATTGCGCCGGACGATCCGCCGGACATGCAGGGTGCTCCGATGTTGAGGATCGAGTAGCCTACGCCCTGTCCGGTCAGAAGACCTGCAAGCGCGGTGAAGCCGAGGGCGAACGCCTGGCTGATCAGGATGGCGGGAAGGTATCTGGCCGTTGCACCGAGAAGGACCTTCCTGTCCATGCAGAAGACGCTTCCCACGAGAATCGCCGCCACGTAGAAGTTCTGGTAGTCGGCGGTCTTCATCAGGACGGTGACAGCACTGATCGTACCCTCGGGTATGAGGCCGAGGAACTTCATCAGGGAAGCGCCGAAGAGCGGAAGCAGACAACCTCCGGCGAGGTAGTTGTTGAGAATTGGAATGTTGTTTCCAAGCCAGAAGAACAGTCCGCCCACGGCCATGAGCCATGGCACCGCGCCGACGATCGTGTTGTCGAGGGTCCCGAGATAGGACGCGATGAGAATCACGATCAGGAACGGGATGTAATGCTTTGCAGACAGTCCGCAAACAGAGAAATTGAGTTTTTTCATGACATCCTCCAATTTGTTATCTGATCCCTCCGATGAGGGCACTGATGATGATTGAATGGTACTTGTCGTCGCTGGATGCGCTCCTGGAGACGAGAAGTATGGGCACCAGACCTCCAAGTACGGTGCCACCGGTCTTTCCACCGCCGATGCAGGTGATGGTCTTGGCCGCGATGTTGCCGCTGACGATGTCGGGGACGACGAGGATGTCGGCGTCTCCTGCCACAGGGCTCTCGTAGCCCTTGATCGCGGCGCTGGACGGATCCATGGCCAGGTCGTAGCTGATCGGTCCTGCTATGATGCAGCCCTCCACGCCCTCCTGTCTGATCGCATCGGCGTCCACTGTCTCGGGCATCTTCGGATTGACCTTCTCCACCGCACAGATCAGCGCGGCCTTGGGCATCTCCACTCCAAGGCGGTGGAACGCATCCACCGCATTGAACAGCGCCGCCTTCTTCTGATCCTTGTCAGGGTACGTGAGAAGACCGACATCGGTGATGCCGAAAAGCTTGTGGTAGTACGGGCTCTCCATGACTGCCAGCAGGCTCATCGTGCCGCCCTTGCGGATTCCATGCTCGCGATTGACCATGACCTTCATCAAGACACCGGTCTCGATGCGCCCCTTCATGATGCAGTCGACCTTGCCTTCCCTTGCCAGGTCGGCGGTCCGCTGCGCCGCCTGTGCACCGTCGCCGATGTCCTCGATCCTGTAGGCGGAGGCATCCTCGCCGAGGGAGGCGAGAATCTCCTCCGTCTTCGCCGCATCCCCTATGAGAAGAGGCTCGACCAGATTCTCCCTACGGGCCCTGACGACAGCCTCGAGCGTGTGCTCGTCATGAGAGGCCACCACTGCGACGATGCGCTTGACCTCATGGGCCGAAAGCCTGTCGCGAAGCTCCTCGAAGCTCTTCATCTCACGCCTCCTTGGCAGGATTCGTTATGACGCCTGAAAGGGCGCTTGCCGCGGCCACGGCCGGAGAACAGAGATAGCTGAGCGTCTTCTTGGTCCCCTGCCGCCCGACGAAGTTCCTGTTCGATGTCGACAGAAGCCTGTCGTCGTCGCTCATCAGACCGTATGGCATTCCGCAGCACAGCCCACAGCACGGGTGCAGGACAATCCCCCCGGCCTTGACGAACGTCTGGAGATAGCCGAGTCTGGCAGCCTGTCTGTAGATCTCGTTCGAGGCGGGGCAGACGATGAATCTCATGTCGCAGGGTATTGTCCTGCCCTCCATGATCTCGGCTGCGATCCTCAGATCCTCCAGACTGCCGTTCGTGCAGCTTCCCAGATAGACCTCGTCGATCTTCGTGCCTTCGACCTCGCTGATCGGATGGACGTTGTCGACGCCCTGCGGACAGGACAGCAGCGGCTCGAGGGTCGACACGTCGTATGTGAGGACCTTCTCGTAGACGGCATCGTCGTCGAAGCACACCCAGTCGATGTCTGCGAGGTCCATGCCGTAGTATGCGGCGGTCTTCTCGTCAGGCTCGAACAGGGCGCACTTGGCACCGGCCTCGAGAGCCATGTTGGAGATCGTGAAGCGTGCATCCATGCTCATCTCCTTCACCGCGCTTCCGGTGAACTCGAGGCTCTTGTACTGCCCGCCGTCCGCCCTGATGTCTCCGAGGATCTTCAGGATGACGTCCTTGCTGGTGACGCCCTTCGGAAGACTTCCCTCCAGGACGATCTTGATCGCCTGCGGGACCTTGAACCAGATCTCTCCGGTGATCAGGGCTGCGCACATCTCGGCGGTTCCGACACCGGTGGCGAAGTTGCCTGCGGCGCCGTATGTCGTTGTGTGGCTGTCGGTCGCGATGGCGATCTCGCCCGGCTTCGCGTACTTCAGCTCATGCATCAGCGTATGGCAGATGCCCGTCCCGATATGCTGCTTCCTTATTCCGTACTTCTTCGCGATCTCGAGACCTGCGTCGTAGTGGAAGTAGTCGTTCTTCGCGACGGCGGTCGGCATGCAGTGGTCGTAGACGATCGCACACTTGTCGGGATCGGCTATCTCCTCGACGCCCATCTTGCGAAGCGTGTCGAGGATATAAGGCGTATAGATATCGTGCATCAGGAAGAAGCTGGGCTTGGCGATGACGATGTCTCCGGCCTTCAGGTCCTTGACGCCGGATCCCACTCGAAGCAGCCTCTCTGCAAGCGTGAATCCCTTCGCCCTCTTCTCCTCGTCGCTCAGAGGAGCGATCTCGAGAGGCTTCACGCCTTCGCGCAGACGGATCCTCGTGTCCTCGATCAGGCCGCCGCGCTCCACGATGCGGAACAGGTTCTCGGGCACCTTGCCTATCCTGAACGACCTGCCGTTGGCGATGACACAGTCGTTGACACGCACGGTGACGACGTCGCCGCCGTTGACCACGTCCTGTATGCCGGAGCATTCGATCAGCAGGATGCCGCTGTTGAACGCGTTCCTGAAGAAGATTCTTGCGAAGCTCTTGGCGATGATGCACTTCACGCCGTTGGCGGCCAGTACGGTCGCGGCCTGCTCCCTGGAGGATCCGCAGCCGAAGTTGCTGCCGGCGACGATGATGTCACCAGGACGGACGCTTGAGGCGAACTCGGGCTTGAGGAGCTCGAACGCATACTTCTTCATCTCCTCGATCGTGGGGATCGTACCTCTCTTTCCAGGGATGATCGTATCGGTGTCGATGTCGTCGCCGAACTTCCATATCCTTCCGCTGAATTCCATATCCATGATCAGACCTCCTCCTGGTAAGACGCCACAGCCACGAGGTATGGCGAAGCCGAATAGACCAGAGACGTATCCATGCCCATCGCACCTCTGAACGTGTACAGGCCTGTAGTGATCAGCGTCTCCCTGTCACCCATCGCGCCGGCACCCTGGACGACGATGCTCCTGTCCGAAGGCGGCACGATCTGCGCACCGTAGTCCATCAGGTCCTCGACGATCCCCTCGTCGAGCGCCGCAAGATAGTCCGATGCGGTTGCAGGCACGACGGTGAGCCTGAATCCAAGGCGCAGCGTCCTGCCCTTGACCAGATCCCTGAAGCTCCTGAGGCAGTCCACCGAACCGGCGGTGTATCCGCCTACGAGACCGGCCTTGAAGGACCTCGTCTCGAGACCTTCGAACGGGATGATCTGCGCATTCGCCTGGCTCTCCCTCGAATCGACCGGAAGCATCACCATCATGCCGATTGCAGAGAGGTCGACGACGTGATCCGCCCTGTCCACGCTCCTGAAGACGACCGAGTAGACGCATTCGGAGACGATGGATGCAACGACTGCGTTGTCTGCCGCATCAAGAGGGCTGTCGATGACCACCAGCGTATCCTGATGTCCGGCAAGCAGTTTGCGCAGATAGAAACCGACATCCATCGCACCGGCATTGCCCTTCAGGCTTCCGGTCAGGCTGACCGTCGCCTTCTTCGGGACGATGATGCTGTACTCGCCGCTCTCCATGGCACGGGCCAGCTCGCTGGGACTCACGTCGATTCCGATGGCACCGGCTGCGGCGAAGATCGATCCATGGCTTCCGGCTCCCAGGACGACTTGGCCTTCGGCGACCATGTTCTCGAGCATGTACTGATACGCCACGCCCTTTTCAGCCACGAACCGCAGGCCATGTCTCTGCCTGAAGATGTTCAGCTTCTTGAACAGCGCCGCGCTCTCCGGCGTACCGGTCGGAACGTCATGGTCATGGAAGACCACTACACGGTCCTTGTCCGCGACCTTCTGGACAAGGTCCACTGCCGCCGCCGACGGACCGTCGTTGATGACGATCCAGTCGGGATTGACGGTCAGCACTTCTCCTTCCTTCCCAGTCAGAAGGCGATCGATTGCATTCATACTTCCTCCTTTGCTCTCTTCACGTATCCGGCGTAGCGGTCCATCGCCTCCTTCTCGCACTTGGCGTAAAGGGCATCGGCCTCGTCCGGGCTTATCTTCGAAAGGGATGCATAGCGCACCTCCCCCATCAGGAATCCTCTGAAGTCGCCGGAAGGCGCCTTGCTGTCAAGCTGGAACGGGTTCCTTCCCTGGGCCTCGAGTCTCGGATCGTAGCGGTACAGCTGCCAGTAGCCGACATCGACCGCCCTCTTCATCTCGCCCATGACATCGCCCATGCCGCACTTGAGCCCATGGTTGATGCACGGCGAATAGCAGATTATGACGGATGGGCCATCGTAGCTCTCGGCCTCCTGCACCGCCTTGAGCAGCTGTGCAGGGCTGGCACCCATGGCGACCTGCGCGACATAAATGTCCTTGTAGCCCATCAGCATCATTCCCAGATCCTTCTTCTTGGTCCTCTTTCCGGCTGCGGCGAACTGCGCCACTGCGGAGGACGGGGTGGACTTGCTGGCCTGGCCGCCGGTGTTGGAATACACCTCGGTGTCGAAGACCATGATGTTGACGTCGTTCCCGCTGGCGACCACATGGTCCAGTCCGCCATAGCCGATGTCGTATGCCCAGCCGTCTCCGCCGAACATCCACACGCTCTTCTTCGTCAGCTGATCCTCATGGGCGCGCAGATACTCGGCCTCCCCGCTGTGGTCATCAGACCTGTCGACTGCATCCTTGAGGTTCTTTGACAGATATACCGTCCTGTCCTTGCTGTCATAGCCGTCGATCCATTCCAAGGCCGCCTTCCTCAGGTCTTCGTCACCGGTTGTGGCGGCAAGGGTCTTCACCTTCTCCAGCAGATAGCTCCTGGCGGTCGTCGATCCGAGATACAGGCCCATGCCGAACTCGGCGTTGTTCTCGAACAGCGAACCGCTGACTGCAGGCCCTTCGCCCTTGGCGTTGGTGCTGTACGGGAAGCTCGGGAAGCTGGTGGCCCATACCTGGCTGCATCCGGTCGCTGTAGCGACATACATGCGCGGGCCATACAGCTGGGTGACGAGCTTCGCATATGGAGTCTCGCCGCATCCGGCACATGCGCCGCTGAACTCGAGCAGAGGCTGGTTGAACTGGCTGCCCTTCACGGACGTGGTTCCATACGGGTTGCGCTGAGGCAGGGATGCAAGGTAGGCATATGCGTCGGCCTCATCCCTCTCCTGTGCAAGAGGAACCATCTCGAGGGCCTTGACAGGACAGACGTTGGCACAGCTTCCGCAACCCTGGCAGTCAAGGACGGAGACGCCCATCGTGAACCTGTAGCCCTCGGCATTGTCCCTGAGGCCCTTCGCTGCGACCGCCTCGAGTGCGACCGGTGATGCCGTGGCCTCCTCTTCGCTTACAAGATAGGGACGGATGCTCGCATGGGGACAGACATAGGAGCACTGGTTGCACTGGATGCACTTCGAGGCGTCCCAGTGTGGAACCTTCACCGCGATGCCTCTCTTCTCCCAGGCACTGGTCTGACAGGGGAACGAACCGTCGGCGTATGGTACGAAATCAGAAACGGGGATCACGTCGCCGTCCATGCTGTTGACCGGTTCGAGAATCTTCTGGATGAAGTGCGGCTTCGATACGGATCCATCAGCTGCGTCACGTACGACGATGTCCTTCCAGGATTCTGGAACCTGGACCTCGATGACATCCGCGACACCGCGCTCGATCGCCCTGTAGTTCATCTCGACGACGGCTTCGCCCTTCTTGCCGTAGCTCTTGAGCGCAGCGGCCTTCATGTATTCGACCGCCTGGTCCACGGGGATGATTCCGGCGATCTTGAAGAACGCGGCCTGCAGGATCGTGTTTGTCCGGCTGCCCAGACCAAGCTCGCCTGCGATCTTCTCGCTGTCGATGATATAGAGTCTGATGTGCTTGTCGGCCAGCGCCTTCTTCATTCCATCAGGCAGACGACTTTCAACCTCGTCACGACCCCAGTCGGTGGCCAGCAGAAGGCTTCCGCCATCCTTGAGGTCGCGCACCAGGTCGTACCTGCCGATGTAGGCCTTGTTGTGGCATGCCACGAAATCGGCCTTCTTGACCAGGTAGGAAGCCCTTATCGGGGACGATCCGAACCGCAGATGGCTTCTGGTGACGCCGCCGGACTTCTTGCCGTCGTACTCGAAATACGCCTGCACGTTCATCGCCGTGTGGTCGCCGATGATCTTGATGGAGTTCTTGTTCGCACCTACGGTACCATCTCCGCCAAGTCCCCAGAACTTGCAGCTGACCGTATCCGAGGGGATGATGTCGAGCTCCGGTCCATATGGAATGCTCCTGTGTGTCAGATCGTCGTCGATTCCGATCGTGTAGTGGTTGGCAGGCCGCTCGGAGAGCATGTTCTCGAACATCGCCTTGATCTGTGCAGGCGTCGTGTCCTTGCAGGCCAGGCCGAAGCGGCAGGCATAGACGTCGACAGAAGGCAGCTTCTCCTTCATGACGGAGGCGACCTCCTCGTACAGCGGCTCGCCTACCGCGCCCGGCTCCTTGTCCCTATCCAGTACGGTCACCGCCTTGACAGTCCTGGGCAGAGCCTGCACGAAGTCATCGATGCTGAACGGGCGGAAGAGATGGACTTCCACATAGCCGTAGCTGCCGCCGTGTGCATTCAGATAGTCGACCGTCTCCTCGGCGGTTCCCATCACGCTGCCCATTCCGACCAGGACGTACTTCGCATCGGGTGCTCCATAGTAGTTGAACAGCCTGTAGTCGCGTCCTGTGAGCGCGCTGATCTTCGCCATGCTGTCCTTCACGACCGCCGGCAGATTGTCGTAGTAGGGGTTCATGGCCTCACGTGCCTGGAAGTATGTGTCATCGTTCAGGCCGCTGGTCCTTGTACGGGGATGCTCGGGATTCTGCGCCTCCCTTCTGAACTTCTCCAGCTCCTCATGGTCAACCAGCTTCGCCAGTTCGTCATAGTCGAGGAGCTCGACCTTCTGGATCTCGTGGCTTGTCCTGAACCCGTCAAAGAAGTGGAGGAACGGGACATGTCCCTTGATTGCGGAAAGGTGCGCGACGGCCGCCATGTCCATCGCCTGCTGGACGCTGCTCGAGCACAGGAGCGCGAAGCCGGTCTGTCTGGTGGCCATGACATCGCTGTGTTCAGCGAAGATGGAGATGTTGTTCGTCGCGACGTTCCTGCTGGCGACATGAAGCACGGCAGGCTTGAGCTGGCCGGCGATCCTGAACATCGTCGGAATCATCAGCATCAGCCCCTGGCTGGAGGTGAAGCTCGTGGCAAGCGCACCGGAGTCCAGGGCTCCGTGCACGACCGATATCGCACCGGCCTCGCTCTGCATCTCGACCAGCTTGACCGGGTGGCCGAATATGTTCTTCCGTCCCTGGGCGGACCATCTGTCCGTTGCTTCAGCCATCGGGCTGGACGGAGTTATCGGATAGATCGCCGCGACTTCTGTGAAGGCATAGCTGGCATATGCGCAGGCCTCGTTGCCGTCCATAGTCTGCATTCTCTTTTCCATTCAGTTCCTCCTAAAAGCAACTAAAACCTTTTACTGAATCGTTTATCCTGTTACAGGATAGTGTAACGTTTCACCAGTTGTCAACGAGAAATTCAACAATTTTGACATTCCGAACAATCTTTTATCTCATAAGGAATTACATAGTATCCGCATTTACACGTTGCCTGATACGACATAGGTGGGATATAATTTGGACAAACGTTTCAGTAAGAGGGGTCATCCGAATTATATGGCTACTATAAAGGATGTCGCGGCCCGAGCCGGACTGTCCACGACAACGGTCAGCATCATCATAAACGGCAAGGCTGCGGAGAAGAGCATCCCGCAGACCACAGTGGACAAGGTCCACAAGGCCATGCAGGAGCTCAACTACCGTCCTGACCAGTACGCCAGAAGGCTGCGTACCGGTTCGGTGCGCAAGCCCGTCATAGGCTTCTTCTGGCCGCTCGACCACAGGACGAACCTCATCGGAACGCTTGTCACCGCGATGGAGAAGTGCTTCATCGACCATTCGTATGATGTAGACCTCAGGATCGAGTCGTTCACTCCCGGAGCGCTGGACAGACATGCCCAGTCCATTCTAGGTGGACTGTACGACGGAATAATCATCGGTGCGACCAGCAGTGTCGACACGGCCTTCATCAACTCCATGGCCTCCACCACTCCGGTGGTCCTCTTCAACAGGGCCAGCACACTCCATAGCTGCGTGCGCGTCGACAACAGGATGCTCGGTCTGCAGGCGGCCAGCCTGATACGCAGAAAGGGCTATACGGAATGCTGTGTGATAAAGAACGAGGGACGCTATCTCGCCATGAGCGAGAGGACGAAGTTCTTCATAGAGGCATGCCAGTCTCTCGGCATCGGCATCCTCGACGAATGGATCTTCGAAGGGCCAGGCACACAGAAGGGAGGAGCCGACGCCGCCCTGGAGTTCGTCAGGCTGTCCGACAGGCCGCGAGTGATTTTCTGCGAGGACGACTTCATGGCACAGGGAGCACTGGTCACGCTCCACGACAACGGCATCAGAGTGCCGGACGACGTCGAGCTGCTGGCCTTCGGGATGCAGTCGAACGACAACATGAACTACCTCATACCATCCATAACCACGGTCAGCCTTCCATACATGAAGATGATGGAAAGCTGCGTGGAGATCCTCATGGACAGCATCGCGGACAGCTCTCTGCCTCCGAGAACACAGATGGTCGCACCTGAGGTGATGATCAGGAAAAGTTTTTCAATTTGAATGTTGACAGTCCTTCATAAAAGGTTTTACTATATTCATGTAACGATTCACTAAAACGTTTGACTCTCGTTTATCCAATTTCGATATCATACGTTGGAGGGTTACACATGGATAAGGAAACCACTTTCCTCTCCGACATCCCGCTGAAGTTCAACAGCGTGGAGTTCAGAGATGGACAGCAGTCTCTCCTTGCCGCAAGGGTCAGGACGGAGGACATGATCCCGTTCCTGACCAGGATGGACGACATAGGCTACTGGTCCATGGAGATGTGGGGCGGTGCCACTTTCGACGTGGCTGTCAGATTCCTAAGGCAGGACCCATGGGAGAGACTCAGGACATTCAAGCGCTACGTGAAGAGGACTCCGCTGAAGATGTGTCTCAGGGGACAGAATCTCGTCGGCTACAAGGCATACCCTGACGATGTCGTCAGATCGTTCGTATCTCTCAGCGCAAAGAACGGAATCGACATCTTCCTGATCTTCGATGCACTTCAGGACCTGCGCAACTGCCGCGTCGCATTCGAGGCGGCCCAGGAGGCAGGCAAGATGGTCGAGGGAAGCATCCAGTACAACATCAGCCCCTACTTCACCATCGCCGATGCCGTCGAGAACGCGAAGGAACAGCAGCGCATGGGCGCCAGGAGCCTGCACATCGAGGACATGGCAGGCGTCATGAGACCGCATGAGGCATACGGGATAGTCGCGGCGATGAAGGATGCACTGGACATACCCGTGCATCTGCACTGCCATTGCGCCACGGGAATGGCCGACATGTGCTACTGGGAGGCGATCAGGGCTGGAGTCGACGGCCTCGACGTATGTGTCTCGACTCTTGCTATGGGCTCCGGTCTTCCCCCTGTGGAGAGCCTGATAGCCTCATTGAAGGGCACCAGACGCGACAGCGGACTCGATCTGGCGAAATTCGAGGCGCTGAATGTCGGCTTCAAGGCCCTCAGGGACAAGTACAAGGAGTTCGAGACCCAGCTTGCCGGTGTCGACATCGGCTGTCTGCAGCACCAGATCCCGGGAGGGATGCTCGGCACGCTGCAGAACCAGCTCAGGGCGATGAAGGTCTACGACAAGTATCCAGAAGTCCTGAAGGAGGTCGTTTCCGTCCGCTCCGACATGGGCTATCCGCCACTTGCGACCCCGAGTTCGCAGATGTGCGGACAGCAGGCGACGACAAACGTCCTGACAGGTCAGAAGTACAAGATGGTGAGCAAGGAGATGAAGGACTACTGCCGTCTCATGTACGGCAACCCGCCCGGCCCCATCGCACCTGCCCTGCTCGACAGGGCGCTCCAGGGGGAAAGCCAGATCGACTGCCGTCCTGCAGACCTGCTCGAGCCGGGCATGGAGAAGGCACGACAAGAGGTCGGGGATCTTGCAAGATGCGAGGAGGACGTCCTGACATACGCCCTCTTCCCGGCGCAGGCCATCGACTTCCTGAAGACGAAATACAATGCATGAAAAGGAGCTTGGAGTAAAAATGAAGCAGACGAACGAAGAGAAGATAGCAAGATCGCTCAAGAACCTGGAAGCGCTCAGGGCGGCGAGAGGAGGCTCTCTGCTCGAGAGCCACAGGAAGATGGGCAACGACCCGTCGCTCGTCAAGGCGTTCCTCGACCAGTACGTCAATACGAACAAGAGCGACGTGAGCATCCCGCGCAAGTACCGCGAGCTGATCGTGATGGCCATCGGGATGGCGACAGGCACCCAGACGACGATGAAGGTGCACAGCAGACTTGCCGTCGAAAACGGTGCCACAGTGGACGAGATCTGCGAAGTGCTCAGGATCATCTTCTTCACCTGTGGCGTATCGAAGCTGCTCCCAGCTCTCGAGACTCTCGATCTGGAGCCGATTGAACTCGACTGATCAGATAGATGATATTCTCCTTTGTCCCCGCCGCGGCCAACGGCGGGGGCTCTTCGTCTTCATGACGAATACACTCTTGCCTGCGCATCGATCATGCAGATCGCCGGAAAATCGACGACATGCAGCTCCAGAAGCGCCTCCGGCCCCAGCTCGGGGAAGGCGACGGTCCTGACGGATCTTATGACGCTGCTGTACAGCGCCCCACAGCCTCCGTATGCATACAGGTACGCTCCATGATGAATCCGGCAGGCATCGACGACTTCCTGGCTTCGCGGTCCCTTGCCGACCATCAGACGCAGTCCATGCGCGACCAGTGTCGGACTGTATGGGTCCATGCGCGCCGATGTCGTGGGACCGGCGGCTCCGATCACATGGCCCCGGGGAGCAGGACTCGGGCCCATGTAGTAGATGCCATGACCCGTGAAGTCGAATGGAGGCTCCTCGCCACGGGCGATCATATCGCACAGTCTGCGGTGGACCTGGTCACGCCCCACATGCAGCACCCCGTCGATGAGAACCTCTTCGCCCACCTCCAGCCTGTCCAGGTCCCCTTCATCATATGGAAGATGGAGTCTCACCATACCTCGCCTCCAGCGACCTCGATGACGGCCTTGCGCTCGGCCCAGCAGTTGACGCTCAAGGCCACCGGCAGTCCCGCGATATGAGTCGGATAAGTCTCAATGCATACCGACAGGCAGGTATGGTCACCACCCAGCCCTCCCGGGCCTATTCCAAGCCTGTTCACCTCATCCAGCAGCCGCTCTTCGAGCCGGGCATAGCGCTCGTCCGGATGGCGGCTTGAAGCCTCGCGCAGCAGCGCCTTCTTGGAGAGCACGGCGGCCTTGTCCATGGTGCCGCCGATGCCGACTCCGAGGAACATCGGGGGACAGGGCTTGCCTCCGGCAGCACGTACCATGTCCAGCACGGCGCCGACGACCCCCTCTTCGCCATCCGTCGGACGTATCATCCTGACGGACGAGCAGTTCTCGCTTCCGAAGCCCTTGAGCAGGAACGATATCCTTACACACCCGCCGTCGACGACCTCCCAGTGGATGACCGGCGGAAGATTGTCGCCGGTGTTCACCCTGTCGTACACCGGCTCGGCGACCACGCTGCTGCGGTAGTACGCCCTATGGGCCGCCCTCCTGCACGCATCGATGATGATGCCCTCGAGTCTTCCGACATCCGCACGGCTGTCACGGCCGACCTCGACGAAGCACAGGAACATCCCGCAGTCCTGGCACAGCGGCAGTGTGGAGGATGATGCCATGTCGATGTTCCTCACTATCGCGGACAGGACGCTATGCCCTGCCGTGGATCTCTCCTCGTCGCATGCCTTGCGGATCAGCGCCTCGCACTGGGCGGGAAGCGTCCTGACGGCGCTGCACAGGGCCTCCTCGATTCTCTGCTGAAGTGTCATGTCTGGATTCTACCACATCGCCCACATCAGGTGGAGGCGGCAAGGCATCCCTGCACCCATCCCCTCGCCTCCATATGGGCGTCTATCATGGCAAGCACGTCCCTCTTGTCGGGGAAATGACGTGGATGTACAAGACGCTGGCTCGTCATCTCCGTCAAGAGCCGCTCGACGATGACATTCCTGTCCAGGTGGGCCAGCAGGAAGGACACGTCCTCGACATGACGGCGCAGCGAGGCGCATGGAAGGCACCCAAGTTCCCTGTAGTCGTCCAGCAGTCTCGTGCCGCGCACAAGACAAAGGTCGTGTATCTTGACGGCATCGCTGTGCACACGGTTCACAAGACGTATGGTCTCCAGAGCCTCTTCACGCCCCTCGTAGGCCGTGACCAGCATGACATGCGTGCACACCATGATGCCTGCCTCCCTGAGCCGCTTCACCGCATCGACGTAGCAGGCGACATCATGGCCGCGCCCAATCCTCTCCAGCGTCTTATCGCTTGCGCTCTGGAGTCCCAGCTCCACCCACACATCCCGCTGTGGCGTGATGTACGAAGAGAGCAGCGACACGACATCGTCGCCGACGAGGTCCGGTCTCGTGGAGACTATCAGGGAGACGAAGTCATGACAGGAAAGCCCCCTGTCATACAGACCCTTCAGCACCTCTACCGGCGCGTTGGTGTTGCTCCAGGCCTGGAAGTACAGCATCGCAAGCGTGCTGTGATAGCGGTAGCGGATGAAGCGCAGCCCGGCTTCTATCTGCTCTTCGATAGTGCGCCGGTCGTGAAGCAGAATGGACGATGATGAGGCGACGTTCCTCTCCCCTGTCCTCAGATGGACCGCAACGGCTCCGGTGCCGTCGCAGAACGAGCACCCGCCCCGGCCCAGTCCGTCGCGGTTCGGGCACGACAGATGGGCGTCCACGCCCACCCGGTACACCTTCTGTCCGTAGCGTGCATGCAGGTACCCTGAATACGTGTTCCAATGGCGGGATGCCGGCTGCACCGGCCTGGCAGGATCTGCCATCACTGCACCTCGAACGTGAACGAGACACGTCCGGTGTACGAGACGTGCACACGGGCGAAGATGTCTCCGAAGTCCGTGAGGAAGCCCAGTCCCGCGACCAGCCCGGCCTCGAACGAGTCGAGCGTCGCGAACGGGATCATGGTGTCGTCCACACGGCCCGAGGTCGATATGCCGTCATCGCTGAACGTCTCGCCGAAGAGGCCGGCGAAGATGTACAGGCCGTTCTGGCGTGGGAAGAAATAGTGTCTGTACGAGATGTCGAGGTAGATGAAGTCCGGCGAGATCCGGCCGAAGGTGTCGACCACATAGCTGGAAAGCAGCTCGTATGGTCCACGCGAGCTGAACAGAGACAGCGACGTGTCAAGGAACCCGGAGTGCGAGCTGGACAGGAGGATCGACGACCTGAAGTCGCCCCGGAGGGAATACGTCGGCTCGCCATCCCATCCGGCGCTGAAGGCCAGCTGCAGCGACAGACCGGTCTCCTGAACGCTTTCAAGATGCGTACCGTCGAGTCTGTATGACAGCGTGAAGTGCGGATGGTGCACGATCCTATCCGGCCAGATGTCGCGTACAGCCGCCGGAACCTGGGCGCTCGACTGGATCAGTCCCAGATAGTGGAAGTCGTATGCGAATGTCAGATCGAGTCTGTGGCTTATGCCGCTGAAGTACACGAGTCCAAGGGATCCCGAGGCCTTCCAGTCACGTGTCGGATAACGGTCCTCGTATACTCTGTCCGACAGCGCCGACATCCCCCCGAACGCCCCCGATACCGAGGTCTCGACGCCCCAGTTGGGCGAAAGGAGGAACAGCCCGTCCAGCGACAGGGTGTTCATCTGGCCGATCTCGAGTGCACCGGTCAGCCTGATGTCATCGAACCAGGCGTCCACGGAAAGGGAAAGGTCAGGATCCAGTGCGATGTGGAAGTCCTTCTCGCCGAAGTCGGTGTATGAATGGATGCCGCCCCTGAGCCCAAGCTGCAGGGACAGTGTCGGCTCGATGTAGTCCCTGCTGGAGACACGCACGACGCCATCATCCAGACGGTAGTTGACCGTGGCCTTGTTCATCATCCTGCGTACCATGCCAAGGCGGCGGTCAAGCTCCTGTATCAGGTCCTCATCATAGTCCCGCCCAGCATACAGCCCGTCGAAATGCTCCTGGAAGCGTTCAAGATCGCCGTCGAACCTGAAGCCCCCGATCGTGGACAGCGGGAATGACGAATACGGCCTGGGCTGTGACCTGTTCCCGGCCCCCGCCTCGTCCAATGCCGCCTCCATCTCGTCGAAGAGCGCCTGGTTGTCGTGTACATACGAGCGTCCGCACTCGAGGATCGAGTCTATGTCCATGAAGTCCACGACGCCGATCTCTGAGGTGTCCGGCACGATGACGTAGTCCGCATCGCCGTACTGCTCAACGCTTCTTATCTGTCCGACCAGGATCAGGTACTGTGTCAGTGCTCCGGAGAGGGTCGCGAAGGTCTCGTCGTCCTGTGCGGCCTGCCTGATGCTCTCGTTGACGTCCACAGCGATGACGATGTCGGCACCCATCTGGCGTGCCAGATCGATGGGAAGGTTGTTGTTCACACCTCCGTCGACCACGTAGCGTCCGTCCTCCAGCTGTACGACGGGAAAGACGAACGGCATCGACATGGACGCCCTGAGCGCGTCGTACAGACCTCCTGACGAGAACACTATGCCCTCCCCGGTCCTGAAATCGGTGCCTATGCAGCGGAAGGGGATGGCAAGATCGTCGAACGAGTCGACATCCTCCACACGGCAGAACGCCTCGTGCAGGAGGAGGTTGATCCTTGAATCGTCCAGCAGCGCATCGGCCCTTCCGATTCCGCCTTCGGTGAAGTCGATCGAGAAGTTCGGGTCCCCGATGCTGTCGTATGCCCTGTCCAGGATCTTCTCGGCAGGCTGGCTGAGGTTGAACACGATGCTCATGAAGTCGGTGTCCTCGACCAGCGCGTACATGTCCTCGCTCGTATAGCCGGATGCGTACAGGCCGCCCACCAGGGCGCCCATGCTGGCGCCGATGACCATGTCAGGCACGATGCCGCGCCTCTCAAGCTCCTCGATTATCGGGATATGTGCGAAACCTCTGGCGCCGCCGCCTGAGAGCACGAGGGCCACGACCGGCCTGTGTGATGCGAAGAGGCACAGGCAGCTCATGACAAGCACGAGAACACACGTCAGCCGCTTCATCGCCGCTCTCCTACATCAGCACCTTGCCGATGATGTCACGCCGTCCGTTTATGAAGGAAGCGCTGTCCATGGCCTTCTTCGTGGGAAGCTGCAGGCAGTCCACGTAAAGATATCCATCGCCGGTCGCGATCTTCAGTCCCCGTCCTTTGACGTATCCGGCCACAGTGCCGGGTTCCTCGGCGCACTCCTCATGCGGGATGTCGAAGGCGTTGCCCCAGACCCCTAGAAGATAGAGGGGCTGGCCGTCCAGCATGCAGGTGGCCTTTGGCCAGACCGAGTACGCCCTGACCGCGGCATGCAGGCTCATCGCGTCGCGATGGAAGTCGAGCAGCGCGTCCTCCTTCCTCACCATGGCGGTGTAGCTTGCACCGACCTCTGGCTGTGGGCGGCTTCTGAAGACATCGAGGCTGGACAGCAGCCTGACCGCCAGGTCCGCAGCCATCACCGACACTCTGGACGAGAGGCCCTCGGTGGTCTCACTGCCGTCGAGATCGAACGACTGCGTTATGTAGATGTCACCCTCGTCCACGGCCTCGGCGATGTCCTGGATCGAGATGCCGCCCTTCCTGTCGAGATTGAGTATGGTGTTCTGAATCGGGGAGCAACCCCTGTATTTCGGCAGAAGCGAAGGGTGTATGTTGAACCTGTGCTGGAACAGCGCGAGGAACTTCGGCCCGAAGATCCTGCCGTAGCAGAACGACAGCAGGGTGTCGGGAGCAAGCCGCGAGACGACCTCCCGGGCCTTCGAACCCAGATGGTCCGGCTGGATGACCGGGATGCCGAGCTCCATCGCCTTGACCTTCACGGGACTTGGCAGAAGCGCACGACCCCGCTTGCCAGGTGCATCCGGCGTGGTCAGGACGGCACACACCAGGCGGTGCCTGTCCAGCGCCTCCAGCGTGGGTACCGCTATCTCATCGGTTCCTGCGAACAGTATCCTCACCTGTGCCTTCTCCTGCCCTTGGACCGCTTCTCGTACTGGGCGATGACCTTGGCCCTCTCCGCATCGTCCAGCCGGTCGATGAACAGCTTTCCCTGGAGATGGTCGTATTCATGCTGTATTGCACGGGCAAGCAGACCGCCCGCCTCGAGCGTGAAGTGCCTTCCCTCCACATCCTGTGCCCTGATCACGATCCGGGAGGGGCGCATGACGTCATGGTAGACGCCGGGGATCGACAGACAGCCCTCCTCGTACGGGACGCTGTCGTCGCTGGTCTCAATGATGTCGGGATTGATGAAGGCGAGCCGTTCGCCCTCCCTTCTGGTATCGACGACGAACAGTCGGCTGCCGACGCCGACCTGCGGCCCGGCAAGACCGACGCCGTCGGCCTCGATCATGGTGTCGAACATGGCCTCGACAAGCATCGCCAGCGCATCGTCGAACTTCGTCACGTCCTTTGTGGGCTCCCTGAGAACCTCGTCACCGTATCTGTAAATATCAAGCATGATGGAAATATAGCATGTCGGTGCGGGTAAATCCACATCCCGGCTACATGAGGTTGAGAGGATCGACGTCTATCTCCACATGGACGGATGAAGGCCAGCTGCACAGCGAGAGCGCCTTCCTGAGCACCTCCTCCAGCATCAGGATGCGCTGCGAGGAGAGAAGCAGCTGGTAGCGCCAGCTGCCTGCCTTGCGCTCTATTATGCATGGCGAGACGCCTACGATGGACACATGGTCCTCCAGCCGGGAGGAGGCGACTATCCTGCCGACGACATCGGCAAGGGTACGGGCGCCGCCCTCCGCCTGCTCCTTGTCCCTGGAACGGAACGTGATGACGACGAGTCTGGAGAACGGGGGATACGAAAGCATGCGGCGGACCTCCAGCTCCTGGGCGTAGAAGCCTCTGGCATCGTTCCTCTCGACGGCCACTATCGCCTTGTTGGACGCCCTGTAGGTCTGGATGAGCACCCTGCCGGAGGAATCATAGCGGCCTGCACGTCCCGCAACCTGCTCCAGCAGGTCGTATGTCCGCTCCTCGCTACGGAAGTCGGGCACGGAAAGCGTGCTGTCGGCGCTTATGACGCCGACCAGGGACAGACGCGGGAAGTTCAGGCCCTTGGCGACCATCTGGGTGCCGAGCAGGATGTCTATCTCCCCGTCACGGAATCCGTCTATGACCGCCCTGACGGTCTGACGGTCCTGCGACGCCACATCCGCATCCAGTCTTGCGACCCTCGCAGACGGGAAGAGACGTGAAACCTCCTCCTCGACCTTCTCGGTTCCGTGTCCCGCGACGGACAGACTGGTGGAATGGCACTCGGGACATTCGTCGACCAGGTCATGGCTGTAGCCGCAGTAGTGGCAGTGCAGACGTCCGCTTCCCCTGTGGTAGGTCATAGCAACCGAACAGTGCGGGCACTCGACGACATGGCCGCAGTTGTCGCAGTGGTAGTAGTACGAATAGCCGCGCCGGTTCAGGAACAGTATCACGCCACGCCTCTGGATGAGCGTACGGCGGATCTCGTCCTCCAGACGTGGCGATATGCACCGGTCGATGCCGAGCATGCTGACGACCTCGATCTGCGGACGGCTTCCTCCGGCGACGCGAAGCGGCATGTCTATGCGCGTGACCAGAGAGCGCTCCATCATCGCCCATGCCTCCAGCGACGGGGTCGCCGAACCCATGACGAAGCTCACCCCGTTCATCTCGCATCTCTTCTGGGCCACCTGTCTGGCATGATAGCGCGGGCTCGAGCCGCTCTTGTAGCTGTTCTCGTGCTCCTCGTCCATTATGATCAGGCCAAGCCTGGCGCATGGTGCGAACACCGCAGAGCGCGCACCGATCACCAGATCCACCTCGTGGTGGAGTATCCTGTACCATTCCTTGAGCCTCTGCGACGGGGTGAGGGCCGAATGCAGAATGGCCACACGGCCCGAGAAGCGTGCCATCACGTCTGCGCTTAGCTGATGGGTCAGCGTTATCTCCGGCACCAGGTAGATGACCTGCCGCCCCTCGGCGATCACGCTCTCGCTGACGCGGAGGAAGACCTCGCTCTTGCCGCTTCCGGTCACGCCGTATAGGTAGTAGATCCCCTTGGCGGAGAGTATCGTCCCGATCGCCCTCTCCTGCTGGGCGCTCAGATGCTCGATGGGTGTGAAGCTCGTCTGGCTGTCGAACAGCGAGGTCTCCGTCTCTCTGCGTCCGGAGGGGATCATCGCGCCCAGCGCCTGGCCGGGCGAGCAGAAGTACATGCGCGAGACGAAGTGCGCCAGCTCTATGAGTTCGTTCGTGAAGGAAGGCTCCTTCCTGTCCACCAAGCGGGTTATGGGGCGTATGCGGAAGTCTACAGGATGCTCATCCTCGAGGGCGACGACATAGCCCGTGACCGAACGGCTGCCGAAGGGCACGATGACACGACGCCCCACCTCGACGTCCATGTCCTCGGGGATCAGGTAGGTGAACTCCTCGTCAATGGGGACTGCAATGAGGACACGCGCGAACATCTCAGATCCTGACCAATGTGCCGGCCACCTTCGCCGCCAGCTTCAGGTCCTCCCAGACGGGGCGCCTCAGCGCGGCGTAGTCGGCAAGGACCTGGGTCGGTGAGAAGGAGCACACGGTCGGACAGCCATGGTACGTGTGGACCCTGCCCCTTGCCTTGAAGATGTCGCCATCCCCCGTGGTGATGAAACAGCCCGCACTGCCAAGCATGACGACGACGCGGGGGTCCAGCACCTCGATCTGTCTGGCCAGTATGTCCTCACAGCCCTTGAAGATGAAGTCGGTCGAGGTCGGGCACTTTATCACAGAAGTGTAATGGCACTCCCTCCTGGCATCCAGGTGAAGGCCCTTGAGCCACTTGTCGAAGAAGGCCATCTCCTGCATGGAGAAGAAGGAGCCGTCGGGCGCGATCCTGTCCACCACGAACAGGAAGATGGGCTTCGAGGCCCCCTGCCCTGCGACCGTGTTGCCGTTGCGCTGCAGCCAGGCCTCGCACTCATGGCAGTCCATGAGCATTTCGGACAGCTGGAGCACTCCAAGCGCCCCGGACTGGACGGACCTGGGGCCGCCCTGCTCCTCCTGCCTGGATGACGGCTGTGTGAATATCGCGCTGACGGACGGGTCGATGCGGACCTCCTCCTCGTCCTCGATCCTGTACGAGTAGACGGGGACCGTCTGTCTCAGCGGATCGGAGAGGATCACGCTGGCGGCATCATCGAGAAGGGAAAAGAAGTATTCCGCTGCACTATCTCTTTCCATCATGCCCCTCCTCGAACCAGCTGTACTCATCACTATCGTAGCTTATGCGGGAAAGGTAAAGACCCGCCGATGGAGCGGTCGTCATCGCGAGGCTCCTGTCCCGGGCCTCCAGGATGTGCCTGAACTCGTCCACGCCGCGCCCCTTCAGCGCAAAGCACATCATCGTGCCCACCATCGAACGCACCTGGTGGTACAGGAAGGCGTTGCCGACCACCGTGTAGCGGTACATCGGACGGGAGAACATGTCCTGAGTCACGCACCAGCGGGATTCATAGATGTCCCTGGTCATCGAGCCGCTTGCATCCCTGGCGCATGCGAAGGTCGTGAAGTCGTGGGTACCCTCCAGCACTCTGGCATAGCCGTCAAGCAGCCGGATGGGCGGCAGGCTCCTGTAGAGCCCGACGTGGTCGAAGTCGAATGGGAGCGCATCCTCCCGTGCCTTGACGAAGTACCAGTACTCGCGCGCCATCGTGGTGAAGCGGGCATGGAACGAGCCGTCCACCCTCCGGCTGGAAAGGACGCGTATCGAATCGGGCAGGCGTGCATTGAGCGCCATCGCCACCCTGTCGTCACCTATCGAGGAGGCGTCGAGCGGGACGTCGTAATGGCAGACCTGGCCGAGTGCGTGCACTCCGCTGTCGGTCCTGCCCGAGCCCTGGACCGACACCTTCACGCCATATATCCCGCCAAGCGCCTCGTTGAGCACATCCTGGACCCCAACCCCGTTGGTCTGGCATTGCCAGCCGTTGAAGCGGCTGCCGTCGTACGCGATGGTCAGACTTATCCTCTTGAGCCCGTCAGCAAGCGGGACGAGAGGAGGCCTCTTCCAGTCACTTCTGGCCATCTATCACCACCATCGCGACCGAATGGTCCCTCTCATGCGAGATGGACAGATGCACGCTAACGCCGTCGAAGATGGCGGCGACCTGTGAATCGAATGCGAAGAACGGTCTGCCCGAATCGTCATGCATGACGCTCACATGCCGTGCCGCAAGAGCCCTGAATCCTGTTCCAAGCGCCTTCACCAGCGCCTCCTTGGCCGCGAAGCGCGAGGCGATGAACTGGATGCGTGCCTGGCCGGAGAGAGAGGCAAGCTCCTCAAGCTCCACCGGGCTGAGGATATGGCGAAGCGTGCCGTCATGAAGATCCGCATGTCTGCTGTTGAGGGTGATGTCCACCCCTATCCCCCTGATCATATGGCGTCGGCGAACAGTATGCGCACCACATCAGGGTCCGCCCTGACGGTGAGTGCCGTATCCTGGAAGACGTCCTTGGGATACACGAGGTCGACCGTCCTCCTCTTGATGCCTGCATCGTCGACGTCCGAGAAGTCCGCACTTGCCGAGATGGAGTCGGGATCCACGAGATAGATCAGGCTGTCGTCCCCGGAGATCACGATGTCTATCGACTCGGGCACGAGGCTCTCGGCGACGACCACATCCGGATCGGGAAGCGAGACGGACAGCGGTATGGTCACCACACGGCTTCCCATATTGAAATAGCGCACGCAGGCGAAGATGAGCACGGCGACGAAGAGGGACAGGACCCTGGGCACCCAGGTGGAGATGAACGACGACAGGCCCTTGTTATTTTGATTCATCGCCTTCCTCCTTCACATCCTGCGGCGTGACGTCATGGTAGCTCAGCAGCGCCAGGATCGTACGCTTGATGGAATCGCGGTCCAGGTCGTAGTAGATGTTCGCGTTGTAGGCGAGACTCATGGCACCGTTCTCCTCGCTGACGATGATGATGACGGCATCGCTGTCCTCGGCGAGTCCCAGCGCCGCGCGGTGGCGCGTGCCGAAGCTGGCCTTGATACCCGTCTGCGCCGACAGGGGGAGATAGCAGCCCGCCGCGATGATCTTGCCGCCCTGCACAACCATGGCCCCGTCATGAAGCGGGGTGTCGTGGTCGAATACCGTGCAGATCAGGGAACTCGACAGGTCGGCGTTCAGCTTGGTGCCGGAATCGATGACGGTCTTGATGTCTATGTGCCTGGGGAAGATGATCAGGGCACCCCTCTTCACGGACACGAGCGACTCGCAGGCGTTGAGTATCGAGTCTATCTGCTCGCCAGTCGTCTGCTGCCCCATGCGGAAGAAGCGGGTCCTGGAGCTGAACATCATCGATATCACACGGCGGAACTCCGAGTGGAATATGATGCACAGGAACGCGATGAACGGCAGTGTTATCGTCCTGTAGATCAGCATCAGGAAATCGAAGCCCAGGACGTAGCAGATCCCGTAGCCCACGGCATAGACCGTCAGCACCAGGATCAGCTGGCTGATCTTCGTCTCCCTTATGGCAAGGTACAGCTTGTAGAGCACCCATGCCAGGATGAATATCTGGACGACGTCCTTCAAGAGCCCGATAGCAAGAGTCAAATCCACCGTCTGTCAGTCCTCTTTCTCAGCCCAGTCCAGCGTCCTGGAGACGGCCTTGCGCCAGAATGCGATCCGCCTCCTCCTGTCCTCCTCGTCCATGCCGGGAGTCCACCTGAGCTGCTCCTTCCAGTATGATGCCAGATTTTCCTCGTTTTGCCAAATGCCGGCACTCAGTCCCGCGGCGTATGCGGCACCCAGCGCCGTCGTCTCTGTTATCTTCGGTCTTATGACGGGAATGCCCAGTATGTCCGCCTGGAACTCCATCAGCGGAGCGGAGTTGGTCAGGCCTCCGTCGACCTTCAGGACGCTCAGCGCGATTCCGCTGTCCTGGCTCATGGCCTCGAAGATGTCATTGGCCTGGAAAGCCGTGGCCTCGAGGACCGCACGACAGATGTGGGCCCTCGTCGCGTAGGCGGTCAGCCCCGCGATGACCCCGCGCGCATCGCTCCTCCAATGCGGGGCGAAGAGCCCAGAGAAGGCAGGCACGATGTACACTCCGCCGCAGTCGGGCACAGAGGCGGCCAGCTCGTCAAGCTCGCGTGCATCGCGCACCATCTTCAGGCTGTCGCGCGTCCACTGCACCAGGGAGCCGGCGATTGCGACCGACCCCTCGATGGCGTAGCGCGGGCCCTGTCCCTTCCTCTGGTAGGCGACCGTGCTCACGAGTCCCTTGGTCGAATAGCACAGCCGCTCTCCCGTGTTGACCAGCATGAAGCAACCGGTGCCGTATGTGCACTTGGCCTGGCCCGGCTCGAAGCATGCCTGGCCGAAGAGTGCGGCCTGCTGGTCGCCCAGGATGCCGCACACGGGGATCCGGGGTCCGAGGATGTCGGTATAGCCGTAGACCTCGCCTATGGAGGGCACGATCTCGGGAAGCGCAGAACGCCTTATTCCACACAGCCTGAGCAGTTCGTCGTCCCACTCGAGACTGGAGATGTCCATGAGCATGTAGCGCGAGGCGTTGGTCACATCGGTCACAAGACGCCCGGTGAGCTTCCACACCAGATAGCTGTCCATGGTGGCGAACACCAGGTCGCCGGCATCCATCCTGGCCCTCAGTCCGTCGACGTTCTCGAGCAGCCACATCATCTTGCTGGCGGAGAAATACGGGGAGAACAGCAGGCCGGTCCTGCGTCTGAGCTCGTCCTCGTCCATCTCCTTCTTCAGCCGTGAGACGATCGGGCTCGTGCGAAGGTCCTGCCAGACGATGGCGTTGTGATAGACCTCCCCAGTGCGGGGATTGAACGGCACGACCGTCTCCCTCTGGTTCGTGATGCCGATCGCGGCTATCTGCGACGGCTGCACGGAACACCTGCCCAGCGTGTTCCTCATCACGGTGACTGTGTTGGCCCAGATCTCCTGGACATCATGCTCCACCCAGCCCGGCTGGGGGAAGTGCTGGGTGTGCTCCTTCTGGTCCCAGGCGACGATCTCGCCATCCTCGTTGAAAAGTATGAAACGGGTGCTGGTCGTACCCTGGTCGATTGCGCCGATGTACCTCATCCTTCCTCCTTTCGGGGACAATTATAGGCCATGGCGCCATGCAGGGCAAACTCGCGCTCGGCTACCTGGGAAGACTTCTCTCCTGCATCAGCGCGACGCCCTCCTTCGAGAACAGGCTCCTGCTGCACAGCGTCGCCATGCAGGCATCGTCGAAGCGTGATAGCAGACGCCCCCTGGCCTTTTCGACCTCGGCACAGGTGACGGAGCGCATGTACTCTCTTCGCAGCCGCCTCATGTCGTCGTCGATGCGGTACATGTACCGTCTGAGGGACAGTGTGGCCTTCTGGGAGGGAGACAGAGGTCTGAGCAGACGGCCGAGGCGTATCATCTTGCAGCTGTCCACCGTCTCGTCGGTGATCTCGACCTCCTCCATCGCCCGGCGAATGGCATCGAAGCTCCAGGAGACATGCGGATCGCGGTACGTGGAAACGTTGAAGACCTCCTCCATGCTGTCCAGCGAGGCCTCGGCACCATAGGCGCCTCCCTCCATCCTCACCAGCTCCCACAGCCGTGTCGACGAGCAGATCTGGGCGAATATGCCCTCCGCCTCCTGCTGTCGGGTCAGGAACGGACTGGACGGCATCGCGATGGCGTTGTACGCAAGTGACGACGGCAGGAGGCACCAGATGCGCCTTGCGCCCTCCTCCACCGTCCGTACGACGTCCAGGTCCACATCCTCGTGTAGAGAGTATGAGGCGATGAATGCGCCGGCCGCATCCGACATCTCCTGTCTGTCGCACTCCTGTGCGCACAGATGCAGCGTCACCCGTCTTCTGTTCTCAAAGCATGCCATGAGATGCTCGAGACCGGCGATGCACTCGTCCACGGACAGGTTCTCCAGCGTCTGCCAGCAGCCGATGCCCATCAGCTTCTCGGCAAGCGAGCACGATGGCGTCAGCGAGGATCCGGCAAGCGAGGATGCGAACGAGGAACCCGACTCCTCTATGTATGAGGCGTAGTCCCCGATGATGTCGTTGAGCGCATCCTGGATGGCCTTGCGGTCATGTATGTCCAGTCTGTGGATCCACTGCGCCAAGAGGTCCAGACAGGTCCTTGTACGGCGGCTCAGGCACTTCACGGTGACGACGAAAAATGCCTTCACCTGTCCGTCGACGGCTCTCCCCGTCTCAAGATAGGCGTAGTAGCCGCCCGACTCCAGTCTGAGCCTGCCATGGAATGCGGCCGCATCATGGTCAAGCGTCCCCGCGATGAGGATCAGGCGGGAAAGCAGAATCGCATATACGAGAGAAGAGGCATCCAGATCGCTCAGGTCCGTGACATGGCTGATGTAGGTTATGCCGCAGGTGTCCTCCGCCTCGAAGAGCACGTTGGGGGAGATCCTGTCCAGTCGTATGGACGCCTCCTCTTCGCGGATGTCGTCCAGAGTGAGGGTCGGAATGTCGATGCTCCTCGCCTCGTCCTCATCATCCGCCCCGTGCCACCGGTCCCGTCTGGAGAGCCAGATGTCGTGCAGAAGGCCCTCCTGTCTCTCGGCCTGGTCCGCCACCGGTCTGACGTACAGGCCGAGACGATGGGGGTTGTCCACGAGCTGCGAGAGCATCCAGTCCTCGAACAAGCGGGGATTGGCCTCCAGGTCGCATCTCAGCCTGGCAAGCTTCGAGCGGGCATCGAGCACGTTGCCCAGGTCGAGGCCCCGTTCCCAGCCGCGGATGCACTTGAAGAACATCCTCAAGCCGTTCGGGATACCTCCGGAGACCTCCTGGAGGAGGAATTCCTGACGACGTATGGCGGCCTCGATGACCTCCTCCCCTATTCCCTCGCGGGCGATGCGTTCGAGGCTGTCCATGATGAACGACTCCAGCCGGGAGGCGTCGGCGGCATCCACTCCGTCCATGCCGACAGAGAACGGTATGCGGTCGAAGTCCGCGCTCATGCCGCTGTTGTCGCTCAGGTCATCGCCGAGGCCGCACTCCAGCAGGGCGCTGTACAGCGGATTGGACGGTCCGCCAAGCAGGGCGTCCACCAGAACCGAGACGAAGATGTTGTCATAGCCGTCCCATGCGCGGCCCGAGGTGAGGAACGACAGGACGAACTCGCCCTTGTCGTCGCCTCCCGTCGCCTGGCATGTCATCTCCTTGCTGCGCGGTGCATCCCAGTGCGGAGGGTCCACCGGGTCCGCTACAGGGGCCCCTCCGTCCATGCTCGACAGATAGTCCCTGTCCAGATCATCGAGGATGCGTCCGATGTCCAGGTCGTGGCCGTAGATGAACAGCCTGCAGTTGGCCGGACAGTAGAAGCGCTCATACGTCCTCCTGTACTCCTCGTATGACAGCCCGGTCATCGCCATGACGTCACCACCGGAGGAGAAGAAGTACGGACTGCCCTCGAAGAGGTCCCTCTTCGAATGCGAGGATACGATGCTGTCCTTACGGCTGGTCTCGCCGCGCATCTCGTTGAACACCACCCCTTCGAAGCCTTCCCTGCCGACTCTGATGCCCTCGCTCTCGAAGTCCTGCCGCCTTAGAAGGGGCCTGAAGACGCTGTCGGTGTAGAGGGCGAAGATGTTGTCGAAGTCCTTCCTGACCGGGCTGGCCGCGGGGTACAGCGTCCTGTCCGGACATGTGAGCGCGTTCATGTAGGAGTTGCACGAATGGGCATCGAGAATGCTGAAGGGGTCCTTCACCGGATAGCGCCTGCTTCCGGACAGCACGGTGTGCTCGAGTATGTGGAAGACCCCGCTTGAATCCTGCGGAAGCGTCCTGAACGAATAGGCGAAGAAGTACTCTCCGTCCTTCGAATCCACATGGAACACCTCCATGCCCGTGCGCACATGCCTGTAAAGCGTCCCGTCTGCGTTCCAGTCGCCCAGGTGGCGTGAGCAGACGGTCTGGAAACCTCTTGCCGTCATATGGGAAAGACCATAGCGCGCACCAGGCAAATGTACAAGCGCACCCTCAATCCAGATAGGGGGTCATGTTGACCGCCACGGTCAGACCGTACCGGGAGAACAGACTCTCGAGGCATTCATCCCTGTCCGTCCCCCATGCGACGGAGCGCGTGATCTCGTCCAGGTTCACTATCTGGCTGGTACGCGGGTCCAGCATCATCGTGTAGCCTTCGGCGACGTAGACGGTGTAGCCCTCGGGCTGGACCTCGACCTCCGACAGCCCGACGGAGGACCAGATCACCCGGTCGTACTGCGAATAGCCGGACACCAGATCCCCGATGGAGCTGGAGAAGCCCTCGTCACGGGCGGAGGCGACATCCATGTCTATGCCCTCCCTGGCGAAGTAGCCGACGAAGGCGTCCCTCGCCCAGGTGGACTCCAGGATCTGCCCGTCCTCGTCGTACTCGTCCATGATCACCAGGACATCGCCTTCCGACATCGTCGTCTCGATCGAGTAGTCGAAGCCTGTGCGTATGCTTCCTGCAAGTTGTCTGAACTGTGCGAAGAAGGCCTCCCCTGTCTCCTTTGCCGCCTCGTCGATCGCATCGTCTATGTCTATCGAGAAGACCACCGTCCCGCTCTGAGTCATGACCGGGTAGTACTCCTCGAAGACGAAGCGCCCGTCGTCGCCCGTGACGAACGGCACGCTGTATGTCTCCATCCTGTCCTCATGGGTGTGGATCGTGAAGGATGCCTCGACAGGGGCCCCGACCACCGGAGGCGACAGCAGTCCGCGGTCGCGCTCCACACGCACGCTGACGGTGGCATCCTCGCCGTGCTCCCTCGAGAGCCTTATCCTGATGTCCTCCAGATACCCCGTCGCCTTCGCCAGGAGCTCCTCGGGGCTGTGCCCGTCGCCGTCTATGTCATACCTTGCGGCGATCTGGATGGCCCTCAGCAGCTCGTTTATGGCCTCCACGTCGTTGTTGTCCTTGTAGTACTGCAGCGATGAGGCGCACAGATGTGCGACCTCGTCCTCCATGCGTGCCTGGACGATGCGCTCCTGCGAACGCATCTGGTCTATGACCGGCTGCTCGGCGTATGCCATCAGGTAATAATGGCTCACGCCCTCCATCGATGTGGATGTGAAGGTGCTGTCTATCTCCAGGGCGATCTCGGCGATGGACTGGTTGGCGCTCAGCTCCCGGTAATAGCGTCCCGCCACGTCGTAGCCCAGGTATTCGGAGATCTGGTCCAGCAGGTCGTTGTAGGCGGCGTCCCTACTGACGACGGGGCTGCCTCCCCAGCCGTAGGCGACGAAGCAGACGGTTCCCCTGATGGACCTTCCGTCAGGGTACCACATCGGCGCCTCCGCCCCGCTGTTCATCATCTGCGTCAGCGACGAGCAGGAGGACAGTACCAGTATGACGACTGCTGCCAGCAGGATGCGGACTCTTCTCAAAACGACACTCCGATGCCCAGTGAAAGGCGGTACTGCTTCAGGACCTCGCGGTCCAGATCCTCGTTTCTCAGGATAACACTTTCGACACCGGCCGACCAGAACAGATGTCTGGAGAGCGCATGCTGGTAGCCCAGTCTCCAGCTGGCGCCCCAGCAGAAACCCTCCCCCCAGCCGAGCAGGATGTCGGCTCCGGCGTACAGCCGTCCGTCCTGGATCAGGGTGAAGGGGCTCTCCAGCAGTCCGCCGAGGTATAGCACGTACTCGATGCCGGCCAGAGCGAGGTAGTATCGCGTGCCGTCATCCCCCACTCCGTACTCGAAGCCGATCGAGGGGTTGAACGGATACAGCACAGCGGTGTTCTTCACCCTTGCGGTGACGAACATCTGGTAGCTTGGAAAGAAGATCTGGGAGAATGCGGCCCCGATCGTCCATGCCGGCTTGCGGCAAAGCTCCAGTCCGGCATGCACCCTGCCGATGTACAGGGGGTCGAGCTCGACCAGCCCGTCATCCTCCACATCCGAGACGATGAAGCGCGCGACAGGGGAGCCGGAATACGGCGATACGAGGTCGTACACCTGCCCCTCATGGGCATCCTCCAGCGAGAGCGAGGAGTAGGACGAGCCGTATACGTAGTCGAGAACCGGTCCCCGGGGCGCATCCAGCCATGCAGGATAGGTGAAGAACGCCTCGACCTCCTCGTCGATGCTGTCCATCAGGTCCAGTGCGTCGAATGCGAGACGATACCCCGACACGCTGACCAGAACCGAGCCCTCATGCTCCTCGTAGCCATCGATGACAAGCGTCTCCACGGATGGGGGGATCACGTCGGCCCCGTATCTGTCGATCGCCTCGCCCAGACGCAGCACCACGGCGGAAGGGACCTCGAGACCGGGCCCGACCAGCAGCTCCACCGCCTGCAGCGGAAGCATGAAGAACAGCAGCGGCAGTGCCGACAGCAGCAGTCTTCTCACGCCCTGGCCGACCTCGCCTGGCGGTCGATGATGGCAAGCACCAGGTTCACGCTCAGACTCATCACGTCGACGGGGATCCACTCCTCCAGCGAATGGAAGTTGTGGCCTCCGGTGAAGATGTTCGGACAGGGGATGCCGGCCTTCTCGGCCATGCGTGCACCATCTGTGCCACCGCGGATCAGCTCCTGATGCAGCTCGATCCCGATCGCCCTGCCCGCCTCCATGACGTTGGCAAGCGCCTCTGGGTGCCTGGCGTTGGCCATCGCCATGTTCCTGTAGCTGATGTGCACGTCGATGTCTATGCCTGCCCCATAGATGTCGGCTATGGCCTTCGCGAGCGCCTGGATCGCATCTATCCGATGGTCGAAGGAGCCGCCGTCGAAGTCGCGGATGAAGACCTCCATCCGGGCCTCGACGTTCGTGCCCTCGATGGAGCCGACGTGGTAGTAGCCGTAGCGGCCGTCCGTGGCCTCCGGGCTCTCGGCATGGGGAAGCGTGTCAGCGATCATGCTGACGACCTTGAGCGCGTTCACGAGCCGTCCGCGGGCGCTGCCCAGATGCGTGGACACGCCATGGACCGCGATGTCAACTGTAGCCGCGTTGAAGCACTCGGTCTCTATCTCTCCCTGCGGACCGCCGTCCAGCGTGTAGCAGACGTCGGAGATCATCTCGTGGTACGGGAACATGTCCATGCCGGAGCCGGTCTCCTCGTCAGGTGTGAAGAAGACCTCGACAGGCCCGTGCTCCACATCCGGGTTCTCGACGAGGAAGCGGACGGCCTCCATGATCTCGGCCACGCCCGCCTTGTCGTCCGAGCCGAGCAGCGTCGTCCCGTCGGAGGTTATGATCCGTCCTCCGATATGACGCGCCAGATCCGGGTTGTCGCACTCGCGGATCACGGTGCCCTTGAGCACGATGTCGCCGCCCATGTAGTCATGGACCTGTGCCCTGACGCCGTTTCCCATGACGTCGTCAGCTGTGTCCACATGGGCCATGAACGCCACTGGAGGCACGCCCTCGATGTTGCCCTTGAGGATGCCGTGCACGACGGACTCGGGACCGTAGGTGACACATAGTCCCATCTCCTCGAGCTCTGCGACCAGGGCCTTCTGCATGACGACCTGGCCATCCGTGGTAGGTCTCCTCCTGCCGGCGAGCGACGGGTCGCTCATCGTGTCGAACTGCGTATAGCGGATGAAGCGTTCGCTGACGCTTTCTGTGAAATCTCTCATGGCTGAAGTCTAGCGCAAACGGCGACAGTGGAAAAGCAGTCGCTCTTGCCCGCAGACGATCTTTGATGCATCCTTTCAGAAGGAGGGAGGACACAAGGATGAAGCAGCGCACATACATCGCGATCGACCTCAAGTCCTTCTATGCCTCCGCAGAGTGCCGCGACCTCGGCATAGACCCTCTGGACGAGATGCTCGTCGTGGCGGACGAGAGCCGCAGCGACAAGACGATCTGCCTTGCGGTCACGCCGGCGCTGAAGGCATACGGTGTGCCGGGACGCGAGAGGCTGTTCGCCGTGCGACAGGTCGTCGACGAGGTCAACAGGAGAAGACGACGCAGCTACGGAAGACCGCTCGAGGGCAGCTCGACTTCCGCAAGACGGCTCGCCGAGTGCCCCGCCCTGGCGCTGGACATCCGCATCCAGCCTCCCCACATGGCCAGATACATGCAGCTCAGCGCCGAGATCTACTCGATATACCTCTCGTTCGTCTCGCCGCAGGACATCCACGTCTACTCGATAGACGAGGTCTTCATCGACGCCACCGACTATCTGGCGCCGATGGGCATGGACGCAGAGGCCCTGGCCCGCACCATGATACATGCGGTCTACGACCAGACCGGCATCACGGCCACGGCGGGCATCGGGACGAACCTGTACCTCTGCAAGGTCGCCATGGACATCCTTGCGAAGAAGGCCGATGCCGACAGGAACGGGGTGAGGATCGCAGCTCTGGACGAGATGTCGTACAGGCGTCTGCTTTGGGACCACGAGCCGATCACGGACTTCTGGCGAATAGGCCATGGTTATGCCGGACGGCTGGCCGCGGCCGGCATGTACACGATGGGGGACGTGGCACTGTGCTCCATCAGGGACGAGGAGGTGCTCTACCGCATGTTCGGAGTCAACGCGGAGCTCCTGATCGACCACGCCTGGGGCTGGGAGAGCTGCACCATGCAGGACATACACGACTACAGACCATCCTCTTCGTCGCTCAGCCAGGGTCAGGTGCTCATGGCGCCCTACTCCTTCGACAAGGCGAGGCTCGTCCTGGGCGAGATGGCGGACGCACTGGCCATGTCCCTTGCCGACAAGGGCCTTGTCACAAGGCATGTCGAGGTTGCGGTCGGATACGACATAGAGAATCTGAAGCACGGCTACAAGGGACGGGTCAAGAGCGACCATTACGGACGCAAGGTGCCCTCCGGAGTGCATGCAGGATGCCATCTGAGGCGGCACTCGTCCATCCCGTCGGCCATCAGGGAGGCGGCATGGAACGCCTATGACAGTGTCGTGGACAAGGCGCTGCTGGTCAGAAGGCTGAACATCACCGCATGCGACGTGATCCCGATGAAGGATGCCCCTGCGGCATCCGGAGACGGCCAGCTCGACCTCTTCACGGACTACGGGGAACTGGCCAGAAGAGAGGAAGAGGAGGAGGCCGCGATGCGCAGGGAGCAGAGGCTTCAGGATGCCACGCTGGAGATCAGACGACGCTGGGGCGGCAATGCGCTGCTCAGGCTCTCCAGCTACGAGGAGGGTGCGACGGCCCGCGAGCGCAACGGGCAGATCGGAGGTCACAGGGCATGAGCTCACGATACGACCAGATCATCGACATGCCACATCACGTCTCGAAGCGATACGCGCGCATGGACAGGCTGGACAGGGCGGCCCAGTTCGCCCCGTTCGCGGCCCTCACGGGCTACGAGGAGGTGATCGCCGAGACCGGACGGCTCACCGAACGGCGCATCGTCCTGGACGAGGACATGAAGACGATACTCGACTCCAGACTCCGCCAGGCGCTCTCGACGCACAGGCCGGTCACCATCACCTGGTTCGTCGCAGACGCCAGGAAGGACGGAGGACGGTACATGAGCGTCACATCCGCCATAGCGAAGGTCGACGCGACACGCCGCACCCTGACGACGGAGTCGGACACGTGCATCCGGCTGGACGACGTGATCGACATCGTCGAGGCGGGCGGGGACCAGGACTCCATCACTTCTTCATGACTATCTTGTACATGTCCTGAGCCTCGTCGAAGACCTGGTAGGCCGCAAGCGCCACGAGGATCAGGGCCGTCATCAGCGGACTGCGTCCGGCGGCGCTGGCCGTGGCTATCACGGAGGCGGCGATCGCCCACTCGGCATATGAGTCCTCGACGACGGACTGCAGCCAGCTGACGAAGTCGAAGTCCTCGCCTCCGTAGTTCTTGTAGCCGACGAAGGTCATCACTCCCGAGGCCAGCACTCCTGCGGCGACCGCGGCCACGCAGGCTGCGGACACCTTGCCCCACACGACCGCCTTGGGCACCAGGGCATACACGATGGCGGCGGTGAGCAGGACGACGGCCTTGACCACAAGCGACTGCAGCTCCTTGTAGAACTTCTTCTGCTGCTCGGTGCTCATGGCCCGGGACCGCTGTTCGAAGAAGCGCACAGAACGGGACTCGAGCTGCTCCACCTGCTCCTCCAGCCTGCCGAACTCCTCGCTGCTCATCAGAGGTCTCGCGCTGGAGAGTATCTCGTCCATGTCGCTGCTGGTCGCGATCGTATAGGTGTACTCCAGATAGGCCTGGCCGTTCTCCTCCTCCAGCATGCGCGACACGACGTTTCTTCCGTCCAGACCGCGCACGGGCTCCGTGACGGCACGCAGCTCCTCCATGTCCTGCGGTGACAGGAGCGAGGCCACGCTGTCGCTCATCAGCCGGGTCATCTGCTCGTCGATCAGCCTGGCGACGCGGCTGGACATCTCCCGCTCCCCCGCCTTGCGTGCGGCCTCCGCATCCAGCGTGCAGCTGAAGAGCGTGGTGAGCGTCATCAATACCAGGAGCATCACGTTGATGCCCCGTGTCAACACGTTTCTCGTCATTTTCATCATTCCTCCTGAGTGGTGTTCGAGAAGTCGTAGCGGAAGCTGACCAGACAGGTGAAGGACACGCGGCCCAGCTGGCCGATCTTGTCCGCCAGGTATGCGGCGTCCACGGCCGAGGCACTGACCAGGTCCCTGAGGTTCAGCCTGAAGTCCAGACTCGTCCAGGGCAGTCTCAACACATAGCCGATCCTGAGATGGTTGGAGAAGCGTATGCGTCCATCCCCGTCCAGACCGGTTGGTATGAACATGTCCGCAAGGCTCACCCCTACATAGAAGCCGAGCCTGTCGAAGGGGATATAGTCCGCCCCGAGCGCCAGATTGACCAGACCGACATCGTCCGTGTGGTCGAGCGTCGAGTAGTAGCCGACTCCAAGCGTCGTGCGGAAGTGCTCGTCGATGTCTACGGCGATCTCGCCAGAGACGCCCAGCGTGCCATAGGCGAGCGACAGGGAGACGGCTCCCAGCGGGGACAGGCATACAAGGCATACAAGTGCTGTCATGGTCTTCTTCATGATGGCAATCGTAGAACCGTCGACGGGTGGTTTATCCGCCTGTGTGTCCACTTCCCGCATCACGAGGTTGTCCGGAAGGGGGAAACGGGAAGCAGGACCTGCAGGAACATGAAAAAAAGACCTCGGGAGGCATTCTCCTGAGGTCCTGATCCATGCCGGATGTGCACATTGTCAGCCTTCGGGTTGCGTCTTGACCTCCTCAGGCCATCCGAGCGCCTCTCTCATACGGCTCTCGACGCTTGAGAACCTGTTGCCGGTGAAGTGCACCTCGTCGCCCCCGTTGAGGGTGAACGTGACGCCTTTGTGGAAGCCGTCGACCTTGCACAGGGTGTATGTGTCGATCGTCTCCGCGGGGATGGACTGGACCAGCTTCGCCCCGCCGGAGGCCTTCGCCCTGACATAGAAGAGGACGGTCTGTGCATAGATGACCATGACCCCCTTCTGCAGCTCCGACTTCTGGCTGTTGATAATCTTTACATAGCCGCACTTCATGCTGAAGAAGTCCTGCCCTCCCAGCTGGGCGACGATGTCCTTCATCGGGACGACGTCCTCCATGACGTGGAAGGCGTACACGAGAGCGAACATGACCAGGAACAGCGACCAGTAGAGTATGCGGTTGTCGATCGGTACGAACACTATGACTGCGAGTATGGCCGGGATGGCCAGCATGACTGCTCTCTTCATGTATCTCTCCTGAAAAAAACGCTGTGCTGAAAATTTGCATCTTTGAGGCGTCTTCGTCAATTCTATGGCCACTTTCACACAGGAGTACACATGAAGAGAAACAAGACAGCGACCATCCTGGCACTCGTCCTCGTCGCACTCGCCCTTGCGACGGGCTGCCAGGAAGCCAGCAAGACGGCCGATCTCCGCGTCACGCTGGACGACAGCATCGACAGAACCCTGGTCCCCAAGGACCCGGAGGAGTTCAAGGTCGTCAAGTACAGGGTGACCTGCCAGAGCAGAAGCGGCGGCGATCCCATCACCCTCGACACGATCCGCAGCTCGATCGTCTTCCAGGGACTGCCTCTGGGAACCTACGACATCAGCGCCACGGGCCGCAACGAGAGCGGAGTCGACATCGTCAGCGGCAGCAGCGAGTTCAACCTGACAGGATCGAACACCAGCGCGACGATCGTGCTGAACAGGCTGATCGGTTCGGGACACATCTCGATCACGTTCACCTGGGACGGTGCCCTCGTCCAGGATCCGTCCGTACACGTCACCCTCACGCCTATCGACGGTCAGACGGGCGAGACGGTCGAGAGGACGCTGGAGACATCGGGATCCTCCGCCACGTTCACGGCAAACGACCTGCCCAGCGGATCGTACCGCCTCACAGCCAGACTGATGGACAAGGGTGTGGGCGTCGCCGGCTGCGTGGAGGCCGTGAGGATCTCCGACAAGGCCACGGTCTCGGCCCAAATCCCGTTCAATCTGGACAAGCTCCCCTCCTCCGCGGGCAGCATCACGCTGGAGAACCAGGCGGGCATCCCCATCTCCTGCACGATCAATGGCGTCGAGGAGGGACAGACCGTACAGGCCCAGCAGAAGCTGGAGGTGTCTCTGGCCACGGCAGGTCTGGAGGAGATGGCCGTGGATGTCGAGTGGTACCTCGACGGCGAATCGATCGGCAAGGGGACGGCCATCAGCCTGACGCCACAGCCCGGTCAGCACAGGCTGGACGTCGTCGCCTCCACCGACAAGCTCGGCTCATCCGGCTCGACGACGATCAAGTTCGAGGCGGCACTCCTCGGCCAGACCGGAGTCCCCGTCATGGGTGGCAGGGTCACGGAGAGCAGCGTCGAAGGCCTCTCGCTCAGCGGCGACATGGTCATGGACTTCCTCGTGGACGGCAACCTCATGATCATCGACAACGATGCGGACAGGATCCAGACCTGCGCCATCGTGCGCAACACGCTCAGGGTCGACGGCAGCCAGAAGATCGACGACGACATCGTGGTCGCGGCATCCATACCCGGCACCGCACACATCGGCTTCGCCACCCGTGGCAACAAGGTCGCGATGTACGACTACAGCAGCGGGACCGGCAAGTTCAGCGAGGTTGCAGACGGCGCCTGCCTGTCAGGCGACGGCAAGGTCTTCTACAACGGGATATACGGCATCAGCAGGAAGGGGCATGGAGAAGGCAGGTTCGCCGTCTTCGGCTTCCTGAGGATCGTGGACTTCGACAAGCCCACCAACGCATTCTCCCTGCACGACTGGCAGGACACGGAGAACTTCATGGCCTCCTTCCAGCAGATCGACGGAAAGGTCACAGACAGCTACGACGTGTTCGGCGTGCATCCAAGCGGAGACGATGCGATCATGATCGACAGACAGACGAGACGTGCATTCGCCTACTTCCAGCATCTCGAGATCGCCGACAGGTTCGACACGATCTACGGAGAGCTTCCACAACTCACCGATCCGGATGCAGTCACGGTGCTGCCCTCCTCTGGAAGGAACATACTGCGCATCCTCGTCGCGGATGGAGACAGGTTCCTCATCTACGAAGGCGACAAGAACGGCAAGGCCACGGACGGCTTCACCTACAGGGAGTCGATGATACGCCCCGAGGGAAGCGGTCTGGATTCCGTACGCTTCGTCCTGAACGCGTCCGACACCTTCCTCTACGTCCTCAACCAGGGCAACGAGTCGGTCTCGACCTATGAGATCGGCAGCGAAGGCAAGCTGACATACAAGGCGATGACGGAGCTGGGATTCTCCCCGGTGGATGCGGTCATCTCCCCTGCAGGGGACTACATGGCGGTATACGGCACCGGCGGCGAGTTCGCCCTGCTGAGGATCAGGACGGAAGCCTGAGTCCTGGATATGCATCCCATGATTCCATCCCCCGCCCTCCGGTTACGGCCGGAGGGCCTTCTCCTCCATGACGGGCGTAGCAGGAAAACCATGCCTTGACGATTCGCCGGACCATTGTAATCTTTGACCAGACAGAGGAATACGCAATGAGTCAGGAAGACAGAGACGAGAGGCTCCTCGAGACGAGGAGGAATGACCAGGATCCGCGCAGAACCCCTGGCGTGCACAGGGGCGAAGGAGGCGGGATGAACCCGGACACGAAGCGCAAGTGGTTCTACTCGCTCTTGTACTTCATCATCATCTTCGCCCTTCTGATGCTGGTGAACACCTGCCTGTACACATCCAACATCGAACCGGTGGAGGTGGAGTACAGCACGTTCAAGTCAATGATACGGTCAGGGCAGATCCAGCAGGTGGCCTTCACCGACGAGCAGTACATAGGCTATTCGATCACGCAGGAGGAGGCGCGCTCGCTGCTGGCGCAGTACGCCAGCACCAGGCAGATCCCCCATGACATCGACACGTCCAAGGTGATTCCCTACTCCACATACGTCATCGAGGATCCGACGTTCGTACCGCTGCTGGACCAGATGGGCGTCGAGTACTACGCGACAGCCCCGGCAAGGCCCTCTCTGCTGCTCTCCCTGCTGTCCACGTTCCTGCCTCTGATCATCTTCATATTCTTCTTCCGCTGGATGAGTCGGAAGGTCTCCGCAGGAGCCGGCGGCGTGATGTCGTTCAACCAGAACCGCAGCCAGATCGTGGCAGAGGGAGACACCGGAGTGCGCTTTGCGGACGTCGCTGGCTGCGACGAGAGCAAGATGGAGCTGGAGGAGGTCGTCGACTTCCTGAAGAACAGCGGGAAATACACCGCCATCGGTGCGAAGATCCCCAAGGGCGTGCTGCTCGTCGGCCCTCCGGGAACGGGAAAGACGCTGCTTGCCAGGGCCGTCGCAGGCGAGGCCGGGGTGCCCTTCTTCAAGATGTCGGGTGCGGACTTCGTCGAGATGTTCGTCGGAGTCGGAGCCGCCAGGGTGCGCGACCTGTTCAAGCAGGCCAGGGAGAAGGCGCCATGCATAGTCTTCATAGACGAGATCGATGCGATAGGACGCCAGAGGTCCTCGGCGGGAATCGGAGGAAACGACGAGCGCGAACAGACGCTCAACCAGCTGCTGGTCGAGATGGACGGCTTCGATTCGCGTAGCGGAGTCATCATCCTGGCCGCCACCAACCGTGCGGAGATCCTCGACCCGGCACTGCTGCGCCCGGGACGCTTCGACCGGCAGGTGCTTGTCGACAAGCCCGACCTGGAAGGCCGTCTCGCGATACTGAAGATCCATTCGAAGAACCTGAAGCTCGATCCTTCGGTCGACCTCAGGAGGATAGCACAGGCCAGTGCAGGACTTGCCGGTGCGGACCTTGCCAACATCTGCAACGAGGCCGCGCTGATGGCTGTGCGCGCCGGAAGGAAGAGCGTCATGCAGGAGGACTTCGAGGAGGCGATCGAGAAGTCGATTGCAGGACTGGAACGCAAGAGCCGGGTGATGAACGAGAAGGAGCGCCAGCGCGTCGCCTATCATGAGACGGGACACGCTCTTACAGCCTACCTGACCAGGGGCTCGTCCCCCGTCAGCAAGATAAGCATCGTGCCACGCGGCTTCGGAGCCCTGGGCTACACGCTGCAGTACCCGACGGAGGACCGCTTCCTGCTCAGCCAGGACGAGCTGCTGGGCAGCATCGACGTCCTGCTTGGCGGAAGGGCCGCAGAGGAGGTCACGTTCAACAGCATCTCCACCGGCGCCTCGAACGACATCTCCAGAGCCTCCGACCAGGTCAGGAAGATGATCTGCGAGTACGGGATGTCGGAAAGGTTCCGCAACCTCACTCTGCCCCGTCAGGACAGCGGAATCGACGGTGTGGGAGGCGGCAGGAACTATTCCGAGGACACCCAGAAGTACATCGACGAGGAGTCGGAGCGGATCATCCAGGAGCGCTATGGGCATGTCCTGGAGAACCTGAAGAGGAACTGGAAGGCGCTGGACGCGATCGCAAGGAAGCTGCTCGAGCAGGAGGTCATCGAAGGCGACGAGTTCCTCAGGATGGCCCAGGAGTACACGGTCAAGGAGACGGAGGCCTAGCCCCGTCTCCTGACGGCATGCACGACAAGCTGCGCGGCAAGCAGCAGCGATGCCGTCGCCGCCAGGAACAGTAGCACGTTCGAGTAGCCCATGCTCTGGTAGATCCCGCCTCCGAACGAGGCGCCGATCACCTGGCCGACCGTGAGCACGCACTCATGTATGACCATGCGCCTGCCGCGGTTCATCGCACCGGCGGCGCTGTGGAAGATCGAGAAGCTGTAGCACAGGGCGAAGACGACGCCGAAGAGCACGAAGAAGACACCCGTCGCCAGCGGTGACGAGGCCCTGTGGAAGACCAGCGCCAGGACGATGAACAGCCCCTGTGACAGATATATCATCCAGGCCTTGAACTGCCAGAAGCGCATACGCCCCAGCGTCATGAAGGCGGCGCATGTGGCCAGTCCCCTGAGCAGCAGCAGGAAGCCGCTGGTCGTCTCGCTCATGCCTGCCACCTCGCCGGCATACATCGGGAAGATGTTGAGCACCACCGACAGTGCACTGTAGACGACGAAGATCGCGATCCAGGAATCGTAGCGCAGCGGCGTGCTGTGGTCCTGTGCATTCTCCTGCCTCTCCAGATCGTGGATGTAGTCGCGCTCGGGACCGGTCGCCCTGATGCCGGCGCAAAGCAACGTGCCCAGTGCCACGATGACGGCGATGAAGGCGAAGACGAGCGCTCCGGCGCCCAGGGCGAATGCCGGAGAGAACGTCACCAGGAAGCCGGTGACGTATGGGGAGACGCCCGTGCCGAATGACCAGGAGAAGTTGAAGGCGCTGGTGAGCCTGTTCAGCTTCTCCCCTTCGCTGCCACGGGTTATCCAGGCCTCGACCTGCGGCCACAGCATGCTCATGAAGAAGCCGTACATCACGAGTAATGCGAATACCAGTGGGACGGAGGAGCTGAGGGCGACGAGAATCATCGAGACCCCCATGCCCAGCACGGAGACGCACACGACGACGTATGGTCTGAAGCGCTGATAGAAGCCGCCGAACGTGAGACAGCAGACCAGATAGACGCTGGTGTATGTGCTGGCGGCAAGGCCCACGACGCCTGCGCTCGAGCCCAGCGTGTAGCGCAGGTGGTATACCAGCGCGAGATTGACCATGCTGATTGCGAGCTGTCCCAGGAAGCTCGCCACGTTGAGCATCCAAAACTGCACCTTCTCTTCCCTTGTGTCCATGAGGCCTACTGTACGACTCTTCGAGGTCTTGAGGAAGTGTCCTGGATGGTGTCAAATGCGATTTCACACGCTCCTTCAGGCTTTTCCACGAGGCCGAATGCTAGTAGACTTCAGTTTGAAGGATCATGAAGGTACTGCTTTGCACCGACAGATACTACCCCGCCATCAGCGGGGTGGTGACGAGCGTGATGACACTGAAGAAACATCTCGAGGCCTCCGGCGACGAGGTGCGCGTGCTCACGCTCTCCGACACGATGACGAGCCACATGGGCGATGACGTCGTCTACATCGGAAGCTTCGATGCGGACAGGATCTATCCGGATGTGCGCATCAAGCATCCGGTGAACAGGGAGTTCATCCAGCGCCTGATCGACTGGAGGCCCGATGTCATACACTGCAACACGGAGTTCTCCACCTTCTTCCTGGCCAAGCACATCTACCGGGCATGCCGCTGTCCGATGGTGCTCACCTACCACACGGACTATGAGGACTACGTGCACTACCTGGCGCTGAGCCGCAGGTTCGGACGCTTCCTGCTCAAGCGCTACATCGGCTACGTCGCAGGCTACATGACATACATCATCTCGCCGACGGAGAAGACGGCGCACCAGCTGACGGAATACGGCATCAGGACCCCGATAAGGATCATCCCCACAGGACTCGACCTGGAGCGTTTCCTGGCACCGGCATCGGAACAGGCCCTCGACGAGGCAAGAAGCCGCTACGGCATCAGGACGGACGTCAGCACCATCGTGTATGTCGGACGCCTGGGCAAGGAGAAGAACCTGGACGAGATCGTGGACTACCTCGCCTCGTACAGCGACAGGAACTTCCAGTTCGTCATCGTGGGCGACGGACCTGACAGGGCCGAGATCCAGGAGCATGTGAAGGCCAGCGGAATAGCAGACAGGACCGTCTTCACCGGCATGATCGCCCAGGAGGACGTCCCGCTTTTCTACAAGCTGGGCGACCTGTTCGTGTCGGCATCCACCAGCGAGACGCAGGGCCTCACATACATAGAGGCCATGGCGGCAGGCACCCCTCTCCTATGCAGGAAGGACAAATGCCTCGACGGAGTCGTGGACGACGGAGTGAACGGATTCCTGTTCGAGAGCCGTGACGAGTTCTGCAGCAAGCTGGAACACTTCTTCGCAAACAGGCAGCTGTGGCCACAGCTCAGACGCAAAGCCCAGGACAAGGTCGTCGAGAAGTTCGGAGCCGAGAAGTTCGCACGCGACGTGCACGCCCTCTATGAAGACGCCGTCAGGGACTACAGGCCGCACAACGCCTTCTTCATCTCCCCGTTCTACCACTGGATCATGGACCTCTTCCCCTGGGTCTAGCTCACTCCTTCACAGGCACGAGCTCGTCCACCACGTCCATGCTGTCCAGAAGATAGTCCATCATGTATGGAAGCAGCAGCTCCTCCTCCAGAGCCATCGGAACCGGCCCCAACTCCTCGCGCTGTCCATCGCCGTATATGTAGAGCATGGGTTCCGCGAGATACCCTCTTGTTCCGTATTCCCTCTGCAGCTCCTTGACCGGGACTCCGCTGGAGGCGGCAAGGGAGCGCAGGTCCAGCGACTCGACCGACACCGTGCACATGTTCCGGCCGTCCAGCAAGGCGATCAGCGCCCAGTGGATGTACGACAGGTCCTCGCCGCCGGCGCTTGGCGGAAGCTGTTCGAACAGTATGTCGAGACGGCCTGCACGGAAGCGTCTGGTGACGTTGCATCCGCTCCTGGCCAGTGTCGGGAAGTCGTGTTCCCCAAGTGGTGCTGCACAGTCAATGTCTACAAGCATCGTCAGATCCTCTCGAGAAGGTTTTCAAGTGTGAGCGAGGCCAGTGCGCTGTCCGAGCTCGCCTTCACCTGTTCTGCCACGGCCTCTCCGGCCGTGTCTATGTCGGTGTCGGAATCGAATCCGTAGATCGCATCGAAGATCTCGCGCAGGTATATCTGGTCAAGGGGCCGCGAAGGGACATAGCTGGCGGCCTTGCCGTCGCTGATCTCGATGATCAGATGGCTCTTGACCAGCAGGCTGATGTAGCCGGTGAGATTGCCCGGGGTTATGGCGAGGCGGCGGGTGATGTTCTTGCGGCTGATGGCCCCCTCCCCGTTCTTGTAGCTACGCCCGATGAGCATCATCATGTTCACGGCATCGGCGACCTGCCTGGAAGGATTCTCCGGACCGCCGGTCAACTGGCTGGTCTCGGGGCGGAACTGGTGGACGTATATCACCTCGGCGCTGGTCAGGATGATGTACCAGCACACATACAGGAACAGCAGGACGAAGAACAGGGCGGCAAGCGAGCCGTAGATGACCGAATAGCTCACCGCGGTCGCCACGATGAGCTTGAACAGCGCGAAGACCACGGCAAGGGCGATTGCGGCGATCGCGCTTCCCAGCAGGGCGGAGCGTGAACGCACCTTGGCGTTCGGCACGAAGTAGTACACGAGGAAGAGCACACAGCCCGTGACGATGATGCTGACCAGCGTCCCGATCGCCGAGGAGACGCTGTTCGTGGACTGCTCGCTTCCTGTGAGGTGGCCGGTCACGAAGCCGATGGCCGACGAACTGAGGGCGAATGCAAGTGCCAGGAAGACGACGCCGACGATCAGGAAGGTCAGGAAGTTGGTGAAGCGTCTGAAATTGCCGGTGCTGGGCTGGGTGCGGAATATCTGGTTGAGGACGTTGTATACCTTGTTGACCAGGAACACCGCCGTGATGATGAACGACACGAGGCCGAAGATGCCCAGTCCCATGGCGTTGCTTGAGAACTGGTTGACGAATCCCATCAGCTGGCCGCCCAGCACAGGTCCGAAGATGTCCTCGAAGAACGCACCCAGCGTCTCCATGAACGGCTGGATGAGGCCGAACACGGTCAGAAAGGCCATGAAGAACGTTATGCAGGGAACAATCGCCACGAGGGTCGAATAGACCAGGCCGGAGGCCATGATCGTGACATTGCTCTGCCACATGCCCTGCAACGCCCGGTAGACGACGAGGCCGATGTCCTCCATCACCTCGGCGAAGCGGGACTTCACACCTGTCTTCTCATGCTCTTCAGCCATATCAGATGAACTCCTTGAAGAAGGACGAGACGCACTCGTACACATCCGCCTTGTCAAGCTCGTTGAGAAGCTCATGGCGGTCATGTTCGAACAGCCTCATCCTGACATCGCGGACGCCGGCATCCCTGTAGAGCTTCTGGATCTTCCTCACGCCTTTGCCGAAACCTCCGACGGGATCCTCCGCTCCCGAGACGATGAGCATCGGGAGGACAGGAGAGACCTTTCTGGCGAGAACCGGGTCGTTCGCCATCTCGATGAGCGTCAGGAGGTCAATGAAGAACTGCGACGAGCACACGAAGCCGCACAGCGGATCCTCGATGTACTTCTTCACCTCCTCCACGTCACGGGTCAGCCAGTCGTTCTCCGTTCTGGCATCCTTGAAATGCTTGTTGTAGTTGCCGAAACTCAGCTTCGTCATCGTGTGGTCCGGCATCTTCGAGCCGTACTTCTTCACATGCGCCTGGGCGATCGCCTTGCCGATTCTGCCAAGCAGTCCCTGGCTGGCACCGGAACCCATGATCACGGCTGCGGAGAAGCAGTCCGAGATGCGCGTCAGCTCCGTCCTGGTTATGAAGGAGCCCATGGAATGACCCATGATGAAGTGAGGCAGATTCTCCCACTCGTCCATGATCACCTGGTCGACATGGATAGAGTCCTTGACGACGGCATCCCAGCCGTTCTCGTGGGCGAACCAGCCCTTCTCCTCCTCTTCCTTGGTCAGGCCATGGCCTCTATGGTCCTGTGCATAGACGACGAAGCCCTGGACGTTCATATAGCGGGCAAAATCGTCATAGCGCAGGGAATGTTCAGCCATTCCATGATTGATGTGCAGCGTGCCGACGGGCTTGTCGACGTCGTTCCAGGTCCTCATGAAGAGCCTGTGTCCATCCTTCATCTCAAGATAGCGTTCGACCATGGCGTAAACCTCTCATTCCAATACAGGAGTCTATTAGAAACTATATAAGCAAAACCACGACATAGGCAATCGGGAAAAGACGCGGCAGGATGGCCTTTCACGGCACTCAAGGTGCTGTCCATGAACACATCGTATCGGCTATCCGGATGTGATGTGCACAGAATCCATCATTCCTGGATATGAGAGTCATGAGGACTTCATCGGAGGTGTCCGGAATGAATAGCAGAATTATATTCGAGGAAATGAAGCGGCGGGTGATCGCCCATCCGACGCTGATGGACGACGTGCCCTTCACCGTCGCCATCAGACACTCCATGGCCCTCGCCGAACTGATCATACGCACCGTCCTCTCGCAGGATGACCTGGTGGTGACGGACGTGCGATGCCAGGAGAAGGTCCCCGGCATAGGACACAGGGGAGTCGTGTTCGATGCACTTTGCTTCGACAGCTGTGGTAACATGTATGACGTGGAGGTCCAGAAGGGCCGCTTCGACGACCTTCCCCGCAGGGCCGCCTACTACGAGGCGATGCTCACGGTGCACAGTCTGGATGCCGGAAGCCATGGCTATGCCGACCTTCCCCGCAGGTGCGTCATCTTCATCTGCGACGGCGATGTGGAGATGAGCGGCAAGGCGATGTACAGCTACAGCTTCAAGAGCGATGATGGAAGACAGCTGGAAGAGGGAGGACGTATAATCTTCGTCAACGGAGAGTACAGGAGTGACGATGCCATCGGACGTCTGATGGCTGACATGAACCAGAGCGACCCTGAAAGGGCGTTCAACGAAGAGGTCAGGAGCACTCTCGATGTGCTTATGGGAGAGGAGGGAGCAAGAGATATGAGCGATGAGATGGAAAGGCTTTACAACGAAGCCAAGACCGAGGGAAAAGTTGAAGGGAAGACCGAACTTGCGGCGATGATGCTGAAGGAAGGTAGATATTCACTCGAGGAGATTCTCAAGATGACCGGACTTAGTGCCGAACAGGTCAGCGAGGCCGCGGCGAAGTACGCAGTCAAATAGTATGAGTGGTCTGGTCATGCCATGGGAGGAAATCACCTAGATTGGCATGACCGGGCCACCTGGTGGAATCGTCAATAATCACCCTGCCCTTCCACTATTATGACATTGTAAATTCGGCACAAACTGAATGCTGGGACATCCATAAGAACAATAATCACCACACATCTGAGTAGGAAGAATGGTTCTGTTCAGGAGGCTTAAAAACAGTAAGATTGTTGTCGGCATCAATATCGCTGAAAATCACCAGTTGCAACTCACATGGAAATACACGTCAGCAGAATAATATCCACCAGTCAGCTGTGAGAAATCCGCATCATTTTTGATTTTGAACCAAATATCCCCTTTATCATAGAAAGTCACAGCCTGAACACCGTTCTCTCGCGTTGTGGTATACAGATAACCGCCTTGGGTATATTGTTCACCCCTGCTCGATCCAGTTCCGTCATACCAAACGATATTGTTACTATCATCTACCATACCATCCAACCTGATTTCAAATGGGATGGATGGAAGCTTTTCCTCGATGTCATTTACATGCCGAAGAGCAAATGGCTTGCCAGAAGCATCAGGATTATCCGATGACGATACAAACATCTTGAAAGGCGAATAACCGGGATCAGGATAAGTTCCCCTCAATGCCTCCGTTGAATAATAGTATGAACCTATCTCGATTTCTACATTTTTCATGCTATCGGAAAGATCCAGACTTGTTGCCTGTGCATTCGGAACGACATTGAAGATAATATTGCCTGTACCTTCCGACTTTATTTCGTAATAGCCGTTGATATTGATTGGATATGAATGGACATTGTTATTCCCATCAGTCATTCTGATAGTGAAGGCTGCAGTATAATCATTCGCATTCCCTACAACCGCAGCTCCTGTGCTCTGAAGATCGGCTCTCACCTTTTCGGGAATCACTAGCAATACATCACACCAGAACGAATGCCAGTCGCCTCCAACATTTACGGTTATCGGTGTCGCATCGCCGACATTGTTTTTATTGTCATTATATCCTAGGTGATATACCTTATCACCATACGTAGTATCATATTCCGACATTCCATTATGGTCGTTATACCTGATCACCAGATCGATTCCGAATGGAATTCTGAGCGAAGGATCAGATTGAGAGGTGTAAAACCAGCCATTGTCAGAGATATCAAAATCTATGGTATAAGTCCTGTTTGAAGTCGGAGTTGCAACACCAATCAAACCTACTAGATCCTCATTGACATAATCCCCATGAGTGTGATTCGCATCCTGGAATATTCCGTTCGACGATCCGTCATAATTCCCATTCTTCAGATCCACGTTGAAGCAGGCTTGATATGGCAGGAAGTACACGGTATCAGCAAAAAGAGCCAGTGCAGAGCATAACAGAATTAAAACAAACAGAAGACATGCCTTTTTCATTCGTCAGCCTCCACCGAAATCTTGACGACAGCGTTATAGGTACCAGGTGGGACACGATAGTCATCATTCTTAACCACTTCCCACGCATATTCGGGGATGAATACTCGAACCTCACCATTTTCAACGACGAAGAACTGATCTATATCATCCGTCTTGTTGAATGTAAACTTGCCTTCAACAACTCTATCTGCATTTACCGTATTCACAAGTTCTGGAACAACAGCAGGATTGCCATCAGATTCCAATGCTTCAAAATCCTGGGAAATGATAAAAAAGGCACCAACTTCATCACCAACATATTTCCCTATCTCATCGTACTTTGCATATCGGTATGAAAAACGCAGGATATATGGGACCTTTGCGATTTTCACCTCATTATCGTATACAACCTGTTGCTGCAAGACATCTGCAGTTATAGTCACAGAAACAGGCAAGGTTCTTGCGGCTATTGTCCAATAGGCGATTTTACGTCCGACCTCCATATTCCATCCGCCAGTATTAGATACTGACATGACATCATCGCCAGCCAAATCAAACGGACTGCCTTCAGCTGATCCGACGCCTCCAGAGATGACATTTACGCTGACGGATACCTGGTTGTCCACCATACCGCCTATCGACATCGAACGCATTATTGGAGTCGGTACTTTGGTCTTTATAACAGCAATCGCATCATCACAGAAAAGCGGACTGATCAGGACAAAGCCTGATACCAATATGAGCAACAATTTCTTTCTCATGCTTCCGCCTCCACTGTCAGCAGGACATTCATTCTATATTCGCCACCAGATAACACGGTCTGGTCAAGATGACCATCTGTTGTATGTGGAGCATCTTCATCAAGTCGAATCGAAACTACTGCATTGAATTTGAACAAAGCATTATACGTCTCGCCATAGAAAAAAGTAATCTTTTCATCATCCTCAGACGATCTTATTTCCAATGGATTGAATATCAAATGGTTTTTGTCGCTACTATCGCCATATCCTTTTTGTTGTTCTCCATCAGAAATAGAACTACCTTGACCAAAATACTTTTCCTTGAAGCTGTCCTCTGATACACCCCAAGGTCCAAAATAGTAGTATCCATCTTCTTCGAATCCATATTTTGATTCGATCTTGCCATCAGTAGGAATCACATCATCACCATTCGTGAATATGGAAAGCATGACATTAAATCGTATCGGATACTTGAGGGAATTCGATGAATAGCTGATCTCAAACAAAACACACCAATCCTTGGTGCTTAGAATATCTGCTGATACGTTTAGTTCCTCTCCACCAGCAATCATTCTACCACTTCCTGTCAGATCAGTCACTTCAATCTTGTACTCCCAATTCTGATCAACTATTGGGCCGTTTTTAATCGCTTGGAACTCAAATGATGTGCTGCTGCTTCTGGACAGCTCTCGGCCTATTCCGTTCTTCGCTGCACACAAGGTTGAAGAAACAAGACAAATGAGAAGGACATGGAGAATGATTTTTTTCATTTCAGTTCTCAATATACACCGTTACATCTGAGGAGAACTCTGTGCCCCCTGCAAATCTGTTCATATCTTCTACACCGACTTTGTAGTAGACATCATATTCACGCTCAATCATAGAAGTGTCAGAAACGACAATAGATTGCTCGAACAGGTCTTCAACACTTTGATTTTCAATGGTTTTTGTCAACTTGATTGCAGATGGAGACCTCTGCTGAATCTGTACATCATATGTGATGGACTGATCCGTTGTTGTCTTCAGCGGATTCAACTTAATTTTCAGCGAATACGACCCATTTTCATTTGAACGGAACCGAATGCCATATTGAGGATATCCATAGCCTTCCTGACCAGCAACCTGGAGTGACACAGGCTCGCTGTTTTCATTGATGAGATTTCCATCTCGATCAACGAAATTGACCTCAGTGACTCCATTGTAGATTTCAATTACATAATCGAAGGAAATGTTCTTCAGAATAGTATTGTAATCGGCACCAACAGGCAGAATGGCACATAGGGCAAGTAGAATGGCAAAACTTAGTTTTCTCAACACCACAACAACCCTCCTGGCCTCATCCAGATTACCAATCATATCAATAGACCTATCGATCAGGTCGACATCTCACCTTTGCATGAATATTTTAAGACTGAGGTAACATATGTCAACAGTTTTGCTAGCGACATAATGACAAAATGCCTATAATACAAAGAAATCTTTAAAGAATCGCATAGGGATCCAGTATTTGCAAACAATTGTCATGACATAAGAACAAAGCGTATTTACCCAAAGGAAAATCAGGTGCAAGACCATACAACCATCATTTCACTCACATGACAGCACATGGAAATAGATTGTCGAACTATAGTCCCCCGCCAGCGGATCTTCATTCATTTGTGCATCCGTCAACCTGAACAGGATTGAGCCGCCATAACCTCGAGTAGTACGTCCATTATCAGATACGGCATAGCTGCTGTAATTGTTGTCAGATGCCAACAGCTTTGCTTCATCATTGGTCACACCAGATCCGATAGCCACAGAATCAGTGCCACTGAACCATTTCTCCGAGCTTCCACCTCCAGAAAGCCCGACTTCATATTCCAGTGCATTGGTGCCGTTTTCGTGTATCAGCGTGAATGCTTTACCGGCTGTCGTCGGATCATCAGATGAGGAGGCGAAGATATAAAAGGCATGACTGCCATCGTATCCTGCCGGGTATGTCACAACATATTCGTAAGTTCCGATATCCAGTCCGGAAGAATCTGGCTGAACACTTGTATCATCAAGATCAATTGCCCGAGAATTGTCATTCTGTGCCACTGAAAGCGAGAGTTCTACATTCTCAGGCTTGCCTTTATAACTGCCGTAAAACCTGATCTCCTCTCCCGTCGACAGCTTACATGTTCCCACATAACCGTTGTCGGAATTGACCATATTGTATTCCTCTTCTGCAGTCAGTTCAGGAAGCACAAGAACAATATCGATCTGGACAGCCGAAACATAGGCACTAGCATAATCTTCTATGAAATGTTGCAGGCCATCATGCAAAATACCCGTTCCCCAGTACTCATCAGTAAAGCAGTATCCTTCCAACAACCATACAAGAGAGATGTAGAATTTCTGCGTCCAGGACAATTCAAGATCTTCAATCGTAGATACATTTTCCCCTTCTGTAGCTGGAATGTTGAAAGTATGCTTGCCATTGACATCATGTATTATCTCGCTTTGTCTGAAACTGCTGGTCTCTTGTCCTCTGAATGTCGTCTTCTGTTTGTAGACAAGATTGATATCATACGACCTAGTTGACTCCCCCTGTCCGGGAAACACAAATTGCATATTGCTGAAATCCAGTTCAAGGTCAGTCTTGTCGGTCGTGTCATCAATTGTAATCGTGCCTATTACCTGACGAGCATCATATTCAACTTCATCCTCGCTGGTCAGCTCGCCGACTTCCGGATACACAGACGACAGGTCAAATGTCTTTCCAGTATTGGAAATGACAATGCCTGCAAAAGCCACCGTACTGCATAACACCATGACCAGAAGACAGAAGATCAGCTTTTTCATACCCCGCCTCCTGCTTCCACGGTGATCGTCACATCTGCAGTATACATATCAGCAACTGCAGTGTTGGCCGTGGAAAGTCCTTTCTCAGTCAGCTTGAATCGAATCGGTTGGTTTTCGAAATGAACCGTATGATCATTTTCAGAAGAGAACGGCTGTGAATTGTCCAATGGTTTTTCCGGCCCTACCTCCAGTGTCTCTGTCTTGCCATCTATCGTGTACTGGAATCCAATAAGATAATCTATCTCGACTCCGGGATAAGCCTCATTCGTCAGATATTGGGCATCAATGTCAATTATTATGTCAGTTGAGCTGGAATCCAGCTTCCATGTGGCTATCTTTCTGGCTGATGAAATTTCAACATCAGGCTGTATATTTGCCGCAGTATGCTCTACAGGGATACCTTCTTCACCAGATTCCGAACTGCTGATAGGAGTTATGGAGACAGAAGGATCAATGGCCTTGTTCGCCGCTATCTCCATACTCCCTGTTTTCCAATAATACCAGTTCGCCTCGTCGGCAGAGTACGCAATGGCAATAGTCGCAATGAACAGCACAAGTGCAATCAGGACCTTCCTCATAGGCAGGCTCCATTGAGATGCGATGCACAGAAAAGTCTGGCATTCCGCCACAGCGGAACGCAACTGCAGACATCTGCCTTAATGAAATGGGCCACGACGACGTCCTTCATCCACTCTCCTAATCCGGCATCCAGTCAAGAGCTGAATGTTCAGCACCTGCATCTGGCAGCTCGAAAGCACCAGCAGCATTTTATCGCAGAAAAAGTATAGACCCGGCCAAACTTATGTCAACAGTTCAAATGTTGAACCACACGTGATTTACTGTAGAACACACATGATTCACATGATTTGTGGCAAGTAATCTGATCTAGATAATCACGACTTATGTCATAAGTAAATCACAGGACCACCATGGCCGGTGGTCCTGTATTGTCCAGAAAAGAAGAATGTGCACCTCACAGCGCGACGTGCATCTTCTCCTTTATCTTCGCTATGTTCTCGTTGCCGATTGCATTGGCCTTGGCAGTGCCGCTCTGGATTATCTCCTTGACCAGAGGCCTGTCGTTCTCATACTTCGCCCTCCTCTCCCTCATCGGCTCGAGCAGGCCGTTGAGACAGGTGTTCATCAGCTTCTTGCAGGCGACGCACCCGATCGATGCGCTGCGGCACATGGAGGCGATGTTCTCGGCCTCGCCGGCGTTGAACGTCTGGTGGTACTTGTACAGCGGACAGACATCCGGGTTGCCAGGCGTCTTGACCGTGATGCGGTTGGTGTCGGTGACGGCGTTGCGCACCTTGTCCCATACCTCGTCAGGCGTGTCGGACAGATAGATCGCGTTGCCCAGGCTCTTGCCCATCTTCGCGTTTCCATCCAGACCGGCAAGACGCGGTGTCATGGAGAGCTTCGTCTGCGGGACGGTGATCTCTGTGCCGTACATCTCGTTGAAGTGCCTCACGAGGCGCCTTGTGAACTCCATGTGCGGAAGCTGGTCCTCACCTACCGGCACCAGGTCGGCATTGCAGAAGGTTATGTCTGCACTCTGGCTGACGGGGTAGCCCAGGAAGCCGTAGGTCAGCTTGGAGAAGTCGTAGGAGAACTCCCCCTCATCCTCGCCCATGCCGTAGCTTCTGGCCTCGGTCTTGATCGTCGGGTTGATCAGCAGATGGTTGACCGTCGTGAGCATGGAATAGAACATGGTCAGCTCGGCGATGGAGGGGACCATGGACTGCTGTACGAAGGTGACCTTCTCCGGGTCGAGGCCCGCCGCGATGTTGTCCATGCACACGTTGTAGATGGACTCGTTGATCATCTCCGGGTGCGAGAAATGGGTCGTCAGCGCCTGTACATCGGCGATGAGGATGAACTCCTCATAGGAATCCTGGAGCGCGACGCGTGACTGCAGAGAGCCCACGTAGTGCCCGATATGGAGCTTTCCGGTAGTCCTGTCGCCTGTGAGTATTCTCTTCATCTTCTCCCCCTGTCAGTTGTCGTGATGCGGGCAGCTGGAGCAGTCGCATCCACCACCCTCATGCGGATGGTCCGTGCAGTAGTAGCCGTGGCCATGGAATATGACGGGGACATCCCCCCAGACCTTCTTCACACTGCCCTTCGCATCGCAGTACGGGCAGTCCGTTATAGGATCGTCGCTGTAGCTCTGCTGCCTGTCGAAAGACCTGCCGCAGGACGAGCATCTGTATGAATAGATAGGCATTCTATATGATACCTCCGCTTATCGCAGTGATCTGCGAGGAGAGTGAGCCCATCTGCTCCTCGCTCAACCCGAAGTCCCTGATCATCACCAGCCGTCCCTCGCTCATGTACTGCTGCGAGAGGGCCTGGTAGTCCGGCCTGACACCCTGACGCCTCAGCTCGGCCAGCACCTGCTGGCGGAGAAGCTGCAGCAGCGTCCGGGCAAGGTCCTCGCTCTGCATCGTGATGTCGGCATTGAGGACGTAGCCTCCATCTGCCGTGCCGTTGACGTAGAGTATCGCATCGGACATCTTCACGATGACCGAATACGGCAGGTCGAAGCCCAGGTCGATCATGGTCTGTGGACTTCTGACATAGATTCCGAACAGGCTCGAGGCGATGGTGCGCGCCGTGTCGTCCGGAATCAGGACGAAGCGCTCCTCGACCAGCTGCCTGTAGGCCTCGACGTAGTCGCGCGAGGCGAAGAGCAGGAGACCCGACTCCGGCACCGCGAGCTCGATCGTGTGGCCGTCGTCCGTGTAGTACTTCACGCCGTCGACCTTCTCTTTGTGGAACTGGCTGGACCAGGCAAGGGCCGTGTTGATCGTGAAGGAACCGTAGTTGCCCTCGAGACCTCCGTAGTAATCGAAGTCGGCAAGGTCGGCAGGATAGTCCGCCTCGCCGCCGTAGACGTCCTTGTAGAAGGCGATCGAGACCCTGGTGCTCCTGTCGAAGAGCTCGTCCATCACGGAAGAGCCCGTCGCAAGCAGGGATGGCATCTCCTCCTTCACGCGGCCGGTGTCGGCCGTGAGGACGATCTCGGAGTCCCGTCCCATCGCCTGGAAGAAATATCCACTCTCGCCGGTGAACGGAGACTGGTGGACGCACCCGGTCAATGCGAGTGCCCCCACAAGGACGATGATGGCGGGAAGTCTTCTGGACATGACCTCAGACCTTCCTGACCGTGACGCGCACCTGCTCGTCGCCGATCTCGACGGCCTCGCCGTCGTTATCCGCAATCACGAGCTCGTCGGCAAGCGTCTCATTCGAGATATAGGCCCTGAAGGACTCGATGGCCGCTACGGCGTCGCCGGTCGCGGCGATGGTCAGCGAGATGTGGTCGCTGACTGACAGTCCCGAGTCCTTGCGCCTTGTCTGCACGCAGCGCACGACGTCCCTCGCGATTCCCTCGTAGAGCAGCTCGCGGGTTATCTCGGTGTCGAAGCCGACCGTGATCGATCCCTCGTTGAGCACCTTGACGTTGGCCATCTCGCTGCGCTGGACGACGATGTCGTCGGCGCCGATGGCGATCTCGCCACCACTGTACGCGACGCTCTTCGCCTCACCGTCCAGAATCGACGCGATCTCGTCGCTGGTGAACGTCTGGATGACGGATGCGACCTCCTTCATGGACTTGCCGAGTCTGGAGCCCAGGACCTTGAAGTTGGCCTTGGCGCTGTAGCTGACGAGCCTGGACTCGTCAGCCTCGACGTCGACCTCCTTGACGTTGAGCTCCTCCTTGATGATGTCGGCATTGGCCTGGATGACCGCCCTCTCGTCGGCGTTGCGGTCGACGATGAAATAGCGCGAGAGCGGCTGGCGGACCTTGAGCTGGCTGGATGCGCGAAGGCTCCTGCCCATCGCGACGCACTTCATGGTCAGCCTCATCTCGTTCTCGAGCGCCAGGTCACGTCCATTCTCATCGGCGACCGGCCAGTCGTTGAGATGCACGGACTGCGGCATATCCTGCGTCCTGAGGTTCTGGTACATCTCCTCCGTCATGAAGGGGATGAGAGGACAGGCAAGCTTGATGAAGGTCATGAGCACCTTGTAAAGGGTGTCGTATGCCATCTTCTTATCGCCGTCGTTCTCGCTCTTCCAGAATCTCCTGCGGCTGCGCCTGATGTACCAGTTGTTCAGATTGTCGATGAAGCCCAGCAGCAGCTGGCAGACGGCCTGCATGTCATATGCCTCGAATGCGGCGGTCACATCGTCGACGAGCTTGTTCGTCTCGCTGACGATCCACCTGTCGAGCGGGTTGACCAGGTCGCCGAACGCGCTCTCCGACGGCTCGTAGCCGTCGATGTTGGCGTAGGTGACGAAGAAGCTGTATGCATTCCACAGCGGCAGCATGAGGAACTTGATGACGTCCTTGACGTTGTCGTCGCCGAACTTCAGGTCCTCGGCCTTGACCACCTGGGAGTTCAGCAGGGCGAAGCGGAGCGCGTCTGCGCCGTACTTCGCCACGACCTCCATCGGGTCGGTGTAGTTGTGCAGGCTCTTGGACATCTTCTTGCCGTCCTCGGCCAGGACGATTCCGGAGACCACGCAGTTGAGGAACGCGGGCTTCTCGAACAGACCGGCGGCGATGACCGCAAGCGAATAGAACCAGCCGCGGGTCTGGTCCAGACCCTCGTTGATGAAGTCGGCGGGGAAATGGGCCTCGAAGCGCTCCTTGTTCTCGAAAGGATAATGCATCTGGGCGTACGGCATCGAGCCCGACTCGAACCAGCAGTCCAGGACGTCTGGGATCCTTCTCATGGTGCCCTTTCCGTCGGGACTGGGCCAGGTGATGTCGTCGACGAAATGCTTGTGCAGATCCTCGACCTTGTGGCCGCACTTCGCCTCGAGCTCGGCGACCGAGCCGATGACCTCGACATGGTCGGATCCGTCGCACTTCCACACGGGGATCGGGTTGCCCCAGAACCTGTTGCGGGAGATGGCCCACTCGCGAGCGCCCTCCAGCCACTTGCCGAAGCGGCCGTGCTTGATGTGCTCGGGGACCCAGTTGACCTCCTCGTTGCACGACAGGAGGATGTCCTTGATCCTGGGCACGTCGACGAACCAGCAGCTCATCGCGCGGTAGATCAGAGGCGCACCGGTCCTCCAGCAGAAGGGATACGAGTGCAGGTAGTTCTCCTTCTTGACAAGCTTGCCGTGGTCCTTGAGCCACTGGATGATGGGCTTGTCGGCATCCTTGACGAAGACGCCCTTCCAGTCGGGAACCTCGTCCGTGAAGCGGCATTCCTCGTCGATCGGGCACACCGTGGGGATTCCCGTGCCTCTGAGGACTTTGTAGTCGTCCTCGCCGAAGCCGGGAGCCGTATGGACGATGCCGCAGCCGTCCTCGGTCGTGACGTAGTCGCCGCACACGACGACGAACGCACCCTGCCTCTTCAGGTCGGCGAAGTACGGGAAGAGCGGCTCATAGGTCATGCCCTTCATCTGGCTGCCCTTGAGGTGCTCGACGACCTTGCAGCCCTTGCCGTCCTTGTAGTACTTGCCCAGCAGCTTCTCTGCCAGGTAGTAGAACTCTCCGCCCTCCTCGTCCTGGACCTTCACGTAGTCGATGTCGGGTCCGACGGCGAGAGCCAGGTTGCTGGGAAGCGTCCAGGGCGTCGTCGTCCAGGCCAGGAAATAGGTGTTCTCCTGTCCATCGACCTTGAAGCGGATGGTGACGGCGGGATCGGTGACGTCGCGATAGCCTCCCAGGTTGACCTCCATGTTCGACAGCGGGCATGCCAGCGCCGGGGAGTAAGGGAGGATGTTGAAGCCCTCGTAGATCAGACCCTTGTCATAGAGAGTCTTGAAGACCCACCAGATGGACTCCATGTAGTTCTTGTCCATCGTGCGATAGCCCTTGCGGAAGTCGACCCAGCGACCCATCCTGTTGACGCACTCCTCCCACTCGGCGGTGTAGCGCAGGACGACCGAGCGGCACTTCTCGTTGAACTTGTCGACGCCGTAGTCGACGATGGCCTTGTGGCCGGAGATGCCCAGCTCCTTCTGGACGATGCCCTCGACGGGAAGGCCGTGGCAATCCCATCCGAAGCCGCGCTCGACGCGCCTGCCCCTCATCGTCTGATAGCGGGGGACCGCATCCTTTATCGTACCGGGCACGAAGTGTCCGAAATGGGGAAGTCCCGTGGCGAACGGAGGCCCGTCATAGAACACGTATTCATTGTCTTTCGAGCGCATCTCGATGGACTTCTGGAAGATATCGTTCTCCTTCCAGAACCTGAGCACGCCCTCTTCCATCTTGGCAAAGTCTGCCTTGCTGCTAACAGGACGAAACATCTCTTGTGATCTCCAATTGTCTACCTGCACAGATATTAATGATAATGGCCCGTTTCAGCAAGGCCGGCCGGCATGTGATGACGGCCTGTCAGAGGGCGGGAAACGACCATGGAAGAGGCAGGCTCATGCAATCCTGGGAAGGACGACCAGCAGTGCCGGCACCAGGAGCGCGACGAGGAAGTGCAGCGCGAGGGCCATCCCTTTCGTCTCGAGCCTCCTGTATGAGGTGCGCCGGTTCGCACGCCCGTAGCCTCTGAGGTCTATTGCGGCGGCACTGGTCGGTATCATCCTCAGTGCGCCGACGATCAGGCTGACCAGCGTCGGGAAGACCGAGGAGAGCGGTCTATGCCTGGTGTCCTTCTCATCTGGATCGGGAAGCCGCAGCCTCTGGCTCTCCCTGATCTGGCGGAACGTGGCGGCCATGTCGGGTATGAACCTCATGGCAAGTGAGATCACGACTCCCGCACCCTGCGGCAGATGGAACCAAGAGAGTGCCAGTAGCACCTCGAAGCTCCTGGTCGTATGCATCATCAGACTGCACACGAGGGATATCCCCAGAAAGCGTCCGGCGACGACCAGGAAGCCGTCAAGGGCCTGTCGTGTCACCAATGTGAAGGAGGCGATCTGCACGAGAGGCTCCCCGTCACGGGCGTTGAGCGGCATGAAGATCAGCATCACGGCGATCATCGGAGCTATGATGGCCACGTCTCCGAACGCCCTGGACGGTCCGTTCTCCAGCGACTCGACCATGAAGACCAGAAGCACCAGCGCGTACAGCCACGGGATGGTCGGCATGAGGAATATGGAGACCATCATCAGGATGGTGAATACAAGCTTCGCCCTCACATCGAACCTGTGGAAAGGCCCACTGGAAGGGATATAGCTGTCAGACCTCATGCATCACCCCCTCCCTGATCTCGTATCTCCTGGCCGCGATGCGCGAGGCGAAGATGGCGTCATGGCTTATGACGAGGATCCCGGCACCTCGGCCGGCAAGCAGCCGGACCATGAGGGCGGCATCCGATGCCGGAAGCGCCGCCTCGATCTCGTCCAGGATGTAGTACGGCCTGTCAAGCAGGTAGTAGATCGCACACTGCAGCCTCTTGCGCCTCCCGTATGACATCAGCGTGGCGCTCTCGTCCACAGCCAGGCCGAAGAGCGATGCGGCTTCGTCAACCCTCCTCTCCTTCTCCGCACGGTCGATGCCCAGCGGCTCGAGGCACGACATCAGCTCGTCCCTGACGCTTGGCAGGAAGATCTGGTGGTCGGGGTTCTGGAACACGTAGCCAACCCTTCTCATAAGACAGGAGGAGTCCTGGAGCACGCCGTCGATCATTATCGAGCCGGAGGTCTTGTCCTCGAGAGCGCACAGCAGACGCGAGAACGTGCTCTTGCCGCTGCCGTTGGCTCCGCTGAGGCATACGACCTGTCCACGGCACAGCCGGAAAGAGGGGACGGAGAGTGAGAAACCCGCACGATGGAAGACCAGATCCCTCACCTCCAGCACCCCGCCGTCGGGATGCATGGGAGGAGGCGTGAACGGAAAGACGTCCGCCTGTGAGGCCTCCTCCTGGCCGATGCGCACAAGTCTGCCATCCCGTATCCGGTATATGCTGTCGAAGAGGTCCCTGAACACGTCGAGGAACCGGCAGGAGGTGACGATCGCAGCTGCAGGGGATGACGATATCGCATTCCTGAGGGCAAGCCTCCAGGATGCATCCAGATCGTCGAAGGATTCGTCGTATACGCACAGCCGAGGTCCGCTCACGAGCGCCCCGGCGATGGCGAGGCGCTTCTTCTCGCCTCCAGACAGTCCGCCCAGCGGTCTGTCCCGGTAGCGTTCCAGTCCCCATTCGTCCAGCGCCTTCCCGACACGGCGGACCATGTCGTCCCGCTGAACGCCCAACGCCTCGAGAGGCAGGGCGATCTCGTCCTCGCAGCAGGTCTCGAGGAACCAGTCGCCGGGGTTCTGGGGAACCAGCGAGAAAAAGTCCAGCATGTCATGGACGCACTCGTATGGCCTGCCGTCATGGAGGATCCTTCCCTCAAGACTTCCACCCGTGTACTTCGGGGCGATCAGCGAGATGATGGAGCATAGCGTGGTCTTGCCCTCCCCGCTCTGACCGAGGACGAGGACCTTCTCGCCATCCGCGATGTCCAGGTCCAGATGTTCGAAGAGCACGTCAGCCGACGTGCTCCGTGTCTGTTCGCCGTATGAGAACGAGACGTCCTCAAGACTCAGCATCATCCTGATGCTCCCTTATGACGAGGCCCTTGATGGGCGGAAGCTCGTCGTAGGCCTTCTGGACCAGGGACTGGACGCGGGAGGGAAGATCCCTGAGCTCCTCCTCGCTCATGCCCTCCGTCTCTATGGGCTTGAGGAAGGCCAGGTACACGGGACGCCTGAGCAGCGAATAGCCGTCCTCGAAGACCGTTCTGGGACCCTTGCACACGATCGGAATGATCGTGCCGCCGACCCGGGTGACCATCTTGAACGAACCCGCCTTGAACTCGTGTATGCGTCCGTCCTTGCTCCTGGTGCCTTCCGGGAAGATGTTCATGGGGGTGCCGGCCTCGATCATCCTGGAGCCGTCTATGATGGCCTTGATCGACTGGCGGGGGCTCTTCCTGTCCAGATACACCGCGTCGATGGCCTTGAACCAGCCGCGTATGATGGGTATCTTCCTGATCTCGATCTTGCCCACGAACGACAGCTTCATGCCACGCGGCCACATCAGGGCGACGATGTCGAACATCGAGGTGTGGTTGCCGATGTAGCAGTACTTTCCAGGAGTCCTGGGGATGTTCTCCTCTCCGACGATGTGCATCTTCGCCCCGAAGAAGAACATTATCGCGTGCACCAGGAAGCGCAGGATGCACCACGTGATGCCCTGTGCCGCCTTCTCGTGGCCGCCCTTCTTCAGCAGCATCACGACCGGGTACATGACGTATGTGACGATCAGCAGTGGCAATACGAATACTGCGCCGATGAGGATTCTGAGAAACTTGAGCATCAGATCATGTCCTTCTTGATGGAATACAGTTTAGCATACACCCCGTCCTGCGCCAGAAGGGATCCGTGGGTCCCCTCCTGCACGATGTGGCCGCCCTCCAGGACGAAGATGCGGTCGCTGTCGACGATGGTGGACAGGCGATGGGCTATGACTATGGCGGTGCGGCCCCTGGCCACACGCCTGAACGCCTCCTGGATCAAGGCCTCGCTCTCCGTGTCCAGACTGCTGGTGGCCTCGTCGAACACTATGATCGGAGGGTTCTTCAGAAACACGCGTGCAATCGACAGGCGCTGGCGCTGACCGCCGGAGAGCCTGGTGCCACGCTCGCCGACCTCGGTGTCGAGTCCGGCAGGAAGCGATGCGACGAAGTCGTACAGGCTTGCTGCCTTCAAGGCCTCCCACAGCTCCTCGTCGGTGGCATCGCTCTTGCCGTAGCGCAGGTTCTCCCTGATCGACGCATCGAAGAGGAAGACGTTCTGCTGCACGAAGCCGATCGCCTTGTGAAGCGACGACTGGGTGACCTTGGTTATGTCCTGCCCGTCGATGAGGATCCGGCCATGGGTGGTCTCGTAGAAGCGCGAGAGCAGAGAGACGATCGTCGTCTTGCCCGCACCGGACTCGCCGACCAGGGCGACGTTCTCGCCACCTTCTATGGTGAGGTTCAGATGTCCGAGCACCTGGCCGTCGCCTTCGTCGTAGCTGAAGTCCACGTCGCGGAACTCTATCCTGCCCTCGTGGATCTCGATGTCCTTCGCATCCGGGCTGTCGGTGATCTCCGGTTCGATGTCCATGACCTCGGTGAAACGCTCGAAGGATGCGATGCCCTGCTGCAGCTGCTCGGTGAAGTTGATCAGCCTGTCGATCGGGGACACGACGACCGAGACGTACAGCGTGAATGTGACCAGCGTGGTCAGGTCGGCCATGCCCGCCGCGATCAGCGCGGCGCCTCCGGCCACGGTGACCAGGTAGTAGATCTCCCTCATGAAGCCGATGCCGGACTGGTAGTTGGCCATCTGCTTGTACATCTGCTCGCGCGAGTTCTTCAGCCTGGTGTTCGACTGGCTGAACTTCCTCTCCTGGAAGTCCTCCTGGGCAAAGGACTTGACCTCCCTTATGCCCTGTATGGAGTTCTCGGCGTCGACGTTGACGTCGGCTATGGTCTTCCTGACCGCCCTGTTGCGCTCCTTCATCCTGTTGCCGAACACGATGCCGTAGAAGAGCATTATCGGGAGCGGAATCAGCGAAACGAGTGCAAGGGGCACCGAGACGCGGAACATGAAGACATAGGCGAGAGCTATCGTCAGGATGCTTATCAGGAAGTCCTCGGGACCGTGATGGGCGATCTCGGCGATCTGGAACAGGTCGTTCGTGATCCTGCTCATGATCGTTCCCGTCTTGGTCCTGTCGAAGTAGCTGAACGAGAGGTCCTGGAGATGGTTGAACAGGTCCTGCCTCATCTCGTTCTCTATCCTGACGCCCAGGATGTGTCCCCAGCGGATTCGGATGTATGTGCTCACCGCCTGGAAGACGTATACGGCCAGCATCACGGAGAACACCGCGACCATCAGTCTCACGTTCCCGTCGGCGACCGGCCCCTCCAGCAGGTAGTTGGTCAGCAGGGGGAAGAGGACCGACAGGAACGACGAGATCACCGCGACGACCATGTCCAGGACGAACAGGCCCATGTGCGGGCGGTAATACGAGAAGAATCTCCGATAGAGGCCCATCAGGCGTCCTCGCCGGTGAAGATGGATCTGACCTTGGCCCAGAAGCCGCGCTTCTTCTCAGGCTCGACGCTTACATGCCTGGGGGCGCTTGCCACCGATGCGGTCGGAGCGCTCTTGGGGGCAGGAGCCGGGCCCGATGCCTTTGTCCTCCTCTGTCCGTCTCCGGCCTTCGTCCTGCTCTGGGGACGCTTCCGGTCGTCTGCACCGGACCTTCTCCTGTTCTGGTTCCTGTCACCATTCCCCTTCCGGGTGGAGCCGTCCTTTGCGCCTTTTTCCGTGCGTCCGGATGCCCCTGCGGACTCGAACTCGTCCGTGTAGTACTTCATCCTGTCCTCGAAGGACATCGAGGCAAGCCTGTTGTACTCGTCGTCGGACAGCTTCCTGGGCCTTGCGACCCTGACCTTGTCCTCACTCTTCCTTTCGCGTCTGTCCGCACCCCTGTCATCGCGTCTGGAGCCGGAGGAGCGGGATGAGGAGGCACGGGATGTGCCGCCGGACGACCTGCGTCCGGTGCGTCTGTCACCGGTGCGCCTGGAGTCCCCCCTGGAACCTCTCCTGTGTCTCTTCACGTAGTCGCCGCTCTTGTCCTCGACCTCCTCCAGACCGTACTCGTCAGGCCAGCATACGGGTATCTTCATGTGGATGTACTCCTCGATGGCCTCGAGCGAGTACACGTACTCTTCGCTTGCGAACGAGACGGCACGACCGGCCTTTCCGGCACGGGCGGTGCGTCCGATGCGGTGCACGTAGTTCTCGTAGTCCTCCGGAAGGTCGTAGTTGACGACCAGTTCCAGGTCGTCTATCTGGAGTCCGCGGGCCGCGACGTCGGTCGCCACGAGGATCGTCAGCTCTCCGTTCTTCAGCCTGTCGAGGGCCTTGAGCCTCTCGCTCTGCTTCATGTCGCCCATCAGGTAGGCGCTCCTGTAGCCGTTCAGCTTCAGCCTGTCCGACACCTCGACCGCACGGTCCTTGGTGTTGGTGAAGATCAGGACGCTCTTGGGAGACAGCTTCTTCAGCAGCTGGAGAAGCAGCTGGAACTCCTCGTCCCTCGTGACGTGGAACAGCTCCTGGGTTATCTTGTCGACCGTGATCTCCTCGGGCTGGCTCTCCAGCTCGAGAGGCTCGTTCATGTAGTCCCAGGCAAGGTTGCGCACCTTCGTCGAGAGCGTGGCGGACAGGATTATCGTCTGTCTCTCGGTCGGACGGACCATCATCGAGAACATCTTCTGCACATCGGGATAGAAGCCCATGTCGAACATCCTGTCGGCCTCGTCCAGGACGACGGTGGAGAACATCCTGAAGTCGATCTTGTGGGAACGGGCGAAGTCTATCAGACGACCGGGGGTGCCCACATACAGGCTCAGGCCCTCCTTGAGCTCCTCCGTCTGCTGTCCGTAGCCGACTCCACCGTAGAAGCATCCCACCCTGAAGTCGGGCACATGGCGCGAGAGCAGCTGTGCATCCTCCTCTATCTGGAGCGCGAGCTCGCGGGTCGGCGCCACGACGAGCGCCACTGGGAGGTTGGTCCTGGAAAGATGGGCCTTCATGTACTTCTCGATGATCGTCAGCAGGTATACTGCGGTCTTTCCCGATCCTGTCTTCGACTGCACCATCACATCCTTGCCGGCAAGCGAATATGGGAGCACGAGCTCCTGAACCGGCGTGCAGTCCGTGAAACGGGCCTCTGCCAGGCCCTTCATGGTGGCTTCATTGAGCCCCAGAGCGGAGAACTTCATTCCATTCCTCTCTTCAACGTATCGTATATATGTCCATGCCTGTACGGCATATCATTCGATCTCCCATTTCCTGACGAGGGCGCATATCGAGGCGACCAGGTCGATATCGCAGGGCACGTCATGCCCGTCCACCTTCGTCACCGGCATGGCGGCCATGCTGGTGGAACTGATGAACATCGTGTCGCCTGCAAGCAGCTCATCCTCCCCAACGGCCTGCATCACCGTCTCCAGACCAAGCTGTGATGCAGCGCGCAGTACCGACTTCCTCGTCACACCACCCAGTACCAGTTCGTCCGCCGCCGTGTACATCACATTGCCGCGGACGAGATAGAAGTTGCTCCTGGAGCCTTCGAGCACCCTTCCTTCACGGTCGACGAGCAACGATTCGAATGCCCCTTTGGAGTGCGCATCCTCAAGTGCAAGATAGCTCAGCAGCAGATTGCCGGTCTTGCATGTCGGAAGAAAGCGCTCGCCATGGAACGTGGTGACGGCGATGCCCTTGTCGTAGTACTCGTCCGGGTACGTCAGCAGATCCTGCCAGGTGATGAAGGCCAGAGGCTGTGCCGTCCCATACACGGTGATCCGCATCGTGGCGTCGACTATGTCGTCGGCCACAACAAGCATATCGATCCAGGTCTGCCAGTCGGCATCGGGAAGCCTGAGCCCTATGGCCGATGCAGAGTACTCCATGCGCGAGATATGGTCGTCAAGGTGGACGACATGACGGTCGACGACCCTGAGGGCCTCGTAGACCGAAAAGCTCGACTGCACTGCTCTATCCGTTACAGGGACAAGCGCCTCATCCTGGCCGATGAGGACGCCGTTTCTTATGGCGTGTCTATGCATGACAGGCACATATTATCGTTTTTGATGCTTCACAACAACATGTGCATGCACCGTCAGGAGAGGAAGAGGGGCCGGCACATTCGCCCGCCCCTTTCTCATCATCATTCGTAGCGCAGAATCTCCCTGGGCTTCGAGCCGTTGGCCGGTCCGACGATGCCCTCGTCCTCCATCTGCTCCACCAGACGCGCGGCCCTGTTGTAGCCGATCGACAGACGGCGCTGCAGATAGGACGCCGAGGCGCCCTTGCGCTCGAAGCAGATCTGCTTCGCCTTCTCGTAGAGATCGGCGTCCGAACCCTCGTCGTCCTCCGGGAAGTCGCAGCTCTCGGGTTCCGGCTCGTCTTCGAAGATGGCCTCGTCCAGATAGTCCGGCTCGCCCTGCGTCTTGACGAAGGATACGATCTTGTCCACCTCCTCGTCCGAGAGGAAGGCGCCCTGGATTCTGGTCAGGCCGCTGGTCGACTGCGTGGACAGCAGCATGTCGCCCTTGCCCAGCAGGTTCTCGGCTCCAGCCTCGTCCAGGATGATGCGGCTGTTGACTACGGACGACGCGGCGAATGCGATGCGCGTCGGGATGTTGTTCTTGATCGTGCCGGTGACGACCTCGGCGCTCGGGCGCTGGGTGGCCATGACCACGTGGATTCCTGCGGCGCGGGCCTTGGCCATCAGACGTCTGATGTAGTCCTCGATGTCCTTGCCGATGACGGTCATCAGGTCGGCGAACTCGTCCATGATCAGGACGATGTAGGGCATCTTCTCCGTCGCATAGCCGAACTCCCTTATGCGGCTGTTGAAGCCCTCGATGTTCCTGGCCCCGCACTGGCCGAAGACCCTGAAGCGCCTCTCCATCTCCTCGACGAGCCAGTTGAGCATCTTGAGAACCCTCTTGGGCTCCGTGATGACAGGGGTGAGCAGATGCGGGATGCCGTTGTAGACGTTCAGCTCGACGACCTTCGGGTCGACCATGATGAGCCTGACGTCCTTGGGGCTCTTCGTATACAGGATAGAGGCGACAAGGCCGTTGATGCACACGCTCTTTCCGCTTCCGGTGGTACCGGCGATCAGCAGGTGGGGACACTTGGCGACATCGAGCAGCTTGGCATCCCCCTGGATGTCGCGTCCGAGAATCATCGGGACGCTGAGATTGCTCTTCTTCAGAGGATCGAGAAGCTCCTTGAAGCCGACCGTCACGCGCTTGGCGTTCGGCACCTCGATGCCCACGGCGCTCTTGCCCGGCACGGGGGCGAGGATGCGGATCATCTGGCCGCCGATCCTCATGGCGATGTTCTTCTCGAGGTTCATGACCTTGGAGACCAGGACACCCGGGGCGAGCGTGTACTCGTAAAGTGTGACGGTCGGTCCCTTGACGATGTCGGCGAGTTCCACCTCGACCCTGAAGTCATGCATCACGGAAGCGATCAGCTGGCCTGTGCGCATCTCGGCATCGCCCACCTCATAGCTGGTCTGGGGGAAATCCTGCAGCAGATCCGGCGAAGGCGGGTTGTAGCTGCGTCTCTGTCTCCTGATGATGGCCTTCTCGCCCTCGTTGTTGCTCTCCAGGCCGCTTATGCCGACCTTGAACTCGATCTGGCTGCTGTTCTCCTCCACCTCTTCGGCCTTCGTCTCGGCACTCTCGTGGTGCGCAGGCTTGACGACGCTCCCCACACGGGATGCGGCGGGCCTGACGGGAGCAGGCTCCGGTGCGGGCGCTTCCGCCGGCCTCTCGTCCTCATCGTCGAGGATGTCCTCCTCTTCGCCGATGAAGGGCTGAGGAGCCTCCGTCTCCGCCTTCTTCGCATGATGCTGCGCCCTGGGCATCTCGACAGGGGTCTTGCTGACCGGCACGGGTGCCGGCTCGACAGGTTCCGGCACAGGCTGTGAAGCCATTGCCTCATGGACTGCCGTCGCCTCCTCGACCGGACGCGATTTCAGGTTTATGCTCACGCCGCCCTTCTCCTCTTCGGCGGGGGCGGAGGACGGGGAGAACGTCCTGGACGGGAAGTGGGTGACATCCACCTCCTGAGCCGCGGGGCTCTGGGCATCGTTCCTGCGCCTGAGCGACTCGAAGAGCTTGTAGCGCGGATGGTCCGGGGAGAGGTTGGACGGTGCGAAGGAGGTGGTTTGCTTCACGTTCTCCCTGCGCCTGTCGCTGTAGCCTATGATCGGATTCGGATTGGGCCCGGAAGGTCCCTGCACAGGTCGGCTGGTGGCCTCTATCGCGCTCTCGAGCATGCCGCCTTTGCGGAACATCGAGGTGGACGTCTCAGGCTTCTTCTTCGCCTCCTGCTCGGCCAGCATGCGCTCGACGTTGCGGGCGCTGTTCTCCAGCGCGGACATGCTGATCACGTTGTTCTCATGGACGCCGAAGATGTGGTCCGGGTCCTTGGCCGGCCTGGGCTGGACATCGGCGGAGATCACATGGTCCTCGCCACGGGGTATCGTGTCGAAATCGGGCACATGCAACGTCTCCGGGAAGGATATCGGGGATGCGGGATCCGGCGTGGCCGTCCCGATGGATACCTCATCTACAGGCATCTGGTCGTCGGCATGCTCCTGAACATCGCCTCTATCCCCGGCATCTGTGGGGCCCTTGCGGCCTCTGGCGGCCTTCGCCGCCTGCTTCTCTGCAAGCCTTCGGGCCTTCCTGGCCTCCTTCTCCTGGCGCTTGAGATCCCTGCGTGAAGGCTTCGACACAGCCTCCTGTCCTGCCTCGAGTTCGGCCTTCTTCGCGGCCAGGGCGTCCTTCTTCGCGCGATGCTTTCTGTAAAGACCGTTGAGAGAACTGTTGATTATGGCCAGGATGATCGACACCAGGACCTCCAGCACCGCCAGCAGGATGACGAGCGACGTCCTTGTGCTCGAGACGCGGCTCATCAGGAAGGCCGGCTCCGGATCGCCTGTCATCAGATGTACGGCACACAGCAACGTGTAGTAGAAGACCACGGCCATCGGCAGAAAGACGTAGTTGAACGGACGCCTTCTGCGAGAGGTGAACACCACAAGCGAGAGTACGGCCGCGAGAACGGCGGGAGAGATCGTCTCCCCCGCGATCGCTGCATACTTCACGACGGCGGCCTTCACCGGCTCGAGCTGCGGGTATGCCAGGAAGTGCATCGCCGCAAGCGCCACGGCGGCGAGCATGAGTACAAGGGCAATCAGCAGGGACAGCCTGCCGCCCTTGCCGGACCTCTTCACCTTGTTGTCGGATCTATTCTTCAAAGCGGATCTCCTATTCTGGAGAGGACGAGCATGGTGCGCTCCTCCTCCAGGAACGGGATGGACAGCGGCACGAGGCGGCTTTGCCAGCCGTCGACGCCCTCCATCTCCTTCTCGACATATGACTTCTGGGCCTTGTAGGCACACACCCTGCCACAAGGGGCCAGAAGGCGGGACACGTCACGGATGATGTCGCCCACGGGATGGAACGCCCTCATCGTGATGCATCCGAATGCGTCATCGGTCCTCGAGATGTCCTCCTGGACGATCTCGACGTTGTCCAGTGCACAGCGCGCGACGACGTTGTTCAGGAAGTCCACGCGCCTCTTCATTCTCTCTATGAGCACGAAGTGCACATCTGGCATGAGAATCGCGAGCACGACGCCCGGAAGCCCCGCACCGCTTCCCAGATCTGCAACGCGGGAATCGGCGCCAAGACAGCCGGCGATCACGGAGGCGCCGCCTGCGCAGTCAAGGATGTGCCTCGTCACCAGCTCGTCCATGCCACAGACGGACACCAGTCCATATGCGGGATTGAAGAGCATTATCTCGTCGACGTACGTCCTCAGCCTGTCCACGACACGAGGCGCACATCCGAGACCAAGCATTTCCAGTCCCTTCTCAAGACGATCCATTTCTCACACACCTTTGAGGGCCATCATGATGAGAGCTATGTCGCTCACCCTGAGCCCCGATATCCTCTGGGCCTGACCTATGCTCGCCGGACGGACGAGCTTCAGCTTCTCCCTCGATTCGCTGCTCAGGCCCTTGATGGCATCATAGTCCATGTCGACGGGAATCGCCATAGCCTCCCGCCTGGAAAAGGCCTCGGCCTCGCTCTCCTGCCGTCTGAGGTAGCCTTCGTACTTCACGTCCAGCTCGACCTCGTCCCTGACAGGCGCAGGGTATTCCAGGATCGCCGGGCATCCGGCGCCCAGCACGTCCATGGTTATCTCCGGCTCCTTGAGGAGCTCCAGGCCGTTCTTGCCGCGCTCGCGGTATGCCTTCAGCGTCGCCCTGAGGTCGCTCATCCTGGACACCTTCTCCTCCAGTCTCCGGAGCTTGGCCTCCCCGACGCTGTGCTTTTCGTAGGCAAGGGGGACCAGTCGCTGGTCGGCGTTGTCATGACGCAGGCAGAGCCTGTACTCGGCTCGGCTGGTGAACATCCTGTACGGCTCCTTTGTGCCCTTGGTGACCAGATCGTCGATCAGGACCCCGATGTACGCCTCGTTGCGTCTGAGGACAAGGGGGGACTCTCCACGCAGCTTCAGCGCGGCGTTGATGCCGGCGACGATGCCCTGTGCCGCCGCCTCCTCATAGCCGGAGGTGCCGTTGGTCTGTCCTGCGATGAAAAGGTTCTCCAGCCGTTTCGACTCGAGAGACGGAAAGAGGTCCATCGGATCGAGGTAGTCGTACTCCACAGCGTAGGCCGGGCGCATGATCTCGCAGTGCCTCAGGCCGGGCAGCGTCCTTATGAAGCGGTGCTGGACGTCCTCTGGAAGCGACGACGAAAGCCCGTTGAGATACATCTCCTCGCACTCGACGCCCTCTGGTTCGACGAAGATCTGATGGCGGTCCCTGTCGGGGAATCGCACCACCTTGTCCTCGATCGACGGGCAGTAGCGCGGCCCTCTGCCGACGATCTTTCCGCCATACAGCGGCGAGCGGTGTATGTTCTCCCTGATGATCGAATGGGTCTCCTCGTTCGTCCAGGTGACGTAGCAGTCCATCTGGGGGCGGTCCATTTCGTCGTAGTCGAAGCTGAAGGGCCGCATGGGATCGTCACCCTTCTGGACCTCGAGCTCGTCGAAGTCCAGAGACGATCGGCGTACTCGTGCCGGGGTTCCGGTCTTGAGGCGGCCGACAGAGAAGCCCATGCGCCTGAGGCTGTCGCCCAGCCCGAGTGCGGCGCTCTCGCCAAGGCGTCCGCATGGGGCATCCCACTCGCCGATGAAGATCCGGCCGTCCATGAACGTGCCCGTGGTAAGCACCACGGCGCGTGCGCTGATGCGCCAGCCGCGTTCGGTGACAACCCCGATGACCCGTCCATCCTCCACCATGAGGTCGACGACGGTGTCCATGAAGAGGGAGAGGTTCGCGGTATGCTCTAGAAGCTGCTTGGCGTTCCTCGAATAGGTGAACTTGTCCGCCTGGGCCCGGGGGGCCTGCACGGCGGGCCCGCGCCTGCGGTTGAGTATCCTGTACTGGATCATGGACGAGTCGATCAGATGGCCCATGACGCCGCCAAGAGCGTCTATCTCGCGCACGAGATTGCCCTTTGCCAGACCGCCTATCGCGGGATTGCAGCTCAGACGTCCTATCGCGTCGAGAGACTGGGTCACCATCAGCGTGGCGAAGCCCTCACGCGCCGCGGCGCATGCAGCCTCTATGCCTGCATGTCCACCTCCGATGACGATTATGTCGTAGTCCCTCAACGGTATTCACTTCCCAAGACAGAATTGTGAGAAAAGCGTATCCAAAAGCTCCTCGTTTGTCACTTCCCCCGTGATCAGGCCGATCTCCTCGAGGGCCCTCTGGAAGAAGAGTGCCATGATGTCGACGCTCTGGCCACGAGAGGCCCTGGCGTTCTCGAGGGCCTCGATGCATGCAATCAGGCTGTCGCGCTGGCGTCGGCTGTCTATGACAGGTGTATCGTCCTGAAGTGCCTCGGTACCGAATGACAGTCTGGCGACTATGCTTGCCACGAGATCGCCAACGCCCTCACCTGTGAGGGATGATATGGACAGGGCGCCTTCCACCCTTCTCCTGTCGCTCTTGGAATAGACCAGGATGGTCTTCGCCTCATCGAGCTCGTCGAGGGGCACATCGTCGTCCGGGTCGACGAGGTAGACAACCAGGTCGGCCTGTGCCATGAGCGAGGCGCTGCGTCTGATGCCTTCGCTCTCGACCTCGTCGTCGCTGGAGCGCAGGCCTGCGGTGTCGTACAGCCTGACTGGAATGCCGCCGAGGTCTATCCAGGTCTCTATGAAGTCGCGTGTGGTCCCGGGCACCGGCGAGACGATTGCCCTGTCCTCCTTGACCAGCAGGTTGAACAGCGAGCTCTTTCCGGCGTTGGCCTTACCGGCCAGGACGACCTTCGCACCGTCGCGGTGGATGCGTCCTGCATCGTATGTGGAGACGAGGGAGCGCAGGGAGGCGATGATGTCGTCGACTTCGTCATCAGGAAACACCCAGTCCTCAAGAATCTCGTCCTCGGCGTAGTCCAGCTGGACCTCGAGCGAGGCCAGGATGTCCAGCAGACGGGTGCGGATGGAACCCATGGCTTCCCTGAGCTGTCCGGCCAGGCGGTCCATCGCCTTCTCCTGGCTTTTGACGCTTCTGGAGCCTATGATCTCCTCGACGGCCTCTGCCTGCGTGAGGTCCATTCTTCCGTGCATGAAGGCGCGGAAGGTGAACTCACCCCTGAGAGCCGGTCTGAAGCCCAGCTGGACGAGTCTGGCGGACAGCCGCCTGAGGACCATGAGGGAGCCGTGCGTGGAGATCTCGACTGCCTCCTCCCCGGTATAGCCATGGCCTTCGCGATAGACAGACAGCACGACCTCGTCGATCGTGGCGCCGTCCTCGTCGAGGACATGTCCATGCACGAGCGTGCCGTTCGCCGCCCGGACAAGACGGGAAGACGAACTGAATGCTCCGGCAAGCATCCCTATGCTGCCCTTTCCGCTGGTGCGCACCACAGCCAGCGCGCTTGGCGCATAGGCCGTCGCCAGGGCGTATATCGGTTCGTCTACGCTGTAGTTCTCCATATGCTGCACAAGGATATAGTCAAAAAGGACGGCTGGCAATAATATGTTGCCCATGTTCGATCTTGAAAGCCAGAAGCAGAGAGGCATGATGTACAGGCGCATCCGCGACTTCTTCGACGGACGCGGCTACCTCGAGATATTCACCCCCACGCTCTCCCCGACGCTGATCCCGGAGCCCACGATCCAGGACTTCGAGACACGCTTCGTCAACGAGTTCGTCGGCGACAGGGACTTCTATCTGATCCCTTCGCCCGAGATATTCATGAAGGAGGTGCTGGCCTGTGGCAGCCCCTCCGTCTACCAGATCAGCCAGTGCTTCCGCAACAGCGAACAGCTGGGATGCATCCACAACCCCGAGTTCACGATGCTGGAGTACTACACCCTCGGCTTCGACGAGAAGGATTCCATCACCCTCACCCGTCAGCTGATCGATGCGCTCCTGACGGATGGGTGCCCGTCATTCATGAAGGAGGACTTCCTCGTGATGAGCGTCAACGAGGCCATGATCCGCTGGGCCGGCACGGACCTGGAGGAGCACCAGGACAGGAGGCGGCTTGCAAGGCGGGCCGAGGAGCTGGGGCAGAGTCCGGCACCGGACGAGGCATGGGACGACATCTTCAACAGGATATTCATCACCTACGTCGAGCCGGAGCTTCCCAGGGACCGCATCGTTGTACTCACCGACTACCCGTACCAGATCGACTGTCTTGCACAGAGGAGGCCCGGCACTCCCTGGCGCAACCGCTGGGAGATGTACATCGCAGGCATCGAGGTGGCCAACTGCTACAGCGAGGAGACCGATGTGGAGGTGACGAAGGCGTATTACGAGAAGGAGTACGCCAGGCTCGTATCCCAGAGGGCCGGTACCGGCCTTCCGATACCGGACGTGTCCGACAGGTTCCCGACTATTGCGGTGCCGCCCTCCTCCGGAGTGGCCATCGGGCTGGACAGGCTGCTGATGTGTCTGACCGGGAGGAAGGACATAAGGGACGTGCTGCTGTTCCCGTTCGACCGTCTGATGAGGGAGTAAGTCGTTGCCAGTGAAGAACTAACGGCATTCTTTACTTTTGTGCACGCTTTCTATATCATACTTGTGGCCCAGGCCATTTCGACATAAAACGACATTTCAGAGGTATAGACAATGATCAAAGCAGGTCAGATCGACAAGGGTACCGCCCTCCTCATCAAGGGACAGCCCTTCATTTGCATCGAGAGGGAGTTCGTCAACCCCGGCAAGGGTTCTGCATTCGTCAGGCTCAAGCTGAAGAGCCCCTCCACCGGCCAGGTCCTCTCCGAGACCATGAAGAGCCAAGACAACGCCGAGGACATCACGGTCGAGGACAGGGACATCCAGTATCTTTACAATGATGGAACCAACTTCTCCTTCATGAACGTCGAGACGTTCGACCAGATGGAGGTTCCGATGGCCAACTTCCCCGACTACGAGTACTTCATGAAGGAAGGCGAGACCTACAGGGCGACGTTCTGGGAGGACCAGCTGCTGGACATCCTCATCCCGGCAAAGATCGTCTTCACCGTCGCCGAGGCCGAAGAGGCCGTCAAGGGCGACACCGTCCAGGGTGCCACCAAGTACGTCACCACGGAGACCGGCCTTCGCGTCAGAGTGCCCATCTTCATCAAGCAGGGCGAGAAGATCCGCGTCAACACGGAGACGAAGGAGTACCTGGAGAGGGTCAACAAGTAAGCATCGGCAGAAGCGGGATTCGGCCTTCTTGCATCTGATGATGCTTTCAGGCTAGAATCCTGTCTGTCATATCGGGCCTATAGCTCAGCGGTCAGAGCCGCGGACTCATAACCCGTTGGTCGGTGGTTCAAATCCACCTGGGCCCATACAACGCCACATCATTGATACGGAAGCCAGTCGGGAAAACCGGCTGGTTTTCTTTAATTCAGGAAGCTTAGTAGCGCTTTTGAACCGGCTAACGACAGCACCCGCAAGACGTCCGGATCCGGCTTTTCGAAACTTTTGAACATTAGCTTTCTTGATACAATGCACACTATGTATTACATTGTATTCAGGAGATGGGATCATGGCATTGACTGCAACCGTCACATTCAGAACGACACCGGAACTCAAAGCGAGAGTCGACGAATTGGCCAGGAGGACAAAACGCAGCTCTGGTTTCTACTACAATACTCTTCTGGAGGATTACCTCTCGGATATAGAAGACATATACGATGCTGTAGACATAAGGGAACGTGTCAGGGCAGGCAAGGAAAAGACCTACTCGTCCGATGAGATCAGGAAAGAGCTTGGTCTATGAGAATCGAGTACACCGAAACGGCGAGAAAACAGCTCAGGAAACTCGACAAGACCATGCAGAAGAGGATTCTGGATTACATGGATGAAGTCTCTCTTCTTGGAAATCCCAGAAGCCGAGGAAAAGCTCTTGTCGAGAACATGCGTGGCCTATGGCGCTATCGTGTCGGCGATTACTGGGTGATCTGCGAGATTCAGGATGAGAGGATTTTGATCTCCGTACTCAAGATAGGCCACAGAAAGGATATCTATTGATGGCACTTCATTGGAAGGAGGAACCAAAGTGTGCCCATATTGCCGCGGAAAAGAACTCAAGGAGTCTACAACAACATATGTAGCAGCACTTGGTGATTATACAATCATCATAAAGAATGTTCCTTGTCTGGAATGCGTTCAATGCGGAGAGAAATATTATACCGACGAGGTCATGCAGGATATCGACAAGATTGTGACAAGAGCAAAGAAGCTGGATAGCGGAACCTGCGTAGTCGAATATGATATGGACTGAATGGTTGACTCTTAAGGCGTTCCCATCTCCATCTACCTGAATAGGAAAGTCATCATCGATTATCAAGAATTACGATTTCTCAATAAACATCGAAGCGTACTTTTATGTGCATTGCATTTGCAATATCCATAAACAATGCCATATTGTGCTCAGGAGAGAATGGTATGCAGACGCAGAAGAGCCACAATCTTACGATTCGTATAGAGCCACAGCTCAAAGAAGAGGCTTCTACTCTCTTCAGATCTTTAGGACTGGATCTGAGCACGGCAACCGGCATTTTCTATCGTCAGGCTCTCAGGTGCCATGGACTTCCATTTGAAGTCAAGTTGGATGAACCCAATGAGATCAAATACAAGGCAATGGATGACGCAGAAAACGGCAGAGACATGTATGGCCCATACAACAGCGTGAAGGAGCTGATGGAGGCTCTCGATGCTTAAGCCGGAATTCACGGGTCAGTTCTAGAAGGATTACAAACTCGCCGTAAAGAGAGACTGCAGGCCGGAGAAGCCTGGAAGAGGTGATCACCCTTCTATGTGAGGAGAAACCTCTTCCCGAAAGATTCCGGGATCATCAATTGCAGAATTCACGAAACTACAAGGGCATGAGAGAGTGTCATATAGAACCTGACTGGCTTCTGATATACCGGATTGCATATGATAGGCTCATTCTTGAACTGATCAGGACAAGGAACCCATAGTGACCTGTTCTGACCATCAGAAGCCCGGATCGATATGGATTCGATCCAGCCTTGCATGCTATCTTCCAGTCATGGTGGAACAGCAGGCTGGAACCATCCGGAGTGCACGTTCCGTCCACCTGTGAATCTCATCTTTTGCCGTTTCTGTACCAAACGTCAGTTTTCAGGAGGATCCGTCGATGAAGAGGAGATTCTTCACGGAGGCGGCATATGCCTTCGGCATTGTGGCGCTCGCACTCGGTACGGCGTTGATGGAAAGGGCCGACTATGGGATGTCGATGGTGGTCGCCCCGGCCTATCTGGTCCATCTGAAGGTATCGCAGTATCTGGGCTGGTTCTCGTTCGGGATGGCCGAATACTGCCTCCAGGCTCTGCTGATCATCGTCCTGGCGCTTGTGATGCACCACTTCAGCCGAAGATATCTGTTCTCCTTCATCACCGCATTCATATACGGCACCGTGCTGGATTTGATGATCGCCCTGGTGGCCATGGTCCCCGGTGAGGGAATCGCCGCCAGAACGGCATTCTACCTCGTCGGCATGCTGGTGTGTGCAACCGGGGTGTCGCTCCTGTTCAAGACCTACATCTCGCCCGAGGCATACGAGCTGTTCGTGAAGGAGCTGTCCTCGAAGTACGGCTGGAACATAAGCAGGACCAAGACCGTCTACGACTGCTGCAGCTGTCTCGTGGCGATCGCCATGTCGTTCATCTTCATCGGCTTCGGCCGCTTCGAGGGCGTCAAGCTGGGAACGGTGTTCTGCGCCCTGCTCAACGGCTGGCTGATCGGACGGTGCACCAGCTGGTTCGACAGACGTTTCGACTTCGTCGACGGACTGGGCTTCAGGAAGGTCTTCGAATGACAAGCCAGGCTGCCGGCGACGATGCCGACAGTCTGGTCATAACTGTTCCAGAGGACCTGGCAGGATGCCTATCCGCTGCGCTGTGGATGTCATGGAATCTCACGCACCTCTGGACAGATCGACCTCTTTGGGACGTACCGGTGGCATGACATGGTCCACCGCCTCGTCGAACGTCCTGACGAACGTGAGCCTGATCCTGGAGGAGATGGAAGCCGGGATCTGGGCGGCCTCCTCCCGGTTTACCCAGGGAAGGATGACCTCTTCTGCACCCTGGCGTTCGGCGGCGAGGATCTTGGCTACGACTCCACCCACCGGCAGGACATTGCCCTTCAGCGACACGGCACCGGTCACCGCACTGGTCTTGGGAATCGCCCTTCCCGTCACCTCCGACACGATCGCGAGGGCGGTCGCGAGAGACGCCGAGTCACCTCCCTTGTGGAAGCTGTAGGTGTAGTTGACCGTGACGCTTCCCAGACTGGTCATCATGTTCCGCTCCAGATAGCTGTCCGCGAGGTCGTATGCTATGTTGGCGCTCTCCAGCATGATGTCCTCCACAAGCCCGGTGACCTTGACCTCCCTGTATGTCGACGGCCTGTTCTTCACCTCGACGGGGAACAGGAAGCCTCCTGCAGGTCCGAGACATATGCAGGTGACGACACCGCATCCATAGCGGAAGTCGCGCACCAGGTCGAAATCGTACCCGGTATCTCCAAGCGCCTCCACGACATCATCCTCGTCTACCACGACAGACTCTCCCGTATCATGTTCAAGCAGCATCGCGGCCTTGGATGCGAACACCCTCTCGACCGCCTCCACCATGGGTCGGATCGACCATGTGGCATGACAGCGTGAGATGACCAGACGGCTTACGGCCTTTGCCGTGAACCTCAGGCCGCATGACGAGAGGGCATTGCGTCCGGCTATGACCTTGCGCACGATCCGCTCCATGTCGCCAAAGGTGTATGCCTCCATCCGGAAGACCGACAGGCGGTCCAGCACAGGAGCCGGGATTCCCTCCAGCGTATTCGCCGTGAAGATGAACCAGGCCTTCGACACGTCTATCGGGAGAGCCATGAAGGAGTCTGTGAACATCTGTGCCCGCTCGGGTTGCAGCAGATCAAGAAAGGCCGCATCCGCTCTTCCGTGCACATCGCTCGTGCCGACCTTGTCCAGCTCGTCGAAGACGATCGTCGGTGCAAGGCTTCCCGCCTGGACGAAGGCGTTCAAAATCAGGCCGAACGTCGCCGCCCTCCAGCCCTGGTCCGTCCCGACCAGCTCGAAGGCCGCATCCTTGCCAGCCAGGCTTATGACGGCATGGCCTCTTTCAGGAAAGGCGGAGGCAAGACTTGTCGCAAGACTCGTCTTACCGCATCCGGGAGGCCCGACCAGAAGTATCGCCCGGGGTGCACAGGAGGACACGATGGCGGACCTCATCGCATCGAGGAGGAACCGCTTGAGTCCATCAAGGCCTTCATGGCTTGCATCCATCGCCTCCTGTGCCCTGGAGATGTCTGCGGTGGTGAACAGCGGCGCCTTGTATGAAAGCAGCCTCTTCAGCGTCGCCACCCTCTTCTGGTTCACCCGCTCCTCCGCCCCGTCGCCGGACATCGACACGACGGACGTCCACATCGCCTCTATTGTCTGAATGGTCCTTGGGCTCATGCAGGAGACCTTCAGCAGTGGAGCGATCTGCGAAAAAGACGGCACCCCCTCTTCGTCCTCGTCATTCTCCTGGGCAGGTACTGAATCGAAATCCAGCAGTGTGAGCATCGTCTGCTTGAGTGCACACAGCTCTTCGTCGGCCATTCCCGGTCCGATCTCCTCAACAATTCTCCTGAGCGTATTCTCGAATACCATAGGGATTCTCCCTCCCCGAAGGGACAGCGGGGCCTGCCTGTCTATCTGCAGGCCTTTTTGTGTGAAACTTTCCATTTCATCCTGGATTCATGCCATTGCGGGCATATACGGTCATGAACAGGGCATGAACGCCCTTTCCATGGCATTTGGAAGCCATGGTAGACGAATCATCTGATGATCATGCTGCGGATTCCACCCTGACTGCATCGTGCTGTGCCCGATCCGGTCCATACCCCCTTTCCGGATTCGGGACAGTTGCGTGTCCTATACTTTCCAACACTTGTCAGCGTTTTGCAAAACGTAATTAATTATAATGACATATTTTCATAAAAAAGTCAATATGCGGATACTATTGAGAACAGACCTTGAAACATACAACAGAAACAACCCTGTCGACACGAATGCCGGGATGGCAGAATGGAATCGGACGGTTATCCCCTAGACATTGCACTTAGGGGATAACCGGGTATAGCAGGTTTCGCACACAACGGTGCATGACCACGCATTCACAGAGCGCCCTGTGCGACAATCGCCCCTTCCAGCTCCAGAAGGCGGCGTTTGCGCCACAGTCCTCCGGCGTACCCGGTAAGGCCTCCGTGTGAAGCGACCACGCGATGACAGGGGACGATGATCGAGACAGGGTTGCGACCGACCGCGCCTCCGACGGCCTGTGCAGACATGTGGTCTTTTCCCTCCTGTGATGCGACAAGCGCGGCTATCCGGCCATAAGTCATGGTCCGGCCATACGGTATGGTGCATAGAATACTCCACACCCTCCTCTGGAATGGTGTACCCATTAGATGCAAGGCGGGACTGTGTGTCGGAGTGTTGCCTGAGAAGTAGTCCTCCAGCCACTTGCGGGTCTCGTCGAATATCGGCAGATCGCGACGTATGGCATTCCCGTCTATGAACGGTGCGAAATGCCTCTGCCCGACGAACCAGAGACCTGTAAGTCCTTCGTCATCCGCCGACATGAGGACTTCACCCAACGGCGTCATGCCGTCCATCACATACTGCATCATGGTCCTCCTCACAGACATGATGATACATCCGATCGGAGCCATTCAGAAGGCCGATTTACACCGCGATTTCCAATCCAAGAATTTGGACAAATCTTTCCTTTGCCAACGGTCGTTTCCCATGATAGCCTGAAAAGGAACAAGAGGAGAGGACAAATTTTTGCACAACCATGAAATACCCGATGTCTCCATGCGGGACGTCACCCGGGAAAGCCGCCATGAATAAGGTCATCCTGTTCCATGGAGGCGGCCCTACGGCCGTGCTCAACAGCGGACTTGCCGGTGCGCTGGATGCTCTGCAGTCGACTGGGGTCGACCAGCTGTACTATGCGCGTTACGGAATCGCAAAGGTTCTGGAGGACGGCATAAGGAGATTCCCCCCGCTCGACCGCGATGCGCTCTCGAGACTCTCGCGAAGCCCCGGCAGTGCAATCGGCAGCGGCAGAGACCATCTCGAGGACGAGGACTACGAACACATCGCAGCCATTCTTGCCGACCAGGGCTTTTCACATGTCATCGGAAGCGGAGGCAACGGGACGATGGACACGGTCAGGCGCCTGGCCAGGGCATGTGCAGGTCATGGCATCACCGTCACGGGAATCCCCAAGACGATGGACAACGACCTGTCGCTGACCGATCACAGTCCGGGCTTCATCAGCGCGGCATTGTACATGGCGGGATCCGTCAGGGAGGCGATGTATGACGTGAAGGGACTGCCGATACATGTCGTCGTCATCGAATCGTTCGGACGCAATGCCGGATGGATCACGGCGGCCAGTGCCCTCGCCTCCACCGCCGACGTCCCCGGACCTGACATGATCCTGCTGCCGGAGACGGACTACGACGAGGACGCATTCCTGAAAAGAGTCGAGGAGCTGTACGCCACCAAGGGTGGAGTCGTGGTCGTCGCCAGCGAAGGCCTGCACTACAAGGACGGCACTCCGATAGTCGACCCCGTGTTCCGGGTCGGACGTTCGGTCTATTTCGGCGACGTTTCGGCAAAGCTGAGCCAGACAATCACGAAGAGGCTGGGCATCAAGAGCCGCAGCGAGAAGCCCGGTATCCTCTCGCGCTCATCCATCGCATGGCAGAGCGCACTTGACAGGGACGAGGCGTATGCATGCGGCCAGGCCAGCGCCATGGCGGCGCTCGAAGGACGGAACGGGACGATGAGCATCATCACCCGGACATCCGACGAGCCGTATGGAAGCAGGATCGACGTCGTGGACATCAGCGACGAGATACTCTGCGAGCGGTGTATGCCCTCATCATTCATCGACGCAGACGGCTTCGGCGTCAGCGACGATTTCAGATCATACATGTCTCCACTGCTGTCGAAGGACGGACTAGGGGACTTCACGACATTCACCTGCCAGTGAGGAGGGAGCATATGGACAAGAAATACTACTCATACCCCAAGGAGCGCTTCGGGGAAGGAAGAATCAGGACGGTCTGCCTGGCATCGAGCCAGGAGGTCTTCATGAGGATGGCCGACGAAATGGCCGACACGATAGTGGACAACGCAGCCAGGGGCGAGAAGACCGTCTTCATCGTTCCGGTGGGACCCGTGGGCCAGTACCCGTTCTTCGTCCAGCGCGTGCTGAAGGACAGGATCAGCCTGAAGGACGTATGGCTGATCAACATGGACGAGTATCTGGATGACGAGCTGAGCTACATTGACAGGAACGACAGGCTCTCCTTCCGCGGTTTCATGGACAGGAGTCTGTACAGCCAGCTGCCGGATGAGCTGAACGTCCCGCAGTCGCACAGGATCTTCCCCGACCCCGCCGATCCCGGCCGCATATTGTCCATCATCCATGAGCTTGGCAAGGTCGACATCTGCTTCGGAGGAATCGGCATCAACGGCCACGTGGCCTTCAACGAAGCCGAGGACGTAAGCGCCGACGAGTTCGCCTCGCGCACCACTCGTGCGCTCGCCATCAGCCGCGAGACCCTGGTCGCCAACGCCATAGGAGACCTCAACGGCGCTATCGACGCGATGCCGCGCCATGCGGTGACCATCGGCATGAAGGAGATACTCATGGCCAGGAAGATCAGGCTCGGCGTCTTCCGTCCCTGGCACAGGGCTGTCATCAGGCGGGCGCTGTTCGACGAGCCCTCCGGCTCATTCCCCGTCACGCTGATGCAGAGGCACCCCGATGCACTGGTCTACGTCAACGATGTCGCCGCGGAGGTCGCGTTCTGATGGTCGAGAGAGTACGCATTGCGACTGCGGACGGACAGCGGACAGTGGACGTCGCATACGATGACGGGGTATTCACCTCGATCACGTCGGCCTCAGGGGAAGCACAGCTTCTGATGCTGCCGGGCTTCATCGACATCCACACCCACGGGGCCGACAGAATAGACGTGAATCACATCACGGGATGGGATGACGTGGACAGGCTTTCCAGATTCTACGCAAGCCATGGCGTCACCAGCGTGCTTCTGTCCGTCATGACCGACACGGAGGACAAGATGGAGGAGCTCATGGCCACGCTCGGCAAGGCTCTCTCGACTCCGGTCGGAGGTGCGGACGTGATGGGCATCCATCTCGAAGGCCCATTCCTCTGCCAGGAGTACAAGGGAGCCATGCCGCCGGAGCTCATAAGGAAGCCCGACTGGCCGTTCCTGGAGAAGCTTGTCGCACTCTCGGGCGGCAGAGTGAAGTACATCACGCTGGCCCCGGAAGTCGAGGGGATGATGGATCTGATCGACCAGATACGCAGCCACACGGGCATAGTTGTGTCGATGGGGCACAGCGCCGCCGACTACGACACGGCGATCGAGGCCGTGGAGCACGGGGTGACCAGCGCCACCCATCTGTTCAACGCGATGAAGCTGTTCCACATGCACCGCCCCGCGATAAGCGGAGCGAGCCTGGAGCGTGACGAGGTCTACTGCGAGATGATCAGCGACGGCTTCCATCTGCATCCGGCCACAGTAAGGCTCATCCTGAAGACGAAGGGCTGGGACAAGGTGGTCTGCATAAGCGACTCGATAATGGCCACGGGTCTTCCCGCCGGCACCTACAAGCTCGGCGTGAACGACGTCATCGTCGGCGAGGACGGGGATGCGAAGCTTGTGGACGGAGTCAGGGCGGGCAGCACGCTCACCCTGGACAAGGCCTACAGGAACCTCAAGGCCTTCACAGGTGCGGATGACTGGCATCTGCAGAGGATACTCGCAACGAACCAGGCCAGGCTTCTCGGCCTTGCCGACAGGGGCGCGATAGAAGAAGGACTCAGGGCGGACTTCTGCCTTGTGGACGAGAATGGACGGGTCGTGAGGACCGTCGTCGGCGGCTGGACCGTCTGGCACAGATGAGGAGGACTACATGCTTGTACCAATGAGATGCATACTCGAGACGACCGAGACGCATGACTACGCGGCCGGCGCATTCAACGTGAACGCGGTATGCCAGGCAGAGGCCGCAGTGAGGATCCATGAGATCTTCCACGCCCCCGCCATACTCCAGGGGGCCGACCTGGCCAACGGCTTCATGGGAGGCAGGACCGACTTCATGAACGCCACGCTGGAGGACAAGAGGAAGGGCGCGAAGAACATAGCGGATGCCGTGAAACGCATCGCAGAGGACTCCCCCATCCCCATCGCCCTGCATCTGGACCATGGACGCGACTTCGACTCGGTCAAGGCCGCCATAGACGCAGGCTACACCTCCGTCATGATAGACGGCTCGTCGCTTCCGCTGGAGGAGAACATCGAGCTCACGCGCGAGGTCGTGAAGTACGCCCATGAACGCGGTGTCACGGTCGAAGGCGAGCTCGGAGTACTTGCCGGAGTCGAGGACCATGTCTTCTCGCTCTCGTCGACATACACCAGACCTCTGGACGGGCTTCGCTTCTTCAAGGACACCGGCGTCGACGCGCTTGCGATAAGCTACGGCACGATGCACGGAGCAAGCAAAGGAAGGAACGCCGTCCTGCGCAAGGAGATAGCCATAGCCATCAAGGAGCTTCTCAGACACGAGGGCATCACCGGCTTCCTGGTATCGCACGGCTCATCCACGGTCCCGAAGTACATCGTGGACGAGATCGACGATCTCGGCGGACGGCTTGACGAGGCGCACGGAATCCCGCTGGACCAGCTCAAGGCTGTCTCGCACATGGGAATCGCCAAGATCAACGTCGACACCGACATCCGTCTTGCGGTGACGCGCAACGTGCGTCTGCTCTTCACACGCAACCCGGAGCTGAAGGAGGACGTGCATCTGGCACCGGTGTGGAGGCTCATGGATGCAAACCCGAAGGCCTTCGACCCGCGTGTGTACCTTGCCGCGGTCATGGACACCGTCATGTACGGCACGATTCCATCTGACAGCGTCAGAATGCTCACAGACGCCATCAGAGACGGCGTGATGGAGGGCATCGGAAGACTTCTGGTCGAGTTCGACCAGGTTGGCAAGGCCCGTTTCGTCCAGCCGGCCACGCTCGACGAGATGGCCGAGCGCTACCGCAAGGCCGGAATTTGAAGCTTATGGGATGTGGGCGCCTGGACAGGGCGCCCTCTTCATGTCCACGGGAGGGCGTAAGAAATTTCAGCCTTTTCAACCTGCCATGCCATGCTAGGCTGAATGCAAAAGGAGATATCATGGCATCTGACAAGGCAAAGAAGGGAGGTGTCTCTGACAAGGCGCGCAACTGGATGTGGCTGGCCCTGTCGCTCGCTGCAGCGATAATCGTATGGACCATCCTGTCCGTTCTGCCATCGACCTCCCGGTCGTTTCCAAACATCATAGTCGTGTTCCAGCAGATCCCCGTCATGATCGAGCGCGGCGTCCTGTTCAAGGACATCCAGTCCTCGCTGATCAGCGTCGGCCTGGGCTACCTGCTGGGCTTCGTCATCGCGCTTCCGGTCGCGATACTCATGGCCTGGTACAACCCGTTCAGGAGAATCGTGGAGCCCTGGATCCAGTTCATCAGGAACATTCCGCCTCTGGCATACGTCCCCCTGATCGTCATCGCGGCAGGCGTCGGACGCAAGCCGCAGGTGATCGTCATCACGATCGCGACATTCCTGATCATGTGCATCACGATCTACCAGGGAATCATCAACATCGACGAGACGCTGATCAAGGCGGCACGCGTCCTGGGAGCAAAGGACAAGGACATCTTCATCCGCGTCCTGGCACCGGCCAGCCTGCCCTTCATCCTCACCGCCGTCCGTCTTGGCGCCTCCGTCGCGCTCACGACGCTCATCGCCGCGGAGTCGACGGGAGCGTTCGCAGGACTTGGAATGAGGATCAGGAGTCTGAACAACAACTTCGAGACGGCTCCGATGCTGCTGTACATAATCATCATCGGAATCATAGGTATCACGGTCGAGAAGATCATCAAGCTGCTTGAGAGGAAGCTTACGGGATGGCAGGAGAAGAGAGAGATATAAAGGTCGTCATAGAGGACGTCAGGAAGACATACCAGGGACGCACCGGCGAGGTCGTCGCCCTGAATGGAGTGAACCTCAACATCGCCGACAACGAGTTCGTCACGGTCGTCGGACCTTCGGGCTGCGGCAAGTCGACGCTGCTGAACATCATCGCAGGTCTTCTCGAGCCGACCAGCGGACGCGTACTGTGCAACGGACAGGAGGTCCACGGGACGGGAAAGGACAGAGGCGTCGTGTTCCAGCAGTACGCGCTCTTCCCCTGGCTCACGGTGAAGAAGAACGTGCTCTTCCCTCTGGACATGAGGGGCATCAAGGGATTCGCCGCGGAGGAGATCGCCATGAAGTACATCAAGATGGTCGATCTCGAGAAGTTCGCGGACCACTATCCAAAGGAGCTGTCCGGAGGAATGAAGCAGCGTGTCGCAATCGCCCGCGCCTATGCCGCCAATCCCGAGATACTGCTGATGGACGAGCCCTTCGGAGCGCTTGATGCGCAGACGAGGACACAGCTTCAGCAGGAGCTGCTCGACACCTGGGAGAAGGAGCGCAAGACCTGCTTCTTCATCACCCATGACGTCGACGAGGCGCTCATACTCGGACAGCGTGTCGTCATCATGAGCGCACGTCCCGGACGCATCAAGGAGATCGTCGACGTTGACATCCCCTACCCGAGGAACCAGGAGACCAAGATGGATCCGCACTTCCTCGAGCTGAAGAACCACATCTGGTCACAGGTCTACCAGGAATACCTGGAAGTCAGGAAATAGGACAAAAAAAAGGAAAAAGGAGAGATATCTTATGAAGAAGACAATCGCAATGCTTCTCATCGCCCTCGTCGCCATCACGGGCGTCTTCGCACAGGGATCGTCAGAGGATGCAGGCGGACTCGAGACGGTACGTGTCGCATACATGACCAACTACGCCTCGCTGTGCTCGCTGGTGGCCGGAATCGAGACCGGAGCCTTCGAAGAGCAGGGCATCCAGGTCGAGCTCGTCGAGTTCGCAGACGGCCCAACGATCATCGCCGCCATGGAGAGCGGATCGATCGACATCGGCTACATCGGACACGGCGCCCACAAGCTGTGCGTCAACGGCAGGGCCAAGATCTTCGCGTTCAGCCATGTCGGCAACGGGGATGCGGTCATCGGACTCAGAAGCCACGGAGTCACGGAGGACCCCGCCTCCCTCAAGGGCAAGAGCATCGGATATGCATCCGGAACCTCCAGCGAGCAGATCCTCAAGTGGACCCTCGAGAGCGCAGGCCTCACGATGGACGACGTGACCGCATACGAGATGGATGCAGCCGCCATCACCAGCGCCATGACCAGCGGATCGCTGGACGCATGCGCCAACTGGTCCCCTGCCACTTTCACCATCCTCGATGCACTCGGAGATGATGCGTTCGTCGTCGCCGACAACGTGACCTTCTCCGACAGGAGCGCATCGGTCGCATCCTGGATCGTCATGGACAAGTGGGCCCAGGAGAACAGGGACCTCCTGGTTCGCTTCACCAAGGGACTGTATGCAGGCATGGACTACAGGGCCGAGAACATCGAGCAGACCGCAGAGTGGGTCGCCCAGGTGCTTGGAGCCGGCTACGACACGGTCTATGCACAGCGCGGAGACGCCGAGTGGCTCACCGCCGACGAGATGATCGCACAGATCGAGGACGGAACGATCGAGAAGATGTACGAAGTCCAGAAGCTGAGCTTCGGCAGCGAAGTCGATCCTTCCACACCCGTCAGCGATTACGTGATGTTCGACATCATGCTCGAGGCTGCGGAATAAGACGCTGATGCCTCATCAATGACACAAAGCCCCCTCCGGCTGTGCTACAATGCATGCTGGAGGGGGTTCTTCTTTGCTTCTTGCACTGGTATCGCTGATTCTCGTGACATCCCTGGTGCTGCTGGCCATCAGACGCGACCACAGGTGCATCCTGCTTGCGCTGACATGCCTCTCCCTTTTCGTGTTCATCTTCGCGACGCTGATGTACATAGCCAAGAAGGGAGGCATCGGACGGGAGGTCAGCACAATACTATTCGGGACCAGAGGCATACGGAACTGGTTCATGTACCGCATCGTCACATTCGAACAGCTGGGCTTCATGAGCGCGGTCGGGCGCTACAGCTTCCCCCTTCTGCTGGTGCTGACATCGCTCGACATGGCCTGGTTCCCGCTCGCGCTGAAGGTGAAGAGGCGCTCCTGGGCGCTCTTCATCCTGCCGGCCCTGATGATGGTGGCATACATTCCATCCGTCTTCCGGGCGCTGATCCGTCCCGGCGAGAGTGTGCTCATGGCGCTCGTGTACGCATCCAGGACGTACGTGTACCTCTACATAGCCATCGCGGTGGCGACTCTCGTAGCGGAACTGGTCAGCATAACGCTGCCATTCTTCCGGCGCAGGTTCTTCACGCGCAGCTCAATACTCATCTCGCTTGCTCTGATATATGCGTTCTACGCGGTGCAGGACCCGGCACAGATATACATGTTCTACAGCAGCGACTACATGTTCCTGTTGGGCATGTGGTACCTGTCCCCCGCCCTGTCGCCCGCGATGTATGCTCTTGTCATAGTTGGAAGCATCCTCTTCGGCCTTGTCGGATTCGTCTCGATGCTGCGCTACGCGAGGACCACATTCGATGAGAGGCGCGAGGAGATCACGCTGCGCCGCAGCGCCAGTCTTGCGACGAAGGGTGTGAGCATGTTCTTCCACGGGACGAAGAACGAGCTCATCGCACAGGGGCTGCTGCTGAACAGACTCATGAAGAAATACCCGGACGACGAGGATCTGAACCGTCTGTCGCGGATAAACAGGGAGCTGTCCCACAGGCTCGACTCGCTCCACAAGGCATCCAGGAGCGAGATATCCACGCTGTCAATCATCCCGCTGTCGCCAGTGATCGCCAAGGCCGTCGACAAGGTGCGCTCCCACCACCCCGATGCCGGAATCGAGCTTGTCTCGGCAGGTGAGGAGATACAGGTCCTGGCCGATGGGGACAATCTGACGGAGGCCGTGGCGAACATCCTCATGAACGCGGTCGAGGCCCAGATCGAGGCGGATCCGACAAGGCCCGTGGAGCTGGAGTACGCCACCGAGCGGCTGTGGGTCTCGATAAGGATCACCGACCACGGCAAGGGGATAGGACGCAGGGAGCTGAGACAGATCTGGCAGCCCTTCTACACCAGCAAGTCCAGCAGCCAGAACTGGGGCATGGGGATGTACTTCTCGAGGAACGTGGTCAGAAGCCACCTCGGCTCGATAAGATACGAAGGCGTCGAGGGAGGCGGGAGCTCGTTCATAATCCTTCTTCCCAAGCTCGGCGTGCCATATTCCGGAGACGATTGATGAACACTTTGATGATAGCAGAGGACAACCAGACCATCAGGCAGGAGCTAGAAGATCTGTTCAGACGGACAGGACGCTTCGAGGTCGTCTCGTGTGTCGCCACCGGAAAGGAGGCGGTCGAGGCGTTCGACAGGACTCCTGTCGACATCGTCCTCATGGACATAGAGATGGAGAGCCCTGATGCTGGCATACAGGCGGCACGCAGCATCCTGTCCCGACACCCCGATGCGGAGATCGTCTATCTGACGAGCCATGACGAGGAGAGCACTATCGTCACGGCGATGGCAAGCGGGGCAAAGGATTTCATCGTCAAGGATTCCCCCTGGTCCACTCTTGAGGACCGTCTGGCCGCGGTCCTGGACGGTCAGGCGAACCTCGATGCTCGCGTACAGCGTCTGGTCATGGACGAATACCGCCGGCTCAGGGCCAGCGAGGAGAGCCTTCTGTACTTCATCCATCATCTCAGCAGCCTCACCGGCACAGAGAGGGAGCTTGTCGCATGCTTCCTGGAGGGCCTGAAGGTTCGCCAGATCGCCCAGCGCCGCTGCGTCGAGCCTGTGACGGTGAAGTCCCAGATAAGGACGCTGCTTCAGAAACTCGGCCTCTCGCGCACCAGCGAGATCGTCGCCCTCGTAAGGCAGCTCAAGGTCGAGCATCTGTTCAGGAGCTGACCGATGGCAGGTGGACGCAGACTCGCCGTCGGCGACATCCACGGCTGCCTGCAGCAGCTTGAGGATGTGCTGGCCAAGGCATCGTTCGCCCCCGGACGCGACACTCTTCATGCTCTTGGAGACTTCTGCGACCGGGGCCATGCGAACCTGGCGGTCATCGAATTCCTGATGTCGATCGATGGTCTTGTCGCCGTCGCCGGCAACCATGACATGTTCCTGATGGACTATCTGTATGGCGGAACGGAGAGCAGACACTGGGTGGAACGCTGTGGAGGCGATGTGACGTACCGGCAGTTCAGGGCTCTGGGCGGAACCAGGAAGGCTGATGTCGCCGACTGGCTGTGCTCATGGCCGACTGCAATCGTCTCCGACACGTACATAATGGTCCATGGAGGCATACCTTCAGGATCGTCGCTTGATGACCTGTTGTCCTGCCAGAAGGCGGCAAGGCCTCATGACAGCACTCGGGACAGAGGCAGGGATCTGACATGGGACAGGCTCTACTACACCTCCGCCCTCGCCTTCTCGCGCGGCTCGGCAAATCCTCCGCTTGCCCCGTTCGATACGGACAAAGCGATTTTCGTCGGCCACACGCCTACGGATGACGGTCTTCCATTCATCTGCCCGCACTACCATCTCGTCGCCCTTGACACGGGCTGCGGAGATGGAGGGCCTCTGACGCTGATGGACATGGACAGTCTGGAGTACTGGCAGGCCTGACAGGCGCATGTTGCCTCTTTCCACCTTTGAGGCTAGACTTCATCCCTGTCTTGGAGGCATCCACATGAGTGAAGAAGTCAAGGCCATCAACAGGACCGGCGTGATTCTGCTGCTGGCGATGGTGTGCTGTTTCCTATGGGGCAGCGCAACACCTTCGATCAAGACCGGATACGAGATGTTCGCCATCCAGGGTGACGACACATGGTCGATCATTCTGTTCGCCGGAATCAGATTCTTCCTGGCTGGAGTCCTGGTGATTGCATTCGAGTCTTTCAGACAGAAGAGGATCGTGCTTCCCGAAGCCGGAAGCGTGCCATCCATAGTCAAGCTGTCGCTGGCCCAGACGATAATACAGTATTTCTTCTTCTATGTCGGACTTGCCCATACCAGCGGAGTCACCGGCACGATCCTCTCCGGTTCAGGAGGCTTCATCTCGATCATTCTGGCCTGTTTCGTGCTGAGGATGGAGAGCCTGAGCGTCAACAAGATCGTCGGCGTCGTTCTGGGCTTCGCCGGCATCATAATAATGAACATCTCGTTCACCGGGGCTACAGGCTTCCATTTCTCCCTGCTTGGTGAGGGATTCATCCTGCTGTCGCAGATCAGCTATTCACTGAGCGGCATCATGGTCAAACGGTATTCACGCAGGTATTCGGTGACAATGCTCAGCGGTTACCAGTTCATGTTGGGCGGTCTGGTGATGGCCATCGTCGGCTTCGCCGCAGGCGGAAGAATGCAGATGGACGCAGGTCTGGTCGGCTATGTCCTGCTGGTGTACATGGCTCTGATATCGGCTGTCGCCTACACGCTATGGGGCACGTTGCTCAAATACAACCCGGTGAGCCGTGTCGCGATCTTCAACTTCCTCACCCCGCTATGGGGAACCATTCTCTCGGCAATCTTCCTCGGAGAGGTCGCAGAGGCCCTCCAGATAAACAAGATGATCGCTCTCCTTCTGGTATCATTGGGGATCTACATAGTCAACAGGGCTCCCGCCACAAGACAGGAGTAGGCGGATTGTCTGGAGTGCCCGTTTAAAGGGAAGCGATTTCAATTTGTGTTATTATAATAACAAATAAGTTTTTACAATAACATCTTGACACTATTCTGACCAATCTGTAATATCGTGCCATAACCCCAGCCTAAGGAGGGAGAGGATTATGAGAAACCACAGGAGAATCATCACCATCGCACTCGTCGCACTTGCTGCGGCTTCAATGCTCTTTGCAGGCGGATCGTCCGAGAGCTCCGATACGACAAGCGCATCCGGACGCCCCGTGCTCCGCGTCGCGATGGAGTGCGGCTATGCACCATACAACTGGACACAGACCACCGATGCAAACGGAGCCGTCCAGATATCCGGTTCAGGCGACTACGCATACGGCTACGATGTCATGATGGCCAAGCTGATCGCCGAGGAGCTCGGCTACGACCTCGAGATCGTCAAGCTCGACTGGGATTCCCTCGTGCCGGCAGTGCTTTCCGGAACCGTGGACTGCGTCATCGCAGGTCAGTCCATCACCAGCGAGAGGCTCCAGATGGTCGACTTCACGGATCCCTACTACTACGCATCGATCATCTGCCTCGTGAAGGAAGGCAGCGAATACGAGAATGCACAGGGTGTCAGCGACCTGGCGGGAGCATCCTGCACCAGCCAGATGAACACAGTCTGGTATGACGTGTGTCTGCCGCAGATCCCCGATGCCGACATCCTTCCCGCACAGGACAGTGCACCGGCCATGCTGGTCGCCCTCGAGAGCGGAAGAGTCGACCTGGTGTGCACCGACATGCCGACCGGCCAGGCTGCACTCGTCGCCTACCCCGACATGAGGCTTCTCGACTTCTCAGGCAGCGACGACGATTTCCAGGTCAGCCAGGAGGAGATCAATATCGGCATCTCCGTCAACAAGAACAACGGCGAGCTCAGGGAGGCCATCAACGGCGTCCTCGCGACACTCACCGTCGACGACTTCAACGCCATGATGGACGAGGCTATCTCGGTCCAGCCTCTGGCACAGTGACACGAAGATGACCATCTCGGAAATGAACTTCTTCCAGAGGATGGCGTACATCGTCCAGCGTTACGGCGTCTCTCTTCTCGAGGGCGCCGGAACGACGATGGCGATCGCCATCATCTGCACGTTCCTCGGATGCGTGATCGGCTTCGCCGTCGGCCTGGTGCAGACGGCCGAGCCGCACAAGAACTCCAGCATGTTCACAAGAGGCCTGCTCAGGATCATCAAGCTGATCCTCACTGCATACGTCGAGATCTTCAGAGGCACTCCAATGATGCTCCAGGCCGCGTTCATCTACTACGGTACGGCACAGGTGTTCGGAATCAACCTGGGCATGTGGAGCGCAGCCATCATCATCGTCTCCGTCAACACCGGAGCCTACATGGCAGAGACCGTCCGCGGCGGCATCCTGTCCATCGACCCCGGTCAGAGGGAGGGTGCCAGGGCGATCGGAATGTCGCATCTGCAGACGATGATGCTCGTCATCCTGCCGCAGTCGCTGAGGAACATAATGCCCCAGATCGGCAACAACCTGATCATCAACATCAAGGACACCTGCGTACTGTCCATCATCGGCACGGTCGAGCTGTTCTTCACCTTCCGCAGCATATCCGGTGCACTGTACACCTACTTCGAGGCCGCGACGGTGACGATGATCATCTACTTCATCCTGACATTCACCTGCTCGCGCATCCTGCGCTGGATCGAGAACAGGATGGACGGCCCGGCGAACTTCGACCTAGCCACTGGCGACACCCTCGCCTTCACCAGCGGTCTGACCCGCTACAACGAGAAGACCGGAGGTACTTACTGATGGAAGAGATACTCAAAGTGGAACATCTGGTGAAGACGTTCGGTACCAACGAGGTGCTGCGTGACATAGACTTCTCCGTTGCAAAGGGGGATGTCATAAGCATCATCGGATCGTCCGGAAGCGGCAAGTCGACACTGCTCAGATGCATCAACATGCTCGAGGACGCGACGGGTGGCAGAATACTCTACCGGGGCAAGAACGTCCTGGACGGCCTGGTGGACGAAGACCAGTACCGCACAAAGGTGGGCATGGTCTTCCAGTCGTTCAACCTCTTCAACAACTACACCGTTCTTGAGAACTGCACGATCGGCCAGGTCCATGTGCTCAAGCGCAGGAAGGACGAGGCCCGCGCAAAGGCCATGGAATACCTGAAGAAGGTCGGCATGGACCTGTACATCAACGCCAAGCCGCGGCAGCTGTCGGGTGGACAGAAGCAGCGTGTCGCCATCGCCAGGGCGCTTGCCATGGATCCTGAGATCCTGCTGTTCGACGAGCCGACCAGCGCGCTCGATCCGGAGATGGTCGGCGAAGTTCTTGATGTAATGAAGGACCTTGCGGGAAGCGGGATGACGATGCTGGTCGTCACCCACGAGATGGCCTTCGCAAGGGACATATCGACACGTGTGGTCTTCATGGCGGATGGAAGAATCGAGGAGGAGGGATCTCCCCAGCAGATATTCCAGAACCCGCAAAGCGAGAGGACGAAGGACTTCCTGTCCAGGTTCACAGGGGACTGAGAGTCATGTCGCAGGAGAGGACCGCAGTGGTCCTCTTCTCTTTCTCACCAGACTATGGGCTGCTGACCGGTGTACTTCAGGAACTCGTTGCAGGAGCGGAAGTGCCCGTTGCCGAAGAAGCCCCTGTACGCGCTCAGCGGACTGGGGTGTGCGGATTCGAGTATCAGATGCGCACTGTTCTCGATCAGGGATTTCTTGCTGCGGGCATGACTGCCCCACAGCATGAACACCTTGGGCCTCGGATCCCTGCCCAGATGCACGATGCAGTTGTTGGTGAAGCGCTCCCATCCGTGCCCGGCATGGCTTGCAGCCCTGTGGGCCTGTACGGTGAGAGTGCTGTTGAGAAGCAGCACACCCTGTCTGGCCCAGCGCGTCAGATCACACGACCATGGTCCCTGCTCCACACCTTCATCGACGATCTCCTTGTGGATGTTCTGGAGCGATGGCGGCTCGTCCGTCCCCTCCCTCACCGAGAACGATAGGCCCATGGCCTGGCCGGGCTCATGGTACGGATCCTGCCCCACGATGACGACCTTGACCTGGCCGAACGGCGTCAGGCGGAACGCGTTGAAGATCTCGTCCATCGGAGGATAGACGGCATGCGTCCTGTATTCGCTCTTCAGGAACGCCCTCAGCTCCAGATAGTAAGGCTTGACCTGCTCCTCGTCGAACAGGGTCTGCCAGTCGTTGCCCACATTGATCATGACAACCATATTAGCAGATTGCAAAGGCCGGGCAAACTCACTAACATGGCACGTCGGATGGTTGGAAGATGATTTCATTCCTCAAGAGAGAGACGGTATTCTGCATAGCCCTGCTCGCCGCACTCGTGTCGGCACTGTTCAACCCGCCTTCGGCCGAATGGGCCGGCTACCCGGACTACAGGACGCTGGCCCTGCTCTTCTGTCTGATGGGCGTCAGCGAAGGTCTCAAGGCCAGTGGCATGTTCGCCTATGTCGGAGACAGGCTGGAGAGGGGCAGCGGAAACGTGAGAAGACTCTCCTTCCTCCTCGTCGCGATAGTCTTCGTATCCTCGATGTTCTTCACAAATGACGTGGCCCTGCTGATGTTCGTGCCCTTCACTCTGCTGATCATGGACAGGGAGAAGATGGATGAAGGCTACATCATCCGCCTGGTGGTCATCGAGACGATCGCGGCCAACCTGGGCTCGATGACGACACCTGTAGGCAATCCGCAGAACATATACATATGCTCGTTCTTCGACATGGACGCCCGCTCGTTCTTCAGCACCATCCTGCCTTACAGCGCCGCATCCGCACTCCTTGTCGCCTTGTGCTGCATACTGTTCCTTTCACAAAAGAGAACGCTCGACAAGGACGCTCACGAGGAAGACACATCCGTCGACCGCAGAAGAACAGGCATCTACCTCACGTTCCTCCTCCTGGCCCTGCTGGCCGTCTTCAAGGTGCTCGACTGGAGAATCCTCTTCTTCGCCGAGCTTGCCTACCTTGTCATCTTCGACAGGAGGATACTTGCCAGCATAGACTACATCCTCCTGCTGACATTCGTGTGCTTCTTCGTCTTCAGCGGTAACATGAAGAGCATACCAGCAGTCAGCGCCGTTCTCACGGGCCCGATGCAGGAGCACCCGATAGCGGCATCCGCACTGGTCAGCCAGATCATCAGCAACGTGCCTGCCGCGATTCTGCTCTCCCCCTTCGCAACAGGGCCCGAGGGGGTACTCGTCGGTACCGACATCGGAGGGCTCGGAACCCCGGTGGCATCGCTTGCCTCGCTGATCTCGCTGAAATTCTACTTCAGTCGCAAGGGCGGAGCGAAGGGACGCTACCTCATGGCCTTCACGTTGCTGAACTTCGCACTGCTGTCCGTCCTTGCGGCATTGTCCATCTTCCTGTAGAGGAGAGGCAGTCAAAAGGAAAGACTGGTGTTGCTCTTCCTCTCCTCTTGCCATGGATATAGAATTGCAGTGGAGGTAAAGACGATGAGACATCCAGCTCTTGTCTCAATATGTGTGCTTGCCGCAATGGTTCTGCTGTTCTCCTGCGACAGTGGCAACTCGACGCCGGAAGCAGAACCCACTGTCAGCCGGGTAGACCTCACTATAGCTGCAGAAACCATCGGAACGGGTGTTCAATATTCTCAAATGAAGCCGTGCTACCATCGAATCCAAGAAAAGTATGTCCTATATCGCCATTCTTATTCTTTGCAATGATGACTTTTGCAACTTGAAGTGATTTGACATCTTCTTCGCCTACTATGGGGCATTGCTCAGCTTCAATTTGAGATCTATTTCTGTGGAGGAAGAGAACAATATCACTATCATCAACAAGTGAATTCATAGCGCAGGGCATGTCTATCAAAGAAGGCTCTCTTTGATTATTAACACGTGGAAGTTGGAACATTGTAATGACAGGTTTATTCATCACTTGTGCAATGGATTGTAGTTCTCTAGAGAAGCTTTCGTATTTATCCGATGAAGACACCTCATCTCCGATTAGCCCAAAATGATCAATCAGTATGCAATCTGAACCAACACAATTTCTTGTTTTATCTGCCACTGCGATATCCCACAATGCATTAATTGATATATTGGGAATATCAACAATGTATAAGTGCTTAGTCCAGAGATACTCTATTGCGGTTATGACTCTATCGAATTCATCGGGGCAGTATTTTTTTTTGATAATATTGTACAGACTTACCTTGGAGATGCTGGAAACCAATCTATTGATGATATCTTTTGACGACATCTCAAGGGAAAAGAATAGAATTTCCTTACCTCTCACAAGCATATTTCGAATCAGTGATACGGCAAAGGCGGTCTTACCAATGGAAGGTCGTGCACCTATTGTGATCAATTGCCCTACTGGACAATCCTTTTTTTTAAGATATGGATCCAATGCGGGAAAGCCTGTTGAATCATATGTTCGATATACATTATATACCGTAGTATATAGCGAATCAGAATATTCTTCTAACTGATTCTTTATGGAATGCTTCTCCACCAGTACAGAATACTTCTCGATTATTTCATAACTAGAAATCATCTTACGGTCTACTCCTACATTTCAGTTTAGGATGAACGATATAATTTACGTGTGACAGAAACTGTCATACAATTAGGATATAGATAGTCTAAGAAAACCTCGGAGGAGATAAATGCCATATTTGACTTTCAACGATGTTCTGGAAAAGGCCGGAATAACAAATCTTGATAGAGTATTGCTTATCAGACACTCACTGAATCATGCCAATTTTGCCAAGTGCTATTCTGATTCCAAAAACAGAGACTTGTTTATCAAAACGTATACTGCGTGCCAAGGCACTCAATTCAAAGGGAAATATGACTATTGGGCTATCTTCATCAGTACAAAAGGCACTAGTGCAAAACTGTATCGCATTTATAAAGTCGGAGATTGCGTCAAATGCACTCCGGAAATGAAACCAGAAAACTATCCGGTTGAAGATGACTTCGCAGCCAGTAACACAGAATCCTATCTTTATGACCTGGAAGAATACGAAGAATTGAAAGAGTATTACGGCAAGCTCATCATAGACTGGGGCAAGGCAGCAATAAGATGGTACCAGATTTCAGGCAGACAACCTAAGATGATTACAGCCTTGATGGATAATGAGAAAATAGCCTTCCCAGGATATGAGAATGTCATCTTGACATATCCTGAGCTGTTTGAAATGGTCAACGATCCCATAAGCTATGAGGCATGGCACTCTGCTCTCTCGTCAGTTTACGGAATCTATCTGATTGTCAACACAAAGAATGGTCAGCAATACGTTGGATCCGCTTCAGGGGAAAATGGAATTCTTGGACGCTGGACTGATTATGCAAACAACCACACTGGCGGAGACAAGTTGTTGATTGAACTTATGGAAAAAGAAGCAAACACATATGAACATTTCCAATTCACGATTCTGAGAATCATTCCAAAAGAAACAAGAAAGGATGATGTGATTGAAATCGAAAGCCTTTACAAGCGCAAACTAGGCTCAAGAGTGTTCGGACTGAACGCAAATTAACAAAAACTTTTCGTCTGTCAGCAAATGTCACACTTATCGCTTAAGCTCTAATCATCACAGGAGAAAAAGATGAAAGAGCTTAAGCTTAGACATTACTACGGCGCCGGAATGATTCTCTACACGAAGGATGGAAAAGGCTGCATCTCGGTTCTTCTTGAAAAGAGATCCGACAACCATACCTGGGCAATTCCTGGTGGTGCTATTGACGAGTGTGAGAAATTCATAAAAGCGGCTCAGAGAGAAACCTATGAAGAGACAGGAATCAAAGTCGATTCAGCATGGCCTGTCATGAACTATCATCTGCCATATTTCTCCTACTATGTTTTTGCATCTGAACTGCGCCATAAAGCAGTTCCACGGAAGAACTGGGAATCAGATGCAATTGAATGGTTTTCAATAGACAGGCTTCCAGAAGGCATGAACTGGATGACGAGAATAGAGATAAAAGACTTCATCAGAAAGGAGAAGCAGCATGTGGAGTGAAGAATTGCAGGTGATGACAATCAAGCATTTCGGAGAAGCTGGAGCAACAATGCTCAAGAAAGTCGTAAAGGGGAAATACACCTTCGCGCTCGGATTCGACAGGGACCTCTTCATCACAGACAAGGCAAAAGCCCTCATCCCTGACAGCGAGAAGGACAAGAGGTATTTCATTTTCGACATGGATGATTCAAGAACCCCGGTATCCTTTATCAAGGCATATGACTTCATAGAGGATCTCGTTGAAGACGGCTGGGCAATCGACTGAGGTAATATGAATAGAGAGATCAGCAACTACTACAAGACATTAGTCGGGAAAAAGCGTTCGGAGAAACAGGCTTTGGAAGCTCTGTATGCCGCAATAAGGAATGAGGATATCTCAATCATCAAGGCTTACAAAGGCAAGGCACCAACCGACGAGAATGAATGGGAGAGAAAGAAGTGTGAGGACATGTATCCAATGCGATTCGCACTGAGGGAGATGGCACATGTCTCAGTGCTTGAAGCTCTTCTTGATATCGGCTTCACTCTTCCTTCTGGCCCGGATGTTACACCGTTTTCTGGTACACCAGAAGAGATAACAGCTTTTCTGATGAGGGCGAAAGGGATTGACAGGAAGGAGGCAGTGTCATATCTACTTTTCAGCAGCAGCTACTATCTTGATGTATTGCATAAGGACTCTTATTTCCAGATACCGTTCCGTCTTAATCCTGATGATGTCTATGAGCCGGGCTTTCTATCCTATCTCAACTCCTGGATTATTGATTTTGCGCTCTTCCTGAAAAAAGAGGATATCGAATATGGAAGACAAGAGGCTTTCAATCTAGGCCAAATCTGCCGTGTGGTTGTGGAAGATGAGGAGTTTTTTAAGGCGCTTCAGGTTTGCATGTCCTTGGGAATATTCGATGAATACGATGAAGGCTGGATGCTGAGTCGTGCAACCTGTCATGACAATGAAAAAGCATTTGATCTGCTTCTTTCAAGAGCTTCAGATGATTCTCTATGCGACATTAACAGCTACCCGAGAAAGAATATGAGAATACTTGAAAAGATGTTTTCACGGGAAATTCTCATTCCGGGGACAGACAAGGCATTTGAAGCATTTGAACATTTCATATTCCGTTTCAACAGCGAGTATGACAACATGGAAATTCTCAAGAGGCTGATGCACCCTTCATATGCAAAAAAGCGTGATGAATCTGGTAATCCTGAGTTGTTAGCCGTAGCATTATGTAATGATAATCTCACTATAGATTGTTACCCGATTCTTGCGCCGACAAAAGAGGATATAAACGCCAGAAATTCAAGAGGAAGGACCGTCCTCTACTACATTGCGAGGAGGTATCCCATCTGCATTGAAGATCTGATGAATGCTGGAGCCGATCCTTATGATGTTGATGGAAACGGAAACACCGTGCTGCACATCATGATTACCGAAGGGAAATACGATGTCACGATGGATGATTTCAAGGAAGCAGCGAAGTTCCTTCCGGAAGACATCATTTGTAAGAAGAACAATGAGGGGAAGACTCCTTTAGATTTATTCACAGAGCTTCTGACAAGTAAGGCTGAGGCTGAGTGATCGGCCTCAACTGTCCTTTCTAACCAGAAACATTTTTCGCCCCCTGATACTGAAGCCGGCTATGATCCTGCTGTCATTCTCGATGTGGAATCTGTATTGCTTTCCTCCGTTTACAGTGACTGTCACTGCCTCGGGCGGAGCAAGTATGAGCCTGTTCCTTTCCGGCCAGACCTTAAGTGTTGTCACTCCATCCAGATTCCTTGGAAGAGATGAGGTGAAGACTATCAGAGACAGGCCATATTTCACAGCAACCTTTCCGAAAGCATCATAATGGTCAGCATAACCCTTCTCTCTTGACTCGGCATCAAGATACGGAAAATCTGCACCATATGAGATGGTAACGACCTTGAATCCTTTCGCCGACAGGACTTCAAGTTCATCTTCAACCTCACAGAGTCTCTTCGCTCTTAATCTCTTCGACAGAATCGATCCGGTGGACAACCGATCAAGCAGCTTCTCATCGGATTCATATTCTCCACTCAGAAAGCTGAACAGCATCCTGTTCTGGAATTCCTGAGCTTTCTCATTGCATGAAAGCATCGCAAAAGGAGTATAGTCCAGTATCGCAGGACGAAGCATGCCAAAGAGAAGGAAGTAGGAATAATTGATGGCGTTCATACAGACGACATCACCAGGCGAAAGCCTGTCCAGAACCGGAGAGTGGATATCGATGATGCCGTCATCCGGACATGCCCAGCCTTCCAGATCCTCCGCATATGTGTACTCGATGAGCTCACATGCCTCCTTCCAGCTGGCTGAGAATCTGTCTATCATGAATGGAACTCCTGTACAGGCTCCGATTCTGCCATTCATATGTGCCACATGCTGACAGAGTTCAACAAATGACCGATAATGAATTCAGGAAGGAAGGATATGGCTTCAGACGATCTGGCGACAAAACTCGGCATTGCGACATACATCGGCAACGGGAACGGACGTTCCATCTACGATATTGCAGAGCATTTCGGAATCTCCATAAGAACGGCCTACAGGTTTCTCGACAGGCTTCAGGCGGAAGGCTATGCACTTACAAATGAAGAAAGGAGAAACGGCAGGGAAAAACTCTGGACGATGCTTGATCTGCACAGCGACAAGTACGGCAACGCATTGCCATCCTCGGAGTTCTCTCAAGAAGAACGTATCATTCTCCATTACATGCTGGCCGAGCTGAAGAAAAACGAGGAAGTCCTCCCTGCCTTCAAGTCTGTCAGGAACAAGCTTGCCTCGATGCTGAGCCAGAAATCTGTAGCATTCCCTTCTCTCGATTACCCAAAGAGCATTTCCAGAAAGCTGTTTCCGATAGAGAACATCAGTTCAATCAGCAAGATAGCCTCAAAGGAGACAAAACAAATCGTCAAGCAGATACTGAAAGCAATCAACGGGCAGAACAGGATCTCCATGGCCTACCACGTACCAAACAAACCTGCTGCGCTGGAAGCAGAGAACCTCTCTCCTGTTTTCGCATTCTTCTTTGATGGCGGAATGTATCTGCAAGCACTATTGGAGGATGGTGCATTGAGGACATATGCCATCGAGAGGATCGAGACAGTCAATGTCCTAAAGGACAGCATTGCTTTGAAACCAGACTTCGACCCTTACGGCCTTCTTACAGATCCATTCGGCCCATTCATCGGCCGGGAGAAGATAGAAGCCAAGGTCTGGATAGCTCCAGCCCAGGTGAAGTATGTCAAAGAAAGGAAATGGCCGGATGATGTCATGATCAGAGTCAACGAAGACGGCTCTGCCATCTTCGAGGTTACGACATATGGCGAATGGGAATTCGTGAACTGGATACTCTCGATGCGTGCCCAGGCAGAGCTGCTTGAACCTGAATGGCTGAGGAGCAAAGTCTCAGACATGCTCGACCAGACGGCTAGTCTGTATCACACTCGGTGATGATCTCCTCCTTCAAGGATGTCTCCCAGGACTTGTATATCAACTGATCGGACCAGCCATACGGATAGGATTTGAAGAACTCCTCATAGTCATGGTATTCGGAAATCATCACTTTGCGTCTTTCATTATCGCAAGCCTGGATGACATGTACCATCGCACCATCCAGGTCATCCGGAGCGATGTTCTTTGGGTATGAATCGTATATCGCATCAAGCAGGATACGATTCACCTTTTCGACATTGGCGGGGCTGGAATCGGACGTAGGAGCACTCTCTCCCCTGTAGTGGATTACAGAACGGGAGAAGAGATCCCTGACAAGACTTTCCTTCCTATCCTGGATGTGCTGATAGGCATCGAATGTCACCCTTATTCCATTATCCTCACTCTCATACTTTTCGAAAGTCGCAACGATACGGACAAGTTTGTCAGCCTTATTCAGAAACTCCTTGTCGTCAGGAGTGATTGAAAGCCTGTGGTCATTATTCTCGGCGGAAGTATTGATCATGATCTGGAAAGGCTTGGCAAAATGGGAGAACACGGAAATCTCATCCATGAACTCCGAATTCCAGTCAAGCGTGAATACAGGAGAAAACCTTGAAAGGAATGCTGCAAAGCCCGGATTCATCCCTGTTATATCATTGATGTACATTCCTCGCACCATCGAGGAGGCCATGAGAATATCACGGGATATTCTCTCATTTCTATCCCGCTGGGAGATGAACGGATCGTTTGCCTCCGCCTGTGCAAGAAGATAATGCCTGAGTGCATCGATGTGAGTCTGGATCTTGTCTGAATAGTCCATATATCACCTCTGAACAGATTGCATGGTATCGGTCGTACATGACAGAAGCTGTCACACTAGGAATGTACTCTGCCCTTAGATGGAGGAAATGACGTCATGGGCTTTGTACATCTGCATTGTCACACCGATTATTCACTTGGAGATTCCACAGCCAGAATCGATCAATACATAGAAGCTGCGCATGAGGTAGGCATGAAGGTGCTTGCCATTTCCGATACCAACAGCATCGCCGGGGCTATCGTTTTTTCAGAGGCATGCAGGCAGGCTGGTATCAAGCCGATGATAGCAGCCGAGCTTTCATTCAAGGATGGAGGCATTGTCTGCATCGCAATGGATGAAGAAGGGATGAATAATCTTGCGGTGCTGGTCACCCTGTCACGGAAAGGGCTTTGTCTTGATGACCTGGCAAACCATCACGAAGGGCTGATCTGTCTTTCGGGTGGATCAGACGGCGAGCTGGCAAAAAGGCTTGCCTCTGGAAAAGGAGAAGAGGCAAGGCATCTTGCGCTCATGTTCAGAAATGTCTTTAGAGACAGGTTCTATATCGAACTCCAGGACCATGGAAAAGCGGAGGAGAAAGCGGTTCTTCCTCTGCTGAAAGGGCTTGCCGACGAGCTCGGGATAGAATGCGTGTGCACAAACGACGTCCATTATATGTGCAGGGATGATGCCGATGCCTATGACACTCTCTGCTGCATCAGAGATGTAAAGCAGAAGAATACGCCAGTGTCGGAAGGCGAATATTACTTCAAGACCGAAGCAGAAATGAATGCGCTCTTCTCCTGGTGTCCCGGGGCGTTGGAGAACACTTCGAGAATCGCCGACCGGTGCAGTCTTGATTTCATTGGATATTCCCATGACTTGTTGAGATTTCCCTGCCCTGAAATCCATCAGAATCCTGATGAACACCTTACGGCTCTTGCAAATGAGGGTCTGGCGAAGAGATATGTGATTGCTGATGAGAAGATACAGGCCCGTCTGAGGGAAGAGCTTCGAGCTATCAGAAAGACCGGCTGTACAGGATTGTTCCTTGTCATCCACGACATAGTCTCATGGGCCAGGCATGAAGGGATAGCGATGTCCGCAGGTCGATGGCCTTATGTCGGCTTCCTGGTCTGTTACCTTCTTGAAATCACGGATGTCGACCCGCTTGTGCATGGACTCATATCCGAAGGATTCATAAACATTGAATATCCGGCAGAAGCCATATACATGCCTCTGTTGACGTCCCCGGATGGACGGTCCAGAATCATCGGACATATCACGGCGGAATTTGAAGACCATTGCCTTGCCTATGCCGGATGCCGGTACACGGAGTTCGATTCCTGGGAGACAGTGTCATCAGTCGCTTCTGTGTATGGCTGCCCTGAATTCCCCTTTCCAGCCTATCACCGGAGACACCTGACACTCGAAGAACTCGGGAAATTCTTGAAGGTATGGAATGCCTTTTCACTCAGGCCTGTCGAATATGCCGGTTCCTTTATCGAAAGTGTAAGGGCCATATCAGACCTCAAGCATGGTTATTCGGTTGATGAGAATCGGAAATATGCATCCTCTCCCATGTACGGAAAAACCCTCATATGGTCTTCCCGGAAGAATCGTCTACATCTGGTCACCAATCCGGACCATGATCTGCCGGTTGCCGATTATGACCGTCTTTCACCTGCACAAGACTTCCATATAATCACAGCGGATCATCTTCAATACATCGAGAAGGCGGAAAAGATGATCAGAAAGGAATATGCTCCCGGTTTCGATATCAGGAAGATAGACCTGACTGATGAGAAGGTGTTCGAATCAATGATACCGAGAAGCCCATATGAGGAATCCTATGAATTCCTTTCTCCTGTCGAGGAAATATCGGGTGACACCGTTACGTGCATGAGCCCTTGGGACGATGAAGAGCCGCGTTTCTGGAAACTCCTTGAACTGATAAGGCCTCGGAACATATCCGGATTCGCCGCTTCGATTGCTTTCGTTCCACTGATAAAGGAGCTGAATATCGATGAATTCATCGCAGAAGTCAATGATGTGTATGGCTCGACCTCTGCTGCGGTTCAGGAACAGTGCATTTTATATGAAGAGGATTTCATACTGGAGCTTTCTGCATTGGGAAGCTGTACAATCGCGGAAGTCGAAAATGCCTTGAGACTGATCCGGAAGAAGGATAAAAGCGGAATCAATGGACTCAAAGAGAAGTACTTATGGAAAGAAATGGGAAACGGAGTAGCGTGGACGGAAGCCCTGGAACGCCTCTACACTCTAGAAGGCAATTACAGACAATTCAATGATGGACATCTGCCATCAAAGGCCCAATGCATATCATGCGCAATCGATTCATACAGGTTGGCCTATATCGCGACATATCATCCCGATGTGGCTTCCAAGGTCTTCCGATCTGGCCAGACAACAAGACTCAAGTTGTTGAACATAGGTGTTGACAGTTGAATTCTTATGAGATATATTTCTCATATAAAGAGCGAAAAACATATCTAAATAGGAGGTTTTTCTCATGAAAATGAAGTATCTGTTCGCGTCTACAGGCTTTCTTGCACTGCTTGGTTTCATCGGTGTCTTCACCCAGGAGAGACTGTTCCTGTCCTTCTTCGCCTTCGCCGTCGACCTCCAGTACTTCTTCGTGAAGGAAGACGAGATGTGGGAGACATACATGTGCCGCAGTGCGGCGAGGGCCTTCTGCCTCGGCATGTTCACCATGGCGGTATTCTCGTTCTTCAGCTTCATTCTGGGCTCCCCTGCAGGCGAAGCACTGGTAGGAGGACTTGCCGCAGGATGGGCGGCGGCAATCGCAGGCAACGCCGTCCTGGTCGCCATCTACAGCTTCAGCGCACAGCGGGCCCTGAAGGAGGAATGATGATAAGGACGCGGATAAGGGAATTCAGAGCCAGATACGACATGAGCCAGGAGGAGCTTGCCAACAGGGTCGGCGTCAGGCGGGAGACCATAGGCTACCTTGAAAAGGGGAAATACAACCCGTCCCTCGTCCTTGCCTGGAGAATCGCAAGGCTGTTTTCGGTGACGATCGAGGACATCTTCACCATCGAGGACGAGTGATACCCGGCACGCTCCATCGGCAATGCGATTTCATTTCTTCCCCGTCGGTAGTAGAATGTACTGCCGGAGGAAGAAATGAAGACATTTGCAATCGCAGGCTGTGGACATCTGGGCAGAATCGTCCACAAGGCATATCAGGACGGACTGCTCGAGGGCTACACCCTCGTCGCCACATACTCTCTCAGAATGGAGGATGCCGAGCAGCTGGCACAGGGCACCGGAGCGAAGGTGGCATCGTCGATGGACGAGGTCATCTCCATGAAGCCGGACTACATCATCGAGACGGCATCCATCGCCCTTCTCAAGGAGTTCGCGGTGAAGGCGCTTGGAGAAGGCATCGGAATCATCCCGCTCTCGATAGGAGCGTTCGCTGATGCCAGGTTCAAGGAGGAGGCGCTCAAGGCCGCAGATAAAGGCCAGGCCAGGATATTCATCCCCTCAGGGGCGGTCGGCGGCTTCGACGTCCTCAGGACCATGGCGCTCATCGCCGATGCACAGGGCCTCGCGATCAGGGCCGGAATACATACCCACAAGGGTCCCGACTCGCTGAGGAACACCCCGCTGTACGACGATGCACTGCAGAATGCGGAGAAGACCGTGTTCCAGGGCACCACGAGCCAAGCCATCGCACTGCTGCCGACCAAAGTGAATGTTGCAGTCGCATCCGCACTTGCCACCATCGGCCCGGACAGTGCAAGCGCCGAGATCACCAGCGTTCCCGGCTTCATCGGTGACGACCACTGCATAACAGTGGAGACCGAGGGGCTCAAGGCCACTGTCGACATCTACTCGGCCACCAGCGACATCGCCGCCTGGTCGGTAGTCGCGCTGATGAGGAATCTCTCCTCAAGAATGATGTTCTTCTAGAGGAGAGCGGGGAATGGAGAAGTTCAGGAAACTCGTGGAGGCCGGTCCCATCGGTCTCCAGCCATGGGCTGAGGAGAAGCTTGGCGAATACGCCGACACGATCGTACGCTACGATCACATTCCACAGGACGAGGACGAGCTCGTGGACATGGTCGGCGATGCGGACGCGCTTCTGGTCAGGACCCAGCCGGCGGTACCGGCATCCGTGCTGTCCAGATGCAGGAATCTGAAATACGTGGGCATGTGCTGTTCTCTTTATTCAAAGGAGAGCGCCAACGTCGACATCGACTACGCCGAGAAGCACGGCATCACCGTGTACGGCATCAGGGACTATGGAGACAAGGGTGTGACGGAGTTCGTCGTCTACGCCCTCGTGAGGATTCTGCACGGCTATGACTGGCCGATGTGGCGTGCAAGGCCGAAGGAGATCACAGGGCTCAGGATAGGCTTCGTCGGCTTCGGAACCAGCGGCCGGATGACCGCGAGGCTTCTCAAGGCGATGGGGGCCGAGATCTCGTACTACGCCCGCTCAATAAAGCAGGAATGCGAGGACGAGGGGATGCACTACATGGCTCTCGACGACCTTCTGGAGCACTCGCAGGTGGTGGTCACATGCCTCAACAAGGGCGTGATCCTCCTTCACGAACAGCAGTTCAGACGCCTTGGGAACGGCAAGATAATGATCAACACATCCATCGGACCCGCCGCGGACATGGACGCCCTGGAGAAATGGATCCAGGACGATTCCAACACGTTCGTCGCCGACACCTCAGGCGCCGTCGGAGACATCTGGAGCGCAGTCAGGGGCAGACGGAACGTCCTGTGTCCGGATGCCTCGGCAGGCATGACGGAGGAGGCATACGACCTGATGAGCCGGAAGGTGCTGGACAACATAGGGAGGATGCTCGGCAGGTAGGATTCAGGACATGGCAGACCGTCGTCGGCCATGTCCTGTCATTTATCCTCGGTGGGATCCTCGAGGCGTACCATCAGCTTCGTGACATGTTCGCTCTCGTCCCTGGATGAGAGCGATGATATCGTGAGCTCCTCGTAGATATCACCCTCCGGAACCAGGCCATCGTCATCCAGGGCATTCAGGAACGCGCTGTAGAACGACCGGAGTCCCGACAACGAACCCTGGAAGTACATGTAGGCATAACGACCTGCCGGAATGCTCCACCGGGTGGGCCTGGCATATGTGATGTACACTTCGCGGCAGAGCGATCCGAGATACGCCCTGGCCTCGTCCAGACGCACGATGCTTCCCACGTTCATCATCGCCTTGCCGTCTGCCGTGGCGATCAGGCGACGGTATGCGTTCTCCCACTCCTCGTCGTCGCTGTGCGTCTGGTCGTATACGGTTATGGGTTCACGGAGAATGTACGTCCGGCTCTCCTGGGAGATGTACAGCCTGCCCTTCTCCGCCTTCGAGGCATCGGACACGCCCCTGCGGATCCTCTGGACGACCTTCATGAGCGACTCGTAGGCGTCTATCTTTCGGCGTATGCTCTCCTCCTCCCTCTCCATCAGCTCGACGAACGAGCCGGGATTCAGGTCCTTGAGCGCCTCCTTTATCGCGGGAATCGGGAAGTCCAGATCCCTGAGCGTCAGTATGGTGTCCAGCTCTGCAAGCTGTGAGGCCGAATAGTATCTGTATCCGTTCTCCTTTCTGATCTCGGGCTGGAAAAGACCGATCCTGTCATAGTACAGCAGCGTATCCTTGCGGATCGAATAGAACGTCGCGACCTGGCGTGGCGTATAGAGGACCGAATTGTTCTTCATGTCCTCCATCATATCACTTGACTATGGAGTCGCTCCATAGTGTTGAATGGTAGACATGCATTCAAATCAGGACTTCTTCCTATACACAAGGCCTTCCAGACTCTTCTTCAAGGCCTCCATACCAGGCGCGATCGGCATGATCGCATCCAACATATACTTCTCGCTCGAGATGCTTCTGATCGGGCGGCTCATCGGCCAGACCGCATTCGCAGCCGGCAACCTCGCCCTGCCGCTTATACTGATCAACTTCGCCCTTGCGGACATGGTCGCCGTCGGCTCGTCTGTCAGGATCGCCATACGGCTGGGTGAAGGAGAGACGGAAAGCGCCAACAGGATATTCACCACGGCAGTCGTCACCGCGATGCTCCTGAGTCTGCTCACGAGCCTAATTCTCATCGCGGCATGCCCGCTGCTGTTCTCGCTGATGGGCGCCGACACGTCGCTGCTGGACGACGCCACGGTCTATCTGAGGACCTATGCCGCATTCTGCCCAATAACCTGTCTGGTATTCGTCTTCGACAACTACCTGAGGATATGCGGACGCGTCCGCTTCTCGATGGTGATGAACATCGTCATGTCTCTGCTGTGCCTGCTGTTCGAGTTCATATTCCTGTATGTACTCGACCTGGGCATCGCCTTTGCGGCTCTGGGCACCAGTCTTGGCATGAGCATCGCATGCATCATCTGCGCCTGGCCGTTCATCAGAGGACGGCTGGCACTGCACTTCGTGCGCGTCAGACCCTCGCTGTCCACACTCTCCGACATCTTCGCACAGGGGCTGCCGAACTTCCTGAACAACATCTCGGGAAAGATCACGTCAATACTCATGAACAGTCTCCTGCTTCGCTGGGGCGGTGACATCGCCGTCTCGATCTACGGGGTGTTCATGAACATAGACGGAATCATAGTACCCGGCATGTACGGCGTATTCGATTCGCTCCAGCCGGCGATAGGATACAACTGGGGAGCGGAACGCAAGGACCGCGTAAGGAGAATCGCGTTGTACTGCGTCATCGCCATAGCGGTGATGTGCATCGCATTCACAGTGCTCCTTCTCGCCTTTCCCGGTGGAATATTCTCGCTCTTCCTGCATACGGACAGCGCCAGTCTGGAGCTTGCAATCCATGCCATCACGATCATGGCATTCACCTACCTCGTGCGCTGGATAAGCTACGCCTGCCAGTCGTTCTCGTCGGCGATCGGCAACAACAGGGAGGCGACCGTCCTGTCCATCTGTAGCGCCCTGGTCTTCCCCCTGCTGATGATGCTTGTGCTCCAGAACTTCCAGCTGGACGGCATCTGGCTCGTGACGCCCAGCGCGGCCTTCCTCACCAGCATCGTGGCCGTCGTCATCTACTTCGTACAGATCAGGCGTGTCGTCAGGGACTGACAAGCCGCATCGGGGCTTTTCTGCTACAATCATCCCATGCACGACATCATCCTCGATCTTGACACCGGAATAGACGACGCACTCGCCCTTGCCTGCGTACTCTCCTGCTCAAGCGAGCTGAACCTGCTGGCGGTGAGCACGACCTTCGGCAACGTGTCCACCAGGACAAGCTGCTGGAACAGCGCCGCACTCCTGCATCACCTCGGATGCGACGACATACCGGTGGTGACGGGATCGCGATGCCCGCTCGGCTCGCACGAAGTCTATGAGGCCTCTGCCTATCAGCACCGCATACACGGAGAGAACGGAATAGGAGGAGTCGTCCTCCCTCCTTTCGATGGCTGCATCAGGAGCGAGAACGTGGTCGCCTTCTATGACAAGGTGCTTCACACGCATGAAGACGTCACGCTCGTCACGACTGGTCCCATGACCAATCTTGCGGCATTCCTCATGTCCAGACCGGACAGGATGTTCTCCCGCGTCGTCTCGATGGGCGGAGCCGTGTACACCCAGGGGAACATAACGCCATGGGCCGAGGCCAACATATACAAGGACACAAGGGCGGCATCGATCGTCCTGGACAGCGTCCCCGACCTGGTCCTGGTCCCACTGGATGTAACCCAGACGCTCTTCCTGTCGAAGGAAGAGGTCGGAAGATGGAATGACGGACAGTACAGGGCGATGACGGACTTCTACATCGCCTTCCATGGCGGGGATCGCTGCTATCTGCATGATCCGACCACAATCGCATACTTTGCCAACCCACAGCTATTCAGGACGGAGAGGCTGTCGCTGGAGGTCGTCCAGGATGGCCAGAGGAAGGGGAATCTTGCCAGACGCCAGACGGGAAACGGCATCGATGTGGTCGTCTCATGCGATGCCGATGCCGTCCAGACCTTCCTCTACGATGCATGGAAACGCATTCTATGCTGAGGTGATTGCATCGGCGGACACTCGGGCGTTCATCGGATCATGAACGCCCGTCACATGGCCGCAGGAATCACTTGACCTGGTTTGTCAGAGGTCTGCCCTCCTCGAACTCCTTCACGTTGCCAAGCGTCGTCCGGCTGATCGCCTCCAGGGCCTCCTCGGTGAGGTATCCCTGATGGGATGTGATCAGCACGTTGGGCATGCTGATCAGACGGGCGAGAGTGTCGTCCTGGATTCCCAGGTCGCTCTGGTCGGTGTAGAAGATTCCGGCCTCCTCGTCGTACACGTCCAGCGCCGCTCCGGCAAGACGTCTCTCCTTGAGCTTATCCAGAAGCGCCTCGGAATCTATCAGCGCACCGCGGGAGGTGTTCACCAGATAGGCCGTGTCCTTCATGATGGACAGTGTCTTCTCATCGATCATATGGGTGTTCTCCTTCGTGAGCGGGCAGTACAGCGAGACGACGTCCGACTGTCTGAGCAGTGTCTCGAGGTCGACGTACTGCACACCTTCCAGCTGGGCGGGATACGGATCGTAGGCCAGTATCCTCATGCCGAAGCCGCGGGCGATGTCGATCGCGACACGGCCAATCTTTCCGGTTCCGACGGCGCCGAAGGTCTTTCCATGCAGGTCCATGCCCACAAGCCCAGTAAGCGAGAAGTTGAACTCACGGGTGCGCACATAGGCATGTGTAAGCTTCCTGACAAGCGCCAGAAGCATGGCAAATGAGTGCTCGGCCACCGCATACGGGCTGTATGCTGGCACCCTCACGACTGGAATCCCCTTTTCAAGGGCATACTTGTAATCCACATTGTTGAATCCGGCCGAGCGCATGGCGATCAACTTCACGCCCAGATCCGAAAGGATGTCTATCACGGGTCTGTCGACCGTGCAGTTCACGAACGGGCATACGACATCTGCACCTCGGGCCATCACGGCCGTGTGGACGTTCAGCTCCGGCTCGTGGTAGACGATCTCGTAGCCGTATTGTCTGTTCGCATCATCGAAATGCTTCCTGTCATAGGACTTGGTATCGAAAAGGACTATCTTCATCTTCTCTCCTCCTGCCACATGAATAATAATAGCACGGCAAATCGGCAAGCTCTTCACAGGATCGGCTGTTTCTCTTTTCGTCATAAGGGGTTATCCTATGTACATGGACAGAGACCCCACACCAAGACAGATGAAGCTGGAAAGCCGTCTCAACGGCTACTACGACTCGCTTGCCAACATCGACGCGCTGTCGGACAAGGAACAGCAGAGGCTATACAAGAGAATCGCGAACACCGTCAGGCAGCTGGATGAGCAGGAGGAGGCCGCGAAGGACTGGGCAAGGTACCTTTCCGAAGCCTCCGACGAACTGAAGGCCCGCATGAAGGACACGCAGAACAGCGAGAAGAAGCTGCTGTTCAACATCTCCAGGGCCCCGGCAAACGGCACGATCGACTACAGGGAGAGGAAGGCCAACCACTTCGCCAGAGGGATGAACTTCTACAAGCTCTTCATAATCCTCTTCGTCGGCTCCTTCGCCGGCGTCGTCGTCGAGCTGCTGTGGTGCTTCATCCGTCATGGCTACTTCGAGAGCCGTTCCGGACTGGTATACGGTCCGTTCAACCTGGTGTATGGGCTTGGTGCGCTGTGCCTGTCGGCGACTCTATATGAATACCGCAACCGCTCCCCGATCTACTCATTCATAGGAGGCTTCATCACGGGAAGCGTCGTGGAGTATGCATGTTCCTACTTCCAGGAGATGGTGTTCGGCTCCACCAGCTGGGACTACTCCAACGTGCCGCTGAACATCAACGGACGCATCTGCCTGCTGTATTCGGTCTTCTGGGGCTTCCTGGGCGTCTTCTGGATCAAGTCGGTCTATCCCCGCTTCTCGGTCTGGGTACTCAAGATACCCAACAGGATCGGCAAGACGCTGGTCTGGATCCTTCTGGTGTTCATGATCTTCAACTCCATCGTATCGGGACTGGCGGTCCACAGATGGTACGAGAGGGTCGAGGGAAGACCTGCTTCGGGCTGGATGGACGAGCTGATGGATTCACGCTTCCCCGACCAGCGGCTTGAGAAGATATACCCGAACCTGGAGTTCGCCTCGAGCTGACAGTGGAAACGGCAGGAGGCCGGCGACAGGTGGTGGTACATGATGATGAAGACCACCATCGCAAGGGTTTTTCAGTAAAAAGAGGATTCGGAGGCCCGAATACAGCATTTTCCGCATTCCGGGTCGGCTTTTTCATGATTTTCTTATTGCAATGGGGAGTAAATATGTTAATCTGTCAGTAAATCAACGAACAGATCATAAGGAGCATTGAAAAAGACATGACACTACACGAGCAGTTGTTGGAACAGTTTGAGATCTACGTCGCCGAATCCGGCAAGTTCGAGACCAAGGGCGTCAAGGCCTCTGCAGCCAGAGCAAGGAAGGCCCTCGCGGAAATCGCGAAGCTCTGCAAGGAGAGACGCAAGGAGATCCAGGACGCCAAGACGGCAGAGTGAATCTCCAGCAACTGGAATCATGACGATAGGGACCGGCGCCATCTGGGTGCCGGTCTCGTTCATTCATCCAGGATCTTCTCCAGATTGCAGTATGCCGTGTTGTATATCGCCTTGCGGCCGCTGTCGTATGAGACGCGGATGATGGTCTTGTCACCGCGCACATCGCAGCTTACGACGCTTCCCCGCCCGTAGTCCGGCGACATGACGTTGTCCCCGACTTCGAATTTCGTGTCGTTGCGCTTCCTCTCCACACTCTTCGTCTGAGGTTCCGGGAACACGTTGTCGGGTACACGCTCTCTCTGGGAAGACCGGCTGGTCCATCCATAACGGCTCGTGTAGGACGAGGCGCTGTGCGTGACCGCCCTGCTGTCTGAAAGGGATCCGTCATAGCACTGGGACGGGATGTCGCGCAGGAACCGCGTCGGGTACTGGATCGCGAACTGCCCCCACTGCTGACGCCCCTTCGCCCACGAGAGATAGAGCTCCTTGCGGGCCCGGGTCACGGCCACGTAGAATATCCTCCTCTCCTCCTCGACGTCGGCATCGCTCTGCCCGCTCCGGTTGCCGGGGATTATGTCGTCCTCAAGCCCGGTGACGAAGACCGTGTCGAACTCCAGTCCCTTCGTGTTGTGCATGGTGATCAGCTTCACGACCGACTTGTCGGGGCTGATGCGCTGTGAGCCCTCGTCTCCGGGGATGGCGCTGGAGTCCAGGGTTATCGACTCGAGGAAAGACGCAAGCCCCTCGAGGGACGGGGGGAACTCCCCGATGGCGGTGACCAGGGCGTTGAGGTTCTCCATTCTGGTGCGCCTCGTGGCGACATCGCTCTCCTCGCTGTAATAGTCCCAGAATCCGAACTGGCGGATACACCAGTTGGCCACATCACCCAGCGCCGTCCCCTTCGCCAGCATGTCCATGGCACCATCGTAGGCCGCGATGAAGTCGGAGGCGCCCTTGTGCGCCCCTCTGGACAGGATGCCGGCCTCCAGCGCCGCCCTCGTGGCCCGGATCGCATCATCGTCCAGAGCGAGTATCTTCTGGATGCTCTGCTTCCCGATTCCGCGTGCAGGCTTGTTGATGATCCTCTGGTAGGAGACGGAGTCGCGTCCGTTGAGCATGAGGGAGAAGACACACAGCATGTCCTTGACCTCCTCACGCTCGTAGAAGCGGAGCGCACCGACGAGCTGGTAGCTCACCTTCAGTCCTGAAAGCGTCGTCTCGAAGGCACGCGACTGGGCATTGGTCCTGAAGAGGACCGCAGTGTCCTTCCGGCCGAGGTCCTTGAGGATGATGGAGGCGATCTGCAACGCCTCGTCGCTCTCGTTGTAGCAGTTCAGGAGTCTCGGCTTCTCCCCTTCCTCGTTGTTGGTGAACAGCGTCTTGGCATGTCTGGTGCGGTTGTGGCTGATAAGGTTCGATGCCAGTGCGATTATGCTCTTCGTCGAGCGGTAGTTCTCCTCCAGCTTTATAGTCCTCACGTTCTTGTAGTCGTCGCCGAAATGCAGGATGTTGCCGATCTCGGCCCCGCGGAAGCGGTATATGCTCTGGTCGTCATCGCCTACGACCACCAGCTGCGTGTGCTCGCCGACCAGGCTGTGGAGCATCTTGAACTGGCTGCCGTTGGAGTCCTGGTACTCGTCGACGAGTATCAGGCGATATCTTCTGTGCAGATGCTCCCGCACATCGCTGTTCTCCTCCATCAGCTCGTTGCTTCTCAGGATCAGGTCGGCGAAGTCCATGCACTGGTTTGCACACAGGCTCTTCTGATACATCCTGAAGTGCATGCGCAGTCCCGGAAGCTGCTCCTCTGCTGCCTCGAGCTCACGGCAGTCGTCGTCCGGAAGAACGCCCTTGTCCTTCAGCAGGGATATCCTGCGGCAGTATTCGCGGATGGTCTGGCGGTTCTCATCCGGAAACAGGGAGGCCAACAGGCTCTGGCTGTCGCTGTCGTCGTAGATGTTGAATGTGGATGAATACCCTATTTTGGAGGCATAACGGCGCAGCAGCCCGGCTCCATACGAGTGGAACGTCTTCATCTCCAGAGAGGAGATGTCGTACTCGTCGCCCAGCATGGCCTCCACACGGCCCCTCATCTCCTTTGCCGCCTTGTTGGTGAACGTGACGGCGAGAATCTGCCAGGGGGCGTAACCCATCTGCCGGATCGCATGCACGATCTTGGTGGTTATGACACGGGTCTTGCCAGATCCGGCGCCGGCTAGGACAAGGAGGTGATGGTCATAGTCGAGCACCGCCTCCCTCTGCGGTCCGTTGAGACAGTCGAGATAGTCTTCACTCATCGATCAGCACCGCCTCGAGATCCAGGCCGCGTACGGCACGTATGCCCACGCGCACCACGTCGCCCTCCTTCAGCCCTTCGCCCATTATCACCGTCAGGCCATCGACATCCGGCGCCTGGCTGTAGATGCGGGCGATGGCGAGGTCCTCGCCCTGGATCGGCTCCTCTACGATGGCCCGGAACGTCCTGCCCACGAAACGTTCCAGACGCTTCATGGATATCTCCTCTTGACGGGCCTCGAGCTCCTTCTGCCAGCGCATCGCGACCTTGTGCGCCCTGTCATGCTCCTTTTGGCTCCTCATGTCATAGGCGGGGGTGTCCTCCTCCCTCGAATAGAGGAACGAGCCCATCCAGTCGAACTGCGCTTCTTCGATGAAGGCCATCAGATCCCTGAACGCCTCCTCGTCCTCCCCAGGGAAGCCGAGCATCAGGGTTGTGCGCACCACTGCATCAGGCAGCGCCTCCCTTATCCTTCTGACCAGAGAGACATAGGTCTCGCGGTCTCCGCTTCTCTTCATCAGACGCAGCACCGACGGATGACTGTGCTGGAACGGTATGTCGAAATAAGGGAGGATCCTGCTGTTCTCGCGTACGACATCCAGCAGCTCCATCGGGAATGTGTCCGGGTGTATGTAAAGCATCCTGATGACATACTCGCCATCAAGAGATGCCAGCTTCCTCACGAGCTCGGGGAAACGGCTCCTGCCATTCTCGTCCAGATCGGTGCCATACGCGCCCAGGTCCTGGGCGACGATGTTGATCTCGTACACTCCACGAGCGATCAGGTCACGGGCGTCGGCGATGATGTCCTCCTCTCTCCTGGAGACCAGAGGGCCTCTGATGAGGGGAATGGCGCAGTAGTTGCACCTGTGGTTGCACCCCTCGCTTATCTTGAGGTATGCAGAGCCCTTCCTCGAAAGCAGATGCGTCCTTCTGCAGTCGCTCTTCGTGCGGTCTGTCCCAGGGCATAGGCGCACCTGGTCGCCCTTTTCCGCCTTCTCGAGATTCTCAAGGAGAACGGGGAACGCCGACAGGTCGTGATTGCCGAACACGGCATCGGCCTCCGGCAGCTCCAGCTCGTCGAAATAGCGCTGGGCGAGACAGCCTGCAAGCACGAGCTTCGTGTCTTCGGGCAGTGCGCCATGGAACGTGAAGAAGGTGTCTATGGCCTCCTTCTTCGCACTCTCGATGAAGCCGCAGGTGTTCACCACGACTACCGACGCCTTCATCGGATCGCCCTCGATCCTGTAGCCGGCCTTCTCGGCAAGGGCGAGCAGCGTCTCGCTGTCGACCTGGTTCTTGGCACAGCCGAGACTCTCTACATATATGGACTTTCCTTCTTCCATGACCTGTCATTCTACCGGCTTTGGAGAGGATGGACAAGGAACGGAGGCGATGCCATCATGTCAGGCGTGGAACGCATCATACACCTGTACAGCGAGAAGGCGCTGGAGCTTTCAAGACGGCTTGAGGATGACATGACGACGCTTGTCGGACCGCAGCATCCGCCCGTCTTCTTCTCCCCGCTGAAAGATGGCCTGCTGGGGCTATATGACAGCGCTTCCGGTGCAATATTCATCTCCGATGCCTTGATAAGCCATCCTTACGAGACGATTGTCCAGATATCCAGACATGAGCTTGCCCACTGGCGGAACCACATTGAGAACGGTTCTCTCGAACATGACGCCTCGTTCCGGGCCTGGTGCGGACGTCTGGGCTGCGACGAGGACTATTCCAGGGCGAAGGTCGAGATTGGACAGCGTGCCGGAATCGTCGACAAGGTCAGGAAGCTCAGGGCCCTCTCCTCCTCCCCGTTCGAGGCGGAGAGCCAGGCGGCTCTCAGGAAGGTTCGCCAGCTCGTGGCCGAGTATTCTCTCGAGGACGAAGACGATGTCGATGGACAGTCCATCTGCTGGTGCGACCTGTATTCGTCTCCCCGCAAGATTCCATCGAGCAGACAGAGGCTGTGCCAGATGGCGGCCCTGCAGACAGGGGTGTATCTTGTTCAGGTGCGTACCGCTTCAGGCGTCTGCATCCGCGCCTACGGAAGACGTGGCGAGCTCGAGGTCGCATCCTATCTCGTGGATGTGCTTCACAGCGCAATCGAGGGAGAGCTGAGAAGACGCCGTTCTAAGGAGCCGGGCAGGTATTACGGCATCACCGGCACCAACAGCTTCTACGACGGTGTCTACAGCGCGCTGCAGCAGAGAAGACAGACGGAATCGGCTGACGAGGTGGGCACCGCCCTTGCCGTCGTCGAGCGCGACAACGAGCGTCTGACACGCTCACTGGTCTTTCATGATACAAGACTCGTGACAAGACATTCCAGACACCGCTACGATCCGGACGTCTACGAGAATGGAAGGTCGTTCGGCAGGTCGCTGAGAATCCGCAAGGGCGTCTGCGACGATGGAACGGCCACAGGACTCCTGCCTGGAGGCTGAAAAGGGGCCTGAAGTGTTGCATATATGCCCTTTTTTTGGATATCTTCTTATAAAACAAGGGGTTGAGGACAGATTATGCATGAACAGCTCGTCCAGAAGTTCTATCAGAAGGCCTTCCAGTATCCCAAGGAGGATCAGGAGAGGATTCTGAGCGCAGCGCTCTATGCCGATTCGCTGCATGGCGACCAGAAACGAAAGAGCGGTGAGCCCTACATAATCCATCCCCTTGCAGTGGGGAGCATCCTGATCCAGCTCGGCATGGACGCCGACACGATCTGTGCGGGTCTTCTGCATGATGTCGTCGAGGATACCGACGCCACGCTCGCCGACATCGAGGAGCGCTTCGGTGCGTCCGTCGCGCTGATGGTCGACGGCGTGACGAAGATCTCGCGTCTCAAGAGCGAGTCGAAGAGCCTTCAGGAGGCGGAGACCATCCGTAAGATGTTCTTCGCCATGGGCAAGGACATGCGTGTCATCATAATCAAGCTGTCCGACAAGCTGCACAACATGCGCACCCTCTCCTCTCTTGCCCCGCAAAGGCAGAAGGAGATCGCCCAGGACTGTCTGGACATCTTCGCCCCGCTTGCCGGAAACCTTGGAATCTCGTGGATGAAGACGGAACTGGAGGACCTGTCGCTCAAGACGCTCAAGCCCGACACCTACCAGTACATCTCGGACTTCCTCCTCTCGAAGAAGGGCGAGTACAACGCATACATCAAGAACGTCCAGAAGACGATTCTCATGGAATGCGCCAAGCAGGGCATGACCAACATCTCCGTCAAGGGACGTGTCAAGCACGTCTATTCGGTCTACCTGAAGATAAAGAGGCGCAAGAAGGAGATCGACGAGATCTTCGACGTGCTGGGAGTACGCGTCATCTGCGACACGGTCGGCGAGTGCTACAACATCCTCGGCATCATCCATCAGACCTGGCCTCCGATCGAAGGCCGGTTCAAGGACTACATAGCGATGCCGAAGACGAACAACTACCAGTCGCTCCACACCACGGTCCTCGGCCCGAACAACCGTCATCTGGAAATACAGATCCGAACCCGTGAGATGGACAAGACCGCGGAGGAAGGCGTCGCGGCCCACTGGTCATACAAGGCCTCCACCGGCAGCGAGAGCGGCGTGTGGAAGCACTACGACAGCATCAACTACCAGAAGATAATCGACAAGATCAAGAACTGGTCCAAGGAGATAGAGCAGAACGAGGACTACATGGACGAGATCAAGAACGAGCTTCTGAAGGACTCCATCGTCGTCTTCACGCCTCAGGGCCGTGTCATCGAACTGCCTGTCGGAGCGACTGCACTTGATTTTGCCTTCAAGATACATACCGAAATCGGAGTACATACTACAGGTGCAAAAGCCGATGGAAGCATCATCCCTCTTTCGAAGCCGCTTGGCAACACACAGGTCGTGGAGATTCTGACCTCCCCTTCCGCCCATCCTCATCATGCCTGGCTGGAAATCGCCAAGACCTCGTCCGCACGCAAGAAGATCATGGCATGGCTGAACAAGAACGCACCGGCCGTGCAGAACGAGCAGAAGAAGAAGGAGACGAAGAGCGAGGAGGAGGACAAGCCGCTCAAGCCGATCATTCCGGTGATGCAGGGCATCCGCTTCATCCCCACGGAGAAGTCCAGCTCCTCCGTGATTATAAACAACAACAGCAACATTCTCTTCGACTTCGCCAAGTGCTGCAATCCAGTGTACGGCGACGACATCGTCGCATACATCACACGCGGTCGCGGCTACGTCATACACCGCAAGGACTGCAAGAACCTGGCCAACATGGCCGAGGCGGACAAGAGGCTCGTGCCCGTGGAATGGGACAGCCATGAGCTTGTCAGACGCTTCAAGGTCACGGCGAAGATGAACGCCGAACTCTTCGGCGAGATCGACGGTGCGGTGAAGAAGTACAACGGCCGGCTGATCGCCGGCAGTCTGGACGTGTGCTCGGAAGGCCTGTCGGGAACGTTCACGGTAAGCGCCAACAACGAAGTGGAGATGCACAAGATGCTCTCCTCGATAAGACTGCTTCCCAGCATCATAAGAATCCAGGGTACGGACTAGCCCAGCACCCTTATTATCTCGGGCAGCAGCTGCTTCTTCCTGGACAGAACGCCGGGAAGGCTGTAGACGCCATCCTCCTTCTGTTCATAAAGCAGCTTGTAACACTTCTTGTACTGCGTGGTGAGAAGCATGGATTCCTCGCTCATCACGTTCGTCACAAGCAGCATCGTCCATTCCAGCTTCTCAGTGCGCTTCATCTGCTCAAGCGCGCGTATGTAGCGCTCCTTGACCTCCCCGATGTCCGAGAACGTGGTGACCTCTACCTGACCGATGCCGAATCGCACGCCGCATTCGTCGTAGATCTTGAAGTCGCTGGACACCGCCTTGACCTCGTCCAGGGAGGAAAGCGACGATCCATGGGAGAAGAGCTCGCGGCAGAATCCGTCGTAGTCGATCGAGAAGCGTGTGCAGATGTCCTGCACGGCACCCGTGTCCAGCATGGTCGTGGTGGGACTCTTGAGCATGACCGTGTCGGAGGTTATCCCGGCAAGGATGAGCTGTGCGATGCTGCGGTCCATCTCCACGCCGTATCGCCTGTACTGGTCGTATACGATCGTGCATGTGCTTCCCACAGGAGATGCCATGATCGATATCGGACTACGAGTCTTGGGAGCGTCCAGCCTATGGTGGTCGACGATCTCGACTATATCCGCATCCTCGATTCCCTGCACTGACTGCATGGCCTCATTATGGTCCACCATGATGAGCTTCTGCCTGGGCTGCGTCAGGAAGCAGCGGCGGGTGATGAACCCGACGAAGGAGCCATCCTCGTGGCTGAAGACGGGAAGGCCACGCTGGTCGCTGTCAAGCAGCATGCCCTTGGCCGACTCGAAGAGCATGTCGTCGGTGACCCGCCCATGACTCTTGTGCACGAGAAGCCCATCGACGGCGACCGACAGACGCAGCAGGCGGATGGTCTCTGCGGTGTCCTCATGGGATACATAGACGAAACCCTCATAGCCGGCCGTATCGATGCTCTGCAGGCTGTCTTCGTCCATGCCTGTGAGAATGATGCCCGGAAGCTGCTCCCTGAACGCCACCTTGATATGGTCCTGACGGTTTCCGACCACCAGAATGGGTTTCTGTGGACAATGCGCAAGGCGTCGGCTGAAGACCTTATAGTCCATCGCACCGACCATGATTGGGCCATGCACCATATCGCAGGAGCACTTCTTCAGGAAGAAGCCCTTGATCACCCGGGGTATGTTCTTCAGCAGAATGTCGTAGACGGGCCGGCTGTCCCTGTTCTCACGGAGGAAATAGCGGTTGATCTCATCGATCGACAGCAGTCCCCTGAACTCGCCGCCATCCATGATCGGGACGACCGACGGATTGTTCTGGTTGTACATGTTCACAAGTTCGTACACCGGGTCGTCCGGAGCGACAGTCAGCGTCGGTCGACGATATACGCTGGACACGCGCGAATAGACATCCTTCACGAAAAGCGGATCCGGAAGGCCGAGAGACTCGAGCATGGCCTTGGACTGCGTGTTCAGCGGCCCGAGTGCGACTGGTATGTATTCGTTTCCCTTGTCGAGGACGTTCTTGAGACTGCTGTACGAAATCGCTGCGGCGATCGAATCCATGTCCGGATTGCGATGACCTGTGACGAATATGCGGGACATTGCCACCTCCTTTGTCAATCCTAACCACTGGAAGCAGTCGTGGACAAGGGAGGGGAAAAGAAAAACCGCCGGAACTCCGACGGTCGTGAGATCAATAAGCCTTTGAGGCGTGGATCTTGCGCACTTTCTTCATCTGCTTGCGGGCAAGAGCCTTCTTCTTCCTGTTGAGGATCGTCGAGGGCTTCTCGAAGTACTGGCGCTTCTTCCACTCGCGAATGATGCCTTCCTTCTCGACCATTCTCTTGAATCTCTTGATCGATTTCTCAAGCGGCTCATTCTCGTCGACCTTTACAAATGCCACTGACCATCACCCCCTTCCTGTCTTGCAGGTATAAGATAAAGTCGTCTGATGACAACATCCAGGATTCTGCCAGATTCACCTGTTCTTGGTCAAGGCATCGGCAACGACAGGCATCCGGAAGAAAGGAAAGCCATCCTTACGAACAAGCGGATTCTTCAACGGCACCTTTCGACAAGTCCTTGCTCCACAATCTTGTAATGGCCACTTACTATATCTTTCCACCAGTTCTCGTTGTCCAGGTACCACCTTATTGTCTTCACGATCCCGTCGCGGAACCTCGTCTCGGGCAGCCATCCCAGCTCGCCATGCATCTTCGCCGGGTCTATCGCATACCTCAGGTCATGCCCCTTCCTGTCGGCGACATGCGTGATCAGGCTCTCCGGCTTTCCGAGCTCCCTCAGGATGAGCCTGACTATGTCGATGTTCTTCATCTCGTTGTGCCCGCCTATGTTGTACACCTCACCAACACGACCATGGTGGATGATGAGGTCTATGGCCCTGCAGTGGTCCTCCACATACAGCCAGTCCCTCACGTTCTCCCCCTTTCCATATACAGGCAGAGGTCTGTCGGAGAGCGCGTTGATGATCATCAGCGGTATCAGCTTCTCCGGGAACTGGTATGGGCCGTAGTTGTTCGAGCACCTGGATATCGTCACGGGCAGTCCATATGTCCTGTGGTATGCCAGAACCAGAAGGTCCGCTCCAGCCTTGGAGGACGAATAAGGGCTGGATGTATGCAGCGGCGTGTCCTCCGTGAAGAACAGGTCGGGCCTGTCCAGAGGAAGGTCGCCATACACCTCGTCGGTGGACACCTGATGGAACCTCTTCACGCAGCATCTTCTGGATGCATCCATCAGGACGGACGTACCTATGATGTTCGTCCTCAGGAACACCTCCGGATCCTCTATGCTGCGGTCCACATGGCTCTCGGCCGCGAAGTTCACAACGACATCCGGCCTATCCTCGTCGAAGAGGGAATAGACGAGATCCCTGTCCGCTATGTCTCCCTTCACGAAGCGGAAGTTCCTGTCGTCCAGCACGCCCTCGAGAGTGGACAGGTTTCCTGCGTACGTAAGGGCATCGAGGCACACGATCCTGTACTCCGGATGCTCCTTCATCATGTGGAAGACGAAGTTCGAGCCTATGAAGCCGGCTCCACCGGTCACGAGCACTGTCAAAGTCCGGCCTCCGCCATGGCGATATCGTAGGCAGGCTTCTCCTGCTCAAGATAGCAGACGATCGTGATATCCAGATCGTTGTCCTTCAGCTCCCTGACCGCAATCCGCGCAGCCCTTTCACGCGGGAAGCCGTACACTCCTGTGCTTATGCATGGAAAGGCGATGGAGTGCACACCATGGGCCGCAGCCTCCCTGAGGCATGATCGGTAGCAGGAGGCAAGCGCCTCGTCCTCGCCATGTCCACCACCTTGCCATACAGGCCCCACCGTGTGGATGACGAAACGGCATGGAAGGTCGTATGCCTTCGTGGTCCTGGCATCACCTGTGGCACAGCCTCCCAGAGTGCGGCACTCGTCAAGGAGGCCGGGTCCTGCAGCCGCGTGGATGGCACCATCCACACCTCCTCCACCCAGAAGGCTCCGATTGGCGGCGTTCACTATTGCATCCACATCAAGTTCGACTATATTGCACACTCTCACTTCAAGCATATTCAAAGTGTAGCCCAAAGACAGACAAGGGGATATAGTCGACATCATGGAAAAAGGCAAGACGAACATCGACCACTACCACATGTTCATTCTCCTGATGCTGTCAGGAGGATTCATGGGATCCTATTCATATTATCTGAAGGGAGGGGTATTCGCGAATGCGGAGACGGCAAACCTCCTGATACTTGCGCTCAATGCCGCAAACGGGAACTGGGCGAAGATGGTCGCCGTCCTCATACCGATAGCGACGTTCTTCGTAGGGACCTTCCTGTCGGAGATGTTCTCTGACAGACTGAAGCGCAGATGGCCATCGATACTCCTCTTCTGCGAGACGCTGCTTCTTGCACTTCTGGCCTTTCTTCCGGCGGATACGCCCTACACCATCTACCATGTCGCAATCGCCCTCATCAGCAGCATGCAGTACAACACGTTCCGACAGGCCAGAGGCGTCCAGCTGTCGACCCTCTTCTGCACGGCACACCTCAGAGGAGGCGGATCCATGCTGTACCATGCGATGAAGGATCATGACGGCACCGCCTTGAGAAAGGCCCTGTATCATATCGGCATGATCCTGACTTTCGTCCTCGGGGCCCTGCTATGCGCATTCACGAGCGATATACTGGGAACACATACCCTGGTCCTTGCCGCCATACCGCTTGTCTTCGTCCTGATCGAGATCAGGAAAAGAGACAGAAGCGGAGAGTGAGATTCGCTCTTGGTGTATGGGATTCCAACCGACTGGACATCAGCGTCAATGGAAATCAAATCCGATGAAGACGGGGACAAGGTGCACTCTAAGACAGAATTCATCCCTTGTCTTTTTTCGTGACAGAAGCATTGCACACCGGTTGTCCCACATCCACTGGTTCTGGAAATGAACACCATTGCAAACGACTCAAGGATGCCCTGCCTGACGTTGTATGACTATGCACGGGCAGGTACGTCAGCATATTCAGGAATCGTATCCAGAAGACAGGGTGAAAACAAGAGAAGAAAGGTGGATGATGCCCTAAGCTGAAAACAGACAGCATGTTTACGTTTATAAGATACATATTGAGGATATCAATGCATCGTTAGAGCCAAATTGTTTTCGTAATACGATGCAGAATCGCATGAATCGTTCCTTAAAAACGTGATTATCGACACGAAGACGCATCGATTTACCATATCAAGCCATCACGAACCCAAAATGGTAGAGATGAAACGGCTTTCACTAAAGAGGCCATTCATCTCGATGCATGACCATTGCTTTGCATTCACGACCTCGAACAATCATCAAACACTCAAGACAACCAGGTTATTCGGCAGGAAAAGAATCGGATTAATTTCAATCAAGTGCAGACAGAGATTGTTCTGGATATGCATCCACCAGAGGTGCATACCTGGTTTCCCAACTATCGTCCTTAGGACAGGCTTCTGAATATTTGCTGTGGATTCACCTCAGGTGAATTCGAAAACTTCTATAACCAGAAGGAAATTTAAAAGGAAGTGGTTCGCTCCATACAACAACATTATCATGACTATCCGGTGCAATTCGACTGTTCAAATGTATGCCCTTATCACAATCGGGAGAAACCATTCACCTTCAAGTTGAAGCATTGCTGCATTGAGAGGAAACCGTATGGTTGGAATAGGAAAATGAATAACAAGAGAACGGGATGTTTCCTCTCCAGTCATCACCCTCATGACAGACATAGGAAACACCCCGTTCAAAGGAGGAGGTCTGCGGTATTGGATAGATACCGCTATGAGGAACACGGAACAGTTCACCTACCCGCTCCGTCTTCCATCGGCTCACCGGCTATGAGAAACACTTTCTGAACACTGGCTTTCCTTTCTTCCCTCTTCGTTCCCCAGACACCGGTTCCGATGTTCAGGGCCCTTACCTTCTGGAGTGCCGGTGCGAGCCGCAATGATATCAAAGATCAGTTACAAGGAAGTTCTTCACTTCTATATAAGTGAATTTATCATTGTTTAAGCAACATGTCAAGCATTTTCTATGTAAATATTTATACTGCAATGATTTACTAAAATATTTTACCTCATTTTCATTAACTATTAAAAACAAACATATACTTTAGTTACATAATTATTTCGCTTCCATTCAGTCGCTCTGCTTCAATTCCGACTTCATCACGGCTTCAAAACCGGCCACGCAGTAAACCGCTCATATTAAAACCAGGATATCTTCATTTTATGAATTTATTTCATACCTTATTAGGTATTTATTATTTCATCTTATATTATATGACGCTTGTTTTTCCTCAGAAGAACCGTAACTTTTCTCCGGATGGTCCTGGAATGCCTACCATCATGCGATGTATCCAAGGTGGATGCCTTTCATATGAAAAAGCCGGCTTTACAAACGTCTTCCCTTGAAACCGCCTCGTTGCAGTCAAACATATTCTGGTTCTGATATGCATCTTTCGCACGCACGCGTTATAATTTATCCATTCAGAACGAAAAAAGTCTTTACAGGTGCTCAATACGGGTCTAGTATTCTAATATATCAATTTCGCATAAAAGGAGAGAGAACTCTTATGAAAATGACTCTTCGCTGGTATGGCCCCGGTTTCGACTCTGTCACCCTCGAGCAGATCAGACAGATCCCCGGCGTCACAGGCGTCATCACAACCCTTTACGATATTCCTGCCGGAGAGGAATGGCCCAGAGAGCGGATTCATGAACTCAAGGAGATCGTCGAGAAGGCCGGCCTGAAGATCGAGGGCATCGAAAGCGTGAACATCCATGATGCCATCAAGATCGGAACCCCTGAGCGTGACAGGTATATCCAGAACTACATCAACACCCTCGAGCACCTTGGACAGGAGGGGATCGACCTCGTCTGCTACAACTTCATGCCTGTCTTCGACTGGACCAGGACCGATCTTGCGAAGATGAGACCTGACGGATCCACCGTGCTGGCCTACGACCAGAAGGTCGTCGATTCCATCGACCCCCAGACCTTCTTCAACCAGACGAACGACAACTCCAACGGCTTCGTCATGCCAGGCTGGGAGCCGGAGAGGCTTTCCCACGTCGCCGAGCTTTTTGAGGCGTACAAGGACGTCGACAGCGACAAGCTGTTCGCAAACCTCGTATATTTCCTCGAGGCGATCGGCCCCGTATGCGAGAAATACGGCATAAAGATGGCGATCCACCCGGACGATCCGGCCTGGCCCGTCTTCGGTCTGCCCAGGATCATCACCGGAAAGGAGGCGATTCTGCGTCTCTTCAAGGCGGTCGACAAGGACTATAATGGACTGACCTTCTGCATGGGCAGCCTCGGCTCCAACCCGGACATCGACTTCCCGGACCTCATCAAGGCATGTGGAAAGAGAATCCACTTCGCGCATGTCAGGAATCTCCACCACTTCTCGAAGGGTGTCTTCGAAGAGGCGGCACATCTTTCCTCGGACGGATCCTTCGACATGTATGAAGCGGTCAAGGCGCTTCACGACATCGGCTTTGACGGACCGATCCGCCCTGACCACGGAAGGACCATCTGGGGCGAGAAGTGCATGCCCGGCTACGGCCTGTACGACAGGGCTCTCGGTGCAGTGTATATCGAAGGTCTCTGGGAGGCCATAGACAAGGCCGAAGCAAGGGGCGTATGAGCAGATACGAAAGACAGGCGGGCAGCTGGGTCTATGATGAGCTGAGGCGGAAGATAGAGAATCTGGACTACGATCCTGGCCAGGAGCTTCAGCTCGTCAGTCTCTCGCAGGAGCTCGGCGTATCGAGATCTCCAGTGCGCGATGCGCTGCTCAGACTCGAGCGTGACCGTCTTGTGGACATATTCCCCCAGAAGGGCACACGGGTATCCTATCTGGACCGGGAGACGATCATGCAGGAGCGCTTTCTGCGCACTGCAATCGAGCTCAGGGTCTTCGACGAGTTCCTTGACAGGGAATACGACGAGAAGGGGCTTCTGATCCTCGTCACGAGGCTGAGAAGCTGCCTTCTCCAGCAGAAGACGGCGCTGCTGACCGGCGATGTCGTGGCGTTCCTGACCTCAGACATAGAGTTCCATACGGTCTTCTACGACGAGGTCGGCTACGAGAGGATACTCAAGGTCATCCAGGCCCACACGGGAAACGAGCACCGCGCAAGGCTTCTCAACATGAAGGTCGCCACCAGCATGGAAGGCGTCTATGAGGAGCACGAGGCGATGGTCGATGCAATCGAGAAAGGCGACAGGAAGAATGCGAGGGCCCTCCTTGCAGGACACTTCGGCAAGCTCGGGGACGAGCTGGACCATCTTGCGGTGGTCTACCCGGAGTTCTTCACAGCCGCACAGAACAGATGACAAAGGAGCAAATGAGATGAAACTCACATTGGCTGAACTTGCAAGAAAAGACGAATGGAAGGGCTACCGCCTTCCCGCCTTCGACCACGACAAGGTCAAGGCCGCCACCATGCAGCGCCCGCAGTGGGTGCATTTCGGAAGCGGCAACATCTTCCGCATCTTCCCCGCGAAGCTGTGCCAGAGACTGCTGGACAAGGGTCTGATGGACACAGGCATCATTGCGGGAGAAGGCTTCGACGGGGAGATCATCGACAGGATCTACGCCCCTCATGACGACCTCACGCTCGCAGTGACTCTCAAAGCGGACGGCTCGATCGACAAGGAGGTCATCGCCTCGGTGGTCGAGGCTGTCAAGTGCGACAGGAACAGCGCCGACGAATGGAAGGTGCTGTCAGACGCCTTCACGAACCCGTCGCTCCAGATGGTCTCCTTCACGATCACCGAGAAAGGCTATGCACTGTACAACCCCGCAGGCGAGCTCTTCCCGTTCTATGCGACCGACTTCGCAAAACCCATCGACCAGGCATCCGTGTTCCTGTGCAACCTCACGTATCTGATGTATCTCAGATGGCAGAAGGGGGCTTTCCCGATCGCCCTGGTGTCCATGGACAACTGCTCTCACAACGGCGACAAGCTCAAGGCGGCCATGGAGACGATTGCGAAGGCCTATGTCGACAACGGCTCTGCGGATGCGGCTTTCCTGGACTATATCACAGACGAGTCGAAGGTCAGCTTCCCGATCTCGATGATCGACAAGATCACTCCGCGTCCTGACGAGAGCGTCAGACAGATGCTCATGAAGGACGGTTTCGAGGACAGCGAACCCATCATCACGGGCAAGCACACCTACATCGCACCCTTCGTCAACGCAGAGGAGGCCGAGTACCTCGTCATCGAGGACAGGTTCCCCGCAGGTCGCCCGGCGCTCGAGGAGGCAGGAGTCTACTTCTGCGACAGGCAGACCGTCGACAAGGTCGAGAGGATGAAGGTCACGACCTGTCTCAACCCGCTTCACACAGCCCTGGCGCTTTCCGGATGTCTGCTCGGCTACACCCTCATCAGCAAGGAGATGCAGGACGAGGACCTGAGGAAGATGGTGGACATCCTCGGCTACAGGGAAGGTCTTCCGGTCGTGACCGACCCGGGAATCATCAACCCCAGGGTCTTCATCGACGAGGTCATCCAGAAGAGGATCCCCAACCCGTTCATGCCGGACACCCCGCAGCGCATCGCGACCGACACCAGCCAGAAGCTGTCCATCCGCTTCGGCGAGACGATCAAGAGCTATCTGGCATCGAAGGATCTCGATGTCACCAGCCTGAAGGTCGTTCCGATGGTCTATGCACTGTATCTGCGCTATCTGCTGGCCGTGGACGATGAGGGCAACGCCTTCACCCTGAGCCCCGATCCGATGACCGACACGCTTCAGCCGATGCTCTCGGGAATCACGCTCGGTTCGAAGGGCGACTTCACACAGCAGCTCAGACCTCTGCTGTCCAACGAGAAGATCTTCGGACTGGATGTGACCGCCACTGCGCTGTTCCACACAGTCGTCGAGGACTTCACCAGAATGGTGAGCGGCAAGGGCCAGGTCCGTGCCACAATCCATTCGGTCGTGAACGCATAAGACAGGCAAAGGCCCCCGGAACCGTTTTCCGAGGGCCTTTCCATGTCCAGGCAGAGAAGATCAGAACTTCTCGAACGAGGACACGTCGAGGACGAAGACCGTCGCTCCGCCGGCATTTGTCGGAACCGTGACGTAGGGAGCCCCGACACCGGTCGTCGGCCGCGACATCGAAGGCGCCACATAGGGCACCTCGTCTATCCTCTTGCCGGCATAGCGCCTGATGATGTCCAGTACCTGAGGCACCTTGTCGTCGTCCGTGCCGACGATTATCGAGGTGTTGGTCTTCTTGAGAAAGCCTCCGGTGGAGCTGAGCTTGGTCGCGAAGAAGCCCGCCTCGTTCAATGCCGTGACTGTGATGTCCTCGTCAGCCTTGTTTATGATTGCGAAAACCATCTTCATGATGCCACCCTCCTTGTCATCCAATTCTAATACAAAGGAGCTATGAAAGCAAAAACTCCATCAGCGACGGCAGAACATCCTGCGCCGTCCTCCGTCCGATCCGGTATACGCGCTCAAGGTTTTCTGGGTCATGCTCGACGGCCTTGATGCCCAACGCCTCGGGAGGCTGGATCACATAGACAAGGCCGTCCTTCCGCCGCTGCCTTATGGTCTCGAGCGTCTGATTGTAGACCTCGTGCCTGTGCTCGAGCACCTCCACGAGGGCCGGGTACCTCCTGCCGTACCTGAGCCTTATCAGTGGCAGCATGCTGTTCGGCTGTTTGACGAAGCCCTCCGGCTGCGTCAGCAGCAGCACGTTTCTCCTGAAGCCCAGACTCTCCATATAGTCCAGTGGGATCGAGTCGGCAGAACCGCCGTCCATATACGGGATGCCGTCTATCATGACCACGCGCGAGACGAGCGGCATCGATGCCGATGCCCTCATCCACAGCAGATCATGATCCCCGCCGTCGGTCAGCGTGTGGAAGTCGCATCTGCCGGTGAGCAGGTTGGTCGCCCCGACATGGAACCTCATGGGATTCTCCCTGAACGTCTTCGTATCGAAAATGTCGAGCTCGTAGGGGATCCTCCGGTAGCCGAAGTCTGCACCGTACAGGTCTCCGGTGAACAGCAGCGAACGGAATGAGACGTAGTCCTTGTTGCGGCAGAATCGCTTGTTGTAGCGGATGGTGCGTCCGATCTGCCTCGACTTGTAGTTGCAGCCGAACACGGCCCCTGCCGATACGCCCACGCAGTTTCCGATATACACGTCATTCTCCATCAGCACGTCCAGCACTCCGGCGGTGAACATGCCGCGCATGGCCCCGCCTTCGAGCACGAGTCCGACATTCTCTATCATCATCGTCCATTCACCTCTGTTCGTTCTTGACGAGAACGTCGCCCTTGCGGACCTCGGTTCCGCCAGTGGGTATGATACACTTTCCATCGCGTAGAATCATCAGCACAAGCTCCTTCGGCCTGATGTCGCCCAGCGTCCGCCCGACCCATGGATGATGGGACGACACGGTCTCCTCGCAGAGGCTGACCGATGTGTCCAGCTGGGGCTTCGCCATGCCCAGGATTATCCTGTCGCCGGCGTTCAGGACGCTGTCCCCCTTCGGCACCAGAGGCACGCCGTCGCGCTCTATCGCCGCGACGATCGAATCGGGAGGAGTGTCGATGTCCATTATCCTGCGGCCAGTCCATGCGGAGTCGGGAGACAGCTGTATGGGCACGAACTCTATGCTGCTCTCCTCGTAGTCGTTGAACGTCTTGAGGACGTCCTCCTCCTCGTCTATCATGCCTACCTTCCTCGATACGAACGGCAGAAGCGTCCCCTGCAGGAGAATGGAGACGAGGACGACGACGAAGACCGTGTTGAATATGGAACCATATGCGTATGCACCTGCGACGGTGACGACTATCGAGAACACGATTGATGATGCACCGCGAAGCCCCGCCATGCATATGACCGCCTGCTGACGAAGCGGGAAGCGGAACGGGAGCGTGAGCAGGGCCACGGTCACAGGTCGTGCAACGAGGATCATGCACACCGAGATCAGCAGCCCGACATGTATCTCCGCAAGAAGGCTTCTGGGCGATGCGAGCAGACCGAGCAGGAAGAAGATCAGTATCTGCATCATCCCGTTGAAGACATTGAAGAAGGAGACCAGGTCCTTCTTGCCTTCCATCTTCATGTTTCCAAGCAGGATTCCGACCAGATACGCACCAAGATAGCCGTTGCCTCCGACCAGGGAGGGAAGCGCATACGACAGTAGAGCGACTGCAAGGATGAATATCTGGGTGAAGCCTTCCGGGAAGCTGAAGCGGCCTAGTATCTGCTTCGTGGCCCATGCAAGGGCAACTCCGATGGCCATGGCGTAGACGACCTGGCTGAAGACGTCATATGAGATCGTCAGGAAGCTGGGGGATCCGGCGGAGCGCATCTCGAGGAATATCATCACCAGCATATACGCAGCCGGGTCGTTGCTTCCGCTCTCCATCTCCAGAAGCGACGATGTGCCGTATTTCAGGGACAGCCTCCTGCTACGGAGTATGGAGAAGACGCTGGCCGCATCCGTAGACGACAGCACGCTGCCGAGAAGCATCGCATCCAGCCACTGCATCCCGAGGACGAGATGGCAGAAGACGCCAGTGACCATCGCGGTCATGACGACGCCGGCGCTTGCAAGCACGATGGACGGGGCGGCTACAGGACGTGCAGCCTTCCAGCTGGTTCCGAATCCGCCATAGAACATTATGAAGATGAGCGCCGCGCTGCAGATCGTGTTGGCGGCATCATAGTCCTCGAAGTCGATTCCAAGCAGGCCATCCACACCGGCGAGCATTCCCAGCACGAGGAATATGAGCAGCACAGGCATTCCGGACTTCGAGGATATCCTCGAGCCGAAGATGGCGCTCACCATCACCAGGGCGACGAATACGAGTACGATGTTCAGATCCATGTTGCAAGAGTACATTTTTGCACCGATATGATAAAGCCGCATCCGGCGGCACTTTTCCCATCTTTTGCACATTTCAGGAGGTGTTCCGACCTTGAGAACGCCATCGTCGTGTTCTAGACTTCTACCTGATATGAAGAGGGTCGCCATATTCGCAATCATGATGTCGCTCATTCTGGCGACGGTTTCCGCCAGTGCGTTCGAGGTGGACTGGGCGCTGGGTGCAAGGAGGTCGTCGATCGAGGACGAGATCATGTTCTTCAACCAGAAAGTCTCATACAGAGGAGCCTCGCTGCGCTTCCAGACAGACATGGGCGACATCTTCGACCTGGCATTGACATATGACCTGGAGCAGGGGAAGACACTGCTGCACACATTCGACAGCGCCATGCAGATCGTCCCTCATGAAGGCGGCTTCAACACCCTGTCCTACATCTTCAGCCAGGACATCGCATTCGGCTGGTTCCACATACGCTACGAGGCGGGGATCAAGGGCGGCATGGCATGGTCTCCCTACACCTCCATTGCGCAGTGGGCCCTCTCGCCGATGGCAGGACTGGAGCTGGGCGTGAGGACGGACATGTTCCATCTGGACATGTTCGCCACCAGCTTCCTGCCGGAGGAGCCCGCATGGCGGGCAACGCTCTCCCTTGGATTCGAGACCGGCATCGAGGTTGACCGGCAGCTGGCCTTCTACATCCGCGGCTATGCGGAGCTTGCAGAGGTCCTGATGAACCCGTACACCACGATCGCGGGCTACGGCATAAGCGCAGGTGTCCTGCTGAGGGGGCTTGAATGAAGAGGATTCTCCTGATCGCGACGCTGTTCCTGGCGACCGTTCTCGCCGGCTGCGAGATACACATGACACACGAGGTGTTCGACTACGACTACAATCCGTTCCTGAAGCGTGTGGAGCTGGAGAAGTCCGGCAACGGATGGGAAGACGGCGAGGACAGTATCCGCTTCCTCGTCTTCACCGATGCACACATCGGACGGCACGACAGCAAGGTCACCGACCGCAGCGGCAAGGTGCTCGAGATCGCCGAAGACCACGATTTCGTCATGAGCCTCGGCGACCTGAGCGACGACGGCAACATCTCGTATGGTCCGCTCACGGAATTCCTTGCCGCGATGGGGAAAAAGGATGTGCCATTCCTCGGCATTCTGGGCAACCACGAGCTGCAGAGCGACCGGATGAGGGACGAATGGGAGGCACTATATCATGGAAACGGGCTTTTCGGCACACTCGGCTGCTATACGTACGGCCCTCTTTCGATCTACGCCCTGGATTCGTCCCTGAGGATATTCACCTTGGCACAGCTGGAGGCGCTGGAACAGGCCCTCGCCCAGGACGGGAACCCCTACAAGGTCTTCATAACCCATACGGACATCACCAGCGGCGAAGGGTTCAACCAGAGTCTCATCTTCACCCTCGGCACCGCGGACGTCGCAGAACAGAACCGCCTCTACAGGCTGATGGACCAGTACGGAGTCGGTCTGATGATGGACGGGCACAGACACTCGGGAGGCGGACTCATCCACGTCTCCCGCTCGTTCTGGGAATACAACCACGACGCCCTGCACACACGCGATGCGGGGCTGTTCGAGAGCCGCGGCTGCTATTATGTCTACACTCTGGACGTGAACACAGGTCGGCTGACCATCGACAAGCACCTGGCAGAGGACGGCAGCCTCATCTCGACACAGAGCATTACGATCTGATCAGGTGTTGGTCATGATGACGCGCTCGACGGCGTCTGCGACATGCTCGGTGGCGTCCGTGCACTTCTCGAGGTAGATGAAGATCTCGCGCCACTTGACGATCTCGACGGGGTCTTCGCTCTGGGAATGCAACTCCCTCATCGCCTTGATGAACAGCTTGTCCGCATCCTCCTCGAGGGTGTTGATCCTGACGATGTGCTCATGGATGGACCTGCTCTTCTTGAAGTTCCTGAACTCCTCCAGCAGCGTCTCCATCTCCTTGCAACACTCCACGACCACGGATGCAAGCTCGATCGCCACCGGTCTCATGGTATGGATGTCGTTGCAGTACAGGCGGATGAGGACGTCCTCGATCTTGTCGGTCACCTCGTCCAGGCATGTCGACAGCAGCATGATGTCCTCGCGCTCAATCGGCGTCATGAACGCCTTCATCAGCACTGCGAGCATCTCGTGCTTCTTCGTGTCCGCACCATGCTCGATCTGATGCATCTCGTCAAGACGGGCCTCGATCATGGAGCTGTCGTAGTCGTTCATGACGGCCATCAGCAGCTGGGCGGCACGCAGAGAATAGTGGGTGCACTCGATGAAGTTGTCGAAATAGAATGAATCCTGCTTTTTCACCTTTTACTCCTTTAGAAGAGGAACATGAACAGCTTCGCCATCAGGAAGCTTATGAGTCCGCAGCCGGGGAACGTGAAGATCCATGTGAGGACCATGTCCTTGACGACGGAGAAGTTTATCGCGGAAAGCCTCCTGGAGGCCCCTACTCCCATGATTGCACTGGTCTTGGTGTGGGTCGTCGACACCGGGATGCCGAACACTGAGGACAGGAGAAGACACAGCGACGCGGCGATGTCGGCGCTTGTGCCCTGATATTTCTCGAGCTTGACCATGTCCATGCCCACGCTCTTTATGATCTTCTCGCCTCCGACGCTGGTGCCCACGCCCATCACGGTCGAGCACAGCAGCATCAGCCACACCGGGATGAGCATGCCATGGACGCTTGTCTGGCCGTTGGAGAACGCGATTGCCAGGAAGAGGACGCCGATGAACTTCTGGCCGTCCTGCGCACCGTGCATGAAGCTCATGGCCGCCGCGCCTCCGATCTGCGAGTACGTGAACAGCGTGTTGGCCTTGCGCCGCTCCATGCGGCGGAACAGGAAGGCGATCAGGCGGCAGATCGCATAGCCCATCACGAAGCCCAGGATCAGAGAGGCGAACAGACCGTAGATGACCTTGACCCATTCGTCGAAGTTGACGCCGTGCAGGCCGTTCTGTGTGGCTATTGCGGCCCCGGTGAGACCAGCGATCAGGCTGTGGCTCTCGCTGGTCGGAATGCCGAGCCAGGAGGCTCCGGTGGAGTACACGACTATGGAGAACAGCGATGCCGAGAGCGCAACGAGGGCCGTATGGGTGTCGGAGCCGAAATCGACCATGTTGGATATCGTCGAGGCAACGCTGGCGTTTATGTGCGTCATTATCAGAACGCCAAGGAAGTTGAACACGGCGCTCATGACAATCGCCTTCCTGGTGGACAGGCAGCGTGTCGTTATGCATGTGGCGATCGCATTGGGCGCATCGGTCCATCCGTTCACGAAGATCACCGAGAGCGTGAGCAGAGCCGAAATGAAGAGCATCGGCGAGCTCATGACCTCGGAGATGAAATATGAAAAGGATACGTCCACTTGATTCCTCTTTTTACATGTTCTTCATCTGGATTCTACAGGACTATCGCAATCGAGAAAAGCCTTTCGCCATGGACAAGAGGGAAAACGATGTGACCTGGGGTATAGGAAATTCACCTGGATCAGGCATTGGACAATACAGGACCGGCTGGGCGTGCAGGGGGTATCGTCCTGCCGCAGCCGGTCCTGAACATTATGCATGACCCCGCCTGGGGAGGGGGGCGGCCTAGAAGTACATGTACGTGCCGATCGTCACATAGCCGGTGTCGCCGTCGCCGAAGTCCTCGACTCCGAGCTCGCCGTAGAAGTGGACATCCATCAGGGCCGCATCCACGGACACGCTGCCACCGGTGGTGAAGTCCTCGACCATGTCACCGAGAACCAGTTCGGCACCGAACGAAAGCGGGACGGCGATCCGATCCAGGTCGTAGGAGGCGCCGATGTAGAGGTTGTGCAGGTTGTCGACGACACTCGCCGACTCGAGGTCGTTGTAGTACTCGTACTCGACATAGGCACCCAGTCCTGCAAAGCCTCCGGTCACAGCGGCCATGAAATGTGAGTTGTCGGCGGCGTTGTCGATGTTCGCCACATAGCTCGCGGACACGTCGAGAGAGAAGTCGAGTCCAAGGAGCGTTGCGATGTCGACCAGTGCGCTGACCTGGAAGTCCTGGGCCGTCTCCAGTGCACTTGCGACATAGCCGATGTTCGCCCTCACACCCTCGATCGGCTGAACTCTGAGCTCGAACAGGGCTCCGGAGTTGCCCGATTCGACGTTGTCGATGTCAAGCGCTCCGTAGGCATAGGCCGTGACGATGTCGCCATAGCCGATGCTGACACCGAATGGGTACTGGGCACGTGATGCTCCCAGGCTGATCTCGTCGTCGATGCCATGCGGGTCGGCATACGCCCAGTCGGCATCCGTCTCGGGCGACTGGTTGCCGAGATAGAAGCTGACGGCCACCGGGATGTCGGTCTGGAAAGCGTCGTTGATGAGGTTGGTCATGTTCAGCGTGCCCGTCATGCCGACGCCGCCATCTCGTATGATCGTCTGGCCTGCCTGTATGTCGGTCCTGACATCAAGGCTCAGGTAGTCGTTGCCGCCCTTGAGGTAGAGGAATCCGGCCTCGGGTGCGCTGTTGTCGCCGGAGACGGTCGTCACGTTCTTCGTACCGTCGAAGCCGAAGGTGTAGCCGACATCGAAGTTGCCGCTGAAGGCCCAGTCGGCATAGACGCCGGAGAGCGCCACGATTGCAATCACAAGAACAGAAAGTAGTCTTTTCATCCTTTTTCGAATCTCCATTTTCCAAAGATTTGCCTCAATTCTCCATCCGTCTCATGTGCACAAGATGGATGGATGCGAAAAAGAAGATGTTTGTTGAGTCAAGAAAAGTGGAGAATGTGAAGACGTCCTCACATTCCAGCAGACTATGGAACCTGGCGTGTGGAGGCTGTCGCCGTGAAGCAGTAGCCGTATCCACGGGCGGTCTCGATCCAGAGGCGGCCGTCAGGACCCAGCTTGGAGCGGATGTTCTTTATATGTGTGTCCACTACCCTGTCATAGCTCTCCGAGGCATAGCCGAAGCACGCCGAGATGATCTGTGAACGTGATACCACACAGTTGCAGTTGGCCACCAGCATGGAGAATATCCTCCACTCGCTTGCCGTGAGGTTCACCTCGACGCCGTCGACGAGGACCTTGTGCGATGATGCATCGACGACCAGCTGTCCGTCTCCGTTCCTGTACACCTGTCTGGAGTCATGAGTACCCGCATCCCGCCTCTTCAGCCTCGCCTTCAGCCGGAGGACGATCTCCTTGTAGCTGAAAGGAGAGGAGATGATGTCGTCGCAGCCGAGCTCGAAGGCCATGATCCTGTCGCTCTCGTCGCTGTGCTCCGCGAGGACGACGACTGGCACGTCCGACTTCTCCCGAAGCCTCCTGATGGTCATGAAGCCGTCGACGGCTCCACCTCTGGAGAAAATGACGACGATGTCGACCATGTCACGTGAAATGGTCGAAAGCGCCTGGCGGCCATCATCGCAGACGACCGTCCTGAGGTCGGACAGCTCGAGATATGCACGAAGCGACAACACATCCGCGGCCGATGCCTCGTCGCATATTATCAACACGGTATGCATGCCTATGAAATAGTCACGACGGATGAAGACTTTCAATTGTCATCACGGCAAAACACACACTTCTCCTCCCAGCATCCACCAAATGGCGCAGGACATGGAGAGAGCCGCCACACTCCTCATAAGGACGACACAATCCCGATGTCGCGACTACACATACCTGGCAGTGATGCTCTCACTGTTGCGTCGCAGATCGTCCAGCGTACCCGATACCACGATGCGACCGCCGGCCATGCCGCCGCCAGGTCCCATGTCGACCACCCAGTCGGCGTTGCGTATCACATCCAGGTCATGCTCGATGACGACTATCGTGGCCCCGTTGTATATCAGTGTCTGGAAGACTCCAAGCAGGCTCCGGACATCCAGCGGATGCAGTCCTATCGTCGGCTCATCGAAGACGAACAGCGAATCGTTCTGCCTGCGCCCCAGCTCGCTTGCCAGCTTCAGGCGCTGCGCCTCGCCTCCGGAAAGGCCGGGCGTGGCCTCCCCCAGCGTAAGATAGCCGAGCCCCAGGTCATGCAGCGTCTGCAGCCTCTGTGCTATCACAGGCCTGCCACGGAGGACCTCCAGGGCGCTGTCCACATCCATGGCCATCAGGTCGACGAGGGAGTATCCGGCACCGTCGGCGCCTGTGTACTTCACGGCACGCGCACTGTCGGAGTACCGCGAGCCACGGCATCCGGGACAGGGGATCTCGACATCCGGCAGGAACTGGACGTCCAGACTTATCGAACCGGTGCCGTCGCACTGGGGACAGCGGAGGGAGCCGGTGTTGTAGGAGAAGTCGCCGGCCCTGTATCCCAGGCGCCTTGCCTCCTCCTGTCCGGCGAACAGCTTCCTCAGTTCATCGTGCACGTCGCTATATGTGGCGACCGTGCTCCTGACGTTCACACCGATCGGGGTCGCGTCGATGAGCTTCACGGTGCGTATGCCGCCGGTCTCGATGGATTGCACGTGGTCCGGCAGCGCCCTGTGCTCGCACACGGCCTGCAGTGCAGGAACAAGGCTCTCCAGCACCATTGTCGTCTTGCCGCTTCCGGACACCCCCGTGACAACGCTCATGCGCCCCTTCGGGATGCGCACCTCGAGAGGCTTCACTGTATGTATCCGCCCGGTGACCAGCCTGACCTCCCCCTGCGAGAAGACCTCGTCCTCATCAAGACGCGCCCTGATGCGCTCAGGGTGTCCCGAAAGGAACGGCCCGATTATCGAGGAGCCCTCCGAAGCCAGCTTCTCCACGGGCCCCTGGCAGATGACGCGGCCACCTCCCGATCCGGAACCGGGCCCCATCTCGACTATCCAGTCGGAATGCGAGAGGACCTGCGTGTCATGGTCGACAAGGACCACGGAATTGCCGTCCGCGACCAGATCGTCCATGACAGCCTCCAAACCCTCGATGTTTGCAGGGTGGAGCCCGATGGACGGCTCGTCCAGGACGTAGAGGACACCTGTGGTGCGGTTGCGCACGGCACGAGCAAGCTGCATGCGCTGTCTCTCCCCGGTGGAGAGCGTCGAGGCGGCCCTGTCCAGCGTCAGGTAGTCCAGACCAAGGTCAACCAGACGGCGTGCCGTGTCCAGAAAGGACTCGCAGATGCTCTCCGCCATAGCCCTCATCTCATCCGGCAGCGAGGAGGGCACCCGGCGGACCCAGCCGACAAGCTCGTCCAGTGTCATCCGGCAGGCCTCGTCCAGTGAAATCCCCATGATCCGGGGCGCCCTTGCCTCCTCGCTCAGCCTGCTGCCATGGCAGTCGGGACAGGGCTCCTCCTTCAGGAAGCGCTCGACACGTTTCATTCCGCTCTCGTCCTTGACCTTGGAGAGGGCGTTGAGCACGGTGTTCACAGCACTGTAGTAGGTGAAGTCCAGCTCCGCGAACTGGTCGGAGCTCTTGGCCTTGTAAAGGATGTGTCGCTTCTCGGCAGGTCCGTCGTAGACGATCTCCTTCTCCCTGTCCGTGAGGTCGCGAAACGGCACATCCGTTCTCACGCCCATCTCGCGGCACACGTCCACCATAAGAGACCACATCAGGCTCTTCCAGGGAGCCACCGCCCCCTGTTCTATCGTGAGCGAGTCATCGGGTACCAGTGTGGACCTATCGACGGTCCTGACGATGCCGGTGCCGCCGCAGGTCCTGCAGGCACCGCTGCTGTTGAACGCCAGATCCTCGGCCCCCGGTCCGAAGAAGCGAACCCCGCACACGGGGCACACCATCTCCTGCTCCAGAGCCACGGCCATCGAGGGCTCGTGGTAATGGCCGTTGGGACAGCGATGGCTTGCAAGGCGGGAGAACATCAGGCGAAGCGAATTGAGTAGCTCGCTGCCGGTTCCGAAGGTGCTGCGTATGCCGGGTACGCCGGGCCTCTGTCTGAGCGCCAGGGCGGCCGGGATGTAGAGGACATCATCCACATAGGCCCTCTCGGCCTGCGTCATGCGCCGTCTGGTGTACGTGGACAGGCTCTCAAGATAGCGCCTGGAACCCTCCGCATAAAGCACACCCAGGGCAAGAGACGACTTGCCGCTTCCCGACACGCCGGCGATTCCGACGATCTTTCCCAATGGGATCTCGACGTCTATGTCCTTCAGATTGTGGACCTTCGCACCACGCACTATTATCCTGTCTGCCATGATAT
>CASEAG010000030.1 GCA_949285785.1 uncultured Spirochaetales bacterium | reverse complement strand
GGTAAGGACCGACGAAGACCTGAAGCTGGCCACGGAGGTTCCAGAGCGGTACATCTCGGCGCTCGAGAGCGGCAGCACGAGCTCCTTCACGGTAGCCGCCTACCCCGGCAGGACATACGAGGCGGTGCTCTCATACGTCTCGCCGACAGTCGAAACGTCGACGAGGATGGCCGGCATCGAACTGGACATCATCGGCGACGAAGAAGGTCTGATGGAAGGCATGTTCGCCACGATCGCCCTCGAGACGGGCCGTGTGGATGATGTGGTCACGGTACCCTCCTCCGCCGTCGACACGACAGACGGATCGCCGCACGTGATGGTCGTCCAGGACGGCATCGCACGTTCCAAGGCGGTGGAGACAGGGCTCTCCGATGGAAAGAGGACCGCAATCCTCTCAGGCCTTGACGAAGGCGAGACCGTAATAGTGTCCGGCGCCGTGGATGAAGGCGATTCCGTCTCCATAGTGGAGGACTGACAGATGAAGATTTCCGAACTGTCGGTAAGGCGCCCGGTGCTGATGACGATGGTCTATGTCCTGATCGCCATCATCGCCGTCGTCTATCTGATGAACATAGAGATAGCCCTCTATCCGGAGACGGACATGCCCATGATCTCCGTCATGACGAGCTGCGACGGCGCCGATTCCGAGCTTGTCGAACAGCAGGTGACCAGACAGCTGGAGGATGCGCTTGCCTCGGTGGAGAACATGGATAGCATGACCAGCATGTCGACGTCAGACTCGTCGATCGTGCTGCTTGAGTTCGACTATGGCAGCGACCTGGACGAGGCCGAGGATGATATCGACGCGGCAATCACCATGGTCTCCAGGATGCTTCCGGACTGGGTCGACTCCCCACAGGTGCTGAGGATGGACTCCATCGACTCCTCGACGGTCATGACACTATCCCTGTCAGGTCCATACGACACCTCCACGCTCCAGCAGATTGCAGAAGACGGCATAGCACCGCTTCTCGAACGTGTACAGGGCGTGGCGGAGGCGGATGCCTTCGGCGGAGGCGGGAGGAAATACGAGGTCCAGGTCCATGCCGACAGACTGCAGGCGTACGGCCTGTCGTTCTCCGACATCACCAGCGCACTCTCGTCATCAAACATCCAGGCCAGCGGCGGTCATGTGCTGGAGGACGGGGTGAACTACCAGATTTCGGTCGACGAACGCTTCACGACTCTAGACGAAATTGCGGACACACCTGTCAAGAAGGTCGGCGACACCGTGATCAGGATTTCCGACCTGGCCGACGTCGTCATGACCGAAGAGGACTCCCCCCGCCGCTCGTATGTAGACGGACAGCCGATCGTCATGATATCCATCACGGCCGAATCGGATGCGAACGAGACGACGGTGGCCCAGGCGGTGCGAAGTGCTCTGCCTTCTATTGTGCAGACGCTTCCAGAAGACATGAAGCTTACCATCCAGCGCGACTCGACCGAGATGATAGTCGACACGATGAGCGAAGTGTACACCTCTGCCTGGCAGGGCGTCCTGCTGGCGGCCTTGGTCATCTTCCTCTTCCTCAGGGGCTTCAGGACGACACTGATCATCTCCCTCTCGATGCCCATCTGCATCCTCATAACGCTCATGTGCATGTCGATGGCGGGCATCACTGTCAACAGCATGTCGATGGCAGGTCTCATTCTTGGAATCGGCATGATCGTGGATGCCTCGATCATCATCCTTGAGAACACGTACTCGTTCCGTCTGAAAGGCGAACCCAGTGCGGTTGCGGCCATTCTGGGCAGCAAGGACATGTTCAACGCGATTCTGGCAAGCACGCTGACGACCATCTGCGTATTCATTCCGCTGCTCATCTTCAAGGACGATCTCGGGATGATAGGCGTCATGTTCCAGGACATGATCGTCACGGTCTGCCTGTCGCTTGCATGCTCGCTCTTCGTCGCTGTGACGCTGGTGCCGGCCCTCTGCGGCTCGATACTGCGCTTCGACACCCGTACGCAGCGTCCGCTGAAGTCCAGGGCGCTCAGACAGCTGGACGAAGCTCTTGCCAAGGCGGAGGACAGGTTGCGTGACGCATACGAGATCGTGCTCTCGTACTTCCTCGACCACAGGGCCATGCTCCTGGTGCCGCTCGTGCTGCTGTTCATCCTGTCGATGACCAGCCTGTCAGACATAGGATTGTCGCTTACACCCCAGATGACCACCGACGACGAGGTGTCGCTGAGCCTGACGCTTCCCACGGGAACGGACGGGGAGGTCACGGAAGGGCGCATCTTCGACACGCAGGAGAAGCTGCTTGAGATCCTGCCTACAGACGCCTATGAATCCATCTCTCTGGAGATAGGCTCGTCCAATACCGGCTCCATCACCATCGCCCTGCCCGACATCACGGCACAGAAGTACACGGCAGGCGAAGTCGAGGACATGATAAGGCCTCTACTCGCCCAGACGGACGCCGATGAGCAGTGGCTGTTCTCCTCTGGAAGAGGCATGGGCGGCAACGCGATAGACGTCGAGATCAGAAGCGACGACACACTCCTGGTGCAGGAGGTGGCCGACGAAATCGTTGACATACTGCGTTCGGTAGAGGGCACGGACAACGTCGAAAGCGATCTGGGCGAAGGCTCTCCTGCGTACTACATAAGACTGTGTGAGGATGTCGCGAAGGACCTCGGAGTAACCGCACAGCAGGTTAGCTCCACACTGGCGACGGCAATCAGCGGTTCGAGTGCGACCGAGCTGACGACATTCTCCAGCGACACGACCTACGACCTGGACGTAATACTATGCGATGAGGACATCGACGACATAGACGCCCTGAACAGCCTGCTCATACCCACATCGGCGGGGACATACGTCAGGCTGGATACGGTTGCGGATCTGGAAAGGTCCACCACACCTGTCACAATAACCCGCGAGGACAGGCAGAGGGTCAACCATGTGACGGCATCGCTGCTGGACGGCTACGCCTCCAGCGAAGTGCAGGAGGCGGTCGACAGGGCACTGGCTGAAAACCTTGTGGTCCCCGAGGGCGTCACGATAAGCCAGGGCGGTGAGATGACGGACCTTGCCGGCTACGTGCCGGTGCTGATTGCGATCGTCCTGTTGGCGCTCTTCCTGGTCTATGCGGTCATGGCGGCGCAGTTCGAGTCTCTCGTGGATCCGCTGATCATCTTCGCGACCATACCGCTGCTGATGATAGGCGTAGTCTTCATACATACGACATGGGGACAGGCGTTCACCCTGTTCAGCTTCGTGGGCATCGTAGCCCTGATCGGCGTCGTCGTGAACAACGGAATCGTGCTGGTCGACTGGATCAACCATCTCGTGCGCACCGGGAGGATGGACGTCAGGTCGGCCTGCATATCCGCGGCGAGGTCGAGGCTCAGGCCTATTCTGATGACGACGCTCACCACAATACTAGGACTCATTCCGTTGGCCTTCTTCCCCGGAGAAGGCACCGAGATGATCCAGCCGATCGCGCTGACGTTCGTGGGAGGAATAACCACAGGCGCATTCCTGACGCTGCTGCTGTCGCCGGTGCTCTACAGCATCCTGAACAGCAGAAGAGCGACAAGGGTTGCAAAGCCGGATTCTCTTCACAACCAACTGGCACGATTCGATGAGAGGACCAGGAGAGGCGAGATACTCTGAATCCTCTTCCTTTCAACATACCCCCTGGGGTGTCGTCGCAAGGCGGCACCCCTCTTCGTTCTCTAGAGGTGGAAATCCGGAGCAGCCGGACCAGGACGGCCTGGATATGCCCTGCAGCATCTCGTGTTGGTGTCTTGGAGATTGCCGAAGCCATCGAGGTCATCCAAGAACAAAAATGCCGGCATCCCCCGTGGGACACCGGCACACCGGTTGCACTGGATGCCAGGCTCACATGTTCATGAACTTCGCAAGGCTGGAATCGCTTCCGACCAGGATCAGCACGTCGTCCTTCTCGAACACCAGATCCGGCGTGATGTCGGCTATGACCTTGCCGGCCCTGTTCACGGCGATGATGTTGATGGAGAACTTGCGTCTCAGGTTCGATTCGACGACCGTCTGGCCCACGAGCTTCGCAGGCAGTGTCGCCTGGATGATCGAGAATCCGCTTCCCACCGAGAAGAAGTCCATGAGCATCCTGTTCTTCAGAGTCCTGGCAAGACGATGGGCCGTATCCATCTCGGGGAAAATCACCTCGGCTCCGATCATCTTCAGGATCTGGGCATGCTCCGCGCTGTTGGCCTTGGCTATGACGCGTGGCACCTTCAGGTGGATGCAGTGCAGCGCCGCCAGCAGGCTCGCCTCGATGTTCTTGCCGATTCCGATGATCACGACCTCGCACTTGTCAAGGCCGGCCTCGATGAGACTGTCCTCGGTGATCTGGCCGATGATGTACACGTTCTCCGTCTGGTCGGATATCAATCCGAGCCTGGACTCGTCCACGTCCACGGCGATCACGTCCTCTCCGCTCTCTATCAGGCTCTGCGCCACGGCAAGGCCGAAGCGCCCCAGCCCTATCACTCCATATTTCACTTCCTTGGCCATCTTGATAAACCTCCTCAGCCTATGTTCATGTTCTCTTCAAGGTATCTGACGCGCTCCCTCTTGCGGTCCACGAGCCCGGCGATCGTCAACGGCCCCACGCGTCCGACGAACATCAGGACGATCAGAACCGCACGGCTCGCCACCTTCAGCGACGGAGTGAGACTGCAGCTCAGACCGACCGTGGCGTATGCGCTGACAACCTCGTACAGCAGGAAGAGCGGATTCACGTCCTCCTCCAGCCCCATCAGCACCAGGGAGCACATGCACACGATGACGATGGAGATCATGAACACGGCGAACGCCTTGTTCACGGACTCCGCCGCGACCCTTCTCTTGAACGCGACTGGATGGGCCCTTCTTATGACCGACACGAATGTCAGGACGATGACGAAGAACGTCGTCGTCTTGATACCGCCACCGGTGGATCCGGGGGATGCACCGATGAACATGAGGATCACGGTCAGGAAGAGCGTGTAGCTGCTCTGCTCCACCTGCGGCACGGACTCGAAGCCGGCCGTACGGGCCGTCACGCTCTGGAAGAAGCTGTTCAGAAGGTCCATCTGCCCTGTCAGGAAGAAGCCCAGCGTGCCCGCGACTATCAGGAAGAGCGTCGTGATCACGACCGCCTTTGTCTGTATCGAGAACTTCCTGGCCCTGTTGTCTATCAGATCCGCGTACACCAGGAAGCCCAGGCCTCCGAAGACGATGAGCATGCCCACCGTGACAAGCACGCCGGCATTGTCGTTGAAGCCGATCATCGAGGTGCCGAAGGTGTCGAAGCCTGCGTTGTTGAACGCAGAGACCGCGGTGAACGCGGCATGTCCCAGCGTGGCCAGGGCTCCGTCCACATAAGGCGAGTAGAACAGGAACAGCAGCGCCGTGCCTGCAAGCTCGAACAGGAACGTTATGAGCATGGTGACCTTGATCAGGCTGCGCCAGTTCTTCGTCGCGACGCCGTATGACTCGACGATCAGATTGCCGGACGCCTTGCGCCTGAGGAAGATCAGGAACGCGGCGGCGAAGGTCGCGAACGACAGTCCTCCGACCTGCACCAGCAGCGCCACGAAGAAGAACCCCGTCGGGGTGAACGTGTCTGCGAGTATGACAGGTGTAAGCCCCGTCACGCAAACGGCGCTCGTTGCGACGAACAGCGAGTCGAACCAGGACAGGTCCACCCCGTCCTGTATCGAAACAGGCAGCTTCAGGAGCACGGTCCCCGTCAGGATGACGCCCATGAAGCTGACGAGAATCCTGAACGGAGCACCCATGATCATGTTCCTGAATCTGGAAACGTGGTTCATTTCAGATACCTTCCCTTTTCACATTGCCTATCAGCAGGCCGAGCTTCTCGCGCACCGGAAGATGCGGATGCCCCTCATCGCTGCCGTTGGCCGAATAGTAGCAGTACCAGGTGTCCTCCTCCTGACGGAACGAGACGGAGCAGGATGTGAAGCAGCGCGATGCCCAGCCGCTGTCAGGGGAGCGCATGAGCTCCTTCTCGAGTCCGAACGACTCCCCGTCCTGCGAGGACAGGAGGAAGATTGCGGACCGGCTGCGTCTGTTCTCCTCGTCGAAGAAGAACGCCGTCTGGAACGCCATCAGCGCGTCGCTGCATACGACGAAGCTGAAGGCCCCTATGGCAAGATTCATATATCGCGAATCCGGCTCGATTTTCATCACGGGCGTCGGACGGACGACGTAGTCGCTGTTGAAGAAGGCGCTCTCGGCATATGACAGACAGGCACTGGCCTTCTGTCCCGTGTCATACATCCTGACCTCGGATGCCGTGAAGTACAGTCTGTAGCGGCCGCACCACTGCACGATCTGGGGATGGGCCAGACGGGGTACGGACCAGTCGGATGCGTACGGGACGTCCGTGGCCGAGAGTATCATCTGCGGTCTCGACCATGTCCTCAGGTCTCCGGATGAGATCATGTAGATCCGCGAGACGGTCTTGCCCAGGTCGAGCCTGCGCCTGCCCTGGTAGTCCCTGTCATGGTTCTCGTAGACGAGGTACCAGGTGTTCTTCTCGCGGAAGACCGACGGGTAATGCCCACGCAAGGCCACGATGCCGGCCTTCCTCCAGTCGAATCCCGACGAGGATACATAGTGCTCTATGCCGACCCAGGTATGGGCGAACAGGTGCCACAGCCCGTCGCTGGAATCGTCCGGCATCAGGACGCATGGTGCGCTGAGCCGGCTTTCCCAGATGCCGCTCTGCCATACGGGATCCTCGCTGTAGGAGGACCAGACGGCCTGGGTAAGCGATGCCTTGTCCGGGAGCCTCATCCTAATCCAGCCTGCTCCTTGAGCTGTTGCGCTTCGAGGAGAATATCGGGTCCATGCGGTCCTCGAGGTCGAACTTCTTCATCGCCCACTTGACCAGTCTGGAATATAGCATGAACGACAGCGCGATGGCGCCGATGAAGACGATGAGTATCAGGGCGGGTATCAGCGCGGTGTCCGGAAAGGCCGAGGCGATCAGGTTCAGTATGACCAGCCCGACGATGAACAGGACGCCCATCAGGATGATGTTTACCACTGTTGCGACAATCATGAAGATCACGGAATTGGCCTTCTTGTTCAAATCTTCCTCCAACAAGGGACTACTATAGCTCAGCCTGAAAGGCTTCTCAAGGGCGAGGTCAAGTCCGTGTCAGGAACCTCATTTTCGTCCAATTCCCTGCCCGTTGCGATGCACCAGGAGCATGCTGATTGCAAGCAGAACCACGCTGCAGACCACCGCCGCATCGGCGATGTTCCAGGTCGGGAAGTACTCCATGCCCAGCAGGCCGTACATCCTCACGCTGATCCAGTCCACCACCCTGAGCGACCGGAAGAGGCGGTCGACAAGATTTCCGACACCTCCACCCACGATGCCCGCAAGGCACCACAGGTCCAGCTCCGTCAGCTCGCCTTCATGGCGGCGGGAGACTATCAGGAAGGAGAGGAATGAGACAAGCGCGATGGGAAGAGCGATGAAGAGCACGATCTTCAGCGAAACGTCCAGCGAGCTGCCAAGAGAGAACGCCACGGCATCGTTGCGCACATGGATTATCCGGAGAAAGCCTCCCAGGAAGCTGTACCCCACACCGTCTTCAGGTATCGTGGCGACGATCCATGCCTTGGTCAGCTGGTCCGCCAGCACGACCAGTGCGGACAGGATGAACGGTCTGAGCCTCTTCGTCATAGCCCGGTCTTCCTGTCTATGAAGACAGTCTGGATGCCATGCTCCTTCTCCAGATAGCGGGCCACGGCCTTCACGCCGAAGACCTCGCTCTGGTAGTGCCCGCCGCAGACCATGTCCATGCCGCTCTCCCTGAGCGCATGGTACAGCTCGTGTCGGCACTCGCCCGTGACGAAGCAGTCAAGTCCGGCCTCCATCGCCTGGAACACGTCGTCCGCCGCGCCGCCGGAGATGATCCCCACCGTCTCCACCTCGTCCTTGCCGAAGGGAAGGATGTTCATGCCGTACAGCTCGCTGAAGCCAAGCAGCTTCGCGATCTCCTGACAGGTCATCGGGAAAGGCAGACGTCCCTTGTAGCCGATGCATCGGCCATGGTACATGCCGAAGGGGTCGAATTCCTTCATGCCCAGGCACATCGCCATCTGCGCGTTGTTTCCCAGCACCGGATGGGCATCCAGGGGAAGGTGGCAGGCATACAGGGCCACATCGGCATCCAGAAGGGCCTTCACACGGTTGTAGTGGATTCCGTCGACGGCGATCGGCCGTCCCCAGAAGAGGCCGTGGTGGACAAAGAGCATGTCGGCCTTCTCCTCTATGGCGGCGTCTATGGTTGCCTGGCAGGCATCGACCGCGACCGCGACCCTGGTCATCTGTCTGTCGGGACTACAGGCGACCTGCACGCCATTGAGCGAGATGTCGTCATAGTCCGCAATCGCAAGCTGTCTGCGCAGTATGTCATCGAGTTCTTTCAGGTTCATGCCCTGAAGTATAGACAATCCGGCGCACTTAATCCAATTGTTGACGAAGATTTCACATGACGCGGCATATGTTCTTCACATCGATGGCCTAGATTTCAACCATCGACAGGGACAAAGGTCCCGCATACGCATGTTCCAAGAAAAGGAAGCCGGCACAGCCCGAGGTGCACATGATGCATAGGCATCCCACCCGAAGAGGCCTGCCGAGGCTTCTTTTCCTGTCTTCTGGGTGTCTGACTCACCATCTTTTCCATCCGCCCCGGCTGCATTAGACTTGTGTGATATGCACAACGAGCTCACATACGATGAAATCGCATTCTCATACAGTCCCCAGGTCCTGCACAGGGGACGACCCCATGTGGGGATCGTCGGACAGGACAGGGCGCTCAGGGCCCTCAGGAGCGCATTGAGGACCAACAAGCCAGGCTACAACATATTCATCTGTGGGGATTTCGGCACGGGAAGGCTATCGGCGATTCGCAGCGAGGTCGCCTCCGTCATAGGAGACAGGCGCTTCATCCGGGACGTGATGTACGTCTTCAATCCGGCGGATGCCACACAGCCTGTGGCCCTCGTTCTTGAGGCGGGACGCGCCAGACAGCTGGAGCGCACCCTCTCCTCACTGGAGGAGACAGGGTTCTACGAAATGCTCCAGCAGCTGATCTCCGACGAGAAGGAGGAGGTGGTCAAGGCGTACCTCAGGTCCCTTCTTGCCGCCGGATATGACGAGAGGATGAGGCGGTGCACCATCGTCATCTGCCATGGCGACGATGCATCCCGGCCGTTCATCATAGAGACCCACCCCACACCGTCGAACCTGTTCGGCTACAGCATCGCCGACGAGATAGTGCCGGGCTCCTACATGAAGGCGTCCGGAGGCTTCCTCGTGCTCTTCGCCGACGAGTTCCTCTCGCAGGAGGGCCTGTGGGACGAGCTCAAGAGACACATGGACTCGACCAGCATGGCCACCAAGGGCGGCATAGTCCCCGACTGCCTTGGCAAGAGCTCCCGGGTCAGACCCCAGGCGATAGCCCTGCAGACGAAGGTCATCATGCTGGCAAGCGACGACCTGTACGACGAACTGAGCGACAAGGACGGGGACTTCCTCAGGCTGTTCAAGTCGTCGCCCCAGTTCGACTACAGGATGGAGGCGGACGAGGACAACATCTCAGGCTGCGTATCATACCTCGAAGAGGAGGCTGAAAAGGCAGGCAAGAGCCTTACGGACGATGCGCTGCTGTGCCTGCTGCGCTACTCTTCATGGTACGCGGAGAGCCGTGACCATCTGACCAGCCAGCTCTCGCTTCTGGGAGACATCCTGAACGAGGCGGCCTCATCCAGCGACGAGCGTGTCATCACCCGGGATGACATCCAGAGCGTCATAGACGAGAGGGCCTACTACATAGGACTTGGCGAGGAGCGCATCAACGACGAGATCGCCTCTGGCGACCTCCTGGTAGCGGTGGACGGAATGAAGACCGGAGTCGTGAACGGTCTTGCGGTCATGGACCGCGGACTGTCGTCGTTCGGCACTCCCGCCGTGATCTCCGCGACGGTAGCCCCGGGAAGCGAGGGGATCGTGAACATAGAGCACGAGGCCGGGCTCTCGGGAGAGATACATGACAAGGGCATCCTCATTCTGGAAGGCTACCTGAGGAAGGCCTACGCGATGAACTTCCCCCTCTCGATATACGCAGGCATCTGCTTCGAGCAGAACTACAGCGAGATCGACGGCGACAGCGCATCGTCCTCTGAGCTGTATGCACTGCTGTCCGCAATCGGCGAGCTGCCGATCAGGCAGGACATCGCGGTCACCGGCTCGGTCAACCAGATGGGGCTCCTCCAGCCGGTAGGCGGCATCAACGAGAAGATCGCAGGCTTCTACCACACCTGCCTGCGCTGCGGTCTGACGGGACGCCAAGGCGTAATCATCCCACGTCAGAACGTGAAGTCGCTGGTGCTTTCCCATGACGTGGAGGAGGCAGTCAGGGACGGCATGTTCCACATCTATGCGATATCCGACATCGAGGAGGGCATGGAGATCATGACAGGCCTTTCCTCCGGAAAACGCAATGCGAAGGGCGTCTTCCCCGCAGGGACTTTCAACAGGCGCATCGAGGACCGGCTTAAGAAGCTGTACGAGAACGGCAAGTCGAGCTGAACACGGGCTGCGGCCGGAAAGAGCGCATCACACGGCATCCGGCTCCAGCATGTGGGCTGGAACCGGATCGGAGGCACAGGCCAGACGCAACCCGTCAGCGCACCGGATCCTCCACTACGCCGCAGGCGCATTGAAGCTCTGCGCGATGAAGCATGACTTCCTCACCTGAGACCAAGCTGGGGCAGGAAGGAGGTTCCGTTCTGCGGATGAGGTGCGTCGAAGTAGTCGCACACCGAAGCCCCTACGTCCGACAGCGTCCTAAGCACTCCAAGCCTCTTTCCATGCACGCCTTCGCGATACACCAGCAGCGGTACGTACTCCCTGGTGTGGCGGCTGTGCCCGATGTCCGGATCGTTGCCATGGTCTGCCATGACGACGAGGATGTCATCCGGCGTGAAGTGCTCCAGCAGTCTGCCGATCCCCTCGTCGGCGATCTCGAGCACATGACGGTACTCCCGGCTGGACTGGGAGTGGCCCGCAAGGTCTGTCTCCTGGACGTTGGTGCAGATGAATCCGTCCTGCATTCCATCGAAACTGTCTATGGTGTGCTCCAGGCACTCGGCCGTCGGCACGCATGAAATGGAGACTCCTCCGTCGTTGGCCACTATGTCCGCGACCTTGCCGATCAGCACCACAGGGATGCCGGCCTTCGTGAGGATCGTGGGCGCCTGTACGTTCCTGTCCACGCCGTAGCCCAGATGCAGGCAGTGGTAGTCCTTCTCGTAAGACTTCGACGCCGCCGATGCGATGCCTATGAACCTGCCCTCCTTGACCTGCTCGGCCCTGTACAGGTCGTCCATCGTGTTGCCTCGTCCGCCGAAGACTATGACTCGGCCGACCGTGACGACCTGGCGCACCAGCTGGGCGATCTCCACCTCCTTGTCGAAGCTGATGAAGTCCAGCGGGGCGGTGACGTTGTAGCACATGCCGAGATCCGCCTCGAGGTTGTCGGCGACTGTGACGTAGTCGTCCACGACCACGTACCTCAGGCCCTCCCTCTCGACGATCCGCGTCCTGTGTCCGTTTGCCCTCAGATGCTCGTCGACGGCGTCGACCTTCTCCTGGAAGGGATGCACGTCGGGCTTCCTGGGCAGGGTGCCCATGATCTCCTGGTGTCCCATGAACGTGTCGGCTCCGAAGTGCATCAGCGCACCACGGCCCCAGTTCGCGTCGGAAGACGCCTTCATCATGGCGCACTCGTGCCCGAAGGCGTTCATAAGGCCCAGCCGCTCCAGCACCGGAAGCCTCATGTCGGGCTCGTCCCGGAGAATCGAGCCGAGCGTGCTGGCCTTCTCGTCACCCGGTCTCACGACATGGGCATCATCCATGGCCCCCATGCCGAAGCCGTCCAGGACTATGACCACGAATCTTCCCTTCATACCCTCCTCCTTCCAAGCGCGTCGTACACGCCCACGATCTCCGGCCGGCCGCAGGAGAGCCCCTTGACCAGCACGACGTCCGAACGCGTGACGAATATCTGGTAGCGGAAGGCCATCACCACGCCCTGGCCCACCTCGGCGTCGGTCTCGAGGCCGAAATGGTAGTCGATCGACTCGTCGGAGGGCGGCACCACGTGTGCCTTCACGGCGCTTTCAAAAGACGAGCCCACAAGGGCCGAGGCCACATGGCTCCTCCTGTAGTGCCCTCCACCATATGCGTACGACAGTCCGCCGAAGCGGTGCGACACTTCGCTCAGATACACCACGCAGGGTCTTTCGGGCTGGTCGCTGACGGCATGAAGCGGCGTTGTTCCGGTGAGGCCATGGCCCGGCTCGCCGCAGTTGCCTCCAAGTCCGGCCATCATCGCGATGGTCCTGGTGCATGTGGTGGATGGCGTGTTCACGACCAGGCCACCGTGGCCCATCGACTCGAGCATCGCGGCCGCCTCCAGCACCGTCTTGAGGTTTCCCGTCGGCATGATGGCGCCGGCCACGCTGTCATAGAGGTAGCAGGGGAACGAGGTGACGCCCGCTATGCGCAAATTCTTCATGCCTTCCAGTTCGTGGACGAGCGAGGGCAGAGATGCTATGTCGAAGCCGGCAGTCTGGCCGGAGTAGATCATGTCCCCTTCGCCGGTGACGCGGATGAGGACGTTCTGCACGATGCCGGCCAGGCGCGCCTCCCGGTCGATTCTGGCCGCCTTCTCGAGCGAGTAGAGCGTGATGTTGTCCACACCGTATGAGACCACGTCGCCGATCATGGAGTCGGGGATCTGCACCAGATGGCCCACGTTGCCGATCCTCACGCCGGCATCCATCATCACCGCCGCCTCCCTGAAGTCGACGACGACCGCTCCGTCGTAGCCCATGTCGTCGAGAACCGTGGCAAGATACGGGTTGCGGCCCAGCTGCTTGAGCATGTAGAAGAGCGAGAAGCCGTGCTCCCTTGCAGCATCCAGGATCATGGAGGCGTTCGACGTGAACGTGTCCACGTCCACTATGTAGCTGTCGGGGAGTATCAGGCCCTGCCCGTGTGCATCGAAGGCGAACTCCACCAGGTTCCCATTGCGCTCAACGGTCTTGTCCAGAAACACCTGTCGCCCTCCTTATGCTCTCCTGAAGAACACGCATGATCGTGTCCGCCCCGCTTCTCATCGGATTGATCCTGATCATCCGTCTCTCCAGCGTCGGATCCGCCTTGCGGAACGTTCCCGAGACACGGTAGAACATCGGCACAAACTCGTACTTCGACTCGGCACCGACCGGGTTGGGGGCGGCACCCAGCCTCTCGGCCTCCTCGAGCACCTGCTCGGCGATGTCCTGGTCGAACTCCACCAGAAGCACCTTCGACTGGGCATTGGCAAGGAAGGCGTCCTTCACATGAGGCACACCGCCATCCTTCAGCCGCCTGACGCACTCCTGCCCCACCTGGGCCTGTATGGCAAGCGACACGGGCGCGTAGACCAGACCGTGCAGGACATCGAGGGCCTCGTGGCCCTGCACCTGCATGCCTCCCGAGTAGCTCTCGCGCTCGATCGTCTCTATATACCGTCTGCTTCCGACTATGATGCCGACGCCCTCCGGTCCGAGGAGCTTGAACGATGAGAAGCAGGACAGGTCCGCGCCGCACTGCACCCCGATGTCGTGCACCTTCATCACGGCGTAGTTGTCGTCTGTGACAATCGGGATGTCCCGCGTGGAGCGTATGGCCCTGACCACGTCGTGCATGTCGTACGAGTCGTCGATCTTCTGTCTGGTGTACTGGACGAGGGCGCCCCTTATCCCGTCATGAGAGGAGAGGACCGCCTTCACATCCTCCAGGTCGTTATAATCCGCCTCGACCGTCCTCAGCCCAAGCATCTCCATCGAGGTGCGCGTCGTGTTGTACACGGGAGCGCGGTGTATGAGCACCACGTCGCCGGGAGAGAAGACGGAATGCAGGGCGAAGCGGATGGCCGCGCTTCCGGCCCCACGCACCATGATGGCGGCCTCCTGGGCGAAGATCCGGGCGATGACCGCCTCAGCCTTCTTCGTCGTCACGGGCTTGTTCAGGCCCCTGACCACTCCCAGGTCCCCGCGGGTCAGGATCTCGTGTCCCTCGAACTCCTGCATGATGCAGTCCACGACGTGGAACTGCAGTCTCATGGCCTCGTCCAGGCCCATCGATTCAAGCGGATGGCATCTCATGCGTCACCTCCGAGAAGTCTTGCCGGGTTGTCGACTAGAAGACGGTCGACATCCTGTCTGGTGAACCCGTTGGCCATCAGATAAGGGACGAACGAGGTGAAGAGGTATGAATAGCCAAGGCCTCCGTTCGCCTTGAGATGGCTTTTGCGCGTGATGTCCATGGAGAGCACCACCTGGTCCTGGAGGCCCTTGTCGAATATTGCCCTGAGGGCCTCGAGACGGAACGAGTCGGGGGCGTAGTCCAGCTTACCCACGGTATCGAAGCCTATCGAGACGCCGCGCTCCAGGAGCCTGAGTATCATGGGGATGTCGTTAGACAGGTCCATGTGCCCGATCACGATGCGCGACGGATCCAGCCCCATCGAGATCAGATAGTCCGCCTGCTCGATGCCAAGCGTCCCGAGGGTCGTATGGGTGGTCACAAGACGCCCGGTGCGCCTTGCGGCCATGGCGCAGGCACGGAAGACCTTGCGCTCCATGTCCGTCATCCGTCCCTTGGAGGTGCCGAACTCGCCGATCGCACTGGCCTTCACCCCGCTTTTCCCTATGCCCTCCTCGATCTCGGCGACCATCAGGTCCGCAAGCTCCTCCTCGCTCGAGGTGTATACGTAGTCTGGAAGAAAGGGCTCCTTGTAGAAGCCTGTGCACACGAGGATGTTGATTCCGCTGGCCCTGGCGACGTCCATGATGTAGTCCACATCGCGGCCCATGCCCAGGTTCGTGACCTCGAGCACATTGCCCACCCCCAGCTCCTTCAGTGCACGGAAATCCTCTATCGTCTGGTCCTTGCAGTCCAGACGGCAGTCGGGGTCCTTCTTGACCCCTGACAGGTCGATCGTCACATGCTCATGCATCATCGTGTAGCCGCTTTGAAGCATCATGCCCTCCATTCGTCGAAATAGGCGTCGAGATCGCCGAAGTATCTGTCGACCAGAGCGCTGCGTCCCACATCCAGCCTCGAGGCCTCGGAGATCATCGCGCTCACGCCCTCGTCATCATCCCTGGCGATGACGATGTCCGTCCAGCCCAGACGCTCCGTGGGGATGGCCGCAGCCGCAAGGCCGGCCATGTTGACCACCCTCATCAGTCCCTTGCCGGAGGCCCTCTGCCCTGCCATGGTCGCCTCGTCATGGTGGCCGTATATCGTGTCGCCGATGCCCATCTGGTCCACCGGCCCCTCTCTGGACACGAGCACACAGCCCGGCTGCACGGCCTCCCTCAGATAGGATATCAGAGGGGCGCGCGGCCCGTATATGTCCAGGTCACCGGGCACCTCAAGTCTCGTGTACGACACCTTCGAGATGTCGAAGAAGAGACCAATCGGACGCCTCAGCGTTCCGAGATCCCTTGCGATGAACCCCAGCGACGGAGTGAACGCGATTCCGTCGGTGGAGGTCTTCGCAAAGGCGCTCATGTGTTCCCTGTCCAGGGAGGGCGAGATGAAGGCATACAGGTTCACGCTCGCCGCAGGAGCGAGCACGGAGCCGCCTCCGTCCGTCCCCAGACCCAGATCGTTGATGTGGTACAGCACGTTGAGGGCGGTGCCGGACGACGAGCCGGTCATCGCCCTCAGCGTAAGCGGATTGACAAGGGCGGCGTCCACCGCCCTTCCTCCCAGGGCCTTCCTGTCGAGGGTGTGCAGGAGCATTCCGTTCTCCTCAAGACGCCTGACGAAGGCCCGGGATATCATACGGGTGTTCTTCACACCCAGCAGCAGAGCGCCTTCGGACATCCTGTCGGCCACGTCGGCAAAGACATGGTCGAGTGTGCCATGCGGGTTCATCATGGCGACGGATGTCCTGACAAGGCGGCTCATCTGTCTGCAGCCTCAGGCCACGGGAAGGACCAGACGGATGACGAGCAGCAGGTTGAGCAGGATGCCGAAGATGATACATGCCACAGGTCCGATCGCAAGATCCACGATCGGCTTCTTCGACTTCCTGTTGAGCAGGAACGTTCCGATCACGAACAGGGCTCCGATTCCGCTGTAGCCGCATGCAGCGCCGGCCATGGCCTCGGCCGCGACGACGCCGCCTGCAAGCAGTGCGATCTCGAGGACCTTGTTCATCGAGGTCCTGACGTACTCTCCCATGTCCTTGACGCCGGGGAAGCGGTCCATGAGCTTGGCGAACAAGTCGATCAGCAGGACTTCGACGATCATGACGGCGGCACCTGCGACCAGTGCGATGAAGGGATGTCCGTGCAGCAGGAGTCCGACGACGAACACGAAGGTGCATCCTGCGGCGCCGTAGACGCCGGTGACGATGGCGGTCGTGAACACCAGAGGAATGAATCCGATGGCACGGGCGGCCGCTGTGAGCGCCGCGTTGGTGTACTCATGCTCTGCAAGCAGTGCGAGGGATGCGGGGTCTCCGGCCAGCATCTCGAGGCTGGTGCCCATCGCGATCAGACCGCCGATGGCGGCGAGGAAGTACCAGTTCTTCCGGATTCTCGCGACATTGCCCTCGAAGCCTTCCGTGAGAGCCTGGTTGGTGTTCTCCGTGCCCTTGGTCTGCGCGGCGAAGACGATCATCATGATCATGCCGCCGAGCATCGCCATTCCCTCGGCGTTGAGGGTGACGGTGCTGGAGCCGATCGCGAAGGATCCCCAGCGCTTGAAAACGAAGTAGACAAGCAGCGTGACGCCGGCGGTGATCAGGCCCTTATTGAAGCCGTGCTGATAGGCGACGCCGACCGCAGGGAAGATCGCGAAGGCGACCGTCACGTAGTTGGAGACGCTTCCCAGCTCGTTGGTGAAGTTGTAGGGCAGCATTGCGAACAGCTCGACGACGAACTCGAGTCCGACCAGGACGAGCAGACCGTAGACGGCACCGATGACGCCTGCGACAATCCAGCCGACCTTGGAATCGGGGCAGAACGATCCGATGATGTCCGTGGTGAGCAGCAGGCAGTGGATCAGGATTATGCTTGCCGCAATGGACGTCGGGATGCCGAAGCCCACGACCAGGCCGAAGCTGATGGCGAACGACATCGCAGCCAGCTCCTTCCTGGAGATCTCCTTGTTGAAATACTGGCCGACGATCGGGCGGAAACCGTCGTTGAAGACCGCGATTCCCTTGTTGGACAGGATGGCCGCGAGTCCTCCGATCAGAGCGATGACTACGTACCTCATAGTGTACCTCCTTCTTTTCTCTTCAGGATGGAGAGCAGTACGGGCAGGACCTGGTCCTTGTGCTGCGCAGTGAAGCCGAAGGCCGTCTTGCCGCCTCTCACCTCATCCTCGATATCCTTTTCGCTCGACACCTTGCCGGGCATCGAGATCGTGGCGCACTTCGCCTTGCCAAGCAGGGCCAGCGCCATCGCCAGGGCTCCGCCACCACCGGTGTTGCATGCACCGACGTAGTAGTCGAACTCCCCCTTCTTCATCGCCATCACCGCATCTAGGTCGCCCTTGACCGCGACCGTGGCCTCGGGCATGGCCGAGCGCACCATAGCGGCGATCTCGTCCTTGTCTATCTGTCCTCCGACGACAATCCTCATATCAGCAAATCCTCCTTTCAGCCGATCAGATTCAGTATGTGGACCAGCAGGAACTCCTGCTCTGTGGGAGAGAACGGGATACCGCAGCCGCACAGCATCGAGTCGCGCAGCTCGAGCGCCCTGTCGTAGCCCTCCTCCGCCTTCAGCTCCTCGAGTATCAGGCTGTCATAGCCTTCCTCCTCGACACCGTCCAGAGCCCTCTGCCCCGCCATCGCCAGGTGGGTGATGAACGTCTCCAGGGCCTCATCCGCATAGCCGCGGTCGGCGACCTGGTCTATGACATGGCGGGTGAACTGCGCGGCCTGCGCTCCTATGACCCCGCCATCCTCGAGAATCGCGACCCTGGCAAGCTGTCCATCCTTCTGCGACATTCCCATCCTCCTTCAGTAGGCCGCCGGCCTTCCTCCGCGCACGACATCCTCCATGATCGAAAGAGTCTTTGCGCCATCTATCCTGTGCGACAGCAGCCTCATCATCGTGTCGTCGTCACTCCTCACAACCAGACATGCCGAGGTGAAGTCGTCCGTATAGTCCCGCTGAGGAATCCCGACTATCGACAGGGCCTGCGTGGCATGGTTGTCGCTGAGGGCATCCATGTTCCACACGCCTGCGTCTATGATTCCCGACAGGAGAGCCGCGACCGTCTGCTGGGTCTTGAGCGGCACGTAACTGACGTGTCTGCCTTCGGTGACGCTCCTGGTTATGCTCATCTGGTCCAGTGAGTTGTCGTCCCAGGCGACCTTCATGCCGTCGACGACCTCGTTCTGACCTCTGCGGAACACCAGCACATGACGCGACAGGAAGCTGCCCGGTCCGCAGTCGACGGCGATGGCCACGTCATGGCCGTCCTCGATCGTCCTCAGCGCGGCGTATCGGGACGTGACCGCGAAATGGTACGTCGACGATTCGACCAGGGCGATCCTGCTTTCGGCCCCGCGTGCGTATGCCATGTTGAAGTCCAGGTCGGAAAGCTGTTCGCACAGCGCGGTGGCCAGTCCCTCGTAGCGTATTGAATAAGGCAGAGGCATGATCCCCAGCAGCTGGCCCCTGGTGCAGCTCCTCTGCAGCGACCTGTAGTCTACATGCTCGACGATCGTGCCCTCATGCCCGTGTCTGGAGAAGGCCACAGATCCTGTGGACTCCAGGTAGTCCAGGGCGTTCTTGACCGTTCCGGACGACACGCCGAGCCTGGTGTGGTATTCGTCTATCGATCTGACCCTGTCGCCTACGCCGAGGCACAGCAGATCCCAGGCGATCCTCTCGACCGCGAGGGAAATCTTCTGCATGCTGGGTCTCGTCGCCACAGGGCCTCCTTTTCCGTCAACATTCAAATAATTGAAGATTGGCCATGGGAAAAGTGTAAGCCCGCTTCCAGAATGCTGTCAAACGAAATGTTCAGGATTTTGAAGAATGCATCGCCCAGGCATGGAGAAGTATTCCGGCGGCGACGGACACGTTTATCGAGCCCTTGGCTCCGAACTGCTCGATCGACACCCGGCTGGAGCACAATGCCAGGACATCAGGGCTCACGCCGTCCTCCTCGCCCCCGAGCACGCAGATCCCGTCGTCAGGGAAATCGAAATCCTCCAGCGGCACCCCGCCCAGCTCCAGGGCGAAGACGGTCCTGTCCTCGAGAACGGACAGGTCGTCCACGACGGAGTGCGGCACCAGGTCGACGGTCCCGCGGGAGGTGCGCATGCAGCGCGGACTGTCCAGATCACCACAGCCCTGTCTGAGATACACATGGTCCACGCAGAAGCTCTCTGCACTGCGGAAGACCGCACCGATGTTGTATGGAGACCTTACCCGGTCGAGGAACAGCGAATGGTGCCTGACGATGCGGCTTGACGGATCAAGCCGGCCGTCCTCGCCCACGACATCCCAGTCGGCAGGCTCCTCGCCGAGAAGCCGGAGCACCAGGTAGTAGACGTCCTTGGCAACAAGCGCATCACGTGTGGCCACGTAACGGGCGATCATCCGCATGAGAGCGGGCTTGTCGTCATCCTCAACGACAGGGCTCTGCCTGACCACCTGGGCAAGACCATCAAGGTATTCTTCGTCAAGGCAGGGCGCCAGGCTTTCCTGGTACAGCAGAGAGCCGACCTTCCTGAGCTGGACCCTAGGCTTCAGAGTCCTGATCTTCTTCAGCGTCAGCATCCGTGCCTCCTTGCGATGGGACCACGACAAGGGCGAACTCGCCCTTCACCGCGCTTCTCGTGGCGAGGGACGAGATGATCTCGTCCACAGGGGCGCTGAGAATCTCCTCGAACTGCTTTGTCAGCTCACGTCCCATCACTACGCGGCAGGCAGGATCGACGTCCCTGATGTCCTCCAGTGTCCTGAGCACGCGGAACGGGGACTCGTAGATGATGAAGCTCTCTCCCCGTGCGACGAGCTCCTCCAGCCTTCTCACCCGTCTTCCCCGCTTTGGTGACAGGAAGCCCTCGAAGGTGTATGTCCTGCCCACATTGCCGGCTGCGCTGAGCAGAGTGACGAAGGCGCTTGCCCCCGGTATCGGCACGACCTCGTGTCCGGCGGTCCTGACCGCCTCCACCAGCCTTGCACCCGGATCAGAGATGCCCGGAGTCCCTGCATCGGACATGTAGGCGACATTCTGGCCCCTGTCCAGAAGGGACACGATGCCCTTCGCGCTGTCTTCCTCGTTGTGGGCATGGCAGGCTATGCATCTCTTCTTCAGGTTGAAGTGCGTCAGCAGCTGCCCCGTGTGACGGGTGTCCTCGCAGGCCACGACATCCACCGCCTCGAGTACCTTGAGAGCCCTGATGGTGATGTCGTCGAGATTGCCTATCGGGCCTGCGACCATATAGAGAGTGCTCATGGCATGAAGGATAGCAGAAGGCAACGAGGATTGTCACGGACAGTGGCCTCAAACGAAGAACGGCACCCACATGTCATGGATGCCGTCCGTCTCTAGCAGGGGTAGGACTCGAACCTACGACCCCCGGGTTATGAGCCCGATGAGCTGCCAACTGCTCTACCCTGCGTCGAATGCTTTTGCGAATATATACCTTATGAAAAACAATGTCAACAGCTTCCATCATGCCGTTTCGTATTTTCCCCAATCAGAGTGCCGGATTCAGTACAAGTGGACTCATGTCATGATACATGATCGTAGCAATTCCAGCCTTCAATCGAGACGAAGAAAATGCCGGAGCAGGAATCATCCGGCTCCGGCAAAACTGTTATCCGTTCTTCTCGTCAGAGGGGATCGGACGAGGACAGGACTGATTCAAGCTTCGAAATCGTATCAGATCTTCTCCATCAGAAAAATCTACTTCGTCAGCAGCCTGCAGTTGGAGATGCTACCACATCCTTCTCCAGCATTATAGATACACCAGAACAGAGAACTCGGAGCCGTCGTCTTGTCTACAGGAGTCTCCACCGCCTTGAACGAATGGCCGTTCACGCTGACCGTTACAGACCATGTGTCTTCATCGACAGGGGCATAAACGGCCTTGACAGTGACTGTCGAATCATTGGCATATTCGATTATACCAGCCTCTTCCGCATCAATCGTGGAAGCTTCACGTCTTAGGGTGGCCTTGACTCCCGTCTCCTCAGGATCAAGCACAAGATATGCCTGTCCGTAATGCGTTCCGCCTACGAAATTGTGGTTGAACTCGATCGTGCCTTCATAGGTCTCGACAAGAGTCAGATCATACGACAGTTCATACGTCTTTCCATCTTCATATTCCGGCTGGAAATACGCGCCAAGACCTACGATCTTGCCAACACCATCACTGATTGTGAGACTATCGGTTGTCTTCTCGATTTTGCTCAACCAGTCCTCACCTTCCGGCTCCTCAGGTGTCGGCGTATCGGGATCGACAGGCGTATCAGGCTCTTCCGATGCGGGTGGTGTCGGTGTGTTGTCGTCGCATGCGACGAAGCTGAACAGCATCAGCGATGCCAGCAGAATTACAAGGATTCTCTTCATTCTGGTACTCTCCTTTTCGTTTTTCTGCTGGAAGGCTACCCCCCCCCAGCCTCTTGTCAAGGGCCACGGGCCCGCCTGGCTGAGGATTCTTCAGGATTTCACACTGGCATCCTTAAGAAGGATTAGTCTCAGACATGGAAAATAAAAAGCCGGAACCGCATTCAACGATTCCGGCATGAATCCATCAGACAGCTCGAGGGGACGAACTGTATCATGATGCAAGCCTATTTCGCCGTATAGAACCTTATCGTCTCTCCATATGCACCGGTCGACACTTCAGGCTCTCCAAGGTTCGAGGCGACCAGGGATGCATCGAATCCGGCAAGAGAAGAGTTCTGCTCGCTGTCCGATGCTTCATATGCCAGCCTCAGCTGGGAACCCGCCTCGAAGCTGTTTCTGGCGAACTCGGCCCTGGACACATCGATGCCGACAGGATTCCATCCCGACTCTCGGGATCCGGTCAGGTAAAGAGCCGATCCAGACTTGAACATGTTGTCATTCACCTTTATATCACCGCCGACACCACTGGTGAGGGAGACCGTCGCTCCTTCTTCAAACGTCGAATAGAGGACGGAGACCTTGTCGATGACATTCTCCGAAGTCTGATCATATTCGGCGATATACAGTGCGGCTCCATCGATGAATGTGCACGAATCGATCGTCGCATTGTTTCCGATGACATCCACCGCCTTGTTGTCGCTGCCCCGGGTACCGATCGTCAGGCCGGCAAGGACCACGTTGTCACCGACGATGGCGATCATGTCCTGGGAGGCAAGAGCACCGTTGGGGATATCGTCAGTGGACTGGATGACGACTTCAGCACCATTTTCTGCGACTATGGCGACATCGTCCTCGTTCACGAGGAACATCCATCCGCCCTGTCCGGCAAACTGGTCGTCCATCACGCTGTCCTTCATGTCATAAGTTCCGGCGGCAAGAACAATCTTTGTATCCGGGACAAGTGCGTTCAGCGCAGCAGTAAGCTCTTCGGCATTCGAGACATTCTTGACCACTGTGTAAGAACCATCAGGATATCTTACGGAAATCGGATCGCTTGGAACCACAGGATCCTCCGGCTCCTCAGGTGTCGGCGTATCGGGATCGACAGGCGTATCAGGCTCTTCCGAAGCGGGTGGTGTCGGCGTGTTGTCGTCGCATGCGATGAAACTGAACAGCATCAGCGATGCCAGCAGAATTACAAGGATTCTCTTCATTCTGGTACTCTCCTTTTCGTTTTTCTGCTGGAAGGCTACCCCCCCCCCGCCTCTTGTCAAGGGCTTCGGACCCGCCCGGCTGACGATTCTTCAGGATTTCACAAATGGCACCCTGAAAATGGTTCTTCACGGATATGGAAAAAGCCGGAACCGTTTTCCGCACTCGTGGTCCTCTTTTCCAATGCACGCCGGAGAGGATGATGCTAGAATGACACCATAGAAAAACTGCATGGCCACACGCACGGCCATGACTCCAGTACAGAAAAAAGGAGGCAGGACATGACCATAGCGGAATATCTCGAGAACAGACGCTACCCCGGACGCATCATCATCCTCGGCAACACCAGGGAGGGCAAGGCTGCAATCGCATATGCCCTCATGGGCCGGAGCGAGGCGAGTCGCAAACGCACGCTGGCACTCGACGACGATGGTGTGCTCAGGACGCTCATCCTCGGCGAGGAGAGGCCTGAAGACACCAGCCTTCTCGTCTATGACGCCATGAAGAGAGCGGATGGCAGGATCATCGTGTCGAACGGAAGCCACACTGACACGATCGCGGATACGCTCGCCTCCTCAGGCACGTTCGAGGATGCAGTGATGAAGATGTGTGCAGAGGACGATGCGCCCCACTTCACCAGCCGTATCAGCGGCCTGTATGACGAAGGCGACCGCTCCTGCCGCCTTGCAGTAGTGCGCAGGGAGGGAGACGGTGAGGCCAGAATCGTCTACACATACCCGGCCGAGGACGGCTACGCCCACTGCATCCATACCTATCTGGAAAGCGACAGCGACCTGCTTGTGCCATTCACGAAGGACCCCGAGCTTCTCGAAGTTCCATCAACCGTAGACGAATTCGCCAGACAGACCTGGGATGCAATGGACAGGTCCAACAGGGTCGCCCTCTTCGTCCAGATCGGTCAGGATACCAGAATACTGGACGCCGGATGCGGGGAGTGACGTGGACACGCTGAAGCTGAAGTACGGGTGCAATCCCAACCAGCAGGAGGCATCGGTCGGCGTCGAAGGCCACCTGCCGATACACGTGCTCAATGGGAGGCCCGGATACATAAACCTGCTGGACGCGTTGAACGGCTGGCAGCTTGTGAGAGATCTGGAGAAGGCCACGGGACTGGCCGCCGCCACGTCCTTCAAGCACGTCTCACCTGCCGGAGCCGCGGTTGCGCTGGAGCTGGACGAGACCGAGAGACGGATGTACATGGTCGGTGCGAAGACGGAGCTCAGTCCCATCGCCACCGCATACGTCAGGGCCCGGGGTGCGGACAGGATGAGCTCATTCGGCGACTTCATCGCGCTTTCGGACACATGCAACATATCATGCGCCAGGATCATCGCCCGGGAAGTGAGCGACGGCATCATCGCACCCGGCTACACTGACGAGGCGCTCGCGATCCTGTGTGCAAAGCGCAAGGGGACCTACTGCGTGCTGTCCATCGACAGGGACTGGGAGCCTCCCCGGCTGGAGACCAGAAGCGTGTTCGGCATCACCTTCACGCAGGAGCGCAACACATTCATCCCCTCCGGCAAGGACTTCGAGAACATCGTGACCAGGAGGCGGGAGCTGCCGCAGTGGGCCATACGGGATCTGACCGTCGCCCTGGTGGCCCTGAAGTACACGCAGTCGAACTCGGTGTGCTACGCATCGCGCGGCCAGACGATCGGTGTCGGGGCCGGCCAGCAGAGCAGGATACACTGCACCCGTCTTGCAGGGGACAAGGCGGACCTGTGGCTGTTGCGCCACAGTCCGAAGGTCCTCGACCTGCCCTTCCAGGACAGTCTGACACGAAACGACAGGGACAATGTCATCGAACAATACCTGAGCGGGCGCAGGGAGGAGGACGTCGTAGCCGACTGGCGTCGATACTTCACCCAAAGGCCTGCGGAGATGGACGAGGATGAGAAGAGTGCCTGGATAGCATCCATGCATGGCATAAGCCTGGCATCGGATGCGTTCTTCCCCTTCCGCGACAACATCGACCGCGCCGCGGCAAGCGGTGTCGGCTTCATAAGCGAACCCGGCGGCTCCCTGAGGGACGACGAGGTCATCAGGGCGGCCGACGAGCACGGCATGACGATGGCTTTCACCGGCGTCAGGCTGTTCCACCACTGACAAGGAGGAGTAAGGATGGATGCAAACAGGAGGAAGGCTCTCCAGATGACGGTCTCGAGGACGATGCGAGCCCTCGAGCAGAACAACATGAAGGCGGCGTATGTCGAGACCAGAGAGGACGCGCTCAAGCTGGTGCGCTCCCTCATACCGGAGGGCAGCACCACCTCCTCGGGAGGGTCCGTGACCCTTGCCGAATGCGGAATCATGGACTATCTGAAGGAGAAGACCGACTACATCGACCGGAACATGCCGGGCATCGGCGAGGACGAGGCCAGACGCCTCATTGCCAGGATGTACGTCTCTGACTGGTTCCTGTCCTCCGCCAATGCGATAACCCAGCACGGGGAGATCTACCAGGTCGATGGACGCAGCAACAGGATATCGTGTCTGGTGTTCGGTCCGCGCAAAGTGATCATAGTCGCCGGTGTCAACAAGATCGTGCCCGACCTCAGGGCCGCGGTGGAGCGCGTCAAGCACACCGCCGCACCGGCCAACTGCATCAGGCTCGGCTGCGACACGTTCTGCACGAAGTCGGGCGTCTGCATAAGCCCGTCCTTCGACGAGTCGGACCTGATGTGCCATGCGGACTGCGGACAAGGGACCATCTGCTGCAACACGCTGATCATGAAGAGGCAGAGGGAGAAGGAGCGCGTCACCGTCATCCTCGTCGGAGAGGACCTTGGCTACTAGGATCGACTACTCGCCCTACACCGGACGGGAGAAGAGGAAGACGTTCACCGAATCCCTGACACCGGAATGCCCGCTGCCCAGCCGGGGTCTGACGATGGCCGAGTGCCGCGCCATCGCCAGAAGCCTCGATGATGACGACATCGAAATCGGCTGCATCGAGGATGCGATCATACGCGCCATGATGGTCTTCTCCCGCCGTGAGCCGTTCAGCCGGAAGAAAGAGCGCATAGAGACGCTCCTGCCCCAGCTGGTCAGCTGGATGGTCACCGACACGGTCTCATCCAGCCTGTGGTACGCGAAAAGGGAGAAGGACGAAGTCTACGGTTACTTTCTCTCGCTGGTCTCGCGCACTCGGCCGATGACCCGCCGCCTCGGCATCGTCGCCCTGATGGACCGCGACTTCCTGTGCCTGGAGCATCTGGACGAACTGCTGGGCACGATCGCTGATGTACGAAGCGACGAATATCTTCTCCAGATGGCTGTGGCCTGGTTCTTCGCCACCGCATACACGTACCACCCGGACGAGAGCCTTCCCTTCTTCGCCAGGCTTGACGATGTCATCAGGAGGAGAGCCGTCAGGAAATGCAGGGAATCCCGGCGCATCACTCCACAGAGGCTCGAGGCTCTCGAATCCTTCCTGGAACGTACTTGACACCGCGTTTCGGCATACAGTAGTGTTTCTATACACAAAAACAAAGGAGAACCGCAATGAAGAATCTCATAAACGCAGAGATAGACACCGCCAGCCGCCCCGACGACAAAGGCTTCTTCGGCGAATACGGAGGATCCTTCGTGCCCGAGGAGCTGCAGAAGGTCATGGACGAAGTCGCGGCCAAGTACGAAGAGATAAGCCAGGACCCCACGTTCGTCCAGGAGCTGGCGAGCCTGCATGAACACTACACCGGACGACCCAGCCCGGTGACGTTCGCTGCCAATCTCACGAAGGCCGTAGGAGGCGCCAGGATCTACCTCAAGAGGGAGGACCTCAACCACACCGGCGCCCACAAGATAAACCACTGCCTCGGAGAGGTTCTGCTTGCAAAGCGCATGGGCAAGAGGAAGGTCATTGCGGAGACCGGAGCCGGACAGCACGGAGTCGCCCTGGCCACCGCCGCGGCCCTGATGGGCCTGGAGTGCGACATCTACATGGGAGAGGTCGATGTGATGAAGGAGGCGCCCAACGTATCGCGCATGAAGATACTCGGGGCGAAGGTCATACCCGTCAAGACCGGCACCCGTACGCTCAAGGACGCGGTCGACGAGGCTTTCAAGGCCTACCTGAAGGATCCGGTGAACCAGATCTACTGCATCGGCTCCGTCGTCGGGCCGCACCCCTTCCCCATGATGGTGCGCGACTTCCAGTCCGTGATCGGAGTCGAGGCCAGGCGCCAGATGCTCCAGATGACCGGCCGTCTTCCAGACGATGTCGTCGCCTGTGTCGGCGGAGGCAGCAACGCGATGGGCATCTTCTCGGCGTTCCTGGACGACGAGGATGTGAAGCTGTACGGAGTCGAGCCGGGAGGAATGGGCCTTGAGACCGGAGCCCACGCCGCCTCCCTCACGATGGGCAGGCCGGGCATTCTCCACGGCTTCAGGACCATCCTGATACAGGACGACAAGGGCGAGCCCCTGCCCGTCTATTCGATCGCATCCGGCCTGGACTACCCGGGAAGCGGACCCCAGCACTGCCAGCTGCACGACATCGGACGCGTCGAGTACACCACGATCACGGACAGGGAGGCGGTAGAGGCCTTCTACGCCCTCTCCAGGATGGAGGGCATCATCCCCGCCCTGGAGTCCAGCCATGCCGTGGCCTACGCCGTCAAGCTGGCGCAGGGGCTGGACGGGGATCGCAACATTCTGGTCAACCTGTCAGGTCGCGGCGACAAGGACATCGACTTCGTCATGCACAACTACCCTCTTGTCGAGTACGAACCCGACGAGAAGAGCACCAGCAGCTACAAGGAGTTCCTGTCCCACATCCAGCAGGTCAGGCACTGAAAGTCCGTCAAAAGTCAAGAAAAGACATCAAAAGGCATGCCGCCGTCCGTCAGGATGGCGGTATCCTTTTCCCATGGAAAGACGTGAAGCGTTCAGGATGAAGCTGAAGAAAGGCTGCAGGGACGAGTACAAGGCCCGTCATGCGGCCCTCTGGCCGGAGGTGAGGAGAATCCTCAAGGACAGTGGCGTATACGACTACTCGATCTACCTGGACGAGGAGACGGACACGCTGTTCGCGTTCCAGAAGGTCTCTGGAGACAAGGGGAGCCAGGACCTGGGAGGCGAGCAGGCGATAAGGGACTGGTGGCACTACATGGCACCTCTGATGGAGACCAACGAGGACGAGAGCCCCGTGTCCATCCCGTTAGAGGAGATGTTCCACCTGGACTGACGAACCGGCCCTCCTCCAGGCGTCCGGGCTCACGCCGTAGTATGCCTTGAACGTACGGCTGAAATGCTCCGGCGAACTGTAGCCGACCATATAGGCGATCTGCTTGGCGGACAGCCGGTCATGCCTCAGAAGCTGTGCGGCCTCCTCCATGCGAAGCCGTCGCACGATGTCGGAGAAGGACAGACCCGTCTTGTCGCGGATGAGTCGTGATGCATACTGCTCGGTTATGCCGAAGTGGGAGGCGAAGGACGTCAGCGTCACGTCGTGGCTGTGCTCCTCGATGTAGCTCATGATCCGGAAGACCTCCTTGCGTCCTCCGACCTCGCCCTGGCGCACCAGAGAACCCTGTCTTCTCGTCTCCAGCAGCATGAGCTCGAAGACGACCTCCTTCATCATCAGCCTCACCTCGTCCCTGACGGCATCCTGGACCACCAGGGTCTCAAGCTCCCGGCCCAGGTCGACATGGCCCATCACCACATGGCTCTTGTCCGCAAGGTGGAGGCGGAAGCGCTCGTCGAGATGCATGAAGAAGTCGCGGTCCACCAGAAGATTGAGCACGACGGTCTTCTCGTCACCGACCCAGATGCTGTGGTAGAAGCCGGGCATCAGGATGACGACATCCCCTGCAGACACGGTGAACGAGGAGCCCTCCACCTCCTCCCTGGCACTGCCGGAGAGCACATACGAGAACTCGACGAAGCGGTGTGAGTGCATGTAGCGTGGCATGAAGCAGGGATGCTTCATCAGCACCACCGTCTCCTCTTCGCCCAGATCGTAATAGGCCGACGAGAGGATTATGCGCTCGTCAAGCCTTGCCGAGTCCTGGACCTGGCTGGGCAGCATGACGTACTCCACACTGCTCCGGCCCTCCTCGTACAGCGTCCTGTAGTACTTCTCCTCTTCGCTGAGAGTGTAAAATCCATCAAGAATCGTGCTCATGACTACATCTTCACACACCGTTTTGTCAAAATCAATCAATAAAACGTGGAAACAATCACTTGCGTATGCGCCAAAGCGGCACGAGGATGTAGTCATGACCTATCTTGCAATGGACATCGGAGCCTCGAGCGGCAAGCTCGTCAAGGCCCGTCTAGAGGACGGACGCATCGTCACCCAGGTCGTCCACCGCTTCGAGAACAGACAGCGCATCATCGGCGGTCACCTGTGCTGGGACATCGAGATGCTCTACCACGAAATGGTGGCAGGCCTGCGGAAGGCCGGAAGGGCGGACTACATCACCATCGACACCTGGGCGGTGGACTATGTGCTTCTCGACGCCGGGGACAGACTGCTGACGCCTGCCGTTGCATACAGGGACGGCAGGACAGACCAGGTCGCATGTCCCGTGTCGCGTGAGGAGCTGTACCGGCGCACCGGCATCCAGCACCAGAAGTTCAACACGGTCTACCAGCTGCTGGCACAGAAGGCGGAGGATCCGGACATGCTCGAGAAGGCGCATAGTCTGCTCTTCATTCCGGACTACCTTGCCTTCAGGCTCACCGGAGTCAAGGTGCAGGAGTACACCAACGCCAGCACATCTGGCCTGCTGAAGGCGGGAACGGGGGAATGGGACAGGGATCTCATCGACGAGCTCGGTCTTCCGCAGCGGCTATTTGGCGACCTGTCCATGCCCGGCACCGTCCTGGGACCGGTGAGAGAGGACATCGGGTACGATGCCTCATTCATACTTGCACCCACTCACGACACGGCATCGGCGGTGCTCGCCAGTCCGCTGGGCGCCACCTCCCTCTTCCTCTCATCGGGCACCTGGTCGCTTCTGGGGTGCATCAGCGACAGGGCATACACGGATGATGGGGCGCGCATGGCCAACCTGACCAACGAAGGGGCCGACGATGGGCGCATCCGTCTGCTGAAGAACATCATGGGCACCTGGATGCTGCAGAACATACGCAGGGAGGCGGGCGACGATGTCACATTCGACGACATGGTGGCATCGGCGAAGGAAAGTCCGCTGGCCGGTCTCGTCGATCCGATGGACGACCGGTTCCTGGCGCCGCGCTCCATGACAAGGGAGGTCTCCGACGCCATAGCCGAGCAGGGGCTCTCCAGGCCCGAAGGCCTCGGAGAGGTGGCAAACGTGGTCTACCACAGCCTTGCGGACGCATACGCACGCTCGATCAGACAGCTGGAGGACATCACGGGCCATCGATTCACCCACCTGGCCATCGTCGGAGGCGGCTCCAGGGACGGGTATCTGAACACGCTGGCCGGGAAATACACGGGGCTCGAAATCACCACGGGGCCGCAGGAGGGAAGCGCCACGGGCGCCCTGCTGTCCGCGATGATGCATACGGGGCTGATCAGGAGGGAGGACATCGTCCGGATTCTGACATCCTCGTTCGACATAGGACACATCACTCAGGAGGAAGACAATGTACAGTGAAGCGAGAGACGCCTACGCCGCCATCGGCATAGACACGGAGAAGGTGCTCGCGACCATCGCAGAAGTCCCGGTCAGCATCAACTGCTGGCAGGGCGATGACGTGGTCGGCTTCGAGAAGGGGGCCCGGGCCCTGTCCGGAGGCATCCAGACGACCGGCAACTATCCCGGAAGGGCACGCAACGCACAGGAGCTGATGGCGGACTTCGCCTTCGCCTCCTCCATGATCCCCGGCGCCAAGAGACTCAACCTGCACGCCAGCTACATCACGGGAGGCCGGGATGTGGACAGGGACGCAATCGAGCCGGAGGACTACGACGGATGGGTCGACTTCGCCAAGGAGCATGGCCTCGGATTGGACTTCAACCCGACCTGCTTCTCCCACCCGATGGTCGTCAACAACCTCACCCTCTCCTCCCCGCACGATGAGGTGCGCAGGTTCTGGACGGAGCACTGCATCCGCAGCCGCCGTGTGGCTGCGCACTTCGCACGCGAGCTGGGAGGCTGGAGCACGTGCAATCTCTGGATCCCGGACGGCTTCAAGGACACGCCGGCCGACTGTCTGACCCCGCGCCTGAGGCTGAAGGAATGCCTGGACCGGATCTTCAGCGAGAAGCTCGATGGTGTCATCGACAGCGTGGAGAGCAAGGTGTTCGGCATCGGAGTCGAGTCCTTCACGGTCGGCTCGGGCGAGTTCTACCTGGGCTACGCTGCGAGCCACAAGGGTGTCTACCAGCTGCTGGACAACGGCCACTACCACCCAACCGAATCCGTTGCGGACAAGATCCCCGCGCTGCTGACCGTGTTCGACCGGATCCCGCTGCACGTGACCCGCGCGGTGCGCTGGGACAGCGACCATGTGGTGCGTCTGGACGACGAGATCCGCGCCATCGCCAGGCAGATCGTCCGCTGCGACGCACTGGACAAGGTCCTCATCGGCCTTGACTTCTTCGACGCCTCGATCAACCGCATCGTGGCCTGGGTCGTCGGCACGAACAACATGAAGAAGGCCCTGCTGATGGCCATGCTCGAGGATGGGGAAGGAATGGCCGCCGACCAGGAGAAGGAGGACTTCACCCACCTGTTCGCCTACGGCGAGTCGATGAACGAGCTGCCCTGGCAGGAGGTGTGGAACGAGTTCCTGAGAAGAGAGGGCATCGAACCCGGATTCGCATGGTACGATGCAGTGAGGAAATACGAGGAGGACGTCCTCCTGAAAAGGAGCTGAGACATGCACAAGGTGATCGAGGACTACATCAGGATGTGCTACGACGGCTACAAGCTGGGCTGGCACGAGAGGAACGGCGGCAACCTTACATACAGGATGAGACCGGAGGAGGTCGAGGAATGCATGGACCTGTTCACGCAGGACAGGCATCTTGCCCTGCCCATCGATGCTTCCGCTCTGGCCGGAGAGCACTTCATCACGTCCGGAAGCGGAAGGTACATGCGCAACATGCCTCTCGAGCCTGAAAGGAACATGGGCATCATCCGCATCGACGACGATGGTGCCGGCTACACGATACTCTGGGGCCTCGAGGATGGTGCGAAGCCGACCAGCGAGCTGCCCAGCCATCTGCTCAACCACATCGCCAGATGCGCAGTCACAGATGGAAGATGCCGCGTGATCTACCACGCCCACCCGGCGAACATCACGGCGCTGAGCTACACGATCGAGCCGGATGCCAGAGTGCTCTCGCGCATCCTCTGGCAGAGCGAGACGGAGTGTGCCGTCGTGTTCCCCGAGGGTGTCGGCATACTGGACTGGATGATCCCCGGCGGCACGGACATAGCGCTCGAGACGTCGAGGCTGATCAGGACCTACCCCGCCGTCGTGTGGGCCTTCCATGGCATATTCGGCTCGGGCGAGACCTTCGACGAGACCTTCGGTCTTGTGCACACCATCGAGAAGGCGGCGGAGATATACCTCAAGGCGAAGGGTGCGGGAATCGTGAGGACGATAGGCGACGACCAGCTGCGCCTCCTCGCCGACGCCTTCGGCGTGAAGATCAACGAGGACTTCCTGGACTGAGGATCATGATCACGGCATGGATATGGGCGCGGCCGTCACAGGTCGCGCCCTGTCGTCTCAGACCCGTCCTCTGAGAGTCAGTACAAGCTTGGTCAGCATCAGAGCAAGCATGACCACCAGGGCGAAGAGGATCAGCGAGATTCCGCTTGCAAGTCCGCTGGTCTCCGCGACGGCGCCTATGATCATCGGCATCACGATTCCGCCGACAGACGCCACGGCTATGCAGGTGCCTGTTGCAACGGTGGACGAGTTGTACTTTCCGGGCATCGTCGAGAGCGTCGTCGGATAGATGCCGCTCATGGACAGCCCCACCCCAAGGACGGCAACCATCGCCACGGCGGGGCTGGAGGTGAGGACCATGAGCGCGAAGAAACCGGTCATCACGGTTCCCAGGATCATGATCAGCACGGCCTTGTTCATCCGTACGGACAGGCTTGCGCACACCAGACGGCCGACGAGTATCGTGACCCACATCAGCGACTGGACCGAAGGTGCAAGTGATGCCGGGAGCATGCCGCTGTCCTTGAAGTAGGTCACGAGCCAACCGGTGAGGGAGGCCTCGGCGCACAGGTAGAAGAGCATGATCAGCGTGTTGAGCCAGAAGGCGAAGTCCTTCATGAAGCTCTTCTGTCCACCGTCGCGGTCCCTCTTCGTGCGCTCGCTGCTCAGGGACGAAGTGCCGATCAGGACAAGCGAGAGCAGCATGAGGGCGGATATGGCCCAGCACGGCCACTTCCACCAGGAATCACCTGCGGCAAGGGCGATCAGGGGCGATATGAAGGCGCCCACGGCATAGGATGCATGAAGAAGGTTGAGGCCACCCGCCTTGTTGCCGGCGCACTGTCCGACGACGACGTTGGTCATGTTCGAAAGCGTCCCGCGTCCGATTCCCGTCAGGGCGAAGGCCAGCATCAGAAAAAGCGGATTGCCGTACAGCGTCATGAAGACGAGTCCCAGTATGATTCCGCTGGCTCCAAGCAGCGTGCTCCTCTTGCGGCCGATGGCGTAAGGGAGGAATCCCGCCAGATACACCGCGGCCAGGTTGCCGATCTGATGGAACGAGAGCAGAGAGCCCTGCACGGAATAGGAAAGCCCGTATTCGGCGGACAGGCTCGGCAAAATCGCACCCAGCACGGTGCTCATCATCCCGGAGACCAGGAACGCGTAGTACGTGTAGTACAGCAGCGGCCTGTCCTCCTTCCTGACGTCAAGGAAAGATCCCAGCGAAAACATCTTCACATCCTCCGGTGGAGGACTATAGCCCCAAAGGACCTCCCGGGGCAAGGCGGCGTGTCAGTTCTGGTTGCTGGACTCCACCTTGTCGCGGAACGGGGTGAAGCCGTTGCCGAGCACCTGGAAGGCCTCGCTTATGAACATGAAGGCCTTGGGGTCCGCCTCGTGGACGATCTCCTCGAGGATCCTCAGCTGGTTGT
>CASEAG010000029.1 GCA_949285785.1 uncultured Spirochaetales bacterium | reverse complement strand
GGGCTGGACAACTACCGCCGCGCCCTCTCGTCGGACATCTTCTGGCAGAGTCTTGGCAACACTTTCCGCTTCATGGTCATCTTCGTCCCGCTGAACATCATCGTCATAATGGCGGCGGTGCTGCTGACCTGGAGGAGGACGAAGGGCGATGGCGCCTTCCAGACCATCTTCATGCTCCCTATGGCCATAGGCATGAGCAGCATCGCCCTCATATTCAAGTACATGTTCAGGCCGTCGGTCGGAATCGTGAACCGCATTCTGGGCATCGACATACAATGGACCAACGATGCCACGGCCGCGATGTTCTCGGTCGTCTTCCTAGGGGTGTTCCTGGACTTCGGTCTGGACTATCTTCTGCTTCTTGCGGCCATGAGGAACCTGGACAGGGGCCCCCAGGAGGCGGCGATGATCGACGGGGCCGACGAATGGCGGATCACGACACATATCCGCCTGCCGATGCTGAGCCCCACCCTGTTCTTCGTGCTCTTCATCTCCATCAAGGACGCCCTTCTCATCTGTGCACCGGTGATGGTGATGACCGAAGGCGGACCGTTCCGTTCCACGCAGACGATCGTCTACCAGTACTACATAGAGGCCTTCAAGAACTTCAACTACGGCAGTGCCGCGGCAATCAGCACGATCGTCTTCATCCTTGCCTTCGCCATCACCATGGCGGCGATGAAGGTGGACAGGGGGAGGATACACTATGAGAACTAGGAGCGCGTTCCGAATCATGGCGACGGTCGTTCTCGCCCTCATCGTCCTCTTCCCCTTTCTCTACGCGCTGCTTGCCTCGTTCTTCGCGGCAAGCGACTTCGCCACCAGCCCGGCACGCTTCATTCCTGAGGTATGGAAGGTCTCGAACTACTCCCGCATCGCCGCCAACAGATACTTCCCGACCTATGTGGTCAACTCGGTGATGACAGGGCTGATGTCGACGACGATACGGATGGTGGTCGCCTTCCTGGCATCCTATGCCTTCTCTCACTTCCGCTTCAAAGGCGGCAGTGCATGCCTTGCATTCATCATCCTCACGCTGTTCATACCATCCGACCTGCTGCTGAGCGGCAACTACATGACGATCCAGAAGCTCGGGCTTCTCGACACATATGCAGGGATAATATCGACGAGTCTGCTGCCCGCCAGCCAGATACTCATGCTGCGCCAGTACTTCCGCTCGATCCCCAGGTCTATACGTGACAGCGCCATGATGGACGGATGCTCCGACGAGCGCTACATCCTCTCGATTCTCCTGCCCATATCGAGGGCGCTGGTGTCGACGTTCCTGCTGCAGGGCTTCGTCGGCATGTTCAACAGCTATCTGTGGCCGCTGCTGGTCACGAACAGTCCGTCCATGAGGACGGTGCAGATAGGAATCACGATGCTCGGCTATGCCGAGAGCCTCGACTACGGTCCGGTCTTCGCCGCGATAGTCGTCGTGACCGTGCCTTTCGTCGTGGCGTTCATCCTGATGCGAAGGCGTATCATGGCGGCCCTGTCCAGGGGCTACATGTTCATGTAAGGAGGAAAAGGGAATGAAGAGAATCGCGGTGATGGGGACGCTTTTGGCACTCGCCATGACGTTGGCCGCATCAGGTGCACCAGAGGATGATGGAAGAATCACCATCACCTGGTGGCACAGCAACAGCGGCGTGATCGGTGAGGCTGCAGATGCACTGGTGGAGAAGTTCAACCGGACCATCGGAGAAGAGAACGGAATATATGTCGAGGCGATCTACCAGGGAAGCGCGAACGACACGCTGACCAAGGTGCGCACCGTGGCCCAGGCAGGCGATCCGTCCATGCTTCCGGACCTCGTTCAGCTGGACAGCACGGGAGTCGTCGACATGGCAGGAAACGAGTCGCTGTACTACGTCGAGGACCTGGCTGCAGACCAGGGCGAGGACCTGTCCTTCATTCTCGACCATGCCCTCGAGAGCATGAGGTACCGCGGCAAGGTGATAGGACTGCCTTTCAACGCGTCCACCCTCCTCTTCTATTACAACAGGACGCTCTTCGACCAGCTGGGCCTCGAGGCCCCCAGGACGCTGGACGACCTCATCAAGGCGGCCCCTGCCCTGATCGCAAGGGACGGCAAGGGCAACGTCACCCGCTATGCGATCGCCTCGGTGCCCACGACCTACGAGCTGTGTTCCTTCATCGGCATGCAGCATGGGCTGAGCTACATCACGGACATGTCCAATGGCCATGACGGGACGCCGACCAGAACGCTCTTCGAACAGGACGGCACGCTACACGACTTCCTGGTGAAGTGGAAGGAGCTGTATGAGACGGGTGGCCTGAACAACCTCACCAGCGGCGTGAGCGCTGAGTTCGCCGCGGGACGCACTGCATCGATGCTTGCCAGCACCAGCAACCTGACCAGCGTTCAGGAGGCGGTCGGCGGACGCTTCGAGCTCGGCGTGGCGAACGTGCCGATGGTGGACGAGGATGCCACCGGGGGCGTCAACCTCTCCGGTGGAGCGCTTTTCACCTTCCACAAGGATGCACAGAGGGAGAAGGCCGTATGGACCTTCATGAAGTACCTCACCAGCGCCCAGGCGCAGCTCGAGTGGCATATCGCGACGGGATACCTTCCCGTCAACAAGGACACCTACACGATGCAGGAGTACATCGACCATACCAAGGCCAACCCGCTGTTCAAGGTCGCAAGCGACCAGCTGCTGGCCTCCAATCCGAAGGTGACCGGTCTGTGGATACCCAATGCCTACCAGGTGTACTACTCCTTCCAGGCGGGCATCAGGTCCATGCTGGAGGAAGGAAGGGACGTGGATGAGACGGTGAGCGCACTTGCAGACGAGATCGACGGGTACCTGGATGAATACCACTCCATCAACGGCGACTAGCACCAACCTCATCTCGTTCACCCGCGATGGCGGACGGCGCCGCATGCTCGAGATCATCCCGATCCTCGCAGGATACGGCTACAGACGGCTGGACCTGAACTTCTGCGAGATGATGAACCCCGCATCCGACATCGACGAGGAGTACATCGCATCCCTCGCGCGGCTCAGAAAGGACCTTGGCCTCGAGTACGTCCAGTCACACGTACCCTACCCGAGGGACTGGACGGGTATGGACGAAGACGGCAGGAAGGCATCCGACGCCCAGATCGCCGATGCCATACGCCACTCGCTCTCCCTCTCCATCCCGGCCATCGTGATCCACCCGATACGTGGAGGCGTGAAGGAGAACGTCGATTACCTCAGGCGGTTCCTGCCGCTCGTACGCGGGACGGGATGCCGCCTTGCAGTGGAGAACATGGAGAGTGCAGACGAGGTGTCCACGCCTGACCAGCTCATCGCAATTGTCCAGGAACTCGGCGATGATGCGGGAATCTGTCTGGACACGGGACACGCCCACATGAGAGGGCTGGACATCCCAGGTGCGATCCACTCGTTCGGCGACCGGCTGATCGCAACCCACATCGCAGACAACCATGGACAGAAGGACGAGCACCTGCTCCCCTTCTTCGGAACCATAGCCTGGGAGGAGGTGATGAAGGCGTTCGCAGAAATCGGCTACAAGGGTGCGTTGACCTACGAGTGCATGTTCTTCACCCGACACCTGCCACGCACGCTCGAAGAGGATGTGGTCGCCCTGTCGCTGCACATCGCAAGGGTGCTTGAGGATATGATGGGATGAGTCAGGACAAGGCGAATGAGCACCCGTCCTTGAACGAGCACTCCCGGCACAATGAGCCCGGGCAGTCCTTGAAGTTGCCGTCGGCCTTCTCCAGCTGTCTGACATGCCAGTCGAGCTCGGCGATCTCGGCCTCGAGCGCCTTCTTCCTGGCCAGGGCATCCTCGAGCTTCTGCCTGTAGCCCTCAAGCAGCACGGTCCTCCTCTTCTCCCCGCTGTCGTCTTCGCCGCCCAGGCGGATGATCCGGCCGATCTCCTCGAGGGAGAAAGAGAGGGCCTTGAGCTGCATGATGCGCCTTATGTAGACGATGTCGCTGTCCGTGTAGATGCGCTGACCGCCGCGTGTCCTGGATTTCGACTTGAGCAGTCCAAGCTCGTCGTAGTACCTGATCGTGCGCTGCGTCAGGCCGCAAATGGCCGAAAGCTGTCCTATTCTGTATCGTCTTGCGCTCATCACCTGTGAAGTCTATGTCCTTTGCCCCCTCTCGTCCAGAGCGCCGTCATTAGCCGGTTAAGGACATTCCTGCATATACAGGGCATGAGATACGAAGACAAGGAACCGGTATGGCTGAGCCTGCACGACATCGAGGCCCAGGAGAGACCCCGCGAGAAGATGGAGATGAAAGGTCCCGGAAGCCTGGACGACCTGGAGCTGCTGATGCTCCTCGTGTCATCAGGCAGCGGGGACAGGAGCGTGTGCGACGTGTCGCGCGACCTGATGGAGGTCCTGGACCGGGACGAGGAGCCCAGCATGGCCACGCTGTGCGCCATACGCGGTATGGGGAAGGCGAAGAGCACCACGATACTGGCTGCACTGGAGCTGGGGCGCAGAAGACACAGACTCTTCGGAACAGGAGCTCTGATAGCAAGCCCGGCAGACATCTACCGCGAGGTCAGGCACTACTCGAGCCGCGAGCAGGAACAGTTCATCGTCCTCACGCTCAACGGTGCACACGAGGTGCTCAACTCGTTCGTCGCCACCGTCGGTCTGGTGAACAAGACGCTGGTGCATCCCAGGGAGGTGTTCAGCGACGCAATCGCCAGGAGGGCCGTCGCGATAGCCATAGCCCACAACCACCCTTCCGGAACGCTGGAGCCGTCTGACGACGACATCAACGTGACACGCAGGATAATCGCCGCAGGGGATCTGCTGGGCATAAAGGTGCTGGACCACATCGTCTTCACCCAGGCAGGATACTTCTCCTTCCTGGAACACGGAATGATGGACAGATGATAGCACATCGAGCAGGGGCAGAATGATTTATTAAAAGAACCTGAATTCATAGGACTATAGGGAATATGTTTGAAACGGCCTTTTTATGGGCCGTTTTCTACATTTAGTGTGTTTCCTCCGTCAATCTGCTCCATTTTCCAATCTTTTTAAGGAGAGCAACTGCCCTTC
>CASEAG010000028.1 GCA_949285785.1 uncultured Spirochaetales bacterium | reverse complement strand
CATCAGGAGAGGCAATAACATCTACAGGATTTCAGAGTACACCGGGCACAAGCAGTTGACCGAGATGACGAAGGAGGATGCCGAGATCTGCAGACGTCTTGGCGTCACCCTATAGGCCTAAATGACGAGGAGTTTGTGTTGGAATAATGTTCATGGAACTTCTTGATGAAAATGTCTTTCGAATGATGGACTGCACCAGTGATTCTTCCAAGCACCTCTGCATGGGTATCGCGGCTGCAGTCGAAATCGTCAATGCTATATGGAAACGGACCATGGTTCCTGGCAAGGACATTCGCCATGACAGAACGGAATGAAAGCTCGAAAATCTCGATGAGCTCGAATATGGCATGGCGAAGAAGGCTGTCTCCTCTGTAGTCATTCCATATGTATCTGAAGGATGTCTGACATCTGAAACGATGTTCTGGATACAGCCGGCTCTCGTAATATTCGAACCAGTAACCTTCAAGCCTGAAATAGTTGTTGTTCCTGAGAATCGTCTTGATGCATGATTTGTCAAGACAATCGTCGAAGTTCATGCCTTTGGCACGAAGAATCTTGAATTGCTCATCGATTGTGGTCGCGGGCTTGGAGAAAGAACTTTTCTTCATGATAGCCCTTGGAAAAAAACTGGCCACCACATTTGGGGATAGCCGGAAGTCCGGTCATAGCCCTGGGTGACACTCTCATCCATACTATAATGACAGAGATTTGATACTGTCAACATGCTCCTGGTCTTTTCCATACGAATGCTCATGGCTGAAAGCGTACAGGATAATGCCTGATTACTCAACATAAATTATTATATTGTAAAGAATTAACAGCGCAATAAATACATAAATGGCTTTAGTAATACATGCTTTTATCAAATACAGCCTTTAGTATATCATTGATAGCTGTAAAACCACTCGGAAGACGGGGGATGAATGACGATGAAGGGACTTCTGTTCGACCTCGACGGGACGCTCGTCGACACGCTCGAGGACATCAGGGCGGCGCTGAACCATGTGCTTGGAATGTGCTATGCCAGACCGATCGACGAGGCCGAATGCAGGGCCGTGGTCGGACATGGACTGCGCAAGGCCCTCCGCGATGCACTGTGGTATTCGGGCAGCGCCTATCCACAGGACGAGTTCGAGATCCTGTACAGCGAACTGGTGAGGTTCTATGGCGACCATGCATGCGTGCACTCAAAGGTCTATGACGGAATCCCATCACTGCTGAGTACGGCCAGGGACAGGGGTCTGAAGCTGGGCGTCCTGTCCAACAAGGCGGATCCTCTTGTTCAGGAGATAGTCTCGACGCTCTTTCCTGCAGGCACCTTCGACTTCGTCCACGGTCTCGTGGAAGGAGAGAAGCCGAAACCCGAAAATAATGCGATCCAGGGCTTCATCGGTCTTTGCAATGGGCAAGAAGGTGATGTTACAATCATCGGTGACAGCGAAGTGGACTGGCAGACGGCCCTGAGGGTGGGGTGCCGGTACATCGTGGTCTCGTATGGATACAGGACGCGCGAGGAGCTGTCGAAGTCAGGTGTCGACGTGATCGCAGACACGACAGGGGAGGTTGAAGACAGGCTATGGAAATGACGAAGGCAGTCATCGATGAGATCAGGAACAAGGCGCTTTCCTATATCGAGAGCGAGAAGGAGCCGTATTTCAGGAACCAGGTGAAGGAGCTGCTGGACAAGGAGGACTGGGATGCCCTGTATGACGCCTTCTATACGGCGCTGGCCTTTGGAACGGCCGGCATGAGGGGTGTGATCGGAGGCGGAACCAACAGGATCAACACGTTCATGGTGTCCAAGGTCACCCAGGGGCTTGCCGAGTACTGCAACGCCCATGTCGACAATCCGACGGTCGTGATCGCCTACGACTCCAGACACTGGTCGAAGGAGTTCGCCACCTGTGCATCGCTCGTGCTGTCCGCCAACGGAGTGAGGACCTATCTCTACGACACCCTGCATCCGGTGCCTATGCTCTCCTTTGCCGTGAGGAACCTGAAGACGACTGCAGGCATTGTCATCACCGCAAGCCACAATCCGTCCAAGTACAACGGCTACAAGGTGTACTGGTCCGATGGTGGCCAGGTGACGCCGCCTCATGACATCGAGATCGCGAAGCTTGCCAACGCGGTCGAGCCGGAGGCGATCAGGACGATGGACGAGAAGAGCGCCCGCGAGAGCGGGATCCTGTCCAGTGTCCCGCAGAGCGTCGACGAGGCGTACTACGATATGGTGCTCTCCTCCCTGCGCCGTCCTGAGCTGGTCAAGGGAAGCCCGATCACTGTCGCATACACGCCTCTCCATGGCTCTGGCAACGTGCCTGTTCGCGAGATGCTCTCGAGAGTCGGCATCCGCACCTGCGTGGTGAAGGAGCAGGAGGAGCCGGACGGCTCGTTCCCGACCGTCAAGCTGCCCAACCCGGAGAGCGCAGAGGCGATGACGCGCGTCATCGAGCTTGCCAAGGAGGTGAAGGCCGACATCGTCCTTGGAACCGATCCGGATGCGGACCGCATGGGACTTGCAATCCCGACCAATGCAGACAAGACCGACTACCTGCTGCTGACCGGCAACCAGATCGCGACGCTTCTTGCGGACTATCTTCTCACCACCTGCCGCGAGATGGGTGGAAGGGACAGGCGTCCTCTTGTCGTGAAGAGTCTGGTCACGACAGACCTCGTACGCAAGATAGCACAGGAGAACGGTGCGCACTGCAAGGACGTGCTCACCGGCTTCAAGTACATCGCCCGCGAGATGAACGCGATCGACCAGGGGGAGAACACGGACGACTTCTTCCTCTTCGGCTGCGAGGAGAGCTACGGCTTCCTGACGGTCAACGACGTGCATGACAAGGATGCGGTTTCCTCGGCGATGGCCGCCGTCGAGATGATGTGCTACTACGCCAGCAAGGGCATCACGCTCCAGCAGCGTCTGGACAGCATCTACGCCCACTACGGCTACTACACCGAGCTCGTCTTCTCCAGGGACTACGAAGGGGCCGAGGGCAAGACCCGGATGGCCTCGATCATGAAGGACCTCAGGAGCCTCGCGGCGGGACAGACGTTCGTCGGCCGCAGGATCGCTTCGGTGGAGGACCTGCTTGGCGAGGACACCGGCTTCCCGAAGGCCGATGTCGTCATCATCCGCTTCGAAAGCGGCGAGAAGCTGGTCGTCCGCCCATCCGGAACCGAGCCGAAGATCAAGTACTACATCTTCCTCGTCGAGGGAAAGGGTGGCAGGAGCGCGCTCGAGGAGAACAGGGGCGCCATTCTCGATGAGTTCAAGGCCGCTTTGTGAGTACTATTTCCTGAGGCTTCCATGTACAGATGTCCTCCTCCCTCCTCTCAGGAGCGAGGGGGATCGTCTTCTGGTGCCCGACTTCGTCCTGCGCTCATCTGCATACATGAGCGACGAGTCGCGCGAGGAGGCCAGGGCAGGGATTTACGAGGACTGTCGCATCAGGATTCTGCATGCGGTGCAGGACCGCTACTACATCCCTCGTCTGATAGTCTCTGCCCTCGTGTTCCTCGTCTCCTATCTCTTCTTCTCGCTTGTGCTTAGAAACGGGATCCCCATGGTCGACGAGCTGGCGATATCCGCAGCGGTCTGTGCCCTCGTATACGTGCGCATGAGACGTTCCGTGCTCTCGAAGGGACTGTACGTGGATCTGTGCGGACAGTTGCAAAACACCCTGTCCACACTCGTCGAGACGGAAGATGACGGGCTGTCCGCCATCGAGGCCTGGTACGGGCGCGTCTCGTCATATATCGACATGCCGGCGATGGCCGACCATCTGGCGAATGTCGAGAATGTGGACGTCCCGTCCCTGGATGTTGAGCTTCCGTCCGGACTGGTAGAGGTCCTGAAGGCCTATTCGACGGGTGTGCACAGGGAGTATTCCTCATACCTCAGACACATCAGGAGGAGCGCTGGAAGAGCGGATGCGAGACTGGCATCGCTGCTTCGCCAGAGCTCGGTATCGGACGGCCTCGACCTGTATCTGCTGTGCCTGTTTGGCCAGATCCTCTGATTCCTGCATATGTGACGTGTGAGCGTCATACTGTTTGCCTGCATCATAGTCTCCAGCTATTTCCTCAACGGGACGGTGTGCCTCGTATGCACAATGCTGTATGCACTGCACCTGGTGGTGAGGAAGGGCAGATGCGCTCTCCTCTTCACGCTTCCAGCGGCGCTTATATCCGTTCTTGCCGTCTCGAGGATGCTGCTGTTGTGCACGCCGTCCTTCGCACTGGCGGAGGGTGATGTCGAGGCCGTATGCGCTGTCGTCGTCCAGGACAGCACCGTCTCGCGATGGAACCGTAGGGCGGTCGTCTCTCTACACGAGTGCTTCGCCGCCGGCGGCGTCAGCGCAAGTGCAAGAGGCGTCGTGTCCGCAGGCTATCCGGAGGGAGTCGTCCTCCTTGCAGGCGACACGGTACTGCTTGTCGGAGGCATGGACGAGTACGGATTCGATGCTGATGAGTGCATTGTCCTGGAAAGGGGCGCCGCATCACGTTCCAGGAACAGGCTGATGGAACGTGGCCGTTCGCTGATCGCCGGCGATGGCGGCCTCGAGGGAGAGCTGTCGATGATGCTTCTTCTCGGCTGCACCGACATGCCGGACTTTCCCCTGACGGATCTTGCAAGAAGTTCGGGGACAAGCCATGTGCTTTCGCTGTCCGGAATGCACCTGTCCCTGTTCGCGACGCTTCTGCGTCTGGTCCTTGTGCCTCTTGTCGGCAGGCGGAGGGGAAGGGCGCTTGCCCTTGCCATGGTGTTCTTCTACGTATTCACAATCGGTCCGAAGCCGTCCGTCGTGAGGGCCTTCCTGCTCTCGCTCGTGTTTCTGACGGGCACATTCCGCAGATCCGACGATGCCCTGTACGTGACCTTCATGCTCCAGACGGTTCTCTTCCCGCAGACGGTGAGTTCGCTTGCCGGCGCCCTGAGCTACCTGTCGCTGCTGGGGATCATGGCCCTGGCGAAGCCTGTCGCGAGGATGATCGACGAAATCGTCCTGCTGCCTTCCCCTCTCGTCTCCTCTGCAAGTGCCAGCATGGCGGCGCTTGTGACGACATGTCCGCTCTCGTATGTCGTGTTCGGAAGCTACCAGCTGTCCGCCATCGTCACCAGCGCTCCGGTGTCGCTGCTTATATACCTGTACATGATCGCATCCCTTCTCCCTGTGCCGGATACTGTGATGCAGGTGCTCTATGTCGCGATCGTCAAGACCATGGAGGCCGGCTCTCTCGTGCCCCTGGCCCGTTCACTCATGCCGTATTTCGCGTTTCTCGCCTCCTTGTTGCTCCTGTGTGCTCTTTCCTGTATCCTCACCACGTACAGGAGGACAAGGGCATGTGGACGTTCAACTATGACAGTCCGGCGGAGATTTCGCGCCTTCTTTCTGCGTCTTCTCTTGCGATGACGAAGAAGTTCGGCCAGAACTTCCTCATCTCCCGTCAGGCGAGGGAGCGGATTGCCGACCTGATCGCGTCATCAAGCCCGTCACTTGTGTGGGAGATAGGTCCCGGCATAGGTGCCATCACAAGCCTTCTGCTGAAGCGCGGCATCGCACTCAGGGCCTTCGAGATAGACCATGGCTTCTGCCAGATCCTCACAGCCCAGGCCTTCGGCGACGAGCCTCGTTTCACCCTGGTCGAAGGCGATGCGCTCAAGACGCTGTTCGCCCAGCGCGATGTGCCGTCAATCGTGTGCGGCAACCTTCCGTACAATGTCGGCAGCCAGTGCATCGCACGCCTGATAGAGAACGGCATGCTTCCCGACAGAATGGTGTTCACCCTCCAGAAGGAGGTCGTCGAGCGGATGTGCGCGAGCCCGTCATCCCCGTCCTGGTCATCGTTCTCCGTACTGACGCAGCTGGACTACGAGAACCGCATGGCGTTCACCATCCCCCGCGGCTCGTTCTACCCGAGCCCCAACGTGGACAGTGCACTCGTCGTCATGGACAAGAGGAGGGAGCCTCTGGTCGAGGCCGACCTGAGGCCGGTGTTCCTCGATACGGTCAGGGCCCTGTTCGCCCAGAGACGCAAGACGGTGAGGAACAACCTTGCAGGTGCGGGATATTCCCGCCAGCGGATAGACGATGTCCTCTCGGCTGTGCACCTGAGCGGGCAGGAGAGGGCCGAGACCTTCGATTTCGCCACGCTTCGCGCTATCGCGGCGGCGCTCAGGGGCTGAGGGAACCGTTGAGGACCGTCTGACGGGCAGCGTTCCGGTCCTGCATTCACTCGGATGCCTGCATCTACAGATTTTGAATCGTCATCTCCTTGACAGACAAGGAGTAATTTCATTGATGTGAAATTTTTCTCAAAATGTGGTGCATATTGCTTGTATCAATATGCAAAAGGTTGTATAAGCTATACCAAGGTAAAATCAAGGAGGAGAGAACCACAATGAGAAAGACAATCGCCATGCTGCTGATTGCAACGACAGTGCTCTTCGGTGTGTTCGCAAACGGAAGCGGCGAGTCTGCGGCCTCCGGTGATACATATGTCATCGGCTTCATGGGCCCGCTCACCGGCGACAACGCAAACTATGGAATCAGGTGCAACAACGCCACCCAGCTCGCGGTCAGCGAGATCAACGCCGCCGGCGGAATCAACGGCAAGCAGCTCGTGGTCATCGCCGAGAACACCCTCGGAACGACGGAAGGCGCCATCGCCGCATACGAGAAGCTCGTCTACAGCGACGGCGTGTGCGCAATCGTCGGACCCGTCTTCACCGGCCCCGCACTTGCGGTCGCACAGCGCTGCTACGAGGATGGAATCGTCATGATCAGCCCGTCCGCCACCCACAAGGACGTCACATCCCTCGGAGACTTCGTCTACAGGACCGTCCCGTCCGACGCCCTCCAGAGCGAGGTCGCCGCACATTACATGTATGAGGTTCTCGGCTACAGGAACATCGCATGTCTGTATGCCATGAACGACTACAGCCAGGGTCTTGCGCTCGGTGTCCAGGAGACGTTCACCGAACTGGGCGGAACGGTCAGCGCAATGGAGACCTGCATGGTCGGCGACAAGGACTTCAGGACCCAGCTTGGAGCCATCAGGAACTCCGGTGCCGAGGCCATCTACATCCCGAACTACACGGTCGAGGACGCTCTGATCCTGGAGCAGGCCGCACAGCTTGGAATGAACCTCCCGTTCTTCTCGTCGGACGGATTCAGCGATCCCGAGATCTACAACCTGGCAGGCGACTACACTGACGGCGTCATGTATGTCGGACCGGCACAGGCGGAGGCCTCCAGCATCCTGGCCGACTTCACCGCTGCATACAGCGCGGCCTATGATGGCGACCAGCCCGACTCGTTCGCGACCAACGCATACGATGCCACCTACATCTTGGCCGAGGCCATCGGCAGGGCAGGCAGCACCGACTGGAGCGCGATCAACGACCAGGTCAAGGCGACCAGCGACTTCCAGGGTGCCAACGGAACGATCAACTTCGCCGCAAACGGCGACATGATCGCAAGCCAGGGCGTCTACTACGTCGAAGGCACGACTCCTGTCTACCAGGGCTCGTTCCAGATCGTCGACGACGCGATCGTCCAGGTCGACTGAGCCTTCCATCAAGGACAACGGCTGTCCCCTTGACAAGGGACAGCCTTGTGTTTTTCATAGAGTCAATTCGTTTTGGGAGGAAAATCCTTGGATACCCTCGTTCAGTACCTTCAATACCTCGTCAATGGTCTTACTCTGGGCGCCATCTACGCACTCATCGCACTGGGGTACACCATGGTCTACGGTATCCTGAAGTTCATCAACTTCGCACATGGCGACATCCTCATGATAGGCGCCTATACGGGACTGTTCACATACACGGCCCTGCTGGGTGAGAGCACGAATGCGGCATGGATGCTCATCGCCTTCTTCATCGCGATGCTGGTCAGCATGGCCTTCTGCGCACTGCTTGGCATGTTCATCGAACGCGTCGCCTACAAGCCGCTCAGAAACGCGAACAGACTGGCTCCTCTGCTCAGCGCAATCGGAGTCTCGTTCATACTGTCGAACGGTGCGGCCTGGCTCTTCGGAGCGCAGAGCCGCCGCTTCCCTTATCCGTTCGACGATACGCCGATAATGCTCGGCGGAATCTCCATCACGCCGCACCAGATCCTCACGGTCGTCGTGTCGGTCATCATGATGGTCGTCCTGACCCTCTTCGTTAACAGGTCCAGAATGGGCAAGGCGATGAGGGCCACGAGCCTCGACCAGGCCACCAGCGAGCTGATGGGCATCGACGTCAACAGGATCATCTCCATGACCTTCGCCATCGGAAGCGCGCTTGCCGCGGTGGGCGGAATCCTTTCCGCATTTGACTTCCGCGTCTACGCCTCCATGGGCACCATGACAGGCCTGAAGGCCTTCGTCGCGGCTGTCATCGGAGGAATCGGGAACATACAGGGGGCGATGCTTGGCGGTGTGATCCTCGGCGTCCTGGAGTCCATCGGCGCTCCGCTGCTTCACATACCGAGTGCTCTGAAGGACACGATCGCCTTCGCCGTCCTGATCGTCATACTTCTGGTCAAGCCGGATGGCATCCTCGGCAAGAACGAAAGGGAGAAGGTGTGATATGCTGAACTTTTTCCAACTGATCATAATCTACGCAGGAATATACGCTCTGATGGCGATCGGCCAGAACTGCATCACCGGAAACACCGGAATGCTCTCGCTGTGCCATGCGGGCTTCTACTGCATCGGCAGCTATGTGACGGCGATCATCTGCAAGACGATGGGCCTGCCGTTCTGGTTCTCCCTTCCAGTCGCGGCCGTTGCCGCAGGACTGGTCGGCTTCCTGATCGGCGTTCCCACACTCCGCCTCAAGGGCGACTACCTGTGCATCGCGACGCTGGGACTGGGCGAGATCATCCGCAACATAGCGACCAACGTCAACCCGGTGGGAATCAACAGCGTTCCGCGTGCCACGCTCTTCGGCTACCAGTTCTCCTCAAGGAACAAGCTCACGTTCATCCTTCTGATCTGGTTCTTCGTGATGATCGCATACGTGCTCTTCCGCCAGCTTGCGCATTCCAGGATCGGACGCGCGATGATAGCCGTGCGCGAGGACGAGGTCGCCGCCCAGTCGAACGGAATCAACGTGACCAAGTACAAGATAGGCGCCTTCACGCTGGGCGCCGCGATCGGAGGCGTGGCGGGCTGCTTCGCCACCGCATACACACTGACGGTGTCTCCCGGAAGCTATACGTTCATGGTGTCCGTCATGGTGCTGTGCATGGTCGTGCTCGGCGGCATGGGCAACCTCAAGGGCGTCATCCTGGGTGCATTCATCATCGAGTTCATCTCGTACTTCCCGCAGCTTGTCGGACTCTCGTCGGTCATCCCGGCCCAGGCGAGCCAGGTCCTCTACGGACTCGTGCTGGTCATCATGATGATCTGCCGCCCGCAGGGCATCCTCGGACGCGACAGGTACCGCTACGGCAGCCAGGTGAAGAAGGGTGCACGCAAGGCGGCCGGAGCCAAGGAGGCCTGAGATGAGGATACTTGAAGCACAGGGCGTAAGCAGGATCTTCGGCGGCGTCGTCGCCGTGAACAACGTCGACTTCAATGTCGAGAAGGGGCTCGTCAACGGCCTGATCGGACCGAACGGAGCGGGAAAGACCACGCTCTTCAACCAGATCACCGGCATGGACAAGCCCACCAGCGGAAAGATCATATTCGACGGCAAGGACATCACGGGGCTTCCCGCCTGGAAGATCAGCCGTCTCGGCGTTGCCAGGACATTCCAGAACATCAGACTGTATGGTGATCTGACAGTCATCGAGAACGTCATGATGGGACTTCACTTCAAGGTCGGCGCCGATCCATTCAAGGGCCGCTTCGTCCAAGCCGTGAAGAGCTACTTCAATGCCGGAAGGGAGAACAGGGAGCTGTATGCCAGGGCCCTCGAGTGGCTGGAGTTCTTCGAGCTCGATGGTCTCAGGGACGAGGAGGCCCACAACCTTCCGTACGGCAACCAGAGGGAGCTCGAGATCGCCCGCGCTCTGGCGGCCGATCCCAAGGTGCTCTTCCTGGACGAGCCCGCAGCCGGCATGAACCCCGCCGAGACCGCCCATCTGATGCATATCATCGAGCGCATCAGGGACAAGGGCGTCACGGTCGTCCTGATCGAGCATGACATGAAGCTCGTGATGAACATCTGCGACAACATAACGGTGCTGAGCTTCGGCCAGAAGATCGCCGAGGGCACACCGGAGGAGATCAGAAGCAACCCGCAGGTCATCGAGGCCTATCTGGGTAGGGAGGAGGACTGATGGCAAGCATACTGGATATCGACTCGATCAGCGTACGCTATGGGGCCATCGAGGCGCTCCACAAGGTCTCCATGAAGGTTGCCGAAGGCGATATCATCGCCCTCATCGGCGCCAATGGTGCCGGCAAGAGCACCCTGCTTAAGGCCATCGTCAACCAGGTTCCGCTGGCGGAGGGTAGCATCTCCTTTGGCGGCGAGGTGACGGGCACGAGTGAGAAGCACAGGAAAAGCGTTCCGACGCACCTTCTGTCGAAGAGGGGCATCGCCCTCGTTCCGGAAGGACGCCATGTCTTTGCCGACATGACCGTCGAGGAGAACCTCGACATGGGAGCCTTCCTCGTCGACGACGCCCGTCTGATCGCCAGGAAGAAGGAGGAGATGTTCGACTTCTTCCCGATCCTTGGTGCCAGAAAGGCCCAGAAGACCCGCTCCCTTTCGGGTGGAGAGCAGCAGATGATGGCGATCGCCCGTGCTCTCATGAGCAGTCCGCGCCTTCTGCTTCTCGACGAGCCCGGACTCGGACTCGCCCCGCTCGTGGTCCAGGACATCTTCAACAAGATCGCCATGATCAACGAGCAGGACAAGGTGACCGTCTTCCTCGTCGAGCAGAACGCCCGCATGGCCCTCAAGGCCAGTAGCAGCGCCTACTGCCTCGAGAACGGGAACATCGTCCTCAGCGGTCCGTCGGACGAACTGCTGGTCAACGACAGAGTGCGCGCGGCATACCTTGGAGAATAAAAATGATGCACAGTTTTCCCCGTGGCGCTAGAATAGACATAGTACAGCCCTTTGACAGGAGGTGGACAGAATGATCATAGAAAGGAGAATGACCAAGAACCCGGTGACCATCGGACCTGATGCCAATGTCGTCGAGGCTTCCGAGCTCATGAAGAAGGAGAAGGTCCATCGCCTGCCGGTGCTCGACAAGGACAAGAACCTGATAGGAGTCATCTCGGAGAAGGACATACTCTTCGCATCTCCGTCCCCGGCATCTTCGCTGTCGATACACGAGATGGCATACCTCCTGTCCAAGCTCACCGTGCGCAAGCTGATGACGAAGGACCCCGTGACCATAACCAAGGACACGACGGTGGAGGAGGCCGCAAGGCTCATGGTGGACCAGGACCTCTCCTGTCTGCCTGTCGTCGAGGACGGCAAGCTCGTTGGAATCGTGTCCAAGAGCGACATGTTCAAGATCCTCCTCGAGCTCTTCGGTGCACGCCACTTCGGCGTACGCCTCTCGTTCCTGGTCGATGACAGACCCGGAACGATCGCACGCATCTCCAAGTCGGTCGCGGAGGCCGGTTGGGACATAATCTCGTTCGGAACGTTCATGGGCACGGATCCGTCCAACGCCATCTGCACCATCAAGGTCGAAGGCTGCGGACAGAACGAGCTGGTCCAGCTCCTGCGCCCGATGGTGCGCGAGATACTCGACGTCAGGGAAGCCTGAAATTGGCAAGGAACAGGCGCGCGAAGAATCGTGACGAAGGCGTGAGGAAGACGCCGGCAAGGGAGGATGAGACATCGTCCTCCCCGTTTGCATCCATCGTCCTCAAGGAGAAGAAGGAGGAGGCGCCCAGGAAGCAATCTGCCGTCAAGCCGAAGAAGCCCGGCGAGATCGTCCAGGGCTACGACCCCGGCGCGTCCTTCAAGGACATACTCTACAACTGGGAGCATACGGGCAACCCATATGCCCTCCCCGGAAAGGGAGGCAAGGCGAAGCCTTCCTCCGCTCCATCCTCCACATCGTTTGCTGACATATTCGCAAAGTGGGAGGGCAGAGAGCAGAAGAAGGCGGAAAAGGGCACGTATCGGCGTGCCAGCGAGCCGTACAGGCCGAAGAGGTCCTTCGAGGAGATACTCTCCAGCTATGAAGGTACGGGCAAGACCGACACACAGCCCAGGAAGGTGGAGACGGCCAGGCCTGCTTCTGTGAAAGGTACGACGAGTCTCTTCAGAGAACGCGAGGATGATGACGAGATCCCGGACGACGTGTCATGGTCCGTCTTCTCCGGTGCACGTCCACTCAAGCGCGACGGGAAGGTGGAAGATACGGAACCGGATGCTCCCGTCAGAGAGGAACCGGTTCGCAGGAAGAGCACATACAAGGCCACCCGTGACTTCTCCGAGATACTGAAGGAGTACGAGGAGGGCCCATCCATTGTCAGACATGACGAGTCTTCGGCAAGCGCATCGGAGAAGAAGGATGCCGTAGTGCAGGAGAAGGTCGAACAGCCCACGTTCTTCCGCCAGATGGAGGAGGACGACGAGATTCCTTCGGGCGTCTCCTGGTCAATATTCGCAGGAGCCCGGGACGTGGCCAGACCGGAACCATCACCAGAACCTGCTGATGACAAGTCTGCAGACGGGAAGAGTGAAGAACCCCGTCGCTCTCCTGCATACAAGGCCACGAAGGATTTCAGCCAGCTGCTGGCCCAGTACGAGTCCGGTCTGAAGCCTGTAAAGGTGGACGAGGTGCAGGAGACAGTCGTGGAAGAGCCGGCCGGTCCTGGCCACAGCGAAGGCCGACTCTTCAGGACGATGGATGAAGATGACGAGATTCCACAAGGCGTCGCATGGTCCGTGTTCGGCGGTGCCCAGGAGGTCGAACGTCCTGAAGAGACGGAAATGCAGAAAGAAGAGCCAGTCATGAAGAAGGACGAGAAGCCTGTCGTGCACGAGCCCTACAGGGCCACGAAGGACTTCTCCGTGATCCTCGGCCAGTTCGACGGCCTTCCACCGATAGACGGAGCCGGACGCTCTGGTGGAAGGTCTCATGGCGGCCGTCACGCCGGTCCCACATTCGACGAGATACTGAAGGAGAAGGGGGACGTCGGCTCGCAGAAGAGGGAGAGGACGCTCAACGAGCTACGCATCATGATGCCGCAGGCCTCTCTCGACCTCCATGGCATGACGAGCGAGGAGGCCGACAAGGCCCTCAGGTCCTTCGTCGAGGAGGCGTTGTCATCAGGACTCGAGAAGATCGCGATAATCCACGGCAAGGGCCTTCACAGCGACGGCGGGGTCGGAGTCCTCAGGGATGTGACGCTCGCTGTGCTGGACGAGATGGGTGCATGCCGCGAGGTGTCGATGGCCAAGCCCGCATGTGGCGGAGCAGGCGTCACCTGGGCTATTCTGAAGAGAACTGATGGTAAGAGGGAATAAGAAAGGGAGCCGCTTCAGCGCTCCCTGTACACGATCCTGCCCTTTGTGAGGTCATACGGTGAAAGCTCGACCTTCACGGTGTCACCCGGAACGATTCTGATGTAGTGCTTGCGCATCTTTCCGGACAGGTGGGCGAGTATGACAAGCTTGTTCTGCAGCTCGACCCTGAATCTCGTGTTAGGAAGGGCCTCCTTGACGACTCCTTCCACTTCGATAGCTTCTTCTTTGGCCACGTTTCCTCCATAAGCAACGGTTGTTGGGGCTGAAAACCTCGTCCATTATATTCAAGCACGCCGAATCAGGTCAACACGCGTTAAGCCTTGCGCTGGAAGGACTTCGTGCCATATTGGAACAGAGGATGGAATGCAGGGCGCAAGTGTTGCCCACATTCGCGCTTTGAGCGATAATCGGCAGTTGTCAGCAAAGGGGGTTGTGCAGACTCATGGAAGCAATCAGAAGATACCTCGCCGAAGCCGGCGACAGGGCCACAGTCGAAATGATCAACTACATCTCGTCTCTCTCGCTTGTCAGACGTGATTCGCCCGAGGTCGCCAGCCGCATCGTGAATGAGCTCGAGGACCAGAGATGCAGCAATCTCAAGCTGATCGCAAGCGAGAACTTCTCCTCGCTCTCCGTCCAGGCCGCGATGGCCAATCTGCTCACCGACAAGTACGCCGAGGGCTATCCATACCACAGGTTCTATGCCGGATGCGACAACATAGACGCCGTCGAGGCGCTTGCCGTCGAGAAGGCGAAGGAGCTTTTCGGCGCCGAGCATGCATACGTCCAGCCCCATAGCGGAGCCGATGCGAATCTGTGCGCCTACTGGGCGATTCTCAACCAGCGTGTCCAGGTACCAACTCTGGAGGAGATGGGCATAACGAACCCGAGCGAGCTTACGAGGGATGACTGGAACAGAATCCGAGAGGCCTGCCACAACCAGCGGCTCCTTGGACTCGACTACTACTCCGGAGGACATCTCACTCATGGCTACAGGCAGAACGTATCGGCACAGATGTTCGATGCCTATTCCTATACCGTGGACGAGAAGACCAGCCTCCTGGACTACGATGCCATCGAGGCCATGGTGAAGGAGGTGAAGCCTCTGATTCTGCTGGCCGGCTATTCGGCATACCCCAGAAGGATAGACTTCCGCCGCATGGCGAAGATCGCACACGACAACGGTGCCGTCTTCATGGTGGACATGGCCCATTTCGCAGGTCTTGTCGCAGGCAAGGTCTTCACGGATGAATACGATCCCGTCCAGTGGGCGGATGTCGTGACCACGACCACGCACAAGACGCTGCGCGGTCCGCGTGGCGGTCTGGTCCTTTGCAAGGAGGAGTTCCGCGAATCGGTGGACAAGGGCTGTCCTCTGGTCATCGGAGGTCCTCTTGGCCATGTCATCGCCGCCAAGGCCCTGTGTTTCATCGAGGCGCTGAAGCCCGAGTTCAGGAAGTACGCAAGGCGCATCGTCGAGAACGCCCAGGACCTTGCATTGGCTCTGAGGGAGGAGGGCTGTGTGATCCTCACCGGTGGCACCGACAACCACCTCATGCTCCTGGATGTCTCCCCATTCGGTCTCAACGGCCGTCAGGCGGAGAGCCTGATGAGGGAATGTGGCATAACGCTCAACAGGAACGCACTGCCATTCGACAAGAACGGTCCCTGGTACACCTCGGGTCTAAGGCTGGGCACTCCTGCTCTCACGACACTTGGAATGGGCGAGAAGGAGATGAAGGAGATCGCATCCATCATCGCCATGGTGCTGAAGAACGCCCGTCCTGCAATCCTCACCAAGGGGGAGAAGGCAGGTCAGCCGAGCCGCAACAAGGCCAAAGCCCCCAAGGAGGTCATGGATGAGGCCAGAAGCCGTGTCCATGCCCTGCTAGCCGCATACCCGCTGTACCCGGAGCTGGATCTGGACTTCCTGAAGGAGGAGTTCCTGATCCAGTGATTTGCCAGACATATTGTGATATATGAAATAGTGGCGCAACAGAAAGGGTTTGCGCCATTTTTTTTTGTTGTGGTTCAAGCCTCAACAAGGAGACTCAGGTCTTTATGGCTATTGTTCGACGTAGCCATGACGGATAATGGGGAAAGCGTCCGCAAAAAAAGGATTGCGTTCGCAAAGCGTCCGGAAAAAGATCCGACATCAAGGGGAATGTAAGAACAAATACTTGAAATGTAAGGAATTATCTCCACTTAAAAGCGTTCGCGAGGATGAGGATTGCGTTCGCAAAGCGTCCGGGAATATTCAGTAGTATTGATCCTAAATCGATTGGAATCCATTGATATGAGTTGAATTCCGATTGAGATGGAATGAAAAACACCTTGCCGATTCGTCGAGATCAACATACAATTATGTTACCAACAAAATTGTTGGCAACAAATATGTAGGTAAGCTGGAGGCTGGACAATGGAATTCATAGGCCGAAAGAAGGAACTCAGGATTCTGAAATCCCAATTGGAATCAGGACATGCTGCGATTCTCCTGTATGGAAGAAGAAGGCTCGGCAAGACCTGGCTTCTGAGACAGGCGATGAAGGATCTGGATGGAGTGAAGATACTCTACACCTGCAAGCCGATGTCTCTTTCAGATAATGCTACCATGCTCTCTGCAAGAGTGCTGGAGGCGATTGGTCTTGCGCCATTGTCATTCAGCTCGTTCGAGCAGCTTTTCGACTTCATCTCCAAACGTCCGGAGAAGTTCACGATTGCATTGGATGAATACCAGGACCTCAAGAGAAGAAACGACAACGACTATGTCGATTCAATCTTCCGTGACATCGTCGATTCAAGGGGAGATAACGTATCCATCGTGTTCTGCGGATCCTCTATAAGGATGATGAAGGCGCTGATGGATGCAGACAATCCGCTTTTCGAAAGATTCACCAAAGAGATCCATCTGAAGGAGATGGACTATCTTGAATGTTCCGCCTTCTATCCGCACGCAGGCATTCGTGAGCGCATCATGCTGTACAGTGTCTTCGGTGGTGTGCCTTTTCTGAATAGTCTGATCGATTCGGAAAGGAGCGTGGAGGACAATATCATCGACCTCTTCGTCAGCGAGACGGGAAACGCCCGTACATACGTGAAGAACGTTCTTGATGCGGAGGTCAGGTCCATCCCGGATGCCTTCACGGTGCTTTCGATCATAGGCAACGGAAAGAGGCGATACAGCGAGATAGAGTCCCATATGAGTGATGAGAAGTCCCGCAATCAGCTCTCGAGGACGCTCGAATCCATGCAGAAGGCGGATCTCATCGTCAAGAGAAGGCCGATCAACGACACAAGCAGGAAGAATACATTCTACGAGATTGCAAGCAATCCGTTGCGTTTCTATTTTGCCTATCTCCTCGAAGCGGATGATTACATGACAGTCGGCGACAGGTCTTATTTCGACAGCCGCATCAGGCCATCTCTTGTCACTTATGTCAGCTACCGGTTCGAGGAAATCGCCCGATCATGGTTCTCGATTCTCTCGCAGAATGGAAAGCGGCCTGATGTATTGAGAATCGGTACATACTGGTATGACGACAAGGACAGCAGACGCAGTGGTGAATTCGACGTCGCACTACAGACATCAGAAGGGTATGAGATCTACGAGTGCAAGTTCCTGGAGAACAAGGCTCCGCTTTCCCTTGTCCAGGAAGAGAAGCGGAAGGCGATGGCAGCAGGCGGCCTTGCCGTCACCCGTTTCGGGATGATCTCTTCTTCGGGCTTCGAGGAGAATACGGATCAGGCCGTTCTCATCACCGGAGATGATCTGTATGCAAGTTGCTTGAAAATCTAAAGTAGAATCGTCTGAGAATCTAAAGTGTAATACTTGGGAAATCCAAAACGGGTAGGACATGATGCTAATTCGTAAATTGACAATCTTGGAATTGGCAAATTGACTGCACGTGGCAAGGGAACGGGAAGTAGAGAAACTCGAGAGGATCATCGCTGGAGATGGATTCTGGTCCATTGCCGTCTATGGGCGAAGAAGGGTGGGGAAGTCCGAACTCATCCGTCATGTAGTTGCCGACAAGGACCATCTGTACTTCCAGGCGACCAGTGACAGGGAATTCAACAGTATCCCCGCTGAAGATGGGTGTGCCGGGACAATCCTGGACATCCATGTCTCTTCCGAAGGCATCATATTGCATAAACTGTTGTAATATAAGGAGTTGTGCAAGTTATACAGCCTGCTGTGCTTGTTGCGGATTGTTGCAATTCCTGTTGACTTCTCCCCATAGTGGTATAGAATTGAACTGTAAGACCACATCTTAGGAGAGTCTATGTCTGACAGAATGAGAAGCGTTCCCTTCGGGAATCTGCTTGACCGGGTGTTCGGGGAGCTTGGCCGCCAGGGCTCCGTCTTTTCGATTCCTGCATCCTGCTTCTACAAGGACGAGCGACGCGACCAGGTGAAGGTCTTCGGCCAGGTGGCCACCACGGCGCTCGGCCCCGCGGCCGGCCCGCATACGCAGCTTGCCCAGAACATCATAACGTCCTATCTGGTGGGAGCCCGCTTCATCGAGCTCAAGACCGTGCAGATCATGGACAGGCTCGAGGTCGCCAAGCCCTGCATAGACGCCAGGGACGAGGGCTACAACGTGGAATGGTCCACAGAATACACTCTCCCCAAGGCCTATGACGAATACCTCAAGGCATGGATCGTCGTGCATCTACTCGACATGCTCGCCGACAAGGACTGGCAGAGGCCGTCGTTCATCTTCAACATGTCCGTAGGCTACGATCTGGAAGGCATCAGGACGCCACGCATGCAGAAGTACATCGACAGCATGATGGATGTCGATGTGGACGGACGCTTCGACAAGTACATCGCAATTCTTTCCGACAAGCTCAAGGGCGGCCTTCTCAAGGACACCCCATACGATGGCAGGGAGGATGAGATCATATCCAAGCTGCCGATGATCGGCAGATGCATCTCGCCGTCGGTCACGCTATCAACTATGCACGGCTGCCCGCCATCGGAGATCGAGGCCATCTGCACCTACATGCTCACACAGAAGGGGCTGGACACCTTCGTCAAGCTCAACCCGACACTGCTGGGCTATGACGAGGTCAGGAGCATCCTCGACACTCTCGGCTATGGCTACATCACGCTCAAGCGTGAGAGCTTCGAGCATGACCTGCAGTGGGACGATGCAATCGCCATGCTGACCCGTCTCAGGGCCCTTGCGGCGAAGGAGGGAAGGGGCTTCGGCGTCAAGCTGACCAACACGCTTGGAAACGTCAACGACAAGGGCGTACTGCCGGGAGACGAGATGTACATGTCCGGCCGCACGCTCTTCCCGATCTCCACCACGGTCGCGAGAAGGCTTTCGGAGGTCTTCGACGGAGACCTTCCGATCTCCTATTCAGGCGGGGTGAATCAGTTCAACGTGAAGGCCCTCTACGAGACCGGAATACATCCGATCACCGTCGCCACCGACATGCTGCGCCCCGGCGGGTACATGAAGATGGTCCAGATGGCCGACACCATCCGTGGAGACGAGGCCGCCTCCATGTCCAGGATAGACGTAGGCAGACTGGCCGCTCTCAACGACGAAGCCAGACGCCCCGGTTCCGTTTACGACAAGTCGCATCACGGCACCGACAGCGTGAAGATAGGGGAGAGTCTTCCCCTTACCGACTGCTATGTGGCACCATGTGTCGCCTCCTGTCCGATCCATCAGGACATCCCGGAGTACATCTACCTCATGGGCGACGGACGTTACGCAGAGGCGCTTGCCGTGATCCTGGACAAGAACGCACTTCCTTCCATCACCGGATGGATCTGCGACCACCAGTGCCAGCACCACTGTGCCAGACGCGAATACGAAGGCCCGATAGCCATCAGGAAGATCAAGCAGCTTGCCGTCGAGATGGGCAGGGCGGAGTATCTGGACGAGATCTGGACTTCTCCGGGCGAGAGCGCCGACGTGAAGGCCGTGGTGGTCGGAGCCGGTCCTGCGGGACTCGCCGCATCGCTGTTCCTTGCCCGCGCCGGTTACGATGTAACACTGCTGGAGAGGGAGCAGAAGGCCGGAGGTGTCGTACGCAATGTCATCCCCGACTTCAGGATTCCCGAGGATGTCGTTCAGCAGGATGTGGACTTCATCGCATCCAACGGGGTGAAGATGGTCTTCGGCGTCGATCCCGACAGCCTGACCCTCTCCGCTCTGAAGGAGGAGGGCTATGACTGGATCTTCTACGCCATAGGCGCCGAGAAGCCCAACGACCCGCATGTGACGGGAAACGGAAGAATCGTGGACGCGGTCAGCTTCCTCAAGGCATACAAGCAGGGCTCTCCGATGCTCTCGGGCGGAAAGGTAGTCGTCATGGGTGGCGGGAACACCGCGATGGATGCATCCCGTGCGGCCGCCGCATCCGGCTGCGATGTCACGCTGGTGTACAGACGTGGACGCGACCAGATGCCGTGTGACGACGAGGAGGCCGAGGCGGCGATGGCGGACGGTGTACGCTTCTGCCTGCTGACCAATCCCCGGGATTTCACCGACGGCGTGCTGACGCTCTCGAAGATGGTCCTCGGTGACAAGGACGCATCCGGCAGGCCGAGGCCCGTCGACTCGGGCGAGACGATCTCCATCACCTGCGACCTGCTGGTCAGTGCAATCGGCGAGAAGTCCTCCAGCCCGCTTCTGGAAGGTCTGGAACTCGAGAAGGCCGGGGACTACAGCGAAGGCGACCACGTCTTCGTCGTGGGCGACAGCGTGAACGGTCCGACGACCGTCGTGCGTGCGATGGTGAGTGCAAGGCATGCCGTCGACCGCTGCATCGACCTCACCATCGAGGAGATGGAGGAAGATGATGACGACGGGTGCGCATGCGAGGACGATGAGTGCTCCTGCCACGACCACCATCATGAGCATGGGGAGGAGTGCGAGTGCGGTTGTCACGACCACGACCATGAAGACGACGATGACGAGATGAGCGACGAGGAGTACACCGCCAAGGAGGACGAGTACTTCTCCCTGCTGGTGGACAAGAAGACGCACATCGCCAGGATGGAGGACGGTGTCGAAGGAAAGGCCCTGCTTGAACGCGAGGCCGGACGCTGCATGGAGTGCTCCTACCTTTGCAACCGCTGTGTGGACGTGTGTCCCAACCGGGCCAACGTCGCGATCGACATGAGGGACAGCGGCCTGTTCGACGATCCGTTCCAGATCCTCCACATCGACGCATACTGCAACGAATGCGGCAACTGCGAGACCTTCTGCCCATACGACGGAGGTCCGTACAGGAGGAAGTTCACCCTCTTCTCCAGCGAGGCCGACTTCCTGGACAGCACGAACGACGGCTTCTTCACCAGCGACGGATACGTCACCGTACGTGTCGGCGGCAAAGTGGAGAAGGGAAGGATAGACGGAAACGGAGAGCTGGAGCTGGACATTGACGAAGGTCTTCTGGCCATCATCAGCGAGGTGTTCATCTCCTATCCCTATCTGCTCAACTCGGTCGACACAGACCAGGAGGACCCATGGCAGTGACAGTCATATCGAACGTCAGGACGATGCAGTGCGAGCCTCCCTTCGAAGTGCTCGAAGGCGTGGACGTGGTCATCAGTGGAGACTGCATCGTCGCACTCGGCAGGGATGCGGGGCGGGACGTGAAGGCCGACCGTGTCATAGACGGCACGGGCAAGACCCTGATCCCCGGAAACATCTGTTCGCATCACCACTACTATTCCGGACTCAGCAGGGGCATGCTGGTCAAGGCCGGTCCCCAGACCGACTTCATACAGGTGCTCAAGGAATGGTGGTGGCGACTGGACAGGGCTCTGGACGAGGAGGCGTGCTACTACTCGTCGCTTATCTGCTCGCTGGACGCGATCGCCGCAGGAACCACCTGCGCCGTCGACCATCATGCTTCTCCTTCATATATCAAGGGGTCGCTGAGCACCATCGCCCGCGGAATGCAGGAGGTCGGCCTGAGAGGCGTCACCTGCTACGAGGTCACGGACCGCAACGGCGGGATGAAGGAGGTCGAGGAGGGCGTCGAGGAGAACATCCGCTTCGCCCAGGAGGTCGATGCGAAGAAGCGTGATGGCAAGGTGATGGTCGAGGCCATGATCGGCGGCCATGCCCCGTTCACGCTTCCGGATGAGGCCCTGGCCATGATGTCCGATGCGGTCAAGAAGACCGGACGCGGCATCCACCTGCACGTCGCCGAGGACAAGTACGACGTGGTGCACTCTCATCACATCTACAACAAGGACATCGTCCAGCGCCTCGTGGACCACGACCTGCTTTCGGACAGGAGCCTTCTGGTCCATGCGCTTCACCTGAGCGACGACGAGATCGCCACAATCAACGCCCATGACTCGTTCCTGGCGCACAACCCCAGGAGCAACATGAACAACCATGTCGGCTACCTGGAGAGGATAGGCAAGGTGAAGAATCTCGTGCTTGGAACCGACGGATGCGGCGGCAACATGTTCGAGGAGATCAAGATCGGCTTCTTCAAGCACAAGGACGCCGGCGGCCCGATGTGGCCTGCGGACTTCCTGTGCGCACTCAATAGGGGTGCGCGGCTTGTGGAGAAATGCTTCGACGACGGAAGACGGTGGGGACGCATCGAGCCCGGCTATGTGGCCGACCTCGTGCTTCTGGACTACCACAACCCGACGCCGCTGGTGGCGGACAACGCGGCCGGCCATTTCGTGTGGGGCATGTCCAGTGGAGACGTGCATTCGGTGATCATAGACGGCAGGATCGTCTACGATGGACGCACGTTCCCTGGAATCGACGTGGACAGGATATACGCCGAGGCGGCAAGGGTCGCTCGACGCGTATGGAACAAAGTGGATACGATAAGCTCCTGATGCAGGGAGCCAATGGAGAGACGGATATGGAAATCAGAGATCAGATCAGACAGATGGCCGAGAAGTACCGCGACTACACGGCCCAGAACCTCAGCAAGCTCGTCAGGACCAAGAGCTACTCCTCCAAGGAGGAGGACGTGTGCAGGCTCATCGTGGAGCTGTGCAAGGAGGCAGGCTTCGACGAAGTGCGCATCGACGGTCTTGGAAGCGTCATCGGCCGCGTTGGAAATGGGCCTAAGAAGCTCGCCTTCGACGCACACATCGACACGGTCGAGGTCGGCAACCTGGCCAACTGGACCTTCGACCCCTTCTGCGGCGACATAAGGGACGGCAAGGTCTGGGGACGCGGAGCCAGCGACCAGAAGGGCGGAGCTGCCAGCATGATCACGGCCGGACGCATCCTCAAGGAGCTCGGCTACGGCGGCGAGTACACCGTCTACTTCACCTTCACCGTCATGGAGGAGGACTGCGATGGAATGTGCTGGAAGTACCTGATCGAGGAGGAGGGCTTCAAGCCCGACCTGATCGTCTCCACCGAGCCGACCAGCTGCCGCATCTACCGCGGCCACCGCGGAAGGATGGAGATCCGCATCATCCTCAGAGGCATCTCCTGCCACGGATCGGCGCCGGAGCGCGGCGTCAGCGCGGCGTACAAGGCCGCCCGTGCCGCACTGGCCATCGAGCAACTGAACAAGGACCTGAAGCCGGATGACGACAACTTCCTGGGCAAGGGCACGATCACCGTCAGCCAGATCGATGTGAAGGGACCCAGCCAGTGTGCGGTCGCCGACTACGCGATGCTGTACTGCGACAGACGTCTTACATGGGGCGAGGATGCCGAACTGGCGATCGGCCAGGTACGCGAGTACGTGTCCAAGGCGACAGGCGACGATCCGGATTCGATCATCATCGAGATGCCGGACTACGAGAAGGTCGGCTGGACGAATAAGCCCTATTCGCAGGAGCTCTACTTCCCGACCTGGAAGCTCGATCCCGACCATCCTCTGGTCAAGGCGGCGGTCCTGGACTACGAGGCCCTGTTCGGCAAGGAGCCTGTCGTGGACAAGTGGACGTTCAGCACCAATCTGGTCGCGACCACCGGCAGGCATAAGATACCAGCCATCGGCTTCGGTCCGGGAGACGAGGCACAGGCGCATGCGCCGAACGAGATCAACAGGGTCGAGGACCTTGTGATCTGCGCAGGTTTCTACGCTCTGCTTCCGTACACGCTGGAGGGCAAGGTCTCTAAGTGAGGCCTTGCATGCTCTGACGGGAGGCCTCCTCGGAGGCCTCTTGTGTTTGGCAAAATGCGCGATGCGGATGTATACTGGAGACAAAGGAGAGTCCATGAGTGGACAAGTGTCCATTGTACAAGGACTTGCATAATGAAACTGACATTTGTCGGAGGCAAACAGCTTTGACCAGGATTGACGACAGGATAAGAAGAGTCGACGCCGTGGAGAAGGCGAGAGGCGAAGCCGTCTATCTTTGCGATGTGAAGATGGAGGGCATGCTCAACGCCCGCTTCGTGCGAAGCACCATAGCCCGCGGGACGATCGACTCGATCGAAGTGCCACAGCTGCCTGATGGCTACTGGTTCATCAGTGCGCGTGACATCCCCGAGGGCGGGAGGAACAGCCTTGTCATGATAGCGGGCGACTGGAGATGCTTCGCCGATGGAGACGTGCGCTACGTGGGCGAGACGATCGGCGTCCTGGTCGGCCCCAGCCCAGCGGTGCTCAAGGCCCTGGAGAAGGAGATCCGGATCACCTACACGGAAAGGGAGCCGGCGATCACGATAGACGACGCCATCGCCGTCAAGGGCGGGCCGATCCTGGAGAAGGACGACGTGCACTGCTCGCTGGTCAGCGAGAAGGGCGAAGACGTGGAGGACGTGCTGGCCAGGGCCGACGAGATCTTCGAGGAGACGATCGAGACCGGCTTCCAAGAGCATGTGCATCTGGAGACCAACGCCGCGATCTGCTGCATCGAGGATGGGAAGTACACGTTCTACATCTCCTGCCAGTGCCCGTTCTACGTTCGCAAGAGTGTCGCCGGACTGCTGGGCCTCCAGCCTTCCGACATCAGGGTCAAGCAGACGACCACTGGCGGCGCCTTCGGCGGCAAGGAGCATTTCCCCGATGTGCTTGCAGGCCCTCTGCTGGTCGCGGAGAGCGTGATCCGCAAGCCGATAAGGCTCGTCTTCGACCGCGAGGAGGACATGCTCTACTCGGTCAAGAGACATCCCTCGAAGGTCGTGTTCAGGACGGGTCTGGACAAGGATGGCAACCTGCTTGGAAGCGACATCGATGTCTACTACAACTGCGGAGCCTATCTTTCAAGTTCCTACGTCGTCCTGCAGCGTGGCGTCTTCCACGCAAACGGCGTGTACGACTTCCCGTCGACCAGGATCCACGGCTACGGCATGGCGACCAACACGTTCCCGTCAGATGCGTTCCGCGGCTTCGGCGCCCCCCAGACGCTTTTCGCCATAGAGACCCACCTCGACCACATCGCGGCGAAGTTCGGCTTCGACCCGGTCGAGTACAAGAGGCGCTACTTCCTCAAGCAGGGTGACGAGACCGTCACCCAGGGCCATGTGGTCGAGAAGGTCGTCCTGGAGGAGATGCTGGACCAGGTCGCGAAGAAGAGCGACTACTGGAGGAAGGCGAAGGAGTACGCTAGGGGAAGTGGCCGGGGAATCGGAATGAGCTTCTACAACCACGGCGGCGCCTTCACCGGAAACGGCGAGCAGTCCATCATCAAGGCCCATCTGAAGCTGGTCAAGGACGGTGACAGGTTCACCATCCTGTGCGGCCAGACCGAGATGGGACAGGGCTTCAGGACGATTCTCAGGAAGATAGTCGCCTCGGTGCTTGAGATCGACATGGACGATGTCGTCTACGACAACCCCGACACCGACTGCGTCCCCGATTCCGGTCCGACCGCGGCAAGCCGCTCGACGATGGTCGTCGGACGTCTCGCCGAGGAGGCCGCGATGCAGATGAAGGAGCGCCTGGACGAGGAGCATGTCGAGATAGAGACGGAATACAGACATCCCGACGGACATCCCTGGGACCAGTCGACGTTCAAGGGCGATGCCTACCTCGGCTACGGCTGGGGCTGTGCATGCGTCGAGGTCGAGGTCGACAGGCTGACGAACGAGGTCAAGGTCGTTGGAATCTGGTCCAGCCACGACATCGGCAAGGCCATAGACGAGCTCATCGTCCACGGCCAGGTCAACGGTGGTATCATCCAGTCCCTCGGATACGCATCCATGGAGAAGATGGAGAACAGGAACGGCCACTTCAGGCAGACGAGCATGTCGGACTACGTGGTTCCCACGAGCATGGACTTCCCGCGTCAGGAATGGGGCCTTGTGGACAACCCGTACGAATGGGGTCCCTTCGGAGCAAAGGGAATGGGCGAACTGGTCTTCAACGGCGCAGATGCAGCCTACATCGACGCACTGGAGCGTGCTCTCGATGTCACGATAAACAGGATTCCGATGCCCGTCGAGGACATCGAGGGGGTGAGACATGATTGAATTCACTCTAAACGGCAGGAGCGTCAGATTCGAGGGCAACCCGCTGACGAGACTGATAGACGTCATCCGTGACGACCTGGGCCTGACCGGGACCAAGGAAGGCTGCGGAGAGGGCGAGTGCGGAGCCTGCTCGGTGCTTCGCAACGGCAAGCTGGTCACCAGCTGCATCATCCCCGTGGGAAGCGTCGCCGGAGACGAGATCGTCACCATAGAAGGCCTTCGCGACACCGACCAGGGACGCTGTCTGGTCGATGCGTTCGCCGAGGCCGGAGCCGTCCAGTGCGGCTTCTGCATCCCCGGCATGGTGATGGCGGCACAGGCGCTGCTTTTGACCAACAGCCATCCTGATGAAGAGGATGTGCGCATGGCCATAAGCGGCAACATCTGCCGGTGCACGGGCTACGACCTGATCGTCGATGCAGTGCTGCTGGCAAGCAGAAAGGGGGAGGGGCTATGGTAGAGAGATGCTATGTTCCCAAGAGCCTTGAAGAGGCTCTCTCCATCAAGAAGGAGACGGGTGCGCATCCGCTTGCAGGCGGAAGCGACCTCATGGTCCAGTACAAGCAGGGGCTGGGCATCACGCCGGTCTTCCCTTTTCCGGTGATGATCATCTCATCGCTGGACGATCTCAGGGGGATAGACACACTTGAGGATGGAAGCATCCTCATCCGCGCCCTCTCCACCCCGGCCGAGATCGCCTCGTTCGAAGGCATGCCTTATCCTGTGAGATGCGCAGCCTCCAGAATGGGCGCCGTGGCGCTGAGGAACACGGCCACGATCGGCGGCAACCTGGGCAACGCATCACCCAAGGGCGACCTTCCACAGCCTCTGATCCTCCTGGATGCCACGGTGGTTCTCAAGAGCCAGGACGGCGAGAGGGAGATGAAGGTGGACGACTTCATCCTCGGCAGCAAGAAGACCGCTCTGGCGGACGACGAGATCATCTACGCCGTCAGGATCCCCAGAGTTGAATACACCCATGTCTACTACAGGAAGATCGGAACGAGACGCGCCAACGCCATCTCGAAGCTCTCGATCTCGGCATTGGCAAGGGTCGAGGACGGAGTCGTGGTCGACTTCCGTGCCGCCTCCGGAGCCGCAGGCCCGAAGGTCATCCGGAGCCACGAGACCGAGGATATCCTCAAGGGACATGGAGTCGATGAGATAGACTCTCTCATGCCGGCGGTCCTCGAGGGATGGAACAACGCCATCAGTCCCCATGCGATGCCCGAGTACAGGAGAGCGACGACAAGGAGAATGCTGGAGCACTTCCTCTCCAGTATCGCGGCCCATCAAGAGGGCGGCATAATCGAATAGGAGGTTCAAGTGAGGCAGATCTTCAAGGAGTGCAGCATCAAGGAGTCCTACGAAAGGAGGAGAGAGGTCGCGGATGCGGTCTATCTGGCAGGTGGAAGCGGGGTGCTCGCCCTGAAGAGTCCTGTCAAGCCCGACTGCCCGCTGGTCGACATCTCCGCTCTCGTGCCGAAGGACATCGTGAAGAAGGACGGCAGACTGGTCATAGGTGCCGGTGCGACGTTCCAGGATGTGATCGACTCCCCAATCGTCCCGTCCTGGCTGAAGGATGCCTGTCATCTGATGGCGTCCATGTCGCTTAGAATGCAGGCGACGGTCGCGGGGAACGTCGCGTCGCTGCGCGATGACAGCTACCTGATTCCGGCTCTGCTGGCAGGAGACACCGTCCTGCATGTGTATGGCGAAGAAGGGGAGAAGGACGTGTCTCTTGCCGATTACGTCCACCGCGGCGGCTGCAGCTGCATCATACTCGCCCTGTCGGTCGACGATGGATGCAAGGTGGGGATACATCGCATCGCACGCTCCTCGTCGAGCCACTCGGCCGTGAATGTTGCCGTGGGGACGCATGGCGTGTTCGCATGCGTCAAGGGCTCGGGCTTCGCGTTTGGCGAAGACGATCTCGAGAAGATGGAATACGTCGACGACATCACCGGCACAGCCGCCTACAAGCGGTATGTCGCCAGAGAGTGCGTGGACCTGCTCAAGGAGGTGGATGGATGATCACCTTCACACTCAATGGAAGAAAGACGACGACAGCCCTGCCTCAGGATATGAGGCTGCGCGATGCCCTCTATGCCATGGGATGCATCAGCGTGCGCGACAGCGACGACGCCGAAGGCTTCACCGGAAGCGACATAGTCATCTTCGACGACCGTCTACGCTCTTCGAACCTCACGCTTCTCTACCAGGCGGAAGGTGCCGACATCAGGACGGCCGAGTCGCTGAAGAGGGGGCAGGAGCTCAACGATGTCCAGCGCGCCATGATAAGGGCCGGCGTCGTGCAGAGCGCATACAACTCGCCGACCGTCGCCCTGATCCTCACCTGGCTTCTGGAGAAGAGGCCGGAGGCGACACGCGACGACGTCAGAGAGGTCCTGTCCAGCGTCTTCATCCGCGACGCGGGATACGAGCACTTCTATCTTGCCGTGAAGCTCGTACAGGAGATGCGCCGATACGGCGAGTACAGGACGCCCGTCTCACCTTCGTTCCGCGAGAACCTCGAGTACATCGGCAAGCCGATGGACAAGATCGACGGACGTGCACTGGTAGGCGGCGAGAAGGTCTTCGTGGAGGACAGGGTCGAGGAAGGATCGTATGTCCTCGACATTCTCCGAAGTCCCTTCGCAATGGCCTACATCAAGTCGATCGACACAAGCGAGGCGGAGAAGCTGGAAGGGGTCGAGGCCGTCATCACGTACCTCAACTGCCCGGATGTCTACTACATGCAGGCCGGCCAGGGCAATCCCGAACCCAGTCCGTATGACAGGAGACTGCTGAACCGCAAGGTGCGCCATGTCGGCGACCGCGTCGCCGCAGTCGTGGCGGTGGACCATGAGACCGCACATAGGGCCATGGAGCTCATCAAGGTCGAGTACGAACCCCTCGAGCCCGTCTTCACGGTCGAAGAGGCCATGGCAGAGGGTGCTCCACTTGTCCACAACGGACGCGTGAGCTACGTCGCAGGCGCTCCCGATGATCTGGATGAGTACAACAGATCCGCCGACGAACGCGACGGGCAGGTGATCTACCAGTTCCCGCTTCATGGTGACATCAGGCACAACATCGCCGCCGGTGCACATGGCGGCATAGACGATGTCGAGAAGGCCTTCAAAGAGGCTGATGCCGTGGTCGAGGCGACCTACCAGACGAGCCAGGTCCAGTGCACGCCTCTCGAGCCTCATGTGTGCTACTCCAGGATGGAGAACGGACGCCTTGTGCTGCACTGTTCCACCCAGGTCCCGTACCATGTCAGGCGCATCGTCGCCAAGGTGTGCGGAATAAGCGAGAACAAGGTGCATGTCATCAAGGAGCGCGTCGGCGGAGGATACGGCTCCAAGCAGGACATCCTGGTCGAGGACCTGTGCGGCTACGCCACATGGCTCACTGGTAAGCCCGTATACTACCGCAACACCCGCGAGGAGGAGTTCATCGCCAACTCCACGCGCCACCCGATGAGGCTGACGATGAAGATGTCCGGAAAGAAGGACGGAACGATCACGGGCATCTACATGGACGTCAGGGCTAACACCGGGCCTTACGGCAACCATTGTCTCACGGTTCCGATGAACGCCAGCAGCAAGACGTTGCCGCTGTTCGCGGTGCAGAACATGTACTACGACCTGAACACCTATTACACCAATATCCCGCCAACTGGTGCGTACCAGGGCTATGGTGCTCCGAAGGGCTATTTCGCCATCATGAGCTGCATGGACGAGCTGGCCCACAAGCTGGGTGTCGACAGCCTCCAGATGGCATTGAATAACGTTGTCGAGGAAGGCTATATGCTGGACATCCTCAAGGGCCTGGGCGAAGGCAGGGAGGGCACTGTCGTGCCTGTCGGTTCGTGTGGTGTGAAGGAGGCCCTGAGAAAGGGTGCCGAGATGATAGGCTGGGGCAGGAAGGAGAAGTCGGACGACCCGGACTGGGCAATCGGCAAGGGATTCGCCATGATCCAGCAGGGCTCCGGACTTCCGGGTCTGGACCAGTCGAACGCCCAGTGCAAGCTGCTTCCGGACGGAAGCTTCGTACTGCTTTCCGGTGGAGCAGACATCGGTACCGGACTGGATACCATAAGCGCCAAGATCGTGTGCGAGCTCATGAAGGTCGACCCGTCGAAGGTTGCAGTCGTGTCCGGTGACACGGACTCGTGTCTGTTCGACACCGGAGCCTATGCATCCAGTGGAACCTATTTCTCGGGCAACGCATCCCTGAACGCCGTCAAGGACCTGAAGAGGCGCATGCTGGAGGAGGCTGCGCTCCAGATGGGGCAGAAGGCGGAGGATCTCGACTTCGAGGCTCCCGGCTTCGTCGTCTCCAGGAAGACCGGTGACCGCCTGAGCTACGAGAAGCTCAGCCATGACGCGCTTGCCGGTGACGGAAGAGGTGCGATCGTGGGTACCGGAAGCTTCGCCACGGCCAACAGCGCCATTCCGTACGGTGCTCACTTCGCCCAGGTCGCGGTCAACAGGAGGACCGGAGAAGTCAAGGTGCAGAAGTTCTATGCCCTGCAGGATGCCGGAACCCCGATCAACCCGGAGATGGCCCTGTGCCAGATGTACGGCGCGGTGATGAAGAGCATCGGACACACCCTGTACGAGGACATGGTCCTCGACAAGGACGGAAGGTGCATCAGTGCAGACTTCACCGACTACGGAGTTCCGATGATCGGTGAGGCTCCGGACGACTTCAAGGCGGTTCTGATCGACGTGAACGACCAGTACGGTCCATATGGTGCGAAGAGCATCTCCGAGATCGCCACCAACGGTGCCGCCCCGGCAATCGCCAACGCGATCTACGATGCAGTGGGCGCCCGCGTGAGGTCCTGGCCGATAACGCCGGAGAAGATCCTCAGGGCACTTGGAAAGATCTGAGACCCGGATCCATTCAGATGAATGACGAGGCTGTGCTTCTACAGGGAGGCACGGCCTCTTTTGTATGCAAATTGCAACAGTCAAAAGTCTGATATGGAATAACCAGATGATAATATCGGAAAGAGATTTTCACAGTCCTCTGTTTCCCCTCTGACCTCAGATGCTCTTGACAAGAGGGCGGGGGGGGTAGCCTTCCAGCAGAAAAGGAGATGAATCTGATGAAGAGACTACTTGTCCTGCTGCTGGCATCAATGATGCTGTTCGCCTTCGTCGCCTGCGACGACAACACTCCGACTCCAGCACCTCATGAGCATGAATTTGGAGAATGGACAATCACAAAGGAGGCAACCTGCACAGAGGAAGGCGTGAGGACGCGCACGTGTAAAGGCTGTTCTGAGACAGAGACTGAAGCGATTCCTGCAAAGGGACACAATCCTGATGCGAATGGCAAGTGCACAGCATGCGGAAAAATGATCGTCAGTAATGGAGCAGACTTTCTGAAGGCGACAATGAACGAAGGCGAGGTCATCATCAGCCTTCAGGATGATATCACAATTGATATCGCTCCATGGAGGGATACAAATGACAAGTCCGTGTTTGGCACTGCGAGTACGACAAGCATTGTGGTTGAAGGTAATGGGCATACCATTACATTCCACAACACCGACTCTGACTGGAATGCAATCTACACAAAGAATGAAGATGCCGTGCTCACAATCAAGAACGCCACTATCGACAACTCAGGATATAATGCTGATGACGGACCTTGGAATAGTCATGACATAACCTTCGATTGCAATGTCGTCCTGGACAATGTTACGGCAACCAATGCAATTGCAATTGGAAAGAATGCTGAAATAAGGAATTCACGGATTTCTGATGCCAATTGTACACAAGATGCTTATATGCTTTGGATTCAGGCCACTGGTCAGACCGTAACTATCGAGAATTGCATAATCAGTGGAAAGAGCTCTACAGGTAATAAAAACAGAGCCATCAAGATCGCGGATGAATATATCGATGAACCGAAGGCTGTCACATTGAACGTTTCCGGTACGACTTTCTCTTCTGACTCGAAGGCCGCAGTCCTCGTTACGAATACGGCTGGTGCAACAATCAACTGGGGTGAAGGAAATGACATCTCAGGAGTTGCTGCTGATAAAGTAAACGCTGTATGGAACGATTCAGCTAGAACAGATGCTATTGTCAAAGTATCCGGTTGTAAAGTGATACAGGAACCTTCCGCGTGATCCAAACCAGAGTTGGGCTCTTATGGCTTTATAAGGGCCTGACTTTTCCTAAGCATCAAGTACTGTCACCCAGCATTTGAGAAACGTATTCTCCCCTGATGTGTGTTGCACGGAAGGGGAGTTTTCATTTGTCTCCACAATAGATAACCTCATCAGTGAAAAGTACGTTGTGATAAAATCAGGTTCTGTGGCTTGTCTCCGAATACGGCCCTGATAACGTGAGGATTGTAGAAGACGATATGATGAATGTCGAGGATATGGAGTGGTATAGGGAGGAAAGTGCAAAAGATACTCCCGGCAGAGCTCTCCGCTTTTATCGCAGGATGAAAGGAATGACGCAGCCTGAACTTGCTGCAGTGCTTGGAACCACAAAGCAGTTCATATCCAATCTTGAGAATGACAGAAAGCCTATCAGCAGGATGATGGCAAAGAAGCTTTCCGAAATCTTTGACGTTCCTGCCTCCAGGTTCATCTGAATCATTACCTGATACAACTGTCTCTGCGTTCTGTCCCTGCAGGAAAGAAAAGTTCTTCCCTGCGAATCGAAGGGATGTTCCATGATTCTGCTCAGGAAGACGTTTACGCATACCATATCCTGCTTGCCCTTGAGGTTCTTGCTCTCTCTTCCATCCTTCATGCACAAGCGCCGTCTTATATGTTAGGATTCTGCTTATGAGCGAAACCTTCTACGACACCTTCACCAAGATACTCGAAGAGGAGCTCGAGCCCGCACTGGGCTGTACCGAGCCCATCGCCATCGCCTACTGTGCCAGCATGATGCGCTCCACGCTGGGCGAGATGCCGGAGCATATCGACATAAGGACGAGCGGAAACATCATAAAGAACGTCAAGGCGGTGACTGTCCCGAATTCAGGCGGAATGAAGGGCATCGAGGTCGCAGCCATCCTCGGCGTCCTGGGTGGAAGGGCCGATCTGGTGCTGGAGGTGCTCTCCTGCATAACAAAGGAGCAGATCGACGAGGCGAAGGTGCTCATGGCCGCAGGCTTTGCATCTGTCGAGCTTGCCACGGGTGTCCCATCGCTTTACATCGAGATAGCCGGCCGTAGCGCGTGTCACGAGTGCACGTGCATCGTATCGGGAGAGCATACCAACATCACGTACCTGGAGAAGGACGGGAAGGTCATGGTGGACCGCAAGGCCTCCTGTACGGCTGCATCCAGCGAGCACAGGACAGACAGGAGCGGGATGTCCGTCTCGAGGATCATCGACTACGCGAAGAACGTGCCTGTTGAGGACATAGCTCCCACCATCGACCGCCAGATCGAATACAACACGGCGATTGCCAGGGAAGGCCTGTCGAGGAAATATGGGGTGTCGGTCGGTCGCACACTGCTGACACATTACGATGCCTCCGATGTGCGTATCCGCGCCCGTGCCATGGCTGCGGCAGGCTCCGATGCAAGGATGTCGGGCTGTTCGCTTCCCGTGATCATAAACTCCGGGTCTGGCAACCAGGGGCTGACGGTGTCGCTGCCTGTCATCGAATACGCCAAGGAGTACCACAAGAGCCATGAGGAGCTGGTCAGGGCGCTTGCCCTGTCCAATCTCATAGCAATCCATCAGAAACGCTATATCGGCCCGCTTTCCGCATTCTGCGGAGCGGTGAACGCCGCAACAGGTGCCGCTGCGGGGATATGTTTTCTTCTGGGAGGAAGCGCCGACGAGATAAGCCAGACGATCACGGATGTCCTTGCCAACGTCGGTGGAATCGTATGCGATGGTGCCAAGCCCAGCTGTGCGGCCAAGATATCCAGTGCACTTGAGGCTGCCATCCTCAGCTACGAGATGACCAAGGAAGGCAACTGCTTCAAGGACGGGGAAGGGCTTGTGGGCAAGGACATCGAGCAGACGATCGAGAGCTTCGGCCGGGTTGGCAGGGAAGGCATGAAGGAGACGGATGTCGAGATCCTGAAGATCATGCTCGACAAGTAGAGAAGAGCATCGTCACATCGCCTCCGCAGGTCATGCCTAGGTCGCCTGTGTCGTCCAGTCTGTATTCGACGATGTGGTCCCTGGTCGTCGCTCTGGCCTCTTCGATGGCCTTCGCCTCGAGCGCTCCTCCTCCGACCGTGCCAAGGATCCTGTCTCCATCCACCAGCATCATCGCCCCCTCCTTGCCTGGTGACGAGCCGTCGGCGCGCAGTATCCTGCATACGACGCCGTCGTGACTCGAGGCGATCTGCCTGACTAGCGCCGGATCCAGCACCACCACATGGCGTTCGCTCCTGTAGACCGAGATGACCTCTGCCATGATGGATACGGCTATCTCCGCCGGGGTGACGGCGTTTATGGCAAGGCCTATCGGAGAGTGGACCCGTGAGAGGGCATCGTCTCCGATTCCATGCTGTCTGGCATACTCGAAGCAGCCTTCGATCTTCCGTCTGGAACCTATCATGCCGATGTATTCGCTCCGGTGGCTGCAGCAGTGGACAAGACATTCGCCGTCATGGCCGTGCCCATGGGTGAATATGCAGCAGTATGGGTTCGCGATTGATGAGAGCAGGTTCTGTGGCAGTCTGTCGAAAGGACTGTATACGAGTTCCTCTCCATGCGGGAAGTTCTCCCTCGTCAGAATCTCCTTCCTGTCGTCTATGACAGTGACGGCCATATTGCACATCCGGGCAAGGCGGCTCAGCGCCTGTGCTATGTGTCCGCCTCCGAAGAGCACCAGATGCACCGGATAGGTCATCCTCGACACATACTCGCCGCCGTCCATGAAGTCCTGGCTGACGAATCCATCCTGCATGACGTGTGTCGCGACGAAGACCTGGCCTGTGCGAAGTCTCTCCTCGAGCTCTTCAAAGAATCGTCTCATTCAGCACCTCCTTGATGCCCATCCTCAGGGCCTCGAAGTCGTCCAGCGTAGTGAAGACGCCGGCTGAAAGGCGCAGCGTTCCCGTCGGATACGTGCCGAGCGCCTTGTGTGCCAATGGTGCACAGTGCAGGCCTACCCTGGCCTCGATGCCCAGTCTGGACAGTCCGTAGCAGAGCCTGGATACATCCCCTCTGGTGCAGGTGATGCTGAAAAGCGGCATGTGGTACTCGAGGTCCACATCCCCGACGATCCTGATGCCTTCCAGGTCCTGGAGGGTTCCATGGAGAAGCCGTGTCGCCTTCTTCGTGCGCTCTGCAAGGTCGTCCCTGTTGTCCAGATAGTATTCCAACGCCTTGCCGAAGCCCCCCAGCCCTGCGAGGTTCATGGTTCCGGCTTCGAACCGGTCTGGAAGGTCCTGTGGCATTTCGAGGATGTCGGACATGCTTCCCGTCCCGCCTGCGATGATCGGCCTTGTCGATGCGAGAAAGTCGTCAGTGGCGATGAATCCTCCGACACCTTCAGGGCCCATGAAGCCCTTGTGTGCGGTGAATGCGATCGCCGATGCTCCCAGACGTGCGAAGTCGATGTCGCGGCAGGGTGATGCCTGCGCCGTGTCGATGATGAACTCCAGACCGTTCTCATGTGCCGCCTTCGCTGCGGCCTCCAGGTCCGTGACGATTCCCGTAACATTGGATGCCGCCGTCGCGATCAGCGCCTTTGTCCTATCCGTGACAAGAGCGGACAGACCGTCGAAGAGGGTGTTCCCTCTGCCGTCGCTCTCAAGCACCGAGAACTCTATTCCATATAGCGTCAGCGCCCTGAGCACGGCGTTGTGCTCGAAAGGAGTGACGATCACATGGTCGCCTCTGTGGTAGTGGCCTCCTATGATGGTGTTCAGCGATTCCGTCAGTCCTCCCGAGAAGACGGGCACCAGACCGTCGGCGTGGAAGATGTGTGCGACCGTCTCCCTGAGGTGGAGCATGAAGTCCTCCTGGGCCTCCTCCTCACGGCTGAATGTCCTTGAAAGATTGACACAGTTGTGGTCTAGGAATTCCTTCACCGCATCGGAAACCCCGGGGGCCTTGGGGAAGCCCGTCGCCGCATTGTCGAAATAGATACGTCTCATGGATTGAAGTCTATCACATTTTCCATTGTTTTCACGCGAGGACAATGGTAGAATCGGTTGATATGAAGATCTCCACGGATAGAAAGATGCTTGCACTGACCGGAATCGTCACAGGCGTGGTCGCCTTCATTCTCGTCATGCTTGGCAATCCTGGCAACATGGGATTCTGCATAGCCTGCTTCCTGCGCGATGCGGCGGGAAGCCTCGGACTTCACAGCGCATCCAACGTACAGTATCTCAGGCCCGAGATACTCGGTCTCGGACTTGGAGCCTTCATCATCTCCCTGATCCGTGGAGAGTTCCGCCCCAGATCGGGTTCGTCTCCTCTGCTGAGGTTCCTGATCGGGGTATGCGTCACCATAGGTGCACTGGTGTTTCTCGGCTGTCCGCTGAGGATGGTGCTGCGCCTTGCCGCAGGGGATTTCAATGCGCTCTTCGGCCTTGTCGGCTTCGTCATCGGCATAGGGCTTGGCTGCATCGCATTGAACATGGGCTTCTCGCTTGGACGTGCGAAGGAGAGCTCGAGACTCGAGGCAAGCGGAATAAGCATCCTGTATGTCGTATTGTTCATCATACTTGTAGCGGCTCCTGGGCTGCTCAGATTCTCCACCGAAGGACCGGGAAGCATGAGGGCGCCCATAGTCGCCTCCCTGCTCGCCGGCCTTGCCGTAGGAGCTCTGGCCCAGCGCTCGAGGCTGTGCTTCGCCGGTGGAATGCGCGACATATTCCTGATGAGGGACACGACCCTTGTCACCGGCTTTCTTGCCGTGTTCCTCTCCGCCCTGGTCGTGAACATCGTGGGTGGAAAGTTCTCTCCAGGCTTCGAAGGTCAGCCAGTGGCCCATACCGCCCAGCTGTGGAACGTGCTCGGCATGGTGGTGGTAGGCTTCGGCTCCGTCCTCCTTGGCGGCTGTCCGCTCAGACAGATCATCATGGCTGGTGAAGGCAACAGCGACAGTGCCGTCACGGTCCTGGGACTCATGGTCGGAGGCGCCATGGCACACAACTTCGGTCTGGCAAGCTCGACGAGCGGACCCACGGCAGGAGGCAAGGTTGCAACGATCCTCATACTGGTGTTCCTGGCCCTCGTATCCATGACAGTCATATATGCGAACAGAAGAAAGGAGGCCGATGCATGAAGAGAATCGACACTTCCGGATTCAGCTGTCCGGAGCCTGTGATCATGACGAAGAAGGCGCTCAAGGACAGCCCTGACGCTCTGACGGTCATCGTGGACAACGTCGCAAGCCGTGAGAACGTGAAGCGTTTCGGTGAGGCTACCGGGTACAAGGTGGACGTGAAGGAAGAAGGTTCCAAGTGGACTCTTGTACTGGCAAGGTAGTCATCACCTTCCACAGCCACTATGATGCGACAAGGCAGAAGAGACGCCTTTCACAGCATGGCGTCTCCTGTGCCCTGATACCGGTGCCGCGCTCTCTTTCTTCAAGCTGCGGGACCGCGCTCATGCTTGATGCGGAGGACTATTGTGAAAGTCTGCTCATCGACGGTGTCGAAGGGGCATACGGGAACATGGAGGGGAAATGGTCGGACTTACTCATACGGTGAAGACATCCGGATGTGCATCGAAGCTTCCGGTTGCGGATCTTGCCAGAATACTGTCATCGATTCCTCTCATGGAGGACGACAGGTTGCTCGTCGGAGTCGAGACGAGCGACGATGCGCTTGCTTATGACCTCGGAGACGGTCGTGTAATGGTCCAGTCCGTGGACTTCTTCCCTCCGGTCGCCGACGACCCGTACGACTTCGGGCAGGTCGCTGCCGCCAATGCGCTTTCCGATCTGTATGCCATGGGGGCCGAGCCCGCAGTTGCGATGAACGTGATGTGCTTCCCATCCTGCATGGAGCTCGAGGTCATGAGGTCGATTCTCCTCGGTGCACAGGACAAGGTGCGCGAGGCCGGTGCCGTGATAGCAGGCGGCCACACCATTGCCGACTCCACGATCAAATACGGACTGGCCGTGACCGGATTCACCACGCGAGACAGACTTTGGACCAACAGAGGCGCCCATGAAGGGGATGCGCTCGTGATCACCAAGAGGCTCGGTGTCGGGATTCTCAACACCATGATAAAGGCCGGGATGGCTGACGAATCCGTTGTCCAGAAGTCGCTGGACAGCATGAAGACGCTGAACAGGAGGGCATTCGAGGTCGCATGCTCATTCACCGTCCATGCCGCGACCGACATAACCGGCTTCTCTCTCATGGGTCATCTGAACGAGATGGCCGAAGGTGCCGGCCTTTCGCTCGAGATCGATTCGGCTGCTGTTCCCGTCTTCGGCGAGGCCATCGAAGGTGCACGCTTCGGGATGAATCCCCAGGGGATGTACAACAATCGGGATTATCTTGAGGACAAGGTGACATTCGCATCCTCTGTCACGCGCGAATTGCAGGACGTGTTCTTCGATCCGCAGACATCCGGTCCTCTGGCCCTTGCGATGAGCGACGAGGACGCCGTCCGGTTCGTCGAGATATTCGGCCAGCCCGCTGCCGTGATCGGTCATTTCATGGCCAGGAAGGACGTGGCGATACGCGTCCTCTGATCTGCAACAAAGTGCAACATCTTCTTGCCTTATCGGTAGTCCCATGGTAGAGTTGAACCGTAGACGGTTCACCCACTAGACAAGGAGAGGCTTATGAAGAGCAATGCTGAAATGAAGGCCATGATCGAGGTCCTGAAGAAACTCGATACAGGCAGAATGTACCTCAACGACTTCTTCCATACCTGGAAGGAGAGCGATGACGAGATCCATGCGGTCTTCCAGGTCGCGGAGATCCTGCGTGCGATGAGGGAGAACAACATCTCCACGAAGGTCTTCGACTCCGGACTTGGAATCTCGGTCTTCAGAGACAACTCGACCAGGACGCGCTTCAGCTTCGCAAGCGCCTGCAATCTGCTCGGCCTCGAGGTCCAGGACCTTGATGAGAAGGTCTCCCAGATCGCCCATGGCGAGACAGTCAGGGAGACTGCAAACATGGTCTCCTTCATGGCCGATGTCATCGGAATCAGGGATGACATGTACATCGGAAAGGGCCATACATACATGAAGACCGTCGCAGAAAGCGTCGAGGAGGGATACAGGGACGGCGTGCTCGAGCAGAGACCGACTCTGGTCAACCTGCAGTGCGACATCGACCATCCGACACAGTCCATGGCCGACATGCTTCATGTCATCAACCATTTCGGTGGTGTCGAGAACCTCAAGGGCAAGAAGATCGCCATGACCTGGTCCTATTCCCCGTCCTACGGCAAGCCGCTTTCGGTCCCGCAGGGAATCATCGGACTGTTCAGCCGCTTCGGCATGGAGGTCGTCCTGGCTCATCCGGAAGGCTACGAGATCATGAGCGACGTCGAGGAGATAGCAGCGAAGAACGCCAAGGCCTCCGGCGGTTCCTACAGGAAGGTCAACACCATGGAGGAGGCGTTCAAGGATGCAGACATCGTCTATCCGAAGTCATGGGCGCCGTTCGCGGTCATGGAGGAAAGGACGAAGCTCGTCGAGCAGGGAAGATTCGACGACCTCAAGGATCTTGAGAAGAGATGCCTCGAGAACAATGCCAAGTTCAAGGACTGGACCTGCACCGAGGAGCTGATGAAGACGACGAAGGACGGCAAGGCGCTGTACATGCACTGTCTGCCTGCCGACATCTCCGGTCTCTCCTGCAAGGAGGGCGAAGTCGAGCAGTCCGTGTTCGACCGCTATCTGGTTCCTCTCTACAAGGAGGCGAGCTACAAGCCGTACATCATCGCCGCGATGATCTTCCTTGCCAAGTTCAAGGATCCTTCCGCGAAGCTCGATCAGCTTCTTGCCGAGGCAAGACCAAGAATCAAGTGAGCTTGTAAGAGAATTCAGAAATCCTATCGGACTGCCGGGTGCCTCATGCATCTGGCAGTCTTGTCATCCGGCTCTTGCATCGATATTGTTTGCGAATCATCTTGTCCTGAGGAATTCCGCTGAGAGGTTTGGCTGATTGGATTTGTCATTGGATAGATCCAATAATCCCAGGTTCTGATGATTTGTTTGCCCGGTTTTGCTCAGAATCGATTTGATTCTGAGGATAAGATAAAATATATATTCCAGAAAAGGAATGATTATAATGAAATCATAAACAACGAGAAATCATTTTTATTCTGAATCGAAGTGAATGGAATCCCTGTAAAACACCATCGTTTAGGGTTATAATCCACTCATGGCTATTCAGACGACTGTTTTCGGTGTCCTTCCAGACGGGGAGGAGGTCAAGAGAATCACGATTGGGGACGAGGATGGCTTTTCCGTCTCCATTCTCACATATGGTGCGATAATCCAGAGTTTCATGGTCCCGGTTGGTGACGAAAGAAGGAACATCGTGTTCGCCTCTCCTGGGCTTGAGGACTATATCGACGATTCATCATACAGGGGACAGGTGGTCGCTCCATATGCCAACAGAATTGCAAAGGGCCGCTTCACCTTGGATGGCAGGGAGTATGTCCTGGAAGTGAACAACGGTCCGAACAATCTTCACAGTGGAAGTGCGAACCTGGGCCAGAAGAACTGGAATGTCATCTTCCAGACGGAGAACTCCGTTGTTCTGAATTGTGAACATAAGGATGGTGAAGGTGGCTTCCCCGGCAACATCGGTGTGACTGTCGCGTATCTTCTGGAGAAGAACCGACTCACGATCTCCTACACCATGGTCAGTGACGGCAAGTGTGTCGTCAATCCTACCAACCACAGCTATTTCAATCTAAAGGGCGATGGATCATCGATTCTTGACCATACCGTCCAGATCATGGCGGACAAGGTCGTCCTGGTCGATGATACGCTCATCCCTACGGAAGTTGCATCTGTTACAGGAACCGATTTCGATTTCACCTCTCCTCATACTGTCGGAGAGAGAAGGGATGGAATGTATGACCACTGCTTCGTTTTCGCAAGCGTCAGGAAGGTGAAGGTCGAGGCGGCCGGGCTGAGACTCGTCGTGGATACGGACAGGCCGGCTATGCAGCTGTACACGGGGCAGTTCAATCCACAGTGCAACTGCCTATGGCAGAAGAGCGGCCCGTTCTGTGCACTTGCCCTCGAGACCAGCGAGTACCCCGATGCCGTAAACAGGAAGGACTTCCCTTGTGTCGTACTGGAGCCGGGTCAGGTCTTCAAGAGCAGGACGAGCTATACCGTGGAGGAGATGTAGGACCATGGATGTGAAGCTTATCGGAATCACCGGAGGATCGGGCTCCGGCAAGAGCACCGTCGTGCGCAAGATACACGAGGCCAACAGAGACAGTGTGTGCATCGAGCAGGACAACTACTACAAGAGTGCTACATTCGTCAGCAACGACAACATCACCGCATACAACTTCGACCATCCTGATGCATTCGATATGGATCTGATGATGGCCAATCTCGAAGACCTGAAGGCGGGACGGGCAATCGAGATGCCACAGTACGACTTCGTACATCACCGGAGAAAGGACGAGACGCTCCATGTCGAGCCGAAGAGCATAATAATCGTAGACGGTCTCATGGTGCTGTACGACAGGCGAATCAGAGACCTTCTGGATCTGAAGCTTTACGTCGACACGCCTGCCGACATCAGGTTCGTAAGGCGTCTTGTCAGGGATATAAACGAAAGGGGTAGGACCGTCGAATCCGTTGTCGAGCAGTATGTGAACGTCGTGCGTCCTGGACACATGAATTTCGTCGAGCCTTGCAAGGAATTCGCCGATCTCGTCATCCCGGAGGGCGGTTACAACGAGAATGCGCTCGATGTCCTGATACGGTACGTCCAGACAATAGCAAAACCGCTTTGATAAGCTCTACAAACTAAATGCAAGTATCTGTACAGGCAGGAGATGTTCCTGCCTGTATTTTTAGTGGGGAAGATAAGTCAGGTGTCCTTATCATGGTGCTTGCGGTATATGGTGTAGCCGTTCTTCACCGCTTGCCAGCTCCAGTTTTCAGGCACTTCGTCGACTCCACCGAGGAAGAATCTCGAACATCTGAAGAGCCTTGCGAACCCCATTATCGAGCCTTTGATGATTCCGAATCTGAGGACTGCGGTCTCGAAATACGAAGAGCACGAAGGAGTGTAACGGCACTTGCCCGGTCCAAGCATCGGGGAGAGACAGTACTTGTAGATGTATACGGGTAAGAGGAACAGTTTCCTGACTGCTTTTCCCATGGTTCACACGTTACAGAAATGTATGGGCTGAATCAAGGAAGGCATGTTCATTTTGCAAGTAGGCAATCAATGCAATCAAGAGGAATGCAACATGCTGACTACCCGCAGGCGGAATCGAACCGCCATATCACCCTCCGGAGGGGCGCGCACTATCCATTATGCTATGCGGGCAATATGAACAGCCGTTTCCGGACTGCTAGTTCGTAATCTACCAGTATGCTCAGGTTTGGTCAAATGCAGATTCTGATTGCACACCATACAAGAGCCAGAGCGAAGATTATGGAAACAAGTCTTCTGTAACGCAGGAACACGTTCCGAAGCAGACTTCCTCCCAATGCCCAGACCAGTCCGCAGATGAAGCACATCAGCGGAATAAGTGAGGTCATCGCTATGACGGATGCAATGTCCTTATGGTACGGAATGACGTATGTCGATATCCCGGTGAGAGCAAGAAGGTACACCTTTACGTTCACAAGTTGCAGCAGAAGCCCTTGAATGAATCCAGTCCCGTTCCCGTCGACTTCCTTCATACCCATCCTGAGCATGCGCCATGCAAGCCACATCATGTAGATGAAAGCAAGTGCCTTCATGTAGATCTCTGCATGTGGAATGGACGCATACAGCAGCTCGACCGCAGCAAGGCATATGGCACTCACCAGCGTGATGCCTGCAAGCATCCCGACATTCAGCCAGATTCCCTTCTTCAGACCGACCTGTGCCGCGTTGACCATGGACAGTATGGTGTTGGGCCCCGGCGTGATGGCCATCACGAGCATGTACACGAAGTAGTCGAACATGGGCACATGGTGACACCTTCCGCCTGCTTGGGCAACAGACGCCCGCCCTGATATGGAGTTCAGGACGGGCGAAGAGGAAGAGAAAGCAGAGGCTCAGATGACCTTGTATTCCTTCAGAAGCTTTTCGATATCAGTGCCATGGATCTTTTCCAATGCCATGTGGAGGGCCATCTTCTCCTTGAATGGGAGATCCATGTCCGTTATCGGTCTTCCGTCTCTCAGCTGCACGGTCGCGTTAAGCAGATCCCTTATGTCGAACACGCTTGCCCATACCTCGGGCACTCCACGGTCGATGTCGAGAAGGGTGTAGACGGCCTCCATCCCGGTACGCATGGAATACTCGGTGGTGAAGATCGTGTCCCTTGCAGTCTCTGCGAACTGACCTAGAAAAGCGAAGTTCACTGCACCCTTTGGCACCACATCAGGCCGGTCGCCAGCACGGCGGGGCATGAAGAAGGACGTTATGTAAGGCATCATGACCGGAACCGTGTTCGCACTTGTGGCTGCCAGCTCCTCGATCTGGTCAAGAGGCACTCCAATATGATACAGCCACTCCATGCAGATCTCCTTTCCTGTGCAGTCCTTCATCGGCTTCTTGACGAAGTCTCCTGGGCGGTCGAAGAAGAGTCCATAGACCCATACGACACATTCCTCCGGTTTCTGGGCCCTGAACTGCGGTTGTCTGTTGATCGTCCAGCTCATCAGCCAGCCGGAGTCCTTCACGCTCACGATTCCTCCTGTGACGACTCCTCCAGAGAACGGGTCCCTCTTGCAGATGGCCTTTATGTAGGGGATGATCCTCTCGTCCTTCGTCGTGACTGTGGCGCTCATCCATGTCGTCTCGTCAGGCGTGGTGCAGAACTTGTCGGGATGGCCGAACGAGGGGTCCTGTGCCGCTATCCGCCTCCACATGTCCCAGCCGCCTCCTTCCTTCAGCTGGGGTCTGTATTCGGCCTTCGTCTCCTGACTTCCCATCGTGGAGTTCTCGACGCAGCCTCCGATGGTCATGAAGACCAGATCGTCATCGCCAAGCAGCACGCTGTGCGACTCTCCATCGGCCAGCAGGTCGATTCTCACGGCCCGTTTCCTGTCCTCGGAGGTGTCGAAGATGACGTTGACCACCTTCGTGTTGTAATGAATCTGGACGCCATGCTTTTCGAGGTAGTCGATCATGGGCAGTATCATGGACTCGTACTGGTTGTACCTGGTGAAGCGCAGGGCCCTGAAGTCCGGCAACCCGCCGACATGGTGGATGAAGCGTCTGATATACAGCTTCATCTCCAGTGCGCTGTGCCAGTTTTCAAAGGCGAACATCGTTCTCCAGTACAGCCAGAAGTTTGAATTGAGCACCTCATCGTCGAAGTAGTCGGTTATCCTCTTGTCGTACAGCTCCTCGTCAGGCGTGAAGAAGAGTCTCATGATCTGCATGGCGCCCTTGTCCGACAGTCCGAATCTGCCGTCTGTATGTGCATCCCTGCCTCTGTCCACCGTAGCACGGCAGAGCGAGTAGTTCGGATCCCTCTTGTTGAGCCAATAGTACTCGTCCAACACGCTGACTCCCTCCGTCTCGATCGACGGTATGCTTCCCAACAGGTCCCACATGACCTCGAAATGGTTGTCCATCTCCCGTCCGCCACGCATGACGTAGCCCAGACCGGGGTAGTCCCAGCCATCGCAGGCTCCACCTGGGATGGAATCCTTCTCGTAGATGTGGATCCTGTCTCCGGCCATCTGGCCGTCCCTGACCAGATAGCACGCCGCAGTCAGTGCAGCCAGACCCGTGCCCACGATATGGGCGCTCTTCGATTCGATGCCTTCTGGTTTCCGTGGATGTGCGAAGGCTTCATAGTTTCCGCTTGAGTAGTACATTCGTCTTTCCTCCATCGTTTCTGATGAGCAAAGACTAATGTCAGGATAGTGCAGAAGAATATGGTCAACGATAGACAGTTGTCTGGAATCCGGTCATCTGTCGAACGCTGTCTGCATCATGTCGTCAAGACTGCCGTGCTTCAGGTTCGCTATGCTTTTCAGCTGGCCGAGTATGTCCTTGTCCATGCCGCTTTCAAGCCAGCCGGAGACCAGTCCGAAGAGCACGCACTTGAGATATTGCACGACCGCTTCGCGCCTGTCGGATGGGATGTCGTCGCCGTATCTTCTCTCCAGATAGCGCCTGACGACACTCTCGACGACTCTCCACAGCGACACCTCGAAGATGTTCCGGGAAGACGATGAATAGATGTTCATCACCGCCTTGCGCCTGAGCAGGGCGAAGTCTATGGCACGCTCAAGACAGTCCTCCAGCGTGTCCGCCGGATCCGAAGAGGAGATGATTCTGTCCGCATCGGTCTCTGCAATGGTCTCGAGAAGATCGGGGATGTCTCTGAAATGGTAGTAGAACGTGTTCCTGTTTATCCCGCACTCCTTGACCAGAGCGCTGACGGTCACCTGGCTTGCAGGCATTCTCTCGATCATCGAGATGTATGTGTCGATTATCGCCTTGCGCGTGAAGTCGGCCATGACATTGCTCCTCCTTCATCAAAAGCTAACCACGTACTGAATATAAGACAACACCCGGCCGTGTCGACGACCGGGTGTCATGTTTACAGAGAGACTGCCATCAGGACTTGTCGTCCTTCATGCACAGGTGGACGCTTGCCGTCTTGAAGGTGAGGGGGAGGGCAAGGATGTTGGGCCTGTCCCCCGTGTACTTCTTCATCGCGTCCTCAAGCGCCTCCTCGATGGTGGCCCTGGTCTTGAGTCCCATCGCCCTGGCGTATCCGGGTTCCTTTGCACCGGTGATGTAGATGGCGCTGGTGTTCATCTCGGCGATGTGTCCGCAGCTGATCATGCTGAAGCCATGGAAGGGATGGAAGGCGTTGGTGAAGCGGTACTTGCGGATGTACTCCTCGTTGGTTGCGTAGTACTCTCCCAGCCTGTCCATGTCGGGCAGGATGTTCATCTCGTCATGCTTGAACTGCTCGAACATCTCTCTCGTGTAGGGCCAAAGCGCATCGTTGAAGAAGCCGTCGCAGAGGCTCTGGCAGATGATGACGCACTTGTCGCTCATGACCCTCTTGAGGCGGATGACCTGCGCAGAGAGCGCCTGCATCAGCATGATCGGATTGGTTCCCATGCCGTCTCCATAGTGGAAGAACTGCGGCATTCCGAACACCAGGATGTCGTACTTCTTCTCGGCCCAGTGGACGTAGGTCCTCTTGTCGGCGTCGATCCACGAGATGGGCATCATCTCCTTGGCGTAGCCGCTGTAGATGCTGATCTGCCTGCTCTTGGAATCGAGGACGGCGTCGCAGCAGAAGAACTTCTTGCCCATGCACTTCTCCATGTGCATGCCGATCTGGTTGAACTTCTGCCTCATCAGGGAGGTTCCGTTGACGGGGGTGAAGTCGCTGCGGTGCATGACGGATGGCACGTGGTGGCTCGCGATGCTCCTCCAGTGCGTGATTCCAGTCGCACAGTGCTTGTATCCACCCGAATAGCCGCCGTATGGATTGCCCTGGACATGGCCGATGAGGATCGCGACATCGCTGTCGTAGACGTACTTGTTCATGATGACCGGGTCGCCTTCGTCGGTGCGTCCCAGGTCGACCAGATGGTCCCAGTCCTCGCTGTCGTGGTTGATGATCTGGTGTGTCGGCCAGAACTCGTCGAACAGCTCGTCGCCGAGCACGTTCCTGATCTCCTTGACCGTGTTCTTGCGGTGCAGACCGTTGGAGCAGATCAGGAGGATGTCCTTCTTCTCGACTCCTACGCTGTAAAGCTCCTTGAGGATGAGCTTGATGGAGATCTTCCTGTGACTGGTCTTCTGCTCGCCGCCCTTGACGCGGTCGGGGAAGACGATCGTCACCTTGCTGCCCTTTTTCGCCAGCTCGGTGAGGGGCGGCATGCCGATCGGGTTGCGCAGGCTTCTGAGAGTCTCCTCCTCAAGCCTGTCCTCCGGGATGCATGGAGGATCGGGGACGGTGACGCCGGGGATGAAGACGTCCGTGTAGTCCGGAAGCTGTGCGCTTACTGTACCCTGTCCGTATTCGAAGTCCAGTTTCATTTTCTTCAGTTCTCCTTCTTCCTGTTGAGATAAAGCCTGACGATGTTCAGGTATTCGTCGCTGTAGAAGCCGATCTCGCCCGAGAAGCGGGTGAGGGCGATGAGGCCGCCGTCGATCTCGTCGATGGAGGCGAGCATCTCGGCGTTCTCCTCCTTCAGACCGCCGCCATAGACCACCGGTACATCTCCGATGGTTTCCTTGACGAGCCTGGCGACCTTGGTGATGTAGTCCTTGCCTGCAGGCGTCTTGCCGGGCCCGATCGACCAAACCGGTTCGTATGCGATGACCACGGACGCGAGGTCGACATCCTTGAGACCGTCGACGAGCTGGGCCTTGATGACCTCGTCCCAGCGCTCGACCTCGTCCTCCCGCTCTCCTATGCAGTAGAGCACCGACATGTCTCTTGCCTGTGCGGAAAGGATCTCCTCGTTGAGGACCCGGTTCACGGAGGAGAAGTCCTCGACGCCTGCGCTCGAGAGCAGGTCCCTCTTCTCATTGCGCTCCTCGCAGTGTCCTATGATTGCGCTGGTGCAGCCCATCGCCTTCGCCGCGGCTGCTGGCCTGAGAGTCGTGAAGGCTCCGAAGTTGCCGCCCGGAGCGACGTCCTTCCTGTAGACGCCCTGGCAGCCGATCTCGATCGTGTTGGAACCGGAGAGGGCATCCACGGCATCGAGGATCTGGCCTTCAGGCAGATACATCGCGAACCTGGCCTCGGCCGGGTCCCAGGTCGAAAGCGTCGGCAGCGTCTGCCTGACGATGTCCCCCGCCCAGTGGCGTACGCCTGTGCGGTTCACTCCACCCATCGAAGAGGGGACGTCGAAGCGCTTGAAGTTGACACAGATGTGCTGTCTCTTCACTTGGAAACCTCCTTTGCAGACTTCCTCTTCACAAGAGCGAAGGGAAGGCTCAGTCTTACATTGTAGTCTCTGCCGCTGTCATGACGCTCCAGGGCGAGACGCAGGGCGAAGCGGCCCAGCTCCCTCTTGGGTACGTCGAATGTCGTCAGAGGCGGATTCAGATATGCCGCGGCCTCGATGTTGTCGTAACCGGTCACCGAGATGTCATCAGGAACCCTGAGACCTGCATCCGACAGGCCCTTGATGGCACCGAGGGCGAGATTGTCGTTCGCACAGATGATCGCGCTGGGGTGTGAAGCCTCGACAAGCTGCATGACCTTGGCGTATCCGTCGTCGCTTGAGAGATACGAGTCCTGGACCAGGGCCTCGTCGAAAGGCAGGTCATGCCGCTTCAGGCCGTCCCTGTATCCTTCATACCTGAACTCGTTCTCGATGTCCTCCTGGTTGCAGGGTCCGAGGAATGCGATACGACGATGGCCCAGGGAGTGGAGATAGCCAACGGCATTGGCGATGCCCTCTCTGGCGTCGCACACCACCTCGTCCATGCCTCCTATGGCATTCAGCCCTGCATATATCAGCTGAGACCGCGACGATCTTACACGCTCCAGGATATCCTTCTTCACACGGCCCAGGATTATGGTAATGTCGAACATGCCTGATTCGAGTTCGCTGAAGAAGCCGTCGTCGTAGAGACTCAGGACCCTGAGGTCTATGCTGTGCGAACCCGTCGCCCCGCATTCCGCCTTGATGCCCTCGACGACCTGGCTGAAGAATGGCGAGAGTATGCTCTCATGGTCTGAAAGGAAGAGCACTGCGACCGACAGTGCGCTCGAGCGCCCTATGGTCTTGAGCTTCTCGTCGAAGTATCCCATCTCGCGTGCGGTCTCGATTATCCTGTCCCTGGTGATTCCTGCGATCTTGCGTGAACCGTCGCCGGAGAGCACCCTGGACACTGTCGAGATGCTTGTCGAGCACCTTTGTGCTATATCTGCGAGAAGAACCTTTCCTGCCATCCAAATATTTTCCTGACTTTTGCCTGTATTCAAAGGTTAACACCGGAACTCCATGTTGTAAAATGATTTTTCAATCCAATTTTTTGGATTGGATTTGGCTATGTGAAACGTTCTCCCGCTGTGCTATCATCCAAGATATGAAGCTGATCGAGACAATCGCAGGTCTTCTCCTGCCGGAAGGCCATGGAGTGATGAGCATCACCGGAGCAGGGGGAAAGACATCGACGATGACAGCCCTGGCACGGCATTTCAGAAGCAGAGGACATGGCGTCCTCATCACCACGACGACGAAGATACAGAGCCCGAAGCTTCACGACTACGATGTCGACCATGTGTTCACATATGAGCAGGATGTCCTCTCGCACAGCCCGCTGGCTGGTGAGAGCGTGCTGTATGCGGAAAGTGCGCTGATGGATCCCAAGAAGCTCGTATCTCCACGGCTCGAGATACTGGACATCCTGATTCCACGCTACGATGTCGTCCTGATCGAGGCGGACGGATCCAAGGGACTGCCTCTGAAGTACCATACCTCCCGCGATCCCGTGGTCGTCGCCCAGACGGATGCGACGCTTGCCGTCATCGGCGCATCGGCCTTCGCCGACAGGGTGGACAACACCTGCTTCGGCTTCGAGAGCGATGGCATGGTGGACATCCCGTTCCTCGACTTCCTGATCGGGGCTGAAGAGGGTGTGCTCAAAAGGGCCAGAGGCAGGAGCGCCATTCTGGTCAACCAGGCGGACAAACGGCTGCTGCCGATACATGAACTGCATTCTCCGGTGCCGGTGCTGCTCGGTTCGGTAAGGGAGGACAGAATCTATGACAGTGTCCGTATTTGAGGCTGCACGCGAGCTTGAGAGGTGCAATCTGCCCTTCGCCATTGTGACGATCGTCTCGACGTCCTCCATCGTGCCTCGCAGGAGCGGCAGGATGCTGGTCGACGGCCAGGGCGATATCGTCGGCACGATAGGCGGGCACAGGGTCGAGGAGCAGGCCCGCTCAGCCGCGCTCGATGCGATGGAGAAGGGCGAGGGCCGTCTTGTCGAGGTCGATTCGGGAAAGGGGAGGATGACGCTGATGATAGATGTCGTGAACAGGATCAGGAAGGTCCATGTCATAGGGTTCGGCCATGTCGGCAGGTGCGTCGCAGAGATGCTCCACTCGGTCGGCTATGCAGTGTATGTCTACGACATCCGTCCGCTTGAATGCACATATGCGGCACAGGTACGGACCGGGGAGAACTGGAAGGACGTGCTCTCGGGCCTCGAGGTCGATGGATGCGGTGCCCTCGTCGTCACTGTGCATGATGCAAACTCCCTGCTTCCCCTGGTCGATTTCTCGAAGGCCTTCTATGTCGGCATACTCTCGTCCAGGAGCCGTGCCGTTCCGGGCAAGGGCGTTTTTGCGCCTATGGGTCTCGACATCGGGGCCCAGACGCCGCAGGAGGTCGCACTCAGCGTCGCAGCCGAGATCATGAGGGCCTACAGCCGCACCAGCGGCAGGAGCCTGGCAGAGCGCAGGAGACGTCTCGTCGTCGTGCGAGGTGCCGGAGACCTGGCGACCGCCACGATAATCCGGCTGACCAGGGCCGGCTACGATGTCCTTGCGCTCGAGATCGACAGGCCGACACAGGTCAGAAGGAACGTGAGCTTCGCCGAGGCGGTCTACGAGGGACAGTGTACAGTGGACGGGATGAAGGCATGTCTGATCCACTCTCCGGATGAATGCTTCCAGATCTTCGATCGGCACGAGGTCCCTGTCCTGGTCGATGCCAAGGGGGAGGCTATTGCGCACCTTTCCCCCACTGTCGTCGTCGATGCGATCATCGCCAAGCGGAACACCGGAACCAGACGCGACATGGCTCCTCTGGTCATCGCCCTTGGACCCGGCTTCTGCGCGGGCGATGATGTCGACATCGTCATCGAGACGAAGCGTGGACACGCTCTGGGAAGGATCATCACGAGCGGGCAGGCGGAGGCGAACACTGGCATCCCGGGCATCGTCGGCGGTTTCGGCAGGGAGCGCGTGGTGCACAGCTCGACCTCGGGGGTGTTCCGCGGCGTGAAGACATTCGGGGACATCGTAAGGGCTGGAGACACGGTCGCCTATGTTGATGACGTCCCCCAGAAGACGGTGATAGACGGAATGGTCAGGGGAATGCTTCATGACGGTCTTGTCGTCCAGGAGGGGTTCAAGATCGCCGACATCGACCCGAGAGGCGATGGTGTGGATTACACAAGCCCCTCCGACAAGGCGCGGGCGATAGCCGGAGGCGTGCTGGAGGCTGTGGACTCGTTCTTCACCTCATATATGTGAAGCTCCTTCATCGTGATTGAGAATAAGGGCCAAACGATATATCCTTGAGACGTTATGGAAGGAAACGGCGACACAAGGGACTTCAAGGCGCTCAGAAGGGCTGCGACGAAGCTCTCATTGCTTACGGACGACATCAGGAGCCGGATGCTTGCCGACATGGCGGATGCATTCGAGAGGAACATCGGCAGAATCCGACAGGCAAACGACGAGGACATGGCTGCGGCGAAGGCCGACGGCATAGGCGATGCACTGCTTCACCGCCTCAGGCTTGACGAGGCCAAGCTTGCCGGAGCCATCGAAGGCGTGAGGACCGTCGCATCGCTGGCATGCCCGGTCGGCCGTGTCAGGGAGAGGAGGCTTCTCGACGAGGGCCTGGTGCTGGAGAAGGTCACGTACCCCATCGGCGTCATCGGCATGATCTTCGAGGCCAGGCCCGATGCTCTCATACAGATCGTCTCGCTTGCCATCAAGAGTGCCAACGGCATCATCCTAAAGGGCGGACGCGAGGCGATGAGGACCAATGCCATGCTTGTCCGGATAATCCAGGAGACTCTGGATGGAGCGCCGTTCCTCATGCTGCTCGAAAGCCATGATGATGTGGATGCGATGCTGAGGATGGAAGGGGATGTCGATCTGATCATCCCGCGCGGCTCCAACGCCTTCGTGCGCTACGTGATGGACCATACCCACATCCCCGTCATGGGACATGCCGACGGCATATGTTCGGTCTATGTGGACAGGTCGGCGGACATCGGCCTTGCCGTGAAGGTCGCCACTGACAGCAAGGTGCAGTATCCTGCCGCCTGCAACGCCGCGGAGACGATTCTGGTGCACTGTGATGTCGCACAGCGCGTGCTGCCTCTTCTCAAGGCCTCTCTTGACGGATATGGTGTGCTGATCCACGCCGACGAGAGGTCCATGGCGATACTTGGCGACGTTGACGGCGTAGTGCCCGCACTCGAGGATGATTTCCACACCGAGTACCTCTCGCTCGAGGTGGCGCTCAAGGTCGTCGATTCGCTGGACGAGGCGATCGCACATATCGCCTGCCACGGCTCTCATCATACCGATGCGATCATCACAAAGGACGAGGAGGCCAGAAGACGGTTCTTCGATGAGGTGGACTCCGCCGACGTGTTCTGCAACTGCTCCACGCGCTTCGCCGACGGCTTCCGTTTCGGACTCGGTGCCGAGGTCGGCATCTCGACATCAAAGCTCCATGCAAGGGGTCCTGTCGGCCTTGACGGACTGACGACCACCAAATGGCTGCTCATAGGAAGCGGGCAGACCGTCGCCGAGTACAGCGGACCGTCAGCCAGGCGGTTCATCCATGAGGACCTGCCGCTATGAGGGACCTTTCAGCCGTCAAGAGGATCGTGATAAAGGTCGGCACGAATCTGCTGTCGAGCGAGCAGGGCATAGACGAAGGACGTGTGCTGTCCATCTGCCGCCAGATAAGCGAGCTGAAGAACATGGGATACCAGGTCATCCTTGTATCCAGCGGAGCAGTCGGACTGGGCGCCAAGGAGCTCGGGCACCGCAACAAGGTCGTATACGTCACGATGCGCCAGGCCTGCGCCGCCATAGGACAGCCTGTGCTGATGTATCACTACAGGGAGGCCTTCAGACAGTTCGGCATAATCTCGGCCCAGGTGCTTCTCACGCGCAACGATCTGAACAACAGGAAGACATACAACAATCTGCGCTCCAGCGTCTCCATGCTGCTGTCCATGGGCGTCGTCCCGATATTCAACGAGAACGATGTGGTGTCGATCGCCGAGATCGGCACGGCCTTCGGCGACAACGACAGGATGAGCGCGATGGTGGCATCGAAGATAGATGCACAGCTTCTCGTCCTCCTCACGGACATCGACGGTCTGTACACCGGCAACCCGAAGACGGACAGTGATGCCGTGCTGCTGCATGAGGTGGACACCGTCACGGACGAGATCGTGAGCTTCGCCAAGGGTGCGGGGTCCACGTTCAGCACCGGAGGAATGAAGACGAAGCTGATGGCGGCGAAGATCGCTGCGATGGCCGACTGTGCGACCGTCATAGCCTCCGGCTACAAGGAGGATGTCCTGGTCTCGATCCTCAAGGGGGAGAACGAAGGGACGTACATACACCCCAGCATAAGGTTGACGCAGCGCCAGAGGTGGATCGTGAACAACAGCCACAGCGGATCCATCGTCATCGACGACGGGGCTGCACAGGCTCTCGAGCGTCATCGCAGTCTGCTGTTCTCAGGTGTCGTCGGTGTGTCCGGCGTCTTCGAAAGCGGTGATGTGGTGCAGGTCAGACGCCAGAACGGCGACCTGTTCGGCAAGGCGGTCACCAGCTTCGACAGCACGCAGATAAGCCTCATGATGGGCAGACGGTCTGACGAGATTGACAGCGTCCTTGGAAAAGGGCATAAGGATTGTATCTTCCGTCCGGAGGATCTCGTGGTGGTGAAGGATGAGTGCTCATTATAAGACGATACAGCGGAGACAGGATGTGGGAATGCGCATCTCGTCCCTATACAGGCAGCAGCAGCTGTCGATAGGCATCATGGATGTGGCGAGCCTCGAGACGCTCAAGTCGAGTCTCGACTGGTTCATCGAAAACATGAACTGCACCCTTCATGTCGTGACGCTTGAGGACACGTTCGAGCAGGGGGATCTGGGGACGCTCTATCCGGATGTGACGTTCCTGTGCTTCAATTCGCTCGTGACCCTCGGCGAGATGATAGATGCGTTCGCCGACGAGTGCTACGCTACATATTTCCTTGTGGTCCGCAGCGACATCCAGGTGCTCGGCTTCGACGGCTCGGCACTCGTCGCACTGATGGCCGACCGCCATCATCCGGCGATGATCACCCCCGTGATGCTGAACCAGGACATGGAGGTCATGCCTACGATCAGGGCGCCTTACCTCAAGGGTAAGGAGATTGATCCGCTGTCCTTCATGCCTCGCATCGACCCCGGCAGCCTGACGGACAACCTCTATCCCGTGATGGGACTCGGACTATATGACAGGGCCCTGTTCCAGCGCCTGAGGGGATTCGATGAACAGATCATGGGCGAGTTCTACCAGATGCTCGACTTCGGGGTGCGGTGCAATCTGTACGGCTTCCCGATCTACACCTGCAGCGACTTCGCGATCCGCTTCATATCCAAGCACTCGATCATCGAGGACCGCTCGAAGTGCGAAGGCATGAACAGGGCGTACACGAAGGCCCTGTCCATACACCGCATCGCCGGCAAGAACCTGGTCGAGAAGTGGAAGCCGTATGTGGACAAGGATCTTCTGAAGAACGAGGTGAAGACCAAGCAGATCATCCTGCAGAAGACGGACTTCTTCACCCTCGTCAAGGAATGGAAGACGCCGGAGGAGGGCTGATGAAGCGTCTTTCCGTCTTCATCCTCCTGATCCTGTGCCTTGTCGGGCAGCTTTCGGCAAACCCGTATTCAGGTGATGTGTCGCTTGTCATAATCGATGCCGGCCATGGCGGCGGCGATCCAGGTGCGATGGCCAACGGCCTTGTGGAGAAGGATCTGACGCTGTCCATCTGCCAGCACCTGCAGTCCGAGCTCGTGAAACGCGGTTACAAGACGATGATGACCCGCGAAGGCGACACTTTCCTTGAGTTGCAGGAGCGTTGTGACATCGCCAACGGCGCCGACTTCGACATCTCCGGCTACCCTGTGTTCATATCGATACACATAAACTCGGCCCAGAGCACATCCGCCAGCGGCTTCGAGGTCTATACCAGGAAGGCCGACAGACGAATCGCGATGCTCTCGCCACAGACCAGCGACAAGCTGGCCCTCAAGTATTCCAGCTATACGAATGCCCAGCTCAATCTCTACGAGTCCACGGTGAGCACCAGGCTTGCCCAGTACATCTGCAACGAGTTCTCCCAGGCCTTCCCCTCGGTTCCCATGAGAGGGGTGAAGAGCGAGGAGTTCTGGGTCCTCAACGCCACCTGGATGCCTTCCGTCCTGGTCGAGGTGGGGTTCATCTCCAATGCGACGGAAGCCGACAGGATGGCCTCTGCGTCTTTCCAGCAGGATCTTGCCAAGGCAATCGCCGATGCAGTCGATTCCCTATAGCGCCTTCGTCATCTCATACTGACGGGCGAAGAGCCTGAAGCCGAGATTCTCGACAAGCCCCTGCAGGGAGGATCCATCTTCTACATTGATGATTCTCAACCTTCCTGATGTGGACATCCGGCTCATGAGCGAAAGCATGTGAGTGGCTATTCCCCTGTGCCTGTAATGAGGATCCACCGCCAGTGATGGAACATCACCGCTTGCAGGCATCAGGACACCATGGGCAACAACGACCCCGTGGTCGTCTGCGACAAGGGATATGAAGTCCTCACTGCATGCCTCCACTGCCTGGCGCGAGTTCTGCCAGGAGTGCATGGAATCGAGAAAGAGGTCGTACAGATCGCATTCCAGCCCATGAAATGAGAATGCCTGTCCTGGCAGGCATGCCGGTTCATCGACAGGCCCCTCATGCTCGTAGCATGAGAATGACCGGCTTATCGTGAAGCCGGCTTTCCTGTAAAGCTCCAGCGCCCTGGTGTTCTCCTGGATGACTTCGAGCTGCAGTTTCCGTATTCCCCTCTCTCGAGCGACATCGGTCAGATGAGCGAGCATCATCTTCGCAAGGCCCCTGCCTCTGCAGGAGCTCCTGATGCCGGTGCCGAGGTCGTAGGCGACATCTGTGCCGGAAAACGCCCTGCGGCCGAAGAGCGCGAAACCCAGAAGCCTGCCATCTTCGAGGATCCCTGTCGAGATGGCAGGATCATAGCCGTTGCGTTTCAGATGGAGACGGAAGCGCTCCATTGTCATGGAGATGGCGACCACATAATCACTGAAGGCATCGCAGAAGCAGTCGTACAGGCTGTCTTCCGAAATGCCTTCAAGTGTTCCGACCAGAGGTGCCATGAAGATCTCAGATGGCGCCACGCACCTTGAGTATGAGATCCATCTTGAGATCCCTCAGCCTCTTCGAGAGGGATACCTTGTAGATGTGTGGGTTGATCTGGCGCTTGTAGCTCTTGTGCAGATGCTCAAGGCTGCTGGCGGCGTATGCCTGGATCTCCTTCAGGTCTCTCTTTGCACAGATCCTGCGTCCGTCCTTCATCTTCTGCGAGAGCATGGGGCGGGCATAGCTGTACTGGCCCTTCCTCATGACGAAGAAGTCTCCCATGGAGAAGGGGTGGAAGAATGTGTGGTTCACATCATCCCTGACCTCTTCATCATCCAGTGTGATCAGGTCTGCAAGCGCATTGTCGTTCTCGTCATAGAAACGGTATACCTGCTTGATTCCAGGGTTTGTGGTCTTCTCGAAGCTGTTGGACACCTTCAGCGTAGGTTCGAAGACGCCGTTCTCCTGCTTGGCCGCCAGCTTGTATACGCCATTGAGGGAGCTCTGGGTGCCGCCTGTGACCAGATGCGTTCCGATTCCCCAGCTGTCTATGGGCACTCCGTCGGCTACAAGAGTCTGGATGATCTCCTCTGTCAGGTCGTTGGACACGCAGATGGTCGCATCGGTGAGACCTGCCTTGTCCAGACGCTCGCGGATGACACGCGGCAGGTAGTTCAGGTCGCCCGAATCGATTCTGACACCGATCCTCTTACCCTTGGCCTTCTGCTCGAGGCCTATCTTTATCGCCGCCTCGATTCCGCTGCCAAGAGTGTCGTAGGTGTCGATGAGCAGCACAGCGTTGTCGGGGTAGATGGATGCATACTGCCTGAAGGCGTCCTCCTCGCTGTCGAAGCTCATGATCCAGGAATGGGCCATCGTTCCGGAGACGGGGATGCCGTACTTCTTTCCGGCATATGTGTTGCTGGTAACCTTCGTACCGCCTATGAAGGCTGCGCGGCTGGCCGCATGGGCGCCGTTCTCCCCCTGGGCACGTCTTAGGCCGAACTCCATGATGGCTCCCTTGCCGCGGGTGGCGTAGACCATTCTGTTCGCCTTGGTCGCGATCAGGGTCTGGAAATTCAGCGTGTTGAGCACGAAGGCCTCCACCAGCTGGCAGTCGATGAGAGACGACTCGATTCTCACGAGAGGCTCGCCGGGGAATGCCGGAGTGCCTTCCTCGAAGGCGTAGACATCTCCACTGAAGCGATAGGAGGCAAGGTAGTCGAGGAACGAAGGGTCGAAGAAGTCCAGGCTCCTCAGGTACTCGATGTCCTCACCGGAGAAGCGGAAGTCCTCCAGTGCGTCGATCACCTCCTCAAGGCCCGTGAACACGGTATAGCCGCCGTTGAACGGATTCGTGCGGTAGAACATGTCGAAGACGACGCGAGGGTTGTGCTTCTTGAGAAAGTAGCCCTGCATCATCGTAAGCTCATAGAAATCGGTGATCAGTGCAGATGTCATGGTGTCTTCTCAACTCCTCCTGGTGATGAGATCGAATCCGGTGTAGGGGACGAGCACCTCAGGTACGCTGATGGTTCCGTCCTCGTTCTGGTAGTTCTCCATGATGGCTACGATCGCCCTGGAAAGCGCGACTGCCGTGCCGTTGAGCATATGGACGAAGCGGATCTTGCCGTCGTCGTCCCTGTAGCGGATGTTCAGGCTCCTGGCCTGGTAGTCCGTGCAGTTGCTGGTGCTTGTCACCTCGCCATACTCACCGCCATCGCCACGGCCCGGCATCCAGGCCTCGATGTCGAACTTGCGGTATGCAGGAGCTCCGAGGTCGCCTGTGGCGGTGTCGACTACGCGGTATGCTAGTCCGAGTCCGCTGAAGATCTCCTCCTCGATGGATAGGATCTCCTGATGGAACCTGTCGCTGTCCTCAGGCAGACAGTAGATGAACATCTCGAGTTTGCTGAACTGGTGAACGCGGTACAGGCCCTTGGAATACTGGCCGGCTCCGCCTGCCTCCCGTCTGAAGCAGTGCGACAGGCCCGTCATCCTGATAGGAAGGTCCGACTTGTCCAGAATGGTGTTCTGATAGTAGCCGCCGAGCGTGATCTCCGCAGTGCCGACAAGACAGGTTCCCGTTCCTTCCAGAGTGTAGATGTTCGACTCCTCGCCACGGGGATTGAATCCGATTCCCTGCAGAATCTCCTCCTTGGCGATGTCCGGGGTTATGAACGGGGTGAAGCCGTGCTTGAGCACGATGTCCATCGCATAGCGCTCGAGGGCCATCTGCAGAATCACGAGCTGGTTCTTTATGTAGTAGAACTTCTGTCCCGCCACCTTCGCTCCGCTGTCGAAGTCGAGCACGTCGAGCTCCTCTCCCAGCTGGACATGGTCCTTGGGCTTGAAGGGGAACTTCTTCGGCTCCAGGTGGAAGCGGATCGCGAGGCTGTCCTTGTCCTCCTTGCCGACGGGGGCGTCCGGATGGGCGTAGTTCGGAATGGTCCTGGCCTCTGCCTGGAAGACGGCGTCGATCCTGTTGAACTCGGCCTCCTTCTCGGCAAGCTCCTCCTTGAGGGCCTTGCCTTCGGCGATCAGGGCCTGGCGTGTCTCTCCATCCATCCTGCCCTTCATCTTCGCCGCGTTCTCGTTGCGCCTGGCCCTGAGTGCCTCGACCTCCTGGAGCAGGGCGCTGCGTGCGTCCTGGTCAGCGATGATCCTGTCGAGGTCGACGTTCATGTAGCGGTCGCTGATGTTCTTCTTGATTTCATCATAGCGGCTTCTCAGTTCTCTTATGTCAATCATTGTCCTTCTTCTCCAATGCTGTCTTCTCAAGTTCGATGCTTCTGAGCGTCGCGGCCTCGACCGCCTTCACGACGGCGTTGTCGAATCCATTCGCGCTCAGGGCGTTCATTCCCTTTATCGTGGTGCCCGCAGCCGAGCATACCATGCTGGCCAGCTCCACAGGGTTCATGCCGGTCTCCTTCACCAGAGCACAGGCGCTCTCCATCGTGTCGGCTGCGATCTCGACGGCTCTGGGGTAGGGTATGCCCTGTTCGACCGCACCCATCGCAAGGGCGTGGATGAACTGCAGGACATATGCTATTCCCGAGCCTGAAAGCCCTATGAAGGACGGGAAGAGGGACTCTTTGAGGATGAACGCACTGCCGAATGACGATGCGATCTCGAAGGCGCTCGTCCTGAAGTCCTCATCTGCGCTTTCGCAGAAGGCGATGGCCGTGACGGCCTTTCTGGCACTTGCCGCGATGTTCGGCATGAAGCGGGCGATGTTGTCGCTGTCGATCTTGTACTCGAGCACCTCGAGCGGCACCCCTGCGAGGATGGATATGTAGCTCTTCTCGTTGTATTCGCTGATCGTGTCATACAACTCGCCTATGACCTGCGGCTTGACTGCAAGTATCACTATGTCCGAAGCCTTGATGGCCTCCTCGATCGTGTCGGCGACGGGAAGTCCCAGAGCCGAGGCCTTGTCCTTGTCTATGTCGTAGAGGGTGAGGGACCATGAACCGCTCTGGGCGAGGGCGGAGGCGATTGCGCCGCCCATGTTCCCGCATCCTATGATGGAAACAGTCTTCACTTGTTCCTCCGTTGTGCAGAAGGATATCAGATTAGCTTGTTTTGTAGAATATGAGGAGGCGGATGCAGCAGACATGAAGTCCTTTGTGTTGGTGGATATGTTCATATGACCTTCCGTTTCTCTACCGAGTGCGGGTACATGCGGGCAGGTTCCGCTTGCAGGTCATGGTTTCCAAATCATGAGGCGTAAAAGAAGAAAGCACCTGCTGCTTGCAGATGCTTCCCGTACTCTTGGAGCCGACGAGACTCGAACTCGCCACTTTCAGATTGCGAACCTGACGCTCTACCAGATGAGCTACGGCCCCAGACACTTGCTGTATTAAAATCCATTTTCGAAAATCTTGCAACAGGGTGGGCAAAGAGAAGGACCGGATCAGTGATTCCGGTCCTCTCCTGTCTGGTGTGCAACCGGTCTCAGAAACCTGCTGCAGCCATCTTCACAAGCCTCTCGGGATCGGCATTGTCGCCGCTCTGTGTGGCCAGCGAGTATGAGACATCGCCGAGATCGGCCTGTCTGCTCTGTATGAGGGACGTGACCTCGTCCTCGTTGGCGAAGCTGAAGATGAGCGCGTAGTCGTCGCCTCTGTCGAAGATGAAGGCATTTGCGCTGAAGGCCTTCTCGAGCCTGTCCTCGTCGCATCCGTCACCCTTTCTGAAGAGGGCGAGCGTGATATCATAGCTATCCGCATGCGCGTTCCTGCATTCCTCTTCGAGCACATCGGCGAAGTCCAGCATCCTGGTTTCGGCAGGTGCGCCTACAACGCCTGCTGCGACCGGTTTCTCGACTATCTTCTCGACCTCGACCGGCTTCTCTATGACCTTCTCCACGACCTTCTCGACAGGAACCTCCACGGGGACTTCCTTGACGATCTCGATCGGAACCTCCTTGATGATCTCCTTGATCACCGGGACTTCCTTCTCGACGACCTGACCGGCTGCCGGAACCTCCCTGATGACCTCCTTGATCACCTCCACAGGAACTTCCTTCACGATCTCGACGGGAGAGGCGTCCGCAGAGGGGACGGGAATCTCCTTGATGACCTCGTGGATGACCGGGACCTCCTTCTCGATCTCCCTGATGACCTCCACGGGGACTTCCTTGACGACGACCTTCTCGACGGGAACCTCCCTGACAATCTCCTTCTCGACAGGCACCTCTCTTATGACTTCGCGCACAGGCGCCTCGGCCACAGGGCGCGGAGGAACCTGCTCCTGGGTGCGGGTCGCATCGATGGATACGTTGAGCGGGTCGTCCTTCGGAGATGATTCGAACGGCTTCGTGTATGCGTTCGGAGGAAGCCTGTCCACCTGGTCGGCGAACTCGTCTTCATGCCTCTTGGCGATCATGACGCCGATCTGGATGAGGATCAGACCTATCAGAATCGGGAACAGTCTTATGAGAACAGAGTAGATCTGCTCCTCGGTCACCTGATAGGCAGGGACGATGAAGTTGATGAACACAAGTGCAAAGACGGCGATGACCACGAATGATATTACGACACTGGTGATCACGAGTCTTGCCGTGCTTTTGGGCTTCGACATATTAATTTCACCTCCGGCTCAACGTATTCACATTAAGCCACACATATGGGTATTATACAAGTCAAGTAACCATATGACAACAAGAAAAGTCCTTCTGTCGGCGTTCATGTCCATCATGTTGTTCATCATCCTGCTGTCCGTGTTCGGACAGTCGGGCATATTGGTCAACAGATCGCTCTCGGCAAGGCTCGACGAGCTGTCCAGACAGGAGGAGGAGCGTCGTCTCGAGATAGAGGCGCTGGAGGAGAGGCGCCGGCAGGTTTCGAGCGAGGCGTACTTCGACGATGTGGCGCTTTCGCTCGGCTATGAGCGGGAAGGCGATGTGGTCTACTACTTCGAGGAGCCGGACGTGCTGGAGGATGCCGATACGATGTCGGATTCTGCCGAAGACGAAGAGCCTCTGGAGGTCTGGAAGGGGGTGGAGACCTGGATTCTCGCATCGGTGTCCGCCGGTTGCGGCCTGCTGCTCTTCATCGTGATCTCCATTATCGGCGCTCATGGTGGTGGACGCCGTGGCGATGCCGACAATCGCGATGCCCGTCGGCGCCACGACGAGTTCGACTGGTCATAGGAGGTGCTCCATGATGCTCTATAATGACGACTCATCGCTCGACGCGGTTGCGTCGCTGCTGCTGGAAGGCAAGGTCGGCGTGATACCCGCCGACACCGTCTACGGCCTGTCCTCGCTTGCGGACCGCAGCGGGGGAGACAGGATATACGAAATCAAGATGAGGCCGAAGAGCAAGAGCTTCATCATGCTGGCCGGGCTGTCATGGCTGAAGAGCTCCCCGCTCGTGGTTCCCCGGGTCCTGTACGACCATTGGCCCTGTCCTCTCACCGCGATCGTCAGGAACGAAGAGGACGGCTCGACCCAGGCCGTACGCGTGCCGGCCGATCCGTTCATCCAGGCGCTCGTCGAGAAGACGGGTCCGATCTGGTCGACAAGCTGTAACATTTCCGGCCAGCCTGGCCTCATGACCTATGACGAGATCCTCCCCGTGTTCGGGGATCTGGTCGACTTCATCGTCCGCAAGAGGGAGGAGGACGTGAACGCCCTGCCGTCGACCCTGATCGACTGCACAGTGGAGCCTTACAGGGTCATCAGACAGGGCGCCTACGACGTGAAGGACCTCATCTGATCCTCCTGGCCTCCATGTAATAGCGCTTCTCCTCGGCGTGTCCGATGGAGAATGTCTTTCGTGGGAACGCACCGTCCCTGATTATGTCGTCGAAGAAGGTCTCCTTGGAGATGTCGGCCATGATGATGCCGATGTTCCCGTCTTCATGCGCAATCCTGTCCGTGACCTCGGCTCCGTGGATATAGTCCACGCTGATGCCGTCCTTGCCGGAAAGCGAGTCGATGCAGGACTGTATGATGCTTGCACCGAGGGCGAATCTGGAGCTCTTCACATGATAGACCATATACCTTCCGCCGGCGATCATGCCGAACGATGTACCTGAGTCCTTGTCCTCTAGACGTGTGCGCATGTCATCGAGAGATGGGACATCCTCTATCCGTACGTCGTCGCATATTCTCCTGATCTCGCCGTCCAGCACCTCATGCGGGGTGTTGAAGAAGACGCGGTGTATCGCCTCGAAGCAGAGCGCGGGGTCGAAGATGTTCTCGATCTCGACGAGGGCGTATCTGGAGGGATGCGCCATGGCCGCCTTTGTGCCGATCTCCTTCTTCAGATCTTCATAGAGGCTCTTCGCCGTGGCAAGGGAGTGGTTGCCGTCTCCCATGGCGTACAGAAGCGGGTTCGCATGGTCAAGCGTCCTGTACAGGGCCTCCAGTCCGCCGACGATGATCTCCAGTTCCTCGTCCCTGTCGACCAGGTAGCCTCTGATGTGGCCACCGCCCTTCATCAGGTCCGTGTCATAGATGCACTTCAGATCGGCACGTCTCGCGACCAGAGGCTCTATGACCAGACGCTTCATGTCGCTGATCAGAACCATTATGTGTGGAAGCTCGAGCATGGCGTTGCGCCTTATCTCCTTGCGGGGAGGAATGCGCGAGAGGATGGTGCCTTCCGTCGCCCTGACAAGCGATCTGCTGTCCGGTGCGTAGGAGTACTGCTCCAGGTCGAGGGAGAGCATGAGGCCGTATCTGGTGCCGCTCGTGGTCGTCCTCTCGACGAGCACCGAGCAGTCCCTGAACGTGTTGAAGACGCCCGTATCCACATAGGTCCTCATGGTCGAGTCTATCGCCTCGATGCGCCTGTCCCGGTCATCGTCCTCCAGATAGCATTCCGGGAAGATGAGGTTGTATGTGGATGGATAGTCCATTGTCTCCAGCTCCACTGCCTGCCAGTATTCCCTCTGGCTCGTGAACTGGTCGCAGGCCACCACGGACCACTTGCCGTAGTCGATCCCCTCTCTGGGCAGAAGTATGTCGCTCACGTCGACTCCCAGACTTCTCATCCTATTCCTGAGTGTGCTGTCCATACGATCTCCTGATCTGTTGCATTGTGTAGTACTTCCATGTTAATCCACATAAGTGGCATCCACAAGGAAAACCGGCGCAGGCCGGATAGCCAGGACGCCGGGACGACCGGTAACCGGGAAATCCGCATGTCCTGTCCTGCCGTGGAGCCTGGAGGAGCTGATGGAGACATCCCTGATAATCACCGGCGGGGAGGCCCCGGACAAGAGGCCGCCGTTCAGCTATGGCAGGGTCATAGCCTGTGACAGCGGATACGACACCGCGCGCCGGCTCCTCATACCCGTCGACGATGTCGTCGGCGACCTCGATTCCACTTCCTTTCGCAGCGAGATCCTCGAAAAGGGATTCCATGCCTGCCCGCATGACAAGGACGAGTCGGATACCGAGCTTGGACTGATGAGGCTCGCCTTGCCGTGCCGGTACGACCTGGTCGGCGGCGGTGGAGGAAGAGTCGACCATCTGATGGCATTGTTCCAGCTCTTCAGGAGATACGGCATGCCGCGCTTCTGGTTCACGAGAAGCGACCTGATGATCTCGGTAGATGGTGAAAGGCGCTTCCATCTGCCGGTGGACACGTCGATCAGCTTCTTCACAATCGACCACGATGCCGTCGTGGAGTGCCGCGAGATGGTATGGCCGCTGGAGCATTTCATCCTGGACGAAACACACATCAGCCTGTCCAACAGGAACACCAGAGAGGACTTCGTCGTGAAGGCGAGGGGAAGGGTGTTCGCCAGAATCGATGCCGGATGCTTTGAAAATGCGCCCGAAGATATTATCATCTGAAATATGCTGGAATTCCGCAGAGTGCTCGCATTCTCATCCAGGATACACACGTACCTGATGGTGCTGTACCTGTTCTTCGCATCGCTGATGTTCATATCGTTCTTCACGGCGATGGCGGGTGAGCTCGTGTCCCTGCTCTCGCTGTGCATGGCGGTGCTCTCCTGGGTGATCGTGTTCGAGGGCGTGTGGATAATCCTGGCATCGGTCTACCAGCTGTTCTACTCGAAGGTGTTCGCCTTCGCCCCTGTCCTGCTCACGCTGGTGCGTGGTCTGGTCGTCATCGTGGTCGCGACGCTGGTGGACACGATGCAGCTTATCGTGACGGGAGGAGTCTGATATGAGGAACTGCTTTGCAATACGTGGTGCGACGACGCTTTCGATCGACAACCCGGCAGAGATGGATGCGGCGATGGACGAGCTCTTCAGACGTATCCTGGAGGTCAACAGTCTGGACGTACAGGACATCGCCTACATCATCCTGTCGCAGACGCCGGATCTGAGGACGAAGAACGCGGCCACGAGTCTCAGACGGACCGGGCTTTGCGACGACGTGCCTCTCTTCTGCGTCCAGGAGGCCGACATAACCGGAATGCCCGGCCATGTCGTGAGGATCATGGTGGTCGTGGGACGGCCGCCGGAGGGCAGGCCTGAGATGGTCTACCTGAGAGGTGCCGCTGCCCTTAGACCGGACCTCGCGGCGAAGGGATGAAGGCTTGATCCTGACCACTTGCCAAGAGTCCTGAAATCGTGTAATTTCATCTTCGTCGCCTTGAGGGCGACAGCCGCCGACTTAGCTCAGCTGGCAGAGCAGCTGATTTGTAATCAGCCGGTCGTTGGTTCAAATCCGACAGTCGGCTCTAGGCTGGGGGGCTCTGGCTCTCCAGGGGTGTTTTTCCAGGATCTGGTTGTGGACATTCGTTGACACACTCATGTCCTGGCCGGTATTATTACCGGGATATCGAGATGTCTGGAGGAATGTAGATATGGCAGGTAATGTTTCCAAGAACGCTCACCGTGAGGGTGCCAAGGTCCTCATGAGCAGATGGGGTGGCGTCATCAAGATGAAGAGTGTCTTCGAGAACGGCAAGCTCCGCCACTATGCAGTGTGCGAGAAGAGCGGCAACACCGCCCGCAAGGCAAAGGACCTGATGTAAGGCCTACGGATAGCATCCGAGAAGGGACGCACAGCGATGTGCGTCTTTTTTCTTGTCCTCATCTTCTTCTCCAAATCCTTTCTTTCTTCAAAAAAGCCTCTACAATGCGCGCCCGTGTGGTGCTATCATATGGGCATATGCCTGAGATCGGGAGAAGGTCTCGTCCAGGTTCTCAAGGAGGATTCAAGTGAAGAAGACTATTCCTGTCATGATCATCGCGATGCTTTTCGCACTGCTTCTCGTCGGCTGCCAGAGCAGCGAGCCCGTCGATTCGGTTCCCGCGATCGTCGTTCCGGCTCCCGCTCCCGTCGCCGAAGCCCCGGCACCGGCCCCTGTCGTCGAGGAGGCTGCAGAGCCTGAGACCATTTCCGGTACTCTCACATACGAGGGCTACAGCCTGACATACGATGCGGTTCCCGGCTCCGCCACGGTCTACTATCCCGACTTCATCACCGATGAGGAGATCGATGCGTTCTTCGCCATGGCGTTCGTCAGCCATTCCGACTATCTCGCCGGTGTCTACTACGTTATCGTCGAGCCCGGCGTCATGAACGTCACATTCCCGGAGGATGTCACCGTCGCCGACGCCACGGCTGTCGTGGACATGCTCCTGGTGGATCTCCAGTCGTTCATCGGATGACGTCCTGACCACTTCGGACAAGATGGCACGACCGGTCTGCATGCTGCTGCGGACCGGCCGTCTCTTTTTCTGTGACAATCCGGAGAATTGTCTGGAAAATCTGTAACGGGATCGGCATGTAGATGTTTCTCGATCGAATGGACCCATGATAGAATATGTACGAAGTGCAGATTCTCTTGAAGAGGCCCTGCAAAACCAGAAAAGGAGATATCAAGTGAAGCGCCAGAAATCCCTCATTTCCGCAGTTCTCGTCGCACTTGTGCTCGCATTGACCCTCGTAGGATGTCAGAGCAGCGAGCCGGTCGATGCCGTACCCCAGATCGTGGTACCCGCACCTGCGCCAGTCGAACAGGCTCCAGCACCGGCCCCGGCCGTCGAGGAGGCTCCTGCACAGGACCAGGCCCCGGCACCTGTCATAGTCAGACAGACGGGAAGCCTTTCCTTCTACGGATACACTCTGACATATGATGCAGTCCCGGGAACGGCTGTGGTCAACTATCCCGACTTCATAACGGAGTCCGACATCGATGCGTTCTTCGCATACGCATTCCCAAGGCATGCAGACGTCCTTGCAGGTGTCTACTATGATGCGACCATGCCCGGAACTCTCGTGGTGACGTTCCCCGAAGAGGTGACCGTCGCCGATGCAACCGCTGTCGTGGACATGCTTGCGGTGGACCTCGAGGCATTCGTCAACGAGTATCTCGCTCTGGATGAGCCGGTGCAGGTCGTCGTTGTCAAGGACGAGCCAGTCGTCGCGGCGGAACCCGAAGTCGAGTATCCATATGGAGTGACCGAGATCGTGAAGGCCGACGGGGACGATACGTTCGACCTGTATGTCGTACACACCAACGACGTCCATGGAAGGATAGTCGAGGGTGAAGACGATTCTCTTGGCTATGCAAAGCTTTCGACACTGTTGAAGATGGGCCGCTCCGTCACGGACAACATCCTCGTGCTGGATGCAGGTGACGTCCTTCATGGAACCAACCTCGCCAACGTCTTTGAAGGCGAGTCCATCGGAGTCCTGCTCACGATGCTCGGCTATGACGCCGTCGCTCCCGGCAACCACGACTTCAACTACGGTGCAGACCGTCTGGTCGAGCTTGCACAGATGAGTGAAGCCGCCGGCGGACCCAAGGTGCTTGCCGCTAACATCCTCGACTCGAATGGCAACCTCGTGTTCCAGCCATACCAGGTCTATGACTTCAACGGATTCGACGTCGTGGTCATCGGTCTGTCCACTCCAGACACCAAGACGAAGTCCCACCCGAGGAACACTGAAGGTCTGTCCTTCTGGGATGATGCCTATACAGAATACGCCCAGAGCGCGATAGACCTGGCCAACGAGCTCGGCGACTACGTGATCGTGCTCGGCCACATCGGTCTGGATGCCGACGGATCGAGCGGAATCACCTCCGACTGGATCTGCTCCAACCTCGATGGAATCGACCTGTTCGTCGACGGCCACAGCCATACGGTCCTCGAGAACGGCATGGAGGTCAACGGAACGCTCATCGTTTCCACTGGACAGTATCTGAACAACATCGGCCTGGTCGACATCAAGGTCGTCGATGGAGTGGCGCAGGGCGAGAGCGCAATGCTCATCCCGGCCGCCGACGTCATCGACCCGTCATCCAGCGCCATCGCCGCAGGTCTCGGCATCACATCCGTTGCGGACGATCCTCAGGTCACAGCATACATCGACGAGCTGAACGCCGACCTCGAGAAGAGGTTCAGCCAGGTGGTCGCCACGGTTCCTGTCGACCTCGATGGTGAAAGGGACCATGTCAGGACCCGTGTCACCAACCTGTCCAGGCTCATCTGCGCCGCAATGACCTACGAGACGGGTGCCGACTTCACGATCATCAACGGTGGTGGAATCAGGGCATCGATCGCGGCTGGTGACGTCACACTGGGCGACATCAACAACGTCCTTCCGTTCACCAACACCGTCACGATGTGCGAGATCACCGGGGCCCAGGTCCTCGAGGCTCTCGAGTTCGGCTATTCGATGGTTCCCGAATCGAATGCCGCCTTCAGCCAGAGCGATCTGAGAATCGCATACGATGCCTCCGCAGAGCCTGGACACAGAATCACCAGGGTGAGACTGTTCGACGGCTCCCTGCTCGATCCCGAGGCCACATACACGGTAGCCACGAACGACTTCATGGCAGCAGGTGGTGACGGCTACACGATGTTCGGCAGAGTGCTCCAGGAAGGCCGCCAGCTCAACGAGGTCTTTGCAGACTATCTGGCGATGCTCTATCCGGTGAAGTAGGTCGGACTACTACCGTATCGACGAGGCTCCCGCTCCTGAAAATGGGCAGGAGCCTCTTTTATGTCCTTGCATGGCAACGACTTGATAAATCATTGGATAAAATGGACGAAAGCAATTGACTCAAAGCCGGATTTTGTCTAACATCAACATCGTTGCGAAAAGCATTCCCCTTTAGCTCAGTCGGTAGAGCAGCGGACTGTTAATCCGCCTGTCGCAAGTTCAAATCTTGCAGGGGGAGAGTTTAGTTGCCCAAAGTGGTACAAAAGGCTAGGCGATTTTCTGCCTAGCTTTTTCTTTATCTACAAAGAGTTAATGGCCGTGTCTCTTCATTGTTGGCTCTAGTCCCGTGCCCTTTTATAAGGATTTAGGTGATATATTAGGAGCCTTGCCAAACGCCTTTACCCCTGCTGATTTCATTAAGTTTCATCGCTGAGAATATCGTTTCAGGGGTGATTTTGGCCCAATTCTGACCTTAGGACGGAAATGTCCTGAAAGTGGACGCATTCATCCAGATGCTCCAAAGCGCTGGCCAGGTCTGCAATGGATGGATGTCACTACTTCCACAGGATGATGGAGGACGGGTTTGCACCCATGTGTTTCCGTGCATGTATTGGACCGCATCATAATCCGTTGCATTCAATGAAGATATATGGTATTGTCCGTCAACAGACAAATAGCATATTGCATAGTATTCCTATGCGATCCTCCCCCGCAATTTCGTTATTCTTGTGGGGGAGCCTTTTTCATCCGTCCTTGTTGTCATTTCTGTTCGTGAATTCATGCGACATTGGACTATGATTCACGTGACACTTTGCGCATGAGGCCAATTCCTGAATGTGATGCTTCTTGATAATCATTTTATCTGTAAAGCGGTGTTCGATAATTGACAACCCGCTCGGGGGGGGTAGGGTTGAGTCATCCAAAAGATGGTAAAGGAGGAAATCATGAGGAGAATTCTCATTGTAGCATTGGTTGCTGTAGCCCTGATCTTTGTCTCATGTTCAGGAGACACCCCGTCAGGCGTCAGCATGAACATCCCCGCACAGTTTCATGGCGAGTGGACCGGTGCGCTTGAAAAGGTCGTCATCAGTGCACACGACATAGAAATAACCAGTTCCTGGTTAGGTGAAGGTGTCTACAGGCTTTCCGACTACGCATCGCTTGACTCGATCGTCATCGACCAGAGCCATGAAGGCTACAAGTTCACCGCACCGTATTCAGACAACCTGCCAAACAACAATGCCACACAGATCACAGTCAGCATAAGCGGAACAAAAGACAAGATATCGCTTGAGATGGAAGGTAATGATGAAGGAAGCCCGTATATCAGGTCCATCTTCCTTGTCCCTGTTTCAGATACAATCAGCAATCAAACGCTTTCGGTTCCGTCATTCCTGCATGGAAGCTTCACCGACAGTAAAGAGGGTTTCCCTGCGACAATTTCTGAGGACAACATAAGCATCAAGACATACGGCTACATGGAGCCGGATGAAAATGGTAAATGGCCGATTGCAATCCTTGACTTCAATGCGCACAAGGATGACCTGAAGATCATCTATCAGAATAGTCAGGAGGATGAAGTTTACGAAATCATCTTCTCTCTCACAGAGAGTGGACGTGATTTCCGGTTTGCTTGGCGCTTTGAGGAGAGGAGGGATGGTTTCTAGCTCCGATTTTCTTGCATAAACGATTTCGGCTATTCCCATGGAGGTAGCTTTTACTCGAAGGACAGGTAATTGACAAAGACTGCCTTCATCCAGGCCCGGAGCTTGCGGTCCGGGTCTTCTTTGTCATTGCACTTCATCCCCCATATCTTCCAAGCCCATCTTCCCCACCTTGCCTATAATCCGACGGTGACCGTGCGTCCATCCTTGAACGTTACTTCAATCCTGTCCTTTGAGTAGACCGTCATCTGCTGAATGGTGAGCAGTGCCATTTTGTCCGAGTATTCCGTGATGACGGCCGGCATCTTCTCGAGTTGTCCTGCATACAGCAGGAGTCTGCCCCTGGTCTGTCCCATCCTGTCGATGGAGTCCCTTGTCGCATCGATGTCCTTCTTCACCTTGTCCGCCTTCACAAGCAGCCTGTTGTAGAGCCTGACATGCTCTTCATGGTCTGCAATGTGCCTCGGCATCTGCTTGACGACCGTGTCTATCTGGTTGCCGAGGTCGAGGAGTTCCGCCTCCTTCTCCGACAGTGACGCCTTAAGTGCCGACTGGTCATAGACCGTCTCGACGATGTCCCTGACTGCTATGGCAAGCTTCTCGGCATCCGGAGCGATTGAGTTCAGCGCCTTGACGACGATGGCCTCAAGCTCAGGGATGGAAAGGTGGGGAGTGAGGCACTTCTTCGCCGTCCTGTTCGGACACTTCAGATAGACCTTCTCGTAACGGGTGTTGTTGTGTGTCCTGATTGTCACATACCTTTCGCCACATACCCCGCAGATCACGAGATTCAGCAGTGGAGTCTTCTGGTTGCGCCTTCCGTTGTGCACAAGACTCTGGACATAGTCGAACATGTCCTTGCTGATTATCGCCGGATGGCTGTCCTCGACATAGTACTTCGGGACCTCGCCGTTGTTGACGGCCCGCTTCTTTGTGAGGAAGTCCACAGTGTAGGTCTTCTGGAGGGTCGCATTGCCGGTGTACTTCTCGTTGCAGAGGATCTTCCTGACGGAGCTTTTGGACCAGTTGGTGTTGCCCCTGATCGTCTTCGCCCCAATTTTGGAGAGGTATCTTGCAATGGTCCCGGTGTTGTCGCCGGAGGCGTAGGCGGAGAAGATGTAGCGCACGATTTTCGCCTCGTCCTCGATGATCACGTTCTCGCCATCCCTGTAGCGGTAGCCGAGGGTGTTGGTGATGGGGAACCTTCCGTCGGCAAACCTCGACCTCCATCCCCATGTGATGTTCTCCGAGATCGACCGGGCCTCCTCCTGTGCGATGGAGCTCATTATGGTGATGATGAGTTCCCCCTTGGAGTCGAAGGTCCAGATGTTCTCCTTCTCGAAGTAGACCTCGACATCGTTGTCCTTGAGCTTGCGGATCATGGTGAGAGAGTCCACCGTGTTGCGTGCAAAGCGAGAGATGGATTTCGTGATGATGAGGTCGATCCTTCCTTCAAGGGCATCGGAGACCATCTGCTGGAAGCCCGCCCTGAGCTTTATGCTCGTACCCGTGATGCCTTCATCCGAGTATACCTTCACGAAGTCCCATTCCTCATGCGACCTGATGTAGTCAGTGTAGTAGCTTATCTGCGTCTCGAAGCTCGTGAGCTGTTCCTCAAAATCCGTCGAGACTCTGGCATATGCGGCTACACGCCGTCTCTTTCCGTTCGGTGCGGCGATGGGCTGGAGCTTCGGTATGGTCGCCGGAATCATCGTGACGGCTTTAGGCATCGAGCGCCTCCTTCCAGAGGACTGTCTCGACGCTCCCGTCGCTCATGTGGAATTCGAGGATGTCGTCATGGACGACGATGCGCTCGACGAGTTCCCTGAAGACGTCTCCGTCAAACTCCTTCATTCCGAGCACCCCGCATGATGTGTCGATGAGGACATGCTCGGCTATGTTGGAGTTGTGGCAGGCGGAGACGCCGGAGTCGATCTTGGTCCCGCACTTCCATCCGACATACCTGTTCGTTGAGGTGCGTCTGTAGGCCCTTCCGCAGTCGCCACAGTAGACCTTGCGGACAAATGGCGTGAACCTGATTGTCCTGCTTGCAAGTATGTGCTGACTTGCACGCAGGGCAATCTCGTCCCGAGTCTTCCTGAAGTCCTCTGGAGATATGATCCGAGGGAAAAGTCCTTCGACGGCAAACTTGGGGAGTTCGCCCCTGTTCCACGAGAAGCCCCTCTCGATGACATCGTTGGAGAAGGTCTTCTGGAGGTGGGTGAGACCCGTGTAGTCCTCGTTGCGTAGGATTGTGAACACGGAGGCATAGCACATGAGTCTGCCTTTCTTCGACCTCTCGCCACGTGATGCAAGCCTCTTGGCAATCCCCTGCGGAGACTCTCCCGCAAGGTAGGATGCGAATATCTCCCTGACGACTTCGGCCTCATGGTCGACGATGATGAAGTCCCCGCCCGTCCAGAGGTAGCCGTAGACGAGGCGGTTCTGGGGGATTCCCTCCTCGAACTTCTTTCTGATCGCCCACTTGGTGTTGTTCGAGATAGAGCGCGACTCCTCCTCCGCAAAGGAGGCGAGGAGGGTGAGCATCAGCTCTCCCTCGGTGGACATGGAGTCGATGTTCTCGCGCTCGAAGCGCACGCTGACGCCGAGGGCCCTGAGTTCCCTGAGGCATGATAGGAGAGCGACGGTGTTCCTCGCAAATCTCGAGATGGACTTCACCAGAATGATGTCGATCCTGCCGGCCCTTGCATCCGCCATCATCGACGCGAATCCCGGTCTTCCGATGGTCGTGCCGCTGATTCCGTCGTCCGCATAGATTCCTGCGAAGTCCCATTCGGGATTCTCCCTGATGAGTCTGCCGTAATGGCTGAGCTGCTGGGCGAAGGAAGACGCCATGATCTCGTCGTTCTGCGAGACCCTGGCATAGGCGCAGGCCCTGGGCCTGCGGATAATTCTCGGCAATGTCGTCAGATGTATCGTCTTCATCTCTTCTACCTGTACCCTGTCCTGCCGCACATCTTGGCAATCGTCAAGCCTCGTCGAGGACGAAATCCGGCACGATCGGCTTGAATCTCCTGTCCGCCTCCCTATTCAGCCTCTCCATCTCCTCCTTAGATATGACCCCATCGTCGCAGGCCTTGCGGAAAAGCCGCACGATGGTGTCGTAGGCCACTTCATTCCTCAGCCTTTCTTCCGTCATGCCTCTCCCTCCTCCATGCCAGATAGCATTCCGTCGAGCAGAAACGCCTGTGGCTCGCGCCATATGCCCAGAAGATCTGGCCGCAGACAGGACATGCGAGTTCTTTCATCGACTTGGAACGCCTGGTGTTTCTCCTGCGGTTCCACCACTTCATGCGGCAGCTGTCGGAGCAGAAGCGCCTCTTCCTCTTGCCGTCTGTATGGATCAGCGTCCTGCCGCACTCCATGCAGATTCTTCCTTCTGCGGTGTTGCCGACAGCTCCGCCCAATCCTTCCTTGCGGAGGAAGTAGCGCACCTGGTCCCTGCTCATGCCCGTGTTGTCGGCGATGGCCTGCATGCCGAGTCCCCGTGTCCTCAGTTCGCGGATTGTCGCCTTTTCGATTTCCGTCATTTCGTTTCACCTCCATCTGGTAGGAGGTGACGGGTAGGGATCATATTGATGGTCAAATCGGTAAGTGATAGGCTTCGGTGAAAGATGTGTTTTTGGAGTAGAGTGATGTCTCACCACATAAGGTTGATGTTGATTCTCATTGCATCCATGTTGCTGCTTTTTCAGGCTACATCCTGCAATGGGGACTTGAACTCATCCGGGTTGGATGGTTCTTCGGATTCCTCCATTCCATCCTCTCCGGAAGTTCATCCCACAATCTCGAAAAGCTTGGCTCGCATGGCCAAAAGCGTTGAGATAGACAGCCTTTCTTCTGCTGGAGAATTCTGTAATGTCAGTCTGAGGCATTCGCATGTTTCGTCCAATGGAGAAGCCATAGACCATTATCTGATTGAAGATGCATTGAGGTCCTGGATGGGCTACTATTGGCTTGAACCTGGACAGTACTATACCGAATATGATTTGACACTGGATGAGTTCAGTGTTAGCGGAGCGGGGCTTTCCGTCATATCCAATGATGTTTTGAGCGGCTATGCAAGGATGTTCAATGTCAATGGTGAACTTGTTGCCGAAATGGTCGTTGAAGATTTCGCAACTGACGATTATAACCTTTTGTCCAATGTGAACAGGGCAGATGGCAAATTCCCAATTGAGGTGATTGTTGAAGACGAGACAGTTCCTCTGGATCAGCTAGTCGGGGACATATATAGTCTGCTCAATCATTACAAGGACAACCCTGATGCAGAACCAATTGATGGCACCGAAGCCTATAGCAGACTTGTCAAGCCGCCTTATGCAGTTGCCTTGGCCTTTGTTACTGAAATAATGATTGAGAAGAAAGGCGGCGGATTTTTCCCCATAGAGGGCATAGTATACGTTGATAGGATTCCAGACATTGAGTGTGTCGAGAGTATTCCTCTTGGATTGCTCCTCTATCCCCTGACTGATGAAATGACCGAGTTGCATATCTGTTTTGAAGTCACAAATTACGCAATTAATGCGGGAGAGGTTGTGCCTATCACATATGAAGTGAAGTTCATTCAGACAGATGGAAAGAATGTCAACATAGGGGACCTTGGACCTGATGAAATTGATGATTTGGACTACTGTGTCGAGCAGCTGGTCCCAAAGGTGTATTCTTCAATTCTGTAGACATGCGCAAGACAAAAGGCGGACCACCCTTTCATGTGAGTGATCCGCCTTGGTGTCTATGGGTGGCTTGTCAGTCTATGCAGAATCCACAGCTGTCATATCCTTCAGCTTCCAGCATTGTACGACTGACGCTGACCGTTCCGTAGTCAGGAGAGCATATCCCCTCTGATGCTCATTCGATCTGGCGTTGATCATTTCGGCTCTTCGATGATTTCAATTACTCTGTCGGTGACTCGTCTGAGCTCCAGCTTGTTCACGTCTTGCACACCTGCCTCATGATATTCCGCATCCAGCGTGTTCCTGTCCGAATCCCGGAACCTGTACCTGATTTCATAACCACCTTCTGCTTCTGAGACTGATACGACAAACCAGCCGTCTGCCTGCAACGTGCGATTCGACTGGAACTTGAAGCCTCCTAAATTGGCAGTCGAGTCTGAAATATTCTTCATGTAAGCCATTATCCAATATCCGGGTTCCGTGTACTGGATATCGATGACGGATTTACCGAATTCCATTTTCTGCGTTTTATCATCGAGCCGGTAAACGAGCCACTGGCCCGTCAATGCCTCCTCGTCCGAGAGCACTGGTGGATTGTCATCTGGGTTTCCGGTCTGCTCTTCGCCCGTTTCGGGGGGGCATTGGGATTGTCATCACAAGCTGTGAACGAGAACAGGGCGATCATCACCGCAAGGAGGATGACGATCAGCTGTAGTGTGGATTTCCTTTTCATGTGGGTACTCCTTCTGCTGACGGCACCACCCAGCTGCTCCGGCCCATCCGGCATCAGTCTGATGGCGCTCATATCATATTGTATCATGATTGTATCATGCCTTCCTGTCCACTGGTCCTGTTACGACACGAGGAAGATGCCCCACTGATCACATGCTACAATTGAGGAAAAGAGGAACGAGGAGGTAGATGATGGCAGAAGACGAGAAAGAGGAGATGAGCGTCGACCTCGGCGGATTCGTGAAGTTCATGCTGTTCCTGATTGCCGCACTGCTGTGCGTGCTGGTGGTGTTCGAGGTGAACGACCGCTATGGCGTGGTCGAGGAGGCCGACCCGGTGCATGGAACGCTTGTCGTCAGCATATCGGACGACGTGGAGGACGAGGAGCTTTCGGACAGCACCCAGATCCGCAATGCGGTCGAGGACGGAGGCATGATGATAATCGCCCTTGACGGCGACTGGCTGGACGAGAACTTCATCTACGGCTATGGACGATATGGTGCCACCAACTCGGAGGGGTACTACTACACGCTCGGCACCGTGCTGAACTTCATCGCCAGCGAGGGCTGGCAGCTGGTCCAGGGGCCGACGACAGGACTGGCGCCATACTACCTCTTCAGCAGGTAGGTCAACCCGGTGCGGGAGGACGGGGCTTGCAACCTGTCGTCCCGGCTCGTCGGAATCCACAGGGAAAGCGGAAACGGGGCGAAGACCACAAGTCGTTGGAATCCGCTCCGTTTCGTCATCTGGCGGACATTCCTGTCAGTCTATGCAGAAACCGCAGCCGTCATAGCCCTCGGCTTCCAGTTCGGCACGGCTGACGCTGACCGTTCCGTAGTCAGGCGAATCCGGATCCGGGGCATGTCCACAGTCCTTCGTGTGGAACTTCTTCGATTTAGTGTTCACGATGTAGGTCGCCTCGGCAAGGGGGACGTCTGTGTCGAGCCCGCCGGTGTCCGGAAGTCCACCCGTGACGAAGCTCTCCCCGTCTGAGTAGTCCAGGGTCACGCCGGCCTGCTGGTTGCGGATGTAGACGCAGAAGCAGACGTTGTCCTGCTCGCCCTCGCAGTCGAGACAGTCCGATTCGATGAGGATGCCATATGCAAGCAGATTGCCCTCTCCGAAGTCAGGTGTCGCGCGGTAGAGCACCCTGTGAGTCCGGTTGTCCTTCATGTGGTCTGCGACCATGTTCTCGAAGGTGAGCATGCCGTTCACGTTGAAGTCCTGCGTACCGGTCATGAGGTTGTTGCGGATATCGTCGCCGCCCAGCTGCCTTCCGAAGAGATGGCACCGATTGTACAGCCAGCCGCCATCCACGACGTCGTAGTTCGCCTGCTCCCATCCTGACGGATAGAACGAACTTATGTCGCCCCTCTCGTCGAAGTTCATGTTGGAGTATGCAGTCATCGCCATCGCATAGCCTTCGCGACCGAGGCTGTCGAGAGGCGAGTAGTGCTCCCATCCGACCTCATGTTCATAGTCTTCGGCGGTGAAGTAGGGCACGTTGCCGTTGCGAACCTCCCATAGTTCCTGGGCTGGCTCTTGTACATCTCCGCCTTGGCCCGGATCGTGTCCTGGTGTCGTCGTCCCGCTCCCGTCATCGGGTGTCGGGGTCAGCATGCCACAGGACGAAAGCGGCAGGATGACGAGTGCGGCGCAGAGAAGTGCAACCGCCATCAGAATACGTGTTCCTGATTCCTTCATGATCTCCTCCCATATGTCTCCAAGGTGATCCTGTCGTGTGCGGCGCCGGCGAGGTCCGTGCTCTCCATCTTCCTGAAGAGGCGTGGATCCACCGAGAACCTCCGGTCGCTCGGATAGCGCCTGTTCCATCTGACGAGCAGCACCCGGTCGAAGGCCGTCTGGTCCACATCCCCGCGCTCGACGAAGAAGAACCCGTCCGTGGCGTTCATGAAGTCGTCGCGCGCATCCACCTGTGCCTTCACTGACTTGAACAGCGGCGCGGAGTATGGGGACATGTGGATCGTCCTTCCTGCAGCCAGTTCGGCGAGCCTCTGGTAGAGGATGGCGTCGGTCGACAGTCTCCTGTTGAAAAGCGACATTCCGTTGTCATCATCCGTGCATATCATGAGCGTTTTCATGTCGTTTCCACTTCAGATGATTCTTGCACCAAGAAGGTTTATGTAGATCTGGGATCCGAGCGTTTCGACCTCGCACCTGCCCTCGACCGTGATCGTCTGCCCGCTCGATATGTTCATGAGATTTCCAGCCTCCGAGTCATCGGGATATGCGCTGAAGTAGAGGATCGAGCTGAAGTCGGGGCTGATGGCGTTCGGACCGGTAATCTCGTAACGGTATCTGTAGGTGCTGCCGTACCAGGAATATTCAGGACCGTACATGCTGTTTGCCTGCATCGAGGCGACAGTGAAACTCACGCGGACCGTCTGTCCGTTGTATTTCATGTCTGCGCTGATGCCGTTGCTGATGAAGTCGTCGTAGATCCTGTCCAGCGGAACCGCATCCACCTTGTCGGACGGCCGGCTTGTCGCGTTGTACTTCAGCACGAGCGCCTCCAGCTCGTCATATGGCACGTTCAGCTGTGCAGCGGCGGCCTGGATGTCGGCGCTGGACACTGCGAAGAGCGAGGCAGCAACCAGCAGCATTGCGGAAAGCATTGCAATACGTCTCATTCCATTTCCCTCCACATCCAGTCTAGAACATGCCTGGTCACCTTACAACCGCAAGATGCGGATATGGAAAAAGGGGCGGAACCGCACCTGTATGGTGGTCTTCCGCCCCTTCACCCCTGCCGTCGATGATGTCAGTCTTCGGTCACGAAGGGGATCATGACCGACTTCGTGATGCCGTCCACGCTTGCGCTGATGGATATGTTCGTGCCGTCGATGGCCGGGTTGCGCACGAATCCTTTTGGAGTGAAGCTGCCTGACGACATCTCCGACGAATCGAGGAACGCCTCGATCTCGTATTCGCTCGAGACCCCTATCTCCGCAAACTCCCCGGCATAGGGCATCAGCGGTATGACATGGACCTGGCCGATGTTGTACTTCGCCATCCTCCCTTCCCTGCCCGGGTCGTTCGTCGGGAGTATCATGCAGTCCCGGAGCTGGATCGGCGGAGTCCCAGAATTCGTCTGGAACGTGCCGGGGGCGAGCGTGACGATGCACGAGCACTCGCTGTCGTCAATCCTGTGCATCCTCGTGAGGATGGGGGTGGCCGTCACCTCGCCGTGGTCCTGGCCCTCGGCCACCACCTTGACATTGAGCAGACAGTACATGCCGGATGTGGATGCGTTCTCGAGGCTGTAGAATCGTACCCTGATGTACAGCATGCCCGTCGCATCCGACGTCGCCATGGGCGAGCCGTCGAGGCCTGACAGGAGGTTGAAGCTGGTGGACACCTCGCACTCCAGACCGGTGGGAAGCAGCGGCACCTCGTCCTGGAGCCTGATTCCGCCGCTCTGGAAGATCTCACGCAGCGTGTCCTCCCCGTCACTGGACACATGCCTCATCAGGAAATTGCCGCTACTGCCGGTGTTCATCCACCACGAGGAGCCGGGCTTGGTGCCCACCGACGTGTAGTATGGGCTGTTGATGATGTTCTCGACGGTTCCGATGCTGCGCAGGAGCGATGTGCTGATGACGACCTTGCGCGCATCCTCGGATATGTCCAGGCCGATGTTGTCGCTCCAGGCGATCCTTCCATCCAGGCCCTGCGGGAAAGCCCTGACGACTGCGGCCTGTCCGATGAGGGGTCTGCCGTCGGTGTCCTTGAGCAGGGATGCCGGATGCGCCTCCAGCACGAGGTCCCTGGCGGGTTCGACGACGCTTACCGGCAGTTCGATGGAGTCCTCGAGGCCGTCGGCCTCCACCGAGATCGTGATCGCATCGGTCCCGATGACAGGGGCCGGGAGTGCGCCGACGGCCGTGAACACCCCGTCGTGATGGTCCTGTGCATCGAGGAAAGCCTTGATCCTCTCCTCGTCGTCGAGACCGAGCATGGTGAACCCCTCCAGGTTGTTCGTGACGGAGATGAACGTGAGGCCGTCGATCGTGAAGCCTCCGCGCCCACCGGCCTTCGTTGGGTCGTTGACCGGCAGGATGTACCCCGGGGCGATGAGGTAGTTGAAGGGATATGCGCCGTCCTGGTCAAGTTCGCCGGCAGAGAATGCCAGGATGGCAGAATACACGCCTTCGCGCACCTTCGTCAGCTTCCCGAGGATGATGTGCTGCAGGCTTATCTCCTGGTTCCCCTCCTCATCCGTCCCGCCCGAGGACATGCACATGAAGTACGTCATCACGGCATGGTCGTTGTGTTCCATGTTGAACATCCCGTGCACGTCGACCCTGACATAGACCCTCGTGTCGGAAGCCGATCTCACGAGGTGCTGCGCTCCGGCGGATTCGTTGTAGTAGAATAGTCCCGGCGGGTTGTCGTCGTCGAACTCCATGCCTGGATGATCCTCGCCGTCGACCGTCACCTTCGTCATGGCGTTCTCCTCCGGGATGGTCTCCATCAGCTCCGCCTCCTCGGGAGATGACACGAAGAGCGACTCGCCGGTCGCCGTCACGATGTAGTTCCATCCATGGTAGCTCGTCTCGGTGGCGCGGAGGTCCATGGGCGGGGCCACGTTCTCGAGCTCGATGGAGATGGCCCTGTCGCCGCTGATGACGACCTCCGTCGCATCCTCCGGGATGGAGATGTCGCGGTTGATTGTCCAGACCACCTTGCCGGAGATGTCCCTCCTCTCGAGCGAGACCGTGATGGTCTGCCCCGGCAGGGGAAGCCCGTCGGGTCCGATCCGGAATCCCGTTCCATCGGCACTCAGCTTCAGCATCGGGTCCGGTTTCTGCTCCGGCCCGGGCCCGGGTTCCGGTGTCGTGCCTCCCGATGCGCCCACGATCTGTGCAAGCGGTATGCGCGCCCCCGTGACCGTTCCGTCTGCCGCAGTCCTCGTGACCGCGACGGAGTAGAGCTCCAGCTCCCCGTCCTCCGGCAGGTCGATTATCTGCCTGATGTCGATTGAAGTCGCCATTCGTTCCTCCTTGTGTCAGTTGTCGAAATAGGTGAATGCGTTGGTGTGCAGGTCCACCGTCACGGGACAGAGGGTCCTGTCCCCCTTTTTCAAGGTGATGTCGGGGATGAACCTGTCGAACGAGTACGTTCCGTTGCCGTTCTCGACGCCGAAGCCCGCCTCGCTCCACGTCGACAGGCTCGCCTCGTATGTCTGGTACGAGATGTCGTACCTGGACATCCTGCTGTCCGTGATGAACTCGATGCCGTAGCTGTCGTCATCGGCGTCGTAACGTGTCCTCAGACCGATGACATGTCCGATCGCCGGCTCCTCGGCGTAGTAGCGCTCGTAGGTCTCCAGCATCGACGCGACCTCTTCGTCGGAAGGCCGCTCGTCCATCATGCCGGTGATCCGCATCAGGAGCCTGTGACGGTTCTCCTTCTGGCTTCTGCGGTAGCCCCAGACCATGACGGACGGGATGCCCATCGTCTCCGATGAGCCGTCCACGCTGATGACCAGGTCGCACCTCGCATAGTAGAGCGGCATCTTCTGCGGCAGGTACATGTCGCCCGCGAGGTCCCTCGAGCGGCTCAGGAAGCTGATGTCGCCTCCCGCGGCGCCGCCCTCCGCGATCATGAGGCCCGTCATCACATCCGTGGATCCCGCCTTCCTCTGGGTGGTCCCGCATTCGAACTCCATGTCGGCCGAGAAGCGGCAGTAGAAGCCGTTCAGCTTGAACGAGGGATAGGGAATGCCGGCCATCCCCGTCTCCGAGGCGAGCATGATGCCGACACCGCCCAGGGCGACGTCCATCATCACTCCCAGCAGGTCGTATTTCCCCGAGATGCGGTTGTAGCGCAACGTCTTCGGTATCAGCGACAGCTCCTGCGGCCTCATGCCGTCGATGTTGCTCGAGCTGACATAGTAGAACGACTTGGTCGTCGCATCGTCGTTGTGTATGGTCGGCATGAGCCTCACCTTCGGGAGCTCCAGCTCGGTGAACGTCCCGGTCGTGACATCGTACCATCCGACAAGGGAGTCCGTCGCGATGCAGGGGTCGTCCCGATAGAGCATGAACGGATAGGAGGCGGCCTCCCACGGCCTTATGAGCTTCGCAAGGTCCTTCACTTTCCTCGACACGCATATCAGCAGCCTGTCGCCATGCACTGACATGTCCGCGCTGCAGTAGGCCGGGACCTCCGGCACCCTTCCTGCGGTCCTGTCCGGAAGCGTCCATGGATATGTCGCCCACGTGTCCTCGTCATCGTCGAAGAGGATGCGGAGGATCTCGAGGTCGTCGTCCCCGTCGATCCTCACGATGCACAGGCCCGTCTGGGGAATCGTCGCAAGGCCGTACATGACGCCGGCGACCTCCTGGACTCCGTAGAAGAACACCGAGGGTGCCGTGGATTTCACGAGGTCGTAGTGGCACTCGAAGCTTGCCCTCACGTCTATGCGCTTCGCCTTCGCATCGAAGAGGATGATCCGCTGAGGAATCGAGTCCTCCCTGCCGGAATGCAGCAGCGTGGAGAGGTACGTCTTCATCCCTCCGTCGATGTACATCCGGTCGTAGCTCTGGAGGATGAAGGTGATTGGGGCTTCGCCCACGACGTCTGACAGGTTGTCCGTGAACGCCTCCTTCGTCAGGACGGGTGCCGCATCGTACTCCTCACGGATCGGGAACGAGTACACGGGCAGGACGTCATCGTCCGACCTGCCCACGAAGATGCAGTACGCCTTGCCCTCCACATCGTCGACCAGCATGCTCCAGAGGGTGGCTCCGTAGCCTGTGACGTCGATCGTGAAGTCGTAGACGGGGGCGCCCATGTCATCCTGCACGGGCAGCCTCTCCATGTCGTAGAGGTTGATGAACATGCTCACGGCGGTCCCCTCCAGGGTCTGCGTGTACACAGCCAGATACCTGCGGTTGAGCAGGGCCATGACGATCGGGATGCCCGAGTCGACATCCTGCACGGCGGTGCCCGCACCGAAGCCCGCGGGGAACGGCCTCACGCCATAGAGGTCCTTCTTCATCTCCCTCATGGGCGCATCGAAGCGTCCGTTGCGTATGCACCTGTAGTATTCGCGGAAGTCCTCCGGCGTATGGAGGAATATGTTCGTGTTGACCTTCAAAGCCTTGAAGCGCTCCCAGTATTCGCCCAGCGTCACGTCGGTGCGGAAATCGAAGGCGTCCCTGCCGTCGGCGAGGCGCGAGTTGGGGATGCACCTGAGAGTTCCAGAGTTGATCCCCGCGTTCCAGCTTCCGGTGCTTGCATAGATGCCCTCGTCGGATATCTCGAAACCCTCGACGCCTCCGCTGTCCAGGTGCGACCGGCTGACTATGCGCCCTCCGTCCCTCACGACCATGGTCTTCGTATGCACCGTATCGAAGGATGCGTTCATCGCCGCAAGGAGGGAGAAGTATCCGTAGTAGCTGTTGGTGACCAGCAGTGCCGTGCCGAGCGATGCGACATCCGCCTGCGTCACGGATGCGATGACGCTCCAGTCCGCGTCTGTGGCCTCGACGAGAGTCCACACGCCGTTCTCCTGCAGGATGAAGGGCAGGGGATTGGACGTGTCGGCGGTGTCGAGGTAGTAGTCGCCCATGGAGAGCGATGATCCGTCGGGACGCGAAGTGGGGGCCTTGTCGTGCGCCCCCAGGTAGACTCCGGCGTCCCCGGCATCGCCTCTGTCCCCCTTTTCGCCCTGTGGACCCTGTTCACCCTGCGGTCCCTGTGCACCAGTGATGCAGGAGTATGTCCAGGTGGCACCCCCGTCGGTGGAGGTCCTCATCCACAGGTACGGCCTTCCTTCCGGCGCCTCCAGACTGTGCGTGGTGCTCCAGCCTCCGTCTCCGTCTGCAGGGGCGCCGATCGAGAGCGGAGTTCCGTCCAGCGTCACGATGGAGTCCGATAGCGTGAGGTGCGCACCCGGCAACGGGGCAAGCGTGACGTCCTGCCCGGCGAGGACGATCGGCACGCCTGCAAGGACGAGTCTGCGATCCGCCGCATCCTGTGCGGACACGACGACGGGCTCCCCGTCAAGAAGCAGAGGCACTCCGTCGAGGGTCAGGGTGCGCAGGCCGCGGACCATGTCCATCACGATCGGTGCACCGTCGAGCGTCAGCGGGACGCCGTCCATCGTCAGACCGACGAGGCCTTCGGCATCCTCCCACGTGGTGCGGCTCGGGCACCAGCGGTACTCCACGAGAACGGACTCGCCGTCCCTGCCGGAACGTACGACGGGGATGTAGGTCTCGCGGGTGACGGCGAAGTCCGGCAGCGTTGCGACGATCCTCACCCCGGTCCTTCCGGCCGCGAATGACGATGGCATGGTGAAGCGCCCGTCCCTGTCCAGGTCGTAGCCACGCCCATTCACCGAGAGCGTCGGCCTGACGGCTCCGGAGACGCCCGACCACTGCACGAGCACGATGATGGCCTCGGGGGAGAGCGTGCCGTCGGAATCCAGGCTGAAGCTGCCGGCATCCGTGAAGACGGCGAGGGTGGGGACGAGAGTCTCCTTCCTGAGAACCGCCGTGTCAGCGACCGACACGAGCCTTGCACCCTCGGCCTTGACCGCGACCTCGTTGGAATCGTCCAGGAGTCCTGATGGGAGGTGGTATGTTCCATCCGCATCCGGCTCGATGAACCTGCCTCCTGCAACGAGATGCACTCCGTAGTGCAGGCCCGAGTGCATCACCCTGGCCTCGACATCCTGGTCCGGGCACTCGACGCCGTCGGCGTAGTATTTCACTGCACTGCGCGAGAGGAAGAGGCTGATGGATGCGCTCTGGCGCACCTTCGTGATGACGGTCTGCCTGACCTGGTCGTGGCAGATCGCCTCAAGCTGCAACGTCGCATGGTCGAGCAGGTCCAGAGCCGCAATCTCATGGGTGCCTTCCTCCGACAGGGCGACTGGCAGTCCTGCCAGCTTCAACGCCGGCTTTCTGCTGTATCCCGAGGAGTGTACCGTGACGAGGATGCGTTCCGTCTCGTCCACCGGCCAGTTGTCCGCCGTGTAGGAAAAGGATGTGGCCGACGTCATCAGCTCGAGCACACCGATGTCCTTCGCCTTCGCGATGATGGCGCTCTCCATCCTCACGCCCGCAATCCCGTACTGCACGAGCATCGAGTCCAGGCGCCCCATGTCGCCTGATTTCACCGTGAAGGATGCCGTGCCTTCTGCCACGATCCCCAGACCCTGTATGTTCAGCGTCGCATCCTGTCCGTAGCCTTCCTGTGCACAGACGATTTCGATCTCGTCATCCGGATCGTGGGGGACATCGTCTGCGTACCATGCGAATGATGGTGCCGACAGGGTCAGCCGCAACGATCCGACGAGGTGGACCTTGACGAGGGTGACGGAGCGCTGCAGGACGCCGCAGGTCACCGTGACCACGAGCGTGTCGCGGCCTTCGAACTCCGACGACCTGACCGGGTGCGTGCCGGTTCCGGTGTTGTAGACGTGCCTGGAGTCCGCATACGAGACGATGACGGGCTCTGCTGTGTCGGTCTTTGTGAACGAGACCAGAATCTCCTCGTCTGGGTCGACCGGGATGTCGTCGGCATACCACGTGACGCTTCCCCTGTCAGCCGACACCTCGAGCGTCGGCTGGGGCTTCTCCTCCTCCGGATCGTCCACCGGGAGCGGTGCACGGCCTGCGTAGCCGACGGTCTGGAAGTGCAGGGGAGCCGAGAGGTCGAAGGGTCCCAGGCCGACCGCCTCGCACGATATGACGTCGCTCTGGTCCGTCTCCGTCGTCGCCACTACGAGAACGAGCGTCGAAAGGCCGGAGTGCACGTCGTCCACGAGGCGCACCACGCTGCCCGCCGTGACGTCCGCGAACGTGTAGAAGGTGTAGACGCACCCTGCGTGCCTGTGGTACTGAGCCACGAGGTTGGCATGTCGGCTCGCGGCCTCCCTGTCGTGCACCCATGTCAGGGTCTCCTCGAGCATGTCGCCGCCCACGTACCCCTCGGTGCTGGACAGGAGGATGTTCGTCTCCTTCTCGTAGATGATGTCTGCCGTGACGTCCAGCCTCGTGACGGACGCCGACATCGAGCTGCGGTTCTCGACGACGAGGCTGAAGTACGGGCCGCCCTCCGCCCTGATGGAGCGGTATATGTAGGACAGGCTCGTGAGCGTGAGGACGGGGTCGGAGATGGATATGATCTTCCCGGATGCGACGGTCTCCTGCTCGCTTGAGGCGTTGACCGCCTCGATGAGGGCCGGACCCGTGTAGTCGTCATCCTGAAGGTCCTCCCACTCGGATGACGAGTATATCCTCGTGCCGTCGAAGACGGTCCTTCCGTCCATCTCGAGGTTGCAGTAGGGATGGCCTGTGTCCTGGCCGGTGGTGTTGCGGTAGACGAGGTAGTCCGAGGCCCGGCCGAGCCCCGTGTACGTGACCCTTGCGCCCCTGTACTGCCTTATGCGCTTCGAGAGCGCAATCGCTGAAGAACCCACGAGGGCGATGGAGTGCCTGTCGACAGTGACGGCGTCCTTCTCGTCCCAGCCGAGGTCGTGCACCCTGAGACGGCCATCCTCGTCGAAGCTGAAGCACATGCCAGCCTCGTAGAGCATGTTGGTGAGGATGTCGCGGCAGACCTCGCCGGCCTCGACCGTGTGCGTCACCCTGATTCCCTTCGACTGTGGCTGGTTGTAGGACATGCGGATGCCGCAGCGCTCCACGATCCCGTCAACCGCCGCCATGACATCGCAGTCGAAGAGGTGGCGGCCGGTCTCGATGAACTCGGCGGACAGAAGCCTGGTGCCGACATCTTCGATCGTGATGTCGAGCGTCTGGCGTCCCGTGTCCGTGACGGCCCAGGAGAAGTCGGTCGACACATAGCCCGTGAAGATGGTGCGCCCGTTCGACGAAAGCACGGCCATGACCGGCTCGTCCGTGGACACCAGCCTCTGCACGGCGGCCGACCATCTGTCGAGGCTCAGCGTCACCATGTCGGAAGCGCTCTTCAGGTCGCTCAGCAGCCTTCTGTACACCGTGATCGAGTTTGCGAGGATGTCGTATGTGCCGCAGATTACGGTGTCGCCCCCGTCGGCGAACTCGAGCTTCAGCGATGGTCTTGTGATCGTCATGTCGTCACTCCGTAGTGGTCCAGGGCCTCGAACTCCCGTCTTATCATCCGTGCGAAGGCCGCCATGCCGCCGTCTCCGACGACTGGCGCCTGCTGCCAGATGTTGATCGTCACGGTGGTGCCGCCCTGGTAGGAGGCGGAGGCGAGGGATGTTCCCGTGCTGACGCTGTCGCTTGCACCATGGCTGGTGCCTGCGGCAAGCTCGTCGATTGCATCCAGCCTGCCCTGGAGTCCGCTGAAGGCGTCCGAGCTGAATCCTCCCGGTGAGGAGCCGTAGCTCTTCCGGTTGAACCAGTGGGTGAGGTTCCAGGTGGCCACGTAGATGCAGTCGCCCAGATAGCGCACCCAGTTTCCAAGCCAGCTGAACAGGTCCGCGATGAACTGCACCGGACTCATCAGGACCGTGAAGGCCTTGGCAAGCAGGATGAGTATCGGGTTGAGCGTGGTGACCACGAGCCCGAGGACCTCGAAGATGGGGGCGAGCGTCTGGAAGACCGGCACGACAGCCGTCATCAGGATCTGACCCAGCAGGTTGAAGGCGGCGCACAGCGGGTCGAGGATGGGCAGGAACAGCCGTCCTATCGACTCGCCCAGGTAGGTGGTCACGTCGAGCAGCGGCTGGATCACCGTCTGCACGGCCGGAGCCAGGATGTTCACGATCCCCGTGATGATCCTTGCGAGCACCTGCACCGGATCCGCCAGGCCGTCGATGGCTCCGATGAGGGGCGAGATGGCGTCGATGACCGGCCCCGCCGCCTCCGAGATCACCGTGCCGATGATGGCGATGAACGGATTGGCGGACGACCTTGCACTCTCCGTGAGCCGGCTGAAGATGCTGGAGACGGAACTCTCCGCACTCTCGAGCAGACGGTCGCCCAGGCTCCTGTACCCGGTGGCCGCCGCATCACTGCCGTCGTCCCTGGTGTTCTCCTCGATCTGCGAGAGCGTCGAGGTGGCGTCGGTGGACTTCAGCGTGTCGTCCACACGCTCGAAGCCCGGGATGACGATGTCGTTCATTGCGTTCGAGTACTCGTCTATGATCGCCTGGAGCGCATCCTCGAGGCTTCCACCCTCGTCCTCGACCGTGGACACAAGTGCGGAGATGGAGGAGGTGATGCTCTCGTCCGTGCTCCCCTCATCCGACGATGCGGTGGGGGAGGTGCCGGTCTTCGCCGTGTTGGCGGCGATCTGTTCGAGGATGGCGCTCTGGTCCGCCGCATCAGCCGCGCTTCTGATCTCGGCAAGCTCCGGTCCGATGATCTGCGAAAGCTGCGACGAGTAGTCGGTCATGATGTCGCCGTACAGCCCGGTGAACGTGTCTGCGAAGCCCTGGCCGGACTCCTTCACGGCATCGACCGCGTTGCCGATGTGCTCGCTGAATACGTCTCCGAAGCCGCCGAAGGCTTCCTGGTAGCTCCTCTTCAGCTCCGCCGCCGCAGCCTCGTCCGCCGACATGTCGAAGGAGAACGCCGCCATGCCGTCGCCCAGACCGAACAGCCTGCCGAACCATGTGCCGGACAGCCATTCGCCCAGCGAGTTCACCGCATCGGTTACCGCCTTCTTGATCTCCATCTTCAGGTTGAGGGCGATGTAGGCGATCCACTCGACGATTCCGGCACCCGCGGTCTTCAGGAAGTCGGGTATCGCCTTGAGCATCCCTTCGAAGAGTGCGGCAAGGAGGGAGCCGATGTTCTTCACCGTGTCGACGACGATCGTCTTGATCGTCTCCCATCTGAACGTGCGTGCGATGACCTTCCCGACCGTGTCCATGGCGAGTGCGAAGACCTCGGGGAGGTTTGCTATGACGGCTCCCACGTAGGTCGTGACGCTGTTCACGTTCTGGCCGAAGGCCTCGAAGCCTGCATCGAGCTGCCTGAGCAGGGGGCCGAAGTTGTATGCGACGACGCCTCCGATCTTCTCCTTGATGTCGCCCCAGGTCTCCGACATGTTCTTGAGGCTCTGGTTGAGGTCGGTCTCTGCGAGCATCTCGGAGTATCTGCCGAAGCGCTCGTTGACGATCTCGATCGCCGCGCCGCTCTTCAGCTCCTCCTCGGTCAGGTCACCCAGATCTATGCCCATCCTCTTCAGCTGGGTCGTGGTGCCGTTGAGCGTGGCCAGCATGATCGTCATGGAGCTCGAGAGGTCCTTTCCGGTCACGTTGGACAGTGCGACGGAGGCATCCGATATGGCGTTTATCTCGTCGGCGCTCTTTCCGAGGGCTGCGAGTTCCGCAACCATCGCCTCGATGTCGCCGTTGGCCGCCAGGGTCTGCTTCGAGAGCCTGTCGATGTTGGCGACGACCTCGTCGTAGGCCGTGCTGTCTCCCAGTGCCATTGCAAGCTGGGCATAGGCCCTGTTCGCCTCGCCGAAGTCCTCGGTGACCATGGTTCCTATTGCAGAGCCGAGCTGCTTCACGGCTCCGATGACTGCGGTCACCGTGAATGCCGATCTGAATGCATTGCCGACCTTCTGGATGGTCTGCGTGAGGCTCATGAGGTCGTTGGAAGCACCTCTCACGGCATCCTTGACTTCGTTCTGACCCTTGATGACTATCTTGGCCTGTGTCTGGGTTGCCATGGCGGAGTTCTCCTTTAGGGGCCTCGGCCCCTTGTTGTGGGGAGACGAGGCGGATAGACTGGATATCGGTCCGATGTCCATTCAGCGGACTGAAATCCGTTTTGAGGGGTTAATCACATGAAAAGGATTTTTTCTCTGTTGTTGGTGGCCATGCTTGCACTGTTCACGGCCGTGTCGTGCAAAGGGGATACACCGATGCCTGGTACAGGTACGGGAGAGTCTGTGACTCCAGATAGTGGTGGCGAACCCGGCCTGGGAGGATATGATGGTTCCCCTAATGAGCCCGGCGAGTTTGAAGGAATCTGGCAGGCTGTAAAAAAAGAGGCATTTCAAGATTTTGAGGACACAATATATTTCTCATTCAGTTCAAATGGCTTGATAATCTACGTTCCAACTAAAGGTTCCACATCATGTCTACCATATGTGATTTCAGTTAGTGGAGTAGGTGGGTACCCTGTTATCACAGTTACAGAAGGGTCTTTCATGTTTCAGATTATTGCTTTGCGGATAGGAGAAAATTACAACTTCATTCTTGCAGAAAGACCCGCGATTCTAAGTTCCCTGGCTGATGGTGTCATTCAGGTAAAGAAAGGTGCCGATCTGGATTCAATCACGCCTGATATGCCAGGGCAACCTGAGAATCCTGAAAACCCGGAAACACCGGAAACACCGGATGCTCCAGAAATTCCAGATGATCCAACGAATTTGCTGTACATAAAAAACCTTGATGGAGTTATTACTGTGGTTTATTGTGACTGGGATGCTCCTGATGCAGTAATTCCATATGGCGTTGAAGCAATTGGAGATCGGGCATTCAGACAGTGTTGGGCCATGTCTCAGGTTGTTATTCCCGAGAGTGTTACAAAGATAGGAAAGAGTGTTTTTTCAGGATGCAGAAATCTTTACAGCATTACAATTCCCGACAGCGTCGTAGAAATTAGCACAGGTGCTTTCAGTTCCTCTTCGCTGAAAAATATCAGCCTTCCAGAGTCTCTAAGAGATATTTACAACAATGGTGACAATGATTGGAGCATCCCATCAGGCTGTATCGTGACCTTCCGCGAGGCTACATCCGTCTGATCTCTCTTCTACCGCCGTTTCATCTTCGCTCTTGTGGCCTCGGCCTTCTCGGCGAGGTGCCGGCGGTAGTTCAGCTGGACCAGCCTCACCACCTGCATGGTCATGTATGGCTGGTCCATCACGCCTCCGGGGAATGGTAGGTGCCTGAAGTCCCCGGTCTCGCTGTCGCATATGGGCAGGAAGACGTCGGTTATGTAGCCGAGCCAGTGTCCGTATTCCCCGTAGAGCTCCCGGCTCCGTCTTCCGTTGAAGACCTCCCGGCAGAGGCTGGCGAGCTGTCGCCGTCCTTCCTCCGACGGGTAAAAAAAGCCGCTTCGGTGTACCCCCTGACCACCTTGAGCGTCAGGTCCACGGACTCGAACACGAGAGAGGCGAGGTCGGTGTCCTTCATCTTCACCTTGCCATCCTCGTCCTCGTAGAAGTTGTGGTCCGCCACGATCGAGGGAAGGAGCTCGCGGAAGACCTCCAGCGTCTCCTTCTCGCCGTGCTCGGATGCCTCCTTGAGGCGGAGCATCTCCAGCGTCGGCAGCTCGCGCAGCGTGATGTAAGCCTCGTCGTCCTTCTGCAGGCCGACCAGCGTGCCTACATCGAGCCTGACCTTCTGTATGCAGTTGTCGTAGTTGCGTTTCCTGGAAAACACCTGTTCCTCCTTCAGGCCCCGTAGGCCGTTGCCGTCCTGTCGGTGACGGTGACCGTGATGGGTTCGACATCCCCCACCGAGAGGGCCTCGCCTTCGCAGGAGGCCGTGAGTATCCCCGTCCCCGACACGTTGCCGCCGACCGAGGTGACCGCGAGGTTGGGCACCTCGATCCTGACCGAGTAGTCGGCGTTGCTGGATGTGAACGTCAGCTCGACCGAAGCCGTGTCCTCGCTCGTGAGGAAGTCCGACTTCAGGTCCTCGACGTCGCTGGAGTAGGGGATCTCGAACGAGACCGTCACGCTTCTGCGTCCATGCTGTGGGCGGCCTGAATAGAGTCCGGATCCGTAGGTCCTCGGGGCCGACTCCAGTGCGTTGTCGATGGTCACGGTCGATGTCGTGATGTCGTAGGTCTGCCCTCCGATCCTGAACACGGCGGCAGTGCACCTGTAGGACGGGATGGAGAATCCCTTGAGCGAGGTGTTGAGCTGTCCCGTCTCCTCCTTGACGCCGGTGACGTCGAAGGTGACCTTTACATAGTCCCCTGCCGCCGCCTCGATCGAGAGGCTCCCGATGGTGCATCCGGCATATTTCTTCACCGCCGCCTTGCGGTCGACGACTATCGTGCAGCCCGGCAGGTCCTCGTTCGCTCCGCAGAGTGTGAACGTGTGCGTGTACCTTCCGTCGTCGCCTTCGGATGCGACCGTGTCCACGCCTCCCATCGCGAGGAGGAAGAGCAGAGGAGCTCCCTCCGGGCGCAGTATGGCGCTCACGTTTCCAGAGACGGTCACCGCCAGGAGATCCCTGGTCATCGCCGTCTTCGATGCGAGAAGGGAGCCCTCGTCGCCCTTCTCGACAGCCAGGGCGATACCCTCGCTCGTGAGGTCCACGAGCACGTCGGGCTCCACCGCGACCCCGTAGGTCTTCTCGGCGCCTATCTGGAGGGATGCGCCGACACCAGTATGGAATGCCATGTACTTTCAATCCTCCCTTGCCCACTGGAGCTCGAGGCTGGCCTCGATGCCCACCTGGGTCCTTCCCGCCGCAACGGACGGGTAGTAGTCCATGTCCGTCACCCTCGTGTGTGCGACGACACCTCCGATGCTCCTGTCGTCATCGACCAGGAGGTAGAGTGCCGACCACAGCGCAAAGGCCCGCCTGACCAGCTGGGCCGAAGGAGCTCCCTTGCACACGATGTACACCGACAGCCTCAGGGTCGACACGTCGGTCGCAACCGACAGCTCCTCGATGTTCTCCCAGTCGGGTGTGATCCACACGACCGAGTCCCTCGCCATGTTGTCGGGGTCGGGAAAGTCGATGAGGACGCTTCTCTCGTCCAGTGTCACGGCTACCCCCGGTTCCCTGATGAACGAGGACAGGCTGTCGATTATGCGCATCCTCAGGGCATCCATGACCTCCATCTCGTCCTTCATGCTCCCGCCTCCTTCGCCTTGCGTCTCATGATCTTCCGGACCTCCCTCTCGACGAGCTGGTCGAGCTTCTCCCTGAATGCAGTCGTGCCCATGTGCCTCAGGACCGGCTGTGTGATGAACGGCCTCTCCGGCAGCTTGACAGACGTCTTCGATACCCATTTGCCGTCCACCTGGAAGCGGAGCGCCTTCGCCTCCTTCGCCTCGACGAGGCTGCCCTTCGCCAGTGCGCCGCCATAGAGGATCTGCCTGTCGTTGCGGGCGGTGGTGGAGACGATCACGGTCCTGCCGTCCTTCGTGACGCGGCGGACGATCCCCTTGTAGAGGGATCCGGTGTCCTTCTTCAGGCCGGATGTCCTGTAGCTGCGCTTGACGACGGACTTCGCATCGGTGCCGATGCCGGAGAGGATGTTCCTCAGGACGGTCTTCTCCCGTCCTCCCAGCTCCTTCAGGAAGGCGATCGGCCCGCTGATGTCCGACTCGAGGGAGACAAGCTCCCCCTGCATCATGCTGCGCTGCACCATGTCAGAATCCCGTCACCCTGAAGCCGGCGAGCGGCTCGAGGTACTTGCGGTAGTTCGAGTAGTTCACGAAGGTGCGGCTGTTGTCCGCAAAGCTCTTGCCCGTGAGACCGATGTTGCCGTCGGTCTCGCTGAGCATGAGCGTTGCGATGCGCAGTATCGCCACCCTGATTGCATTCGGCATCTCCTCCGCCTTCCAGCCGGAGGTGTAGGAGACGACGATGTTGCCGTCCCCTCTGGGGAAGACCATCCGACGGATGGCCGTGATGCGGTCGTCGTCGAGCCGGAAGAGGGCCACATCCATGGTGCACCCGTCGATCTCCATCCGCTCAAGCGACCTCACGGGGCGGGAGGGAAGCTGAAGCCTTCCCGTGCCGTTCCCCGAGAGTACGATGTCGGCATGCAGACCGAGTACCGGGCTGTACCTCAGATAGTCCGAGACGATCTCTTCGGCGGAGCCGAGGAACAGCTCCTTCATGGCCACCGCCTCATCGTTGTCCTCCCAGTTGCCGCTGTATGCGTTCAGGCTCTGCACATCGACGATCATCCCTCACATCTCCATCAGCCCTGCCGAGCGCAGTGCGGCCAGAAGGGCGTTGTGGTCGGTCCTGAGCGCGGCCACATCCTCCGCAACGCTGTCCGCCATCTTTCCGGCCATGGGCGCAGGGGAGGGCAGACCCTCCACCACTGCGCCCTTCCTGATCACGAGCCTGCCCCCGACGACCCATTCGTCGCCGCCGGGGGAGCTGTAGTTGAGCGTGTTGGCCATCGTCATGCCGCCTTCTGCACGAGGACCTTCACGGCCTCGGGAAGCACGAGGCGTCCGTCGACCCTCTGGCTGCCAAGGAAGCCGACCTGGCCGTTCGGCGCATAGATCTCGCCCAAGCGCTTGAAGGTGCGGCTCTGGCGGTCCGCGATCCAGTAGTAGGAGAGGTCGCCGAAGAGCACCGACCTGGCTCCGGCCTCGATGGAGGGCATGAAGGCGCTGGTCTTCACGGGGCGTCCGAGCAGCATGTCGGGCGCACCTGCGGTGAGGGCGGGCTGCCAGAGATACTGGCCGTTGCCGTCCTTCAGCTTGCGGATGGCCTTGATCGTAGAGTCGTTGACGATCCACACGGCGTTCCTGCGGTAGGGCGCCCTGAGCGAGTAGAAGAGGTCCATGAGCTCGTCGGCGGTGACTGCCGTTGCGGATGCGGCGGTGATGCCGGTCTCGGCTCCGCCGGATGCCGCGAGGACTCCCAGGGGCTTTCCGGATCCGTCGCCCGTGAAGAACGCCTCCTCCTCCTTCGCCCCGATGCGCCTTGCGAACTCCTTTGCGATGTAGGCCTCGAGGTCGAATGCGCTGTCGTTCAGCAGCTCCTCGGACACCTTGATCATCGTGCCCAGCTTGTAGGCGCCGATGGTCACCTGGCTGAAGGCGTCGTCGCTCTCGGTGAACGCACCCTCCTCGTCGATCCAGCTTGCAGTCCCCTTCGTGGATGCCACGGGTATCTTGCGGTCGCCGGACGAGGTCTGGATGACGTTCGCAAGGGTGCGGAAGATGTTCTCCTCCTCGAGCTTCTCGACCAGTGTCGCCTCGAACTCGTCAGGTACGAGATAGCCTCCCTCGCTGTCTGTGCCGATCTGGAGCGCATCGACGATCTCACGGCCGATTGCGCGGCTGCGCATCATGTCCCAGAAGGAGGTGCGGTACTCGTCCGTGGCCCTGGGCCTTCCGGCCCTGCCGATGCCTGCGTCGGGCCTGTTCGTGAGGGGCTCGCTTGTGGGCTGCGAGAGTCTGCGGCCGAGGCTTGCGAGGCGCTCCTCCCTGTCGATCTCCTTGCCGAGTGCCACGAGGTCCGCCTCCATCTTCTCGTATGCGGCATTGTCCTCCGCGCTCAGCAGTCCGTTCTCGTCCCTCCTCTCGTCGAGGAACCTCTTCGCCTTGTCCCAGAGCCTCGCCCTGGCTTCCATGAGTTCGATCGTCTTCTCCATGGGTTGTCCTCCTCATCTCCTTATGAGTTCCAGCCGTGCCATCAGGTCATCGGCGCTCACCTGTCGTCCCCGTCCTTCCCCGGCATCCGCCGAGAGGAGGGCGACCAGTCTCCTCATCTGTCCACGTGCGGCGAATGTGCCGTCACCTCCGTCAGGTCCGTCTTCCGACCCGGGCATCGGCGTCCCCGAAAGGAGTCCGTCGGCAAACCCGAGTTCGACCGCCTTCCTCGCGTTCATCCAGGTCTCGTCGTCCATCAGCCTGGCGATCTTCGCCCTGCTCATGCCCGTCTTGATCTCGTAGGCGTTGATGATGGATTCCTTGACCTCGTCAAGCACCTCCATCGCCTTCGACATCTCCCTGTGGTCCCCGAAGACCACGGTCGCCGGATTGTGGACCATCATCATGGCCGTCGGGCTCATGAGAACCCTCTCTCCAGCCATGGCGACGACGCTTGCGGCCGATGCGGCAAGCCCCGGTATCTTCACGGTCACGTGCCCCGGGTACTCCATCAGCATCGTGTAGATCCGGCTTGCGGCGATGCAGTCGCCTCCCGGCGAGTTGATCCATATGGTGACGTCGCCGCTTCCTCCGTTCAGTTCATCGCGGAACGCCTCCGCCGTGACGTCGTCGTCGAACCAGCTCTCCTCCGCTATGGTGCCTTCGAGGAGCAGCTCCCTCGACGGAGGTCCTCCGTCATCGCCTGCCAGGTCCATCCACTTCCAGAACCTCTGCTTCATCCTTTCCTCCCTGCCTCCCCGCCATGACGAGGGGGAGCATGTTTCCGTTGACGAGATACAGGTCTCCTCCATCCTCCGGAGCGATCCTGTCCATGTTCTCCAGTTCCCTGATGTCGTTCGCGCTCATCCAGCCGTTCTGCCGTGCGGTGGCATAGCCCGACATCCTGCTTGCGTAGTCGCCCCTCATGAGCCCCTCGACGTTGAACTTGATGAAGAGGCTTTTCTTCTCTGATGGGGTGAAGAGGCAGCGCTGCATCGACTGCTCCCATCTGACCACCCAGGGGTCGAGGGTGTACTTGACGAACTCGAGGCTCTGCTGCTCGATGTTCGAGAAGCTCGACTTCTCCAGGTCCCCGACCATGTGGGGAGGGATGCGGAAGATGCGGGCGATCTCGTCGATCTGGAACTTCCTGGTCTGTATGAGCTGGCTTGCCTCCGGGCTGAGCGAGATGGGCTGGTACTTCATGCCCTCCTCGAGCACGGCGACCCTGCCTGCATTGCCGGAACCCGAGAACATCCCCTGCCACGACTCCCTGACCCTGGTGGGGTCCTTGAGCGTGCCTGGATGCTCCAGGACGCCGGATGGACTCGCCCCGTTCTTCAGGTAGCTGGCCGCATACTCGTCGGCGGCCATCCCCAGACCAATCGCCTGTCGCGCCATGGCGATGGGCGAGTATCCTACAAGTCCGTCGAAGCCGAGACCCGGGATGTGCAGCACCTGGTCCGGCGGCAGCTTGACGGTGCCTCCCCTGAACCTCGATGTCTCGGACGGGGAGTATGTGTAGACGAGCCGTCCGTCTCCATCCCGGTCGACATCCATCCGGTCGGGCAGGAGAGGGTAGAGTCCGACCACCTCGCCTCGACCATTGCGCACCACCTGCGCATATGCGTTCCCCCACAGCAGGAGGTGGCTCATGAGGGTTTCTCGGAATATGAAGCTCGTCATCTCCGGATTCGGCTCGTCGTGGAGCACCCTGTAGAGAGGGTGGTCGAGGGCCTTCTCCTTGCCTCCGTCATCCCTGTAGCGGTAGAGATGAAGCGGCAGGCATGCCACGGCCTCGGCGAGTATCCTCACGCATGCGTGGACCGCGGTGGTCTGCATCGCGCTCCTCTCGTCGACCCTCCTGCCTGCAGGGGTGGGGCCGAAGCGGAACGTCCACTGCGAGCCTTCTGTCCTGTCGATGGGCCTGTCCCGCGATGACCTTGATAGAAGCCTGTCGAAAAATCCCATTTCTTCACCTATGATTTGTTCATGCCGTACAGCTACGAACTCGTCGTCCTCGAGAAGAGGACTCATTCCTACAGGGAGGCCGTCGTCGGGGCGGACTCTTTCCCAGCCGCCTTCCACGGCTTCCTGATGTCGAACCGGAAGCTCCTCGACAGCCAGCTGACCGTCTACTGCCGCCGTCCACAGTCGGGCGATCTGAAGCTGATGGCGTCATACGACGGAAGCGGCTCCATCCATGGCGACGGACCACCATACAGGCACATCCTGAGACTTTCCGACGGGAGGGCCATGCATCTCGAGGAGACGGGGTTCGCCCTCAACGTCTGAACCTTTACTCCTTCAGCGGCATGGAGTAGTCTGGAATACCGGGAGGACCCACGATGCGGAAGCCGCTTCTCATCGCAATCATGCTGCTTGCGTGCATGTCCCTGTCGGCAGAGGTCACGATGCTGACCACCGATGCATACTGGCATACCTCGCCGTATGCACCTGAAAGCCCCAGATTGTACAACTTCATCGTCGACGACGAAGCGCCGGTCGCATCCAACGGAGGCTCCATCTGGGCAGTCGATGCGGACAGGCTGACCGGCAGGATGACATTCAAGGCATCCGAGGACATAAGAGCACTCCGGATGTGGAATGTCGCATTCGACATGTTCCACGACCCCGTCTTCATACTCGAGCAGGAACATTCGTATGGTCAGGACTCCACGCTGGCATCCGGTGGAATCGACGGAGTGAGCGGGGCATGGGTCACCCCGGGTCCCGACGCCGGGGATGTGGAGTTCTCCGTCAGCTTCGTCTACAGGGCCGTTACATCCGACGGAAAGGTGTATAGGGCCGACCTTGATGCAATCGCCGATACGCTTGAATCCATGGAGCCCGGGTTCAGCGGTTTCGAGAACCTTCCGGTGCTCGAGTCCTTCCGCTGAACATGGAGGACTCATAGAAGAACCAGTCCCCTTTCGTCATACACCGACCGGACTGCATCGCCCGAATGCCTCAGCGCCCTGTCGAGCGCCATCACGAGGGCGACGACCCCGTCGATCTTCTCTGTCGACTTCTCCTTGTCGGGCTTGATGTTCCCCGCCGGGTCGGTGCGGATGTGGATGTTGTCCATCATCCATCTCATGACGGGGCTGTCATCATGGACGATGGAGCCTTCGAGGACCATCTTCATCAGTTCCTTGGTCGGAGGGGACATGTCCTTGTAGCCCTGGCCGAATGGCACGACCGTGAAGCCCATGCCCTCCAGATCCTGCGTCATCTGCACTGCACCCCAGCGGTCATAGGCGATCTCCCTGATGTCGTACCTCTTTCCAAGCTCCTCGATGAAGGCTTCGATCCATGCGTAGTGGATGACGTTGCCCTCCGTCGTCTCAAGCCGTCCCTGTCTCGACCACACATCGTAGGGGACGCTGTCCCGCAGCACCCTCTGCCGCATGTTCTCTTCTGGTATCCAGAACCACTGGAGCACCTTGTATGGCTCTCCGTCATCCGCCGGAGGGAAGACGAGGACGAATGCCGTTATGTCCGTGGTGCTGGAAAGATCCAGTCCTCCGTAGCACCGCCGTCCCTCCAGGTCTTCCGGCCTGTAGAGGGCCATGCAGGCATCCCACTTCTCAAGGGGCATCCACCTCACGGACTGCTTGACCCACTGGCAGAGCCTCAGCTGTCTGAACGAGTTCTCCTCGCCGGGGTTCTGCCTGGCAGAGTCGCATGCGGCCCTGACCTTTTCCAGGGTTATCGTATGCCCGAGCGAGGGGTTCGCCCTTGCCCAGACTCCGGGATCCGTCCAGTCCTCGTCCATCCCCGCACCATACACGACCGGGTAGAACGTCCTGTCGACCTTGCGTCCTTCCAGGATGTCGACGGCCTTCTGATGCTGCTCCCAGCAGATAGAGCGGGTGTCGTTGCCCGCCGTCGTGATCAGGAAGTACAGCGGCTGGGTCCTCGCATCTCCCGAACCCTTGGTGAGCACGTCGAACAGCCTTCTGTCCGGCTGTGCGTGGAGCTCGTCGAATATGACCCCGTGGACATTGAAGCCGTGCTTCGAGTAGGCCTCTGCCGAGAGCACCTGGTAGAAGCTGTTCGTGGGCCTGTAGATTATCCTCTTCGTCGCCGCAAGCACCTTCATCCTCTTCGAAAGTGCGGGGCACATCCTGACCATGTCCGCCGCCACCTCGAAGACTATCGAGGCCTGCTGGCGGTCCGCCGCGGCGCCGTAGATCTCGGCACGCTCCTCTCCGTCCCCGGCAAGGAGGAGCAGGGCGATCGCCGCAGCCAGTTCGGACTTCCCGTTCTTCTTCGGGATCTCGACATATGCGGTGTTGAACTGCCTCCAGCCATCCTCCTTCACGACACCGAACAGGTCGCGGATGATCGCTTCCTGCCAGGGGAGCAGCATGAAGGGCTTTCCGGCCCACTGCCCCTTGGTGTGGCTCAGGCATTCTATGAACCTCACGGCCCTGTCCGCCTTCGCGTGGTCGTAGTGCGACCCCTCGGCCATGAAGCGCGTGGGTGTGTGTTCTCCTGTCATCTTCCCCTCCATGCCGTGGCACGAAAAGGGGAGGCCTGGGCCTCCCCAAGGCAGAAGAGTGTGTTGAACCTTCCGTAGGCTCGAAAGGCTCATTCCCCAGTCGGCATGTCCTCCTTCGAGACCCTTCTGCCGATGATCGCCTTGGCCATGTGACATGCGGCGGCGACCTTGTGGCTGTACGCCAGGATCCAGTCGCTGTCGTCCGTGATCGGACTGCCGGCCATGTCGACCTTCGCATCGACTGCAACCTCGTTGCGGAGCGTGACGAGGACCGTCGGCCCCGACATGCTCGTGAAGAGGACCGTGTCCTCCTTCCACAGTTCCGGCACATAGCCGACATCGCGTGCAAGCGTCAGTGCATCCACTTCCTTCCGGATCATTGTCTTCAGACCTCCTCCGGAGACCTCCGCAGCCCCCGCTTTTCTGGTGCTCTGAAGTTTCACATCAAAGCCGCATTCCGTGCAACTCGTTGTATGGTGGATATCTGCTCACTGCTGGCGAGCATCGTCCTCTTCCACGCCGGCAATGAGTGCCTTCTTGACTTCGGCGATTATCCGACTCGCTCTTCCAATCTCGTCGCGGTAGCCCGCAAGCCCGTTCTCCGCATAGTCCAGCAGCCTGTCGGCATCCTCCTCTCCGATGCAGTAGAGGCCGCCACATGCACTCCATTCGAGCCGGGGCATGTGCGGCGGAACGGGGATGTCCGGAATCATCAGCGCAAGGGTTGCGGCATGTTCCCTGGAGAGGACGTCCTCCCCAGCCGCCTCAGTGCTCGTGCATCCTGCCAAGACGGTCAAGGCGAGAATCGACGTCACCAGGATCCGGTGGTGGAACCTCTTCCCTCCGCTTCTCGCTTCGTATCTTCCCGATCTCATCAACCATATCCTCCAGGACCTGCGCCTCGTTCTTCCTGCGCTTCGAAACGGTCCTCTCGGCTTCAAGCTCCTCGGTCGTCCGCCTGAGCTTCTGCGCCCTGTTCCTCGTGATGCCGACCAGGACGGCGATCACCGCCGCCATGATCCCGATGATCCACCCGGTCACTTCAGCCTCCGGTCCAGCCAGCGCTTCAGCAGCGGCTTCCACAGCTTCATGCATGCCGGGAGCTGCAGGATGTACACCGCCAGTGTGCATGGCACCATCATCCATGCACTCTGCACGAGGAATGGCGACAGGGCGGTGAAGTCGACCGTCCTCCATAGCACGAAGCCGAAGAGGGTGGACGGGACGAGCGCCACGAGCCTCGACTCCCAGGCCGATGCCCTGTCCTTCCTGGCAACCTTCTTGTATGCCTCCATCGCAAGCCCCGTCGCCAGGGCCGCCACGACCATCATGAGCACGAGTGCCGTCATGTCGTCTCCTCCTTCAGAAGCGAGAGCAGGTATTCGTCCATCTTCCTCTCCTGTTCCTCGCTCTCTCCGTTGATCTCATGGGTCCTGAGTGCCTTGAAGATCACCCTGTCGTTGTCCAGCGTCAGCACCAGACCCTTCTCGATGTCCTTGACGGCGGCCTTGAGTTCCTTCATGTCCCTCCTGGCCTCGTCCCTCTCGTCGATGCGCTTCGCAAGGCGGTTGAGAAACCACAGCGCCACGCCGCCCGAGCCGAAGAGGCAGGCGACGAGCGTCGTTGCGAACGTCATCAGCTCCGCATCCATGACAGCGCCTCCAGAATGGCATCCGGCCTGTCGGACTGCTCCCAGGGGAACCCGGGATTCCCGAAGTGTCCATAGCTCGATGTCTCTCCGTAGAGGGGCCTTCTGAGTCCGAGTGCCGAGATGATCCCGTCCGGCCTCAGGTCCCATGCCCCGGATACCGCCGTGGCGATTGCATCGTCATCCACGCATCCGGTGCCATGGGTGTCGACGGAGACTGCAACCGGCTCGGCCACTCCGATTGCGTAGCTGAGCGCCATGGTGCACCTGTGTGCAAGGCCCGCCTTCACGATGGACCTGGCGATCGACCTCGCCATGTATGCGGCGCTCCTGTCCACCTTCGTGGGATCCTTTCCGCTGAAGGCTCCGCCGCCATGAGGGGCGAGGCCTCCATACGTGTCGACCATCAGCTTGCGCCCGGTGAGACCGGTATCCGCATCGGGGCCTCCGATGTTGAAGCGGCCCGACGGATTGACGAGGATGGTGGAATCCCCGTCGAGGGGAAGCGTGGTGAACACCTTCGGGAAGACCCGGGTCCTGAGTTCGGCCTCGAGTTCGTCCAGACTCTTCGCCGTGTCGGTCTGGAGGCTCACGACCACGGAGTCCACCCTTGACGGGACGCCGTCGTCATACTCGATGCCGACCTGGCACTTGCCGTCCGGCAGCACTCCGGGAAGCATGGCCTCGTCGACGACCCTGCACAGGCGCTGCGAGAGGAGCAGGGGAAGGGGCATCAGCTCTTCGCCTTCATCCGTTGCATGGCCATAGACCGTTCCCTGGTCCCCGGCTCCGAGCAGTCCGGTTCCGGAGCCTCTTGACTCGATGGCGTCGTCGACGCCGGCCGCGATGTCTGCGCTCTGACCGTGGATGAATATGTGGATGGAGAAGGGCTCCGTCCTGTATCCGCAGCTGATGAGGCAGTCACGCACGACCCTTCCGAAGTCGATCCTGGCAGATGTGGTGACCTCTCCGGCGACGACGATGCGTCCCCTTGTAGCCATGACCTCCACGGCGACCCTCGACATCGGGTCGTCTGCAAGGCACCTGTCCAGAACCGTGTCCGCAATCAGGTCGCAAAGCTTGTCCGGGTGACCCTTCCTTACCGCCTCAGCCACTTTGATCCGTCTCATCTTCCATCTCCTCTGCCGCAATCCCGGCGATTCCGCCAAGGACGTATGAGACGCAGGGCAGTGCGACTCCGTTGCCCCACATCCTGTATTCGGCGCTGTCGCTCCCCGGAGCGGCAAGCCATTTCCTTATCTGCCTGTCCGTCTTCGCCTTCACGCCATTCATTGCGGCGTACTGGCTGAACACGCCCCTCCAGAAATCCATCTCCCCGTCGGACGGGTCCTCGTCGGCAAGGTCGTCGCACCACCAGTCCGGGAAGCCCTGGAGTCGTGCGCATTCGGTCGGCGTGAGCCTCCTCACGACATAGCCGTCCCGGCAGACTATCTGGGGGTCCTTGCTGTCGGTTGCGACCAGGGAGCCGGCAATCTCCTCGTCCGCCCTCGTGAAGAAGGAGTTCTTGCTGAGGCTGTATGCCCTGTTGACCACGGCCACTCCGCCCTGGTTGCATGCGGGGTTGACGCCCCGGGTGTCCAGGGTGTTTGCGACCGAAGTCTCCTCGACCCCCTTCCCGGGGTCGGGGCACTTCATGCTCGCCGAGTCCATCGGCTGCAGCTTGAATGCCTTCGGCTGGAACAGCGTCTGGTCGGTTCCATGCGTGGAGAGCGTTGCGGCAAGGTCTTCCTGCACCAGAGCCCCCTTGCCGCCGCCTTCCTCCCTGCCGCTTCTGATCCGCATGGTCTTGGGAGTGGCCACGAGAGGCTGGTTGTTGCCTCCTGAGCCGTAGCTCTGCGTGACGGTGTCCGCCGTCTCGAGCGGCCCTCTGTACCTGGAATCGTTCGAGTGGTTCTGGAAGACGAGGGGAGGGTGCTCGGCCTGCGCCCTCAGCGTCGGGACGAACCCATAGGAGAGCGCAATCTTCCTGCCTCCCATGTCGTTCAGGCAGATTCCCTGATCCCCGCCTGTTCCTCCAGGGCCTTCCTCAGCACCTCCGGAAGGGCCTTGCCCCTCACCGAGGTCCTGCGGATTATCCCGAGGCATGCCCTCGGACTCAAATAGAACCTCTCCGGCACGCTCTCCATCAAGATCGACGACAAGGAAGATCCTCTTGCGTCTCTGGGGGACGCCCCAGTACTGGGCGTCGAGGACGCGCCAGGCAAGCGAGATTCCGTCGCCCAGGACAAGTCCTGCATTCGACCACCTTTTCGGCAGAGGAACTGGAAACGCTGAGCCACCAAGAGAGAGGAGCTCCTCGATGACCGACTGGAAGTCCCGTCCCTGCGAACTCGTGAATGCTCCTGGGACGTTCTCCCAGACGACATGGCGTGGATATGCTCCATCTGTTGCCTCCCTCATCTCCCTGATGACCCTCACCGCCTCGTAGAAGAGGCCCGACCTGTCTCCATCCAGCCCTTCGCGTCTTCCGGCGATCGAAAGATCCTGGCATGGCGAGCCGAAGGTGATGATGTCAACGGGAGGAATCGACCCTCCGTCGATCTTCGTTATGTCTCCCAGGTGCTTCATCCCCGGGAAGCGCCTTTCAGTGACCCTTATGGGGAAGGGTTCGACCTCGCTTGCCCACACTGGCCTGATTCCGTTCAGCGCCGCGGCAAGGGGGAACCCTCCGGAGCCGTCGAACAGGCTCCCGAGTGTCAGTCCTTTCTTGTGCATTTCCTGATTCATCCCTGCGAGAGGATGGCCTCCATCGGGTCTGACCGGTCTTCGCCGGAGCCCTGTCCTCCCATCTCCTTCACGATCTGCCAGATCTGCCACCATGACTGGTTGGCCTGCCTGAGGTACTCCCTGCCCATTGCGACATAAGGTGAGGCTATCGGAGCACCTGTGGTCGGATGCTTTGCGATGAAGCCGTACTTCGAGACGGCGTCCTCGCACTGGATCCATCTGGCGACCGTCATCGCATACTGCTCGACGAGCTGGCGGCCGACAGACTCCTCGGCGCCCCTCGCCGCAAGCCACCGCCAGGTCTCCTCGAAGACCTGCTCGGCCTGGAACTGCCCTCCGTCCTCCTGGACCCTCTTCAGGTGATCGTGGACATCCGGCATGTCCCGTCCTGAAAGGGCGGCGGATGGAAGGTCCACGCCGGGCGCCTCGATTCTGCCTTCAAGGACCATCTCGTCCCTGTCACGTAGCTTCCTGCCCGCTCCCGGGCGCGGTCCGCCACGCCTTGTCCCATCCCTGGACATGTGCCTTTCCTCCTGGAACGTGGGGCAATACCCCGTTTGATTGCGCATTTTTGTGCGTGAGGCTTGGGGCCCGCCCTGCATTCAGGGTGCCCTGGAGATTTGCACCCCCGCATATGGTGGTGTCATCAGTGCCTTGCCATCGTCTTCTGATATCCGCACCCCTGCATGCGGGGTTGGGAGGCCTGTTTCAAGTCTTCTTTCCCGCCTGACACCCTGCATATGGTGCCCCACGGAGAATCATCGTCTTCCCCATCGGTCGCCGCGCCTGGCATGCAGCCTGGAGTGGCAGACATGGCACAGCGCCATCAGGTTGTCCCACTCGTTGCTTCCGCCTTCGCTCACGGGCCTGACATGGTGGACGGTGTCTGCGATGGTCACACGGCCTTCGGACCGGCACATCTCGCAGAACGGATGCTCGGCGAGGAAGGCGTCCCTCGTCCGCTTCCAGTGGTTGCCATAGCGCCGCTTCTGCTCCTTTGTTCTTGCGTAGCGGTTGTAGTCGCGCATGGCCAGCTTCTCGTGATGTGGGCAGTACCTTCCGTCCGTGAGTTCGGGACAGCCGGGCCATGAGCACGGCCTCTTCGGCTTGTGTGGCATTGGTGATTCCTCTTCGGGCAACAAGAAAGGACCCGGCATCAACCAGGTCCCTTCCGTCGTTCCTTCACGAGTCTACATTACCACACAGCAAAAACTGCGTTCTACTGAGATTTACTGTGTTCTTGAAGAAACTTCCAGATCATGATAATTCGATTGCCTTCATTTCGTAGCCTGCATCGATGTCCATCTCAGGATTGAATCGTCTTATGGCCAGCAACGGGTCGATGTTGGCAAAATCGAGTTCGAAGAAGTCGTCAATCGCGTATACGACATGATACAGATATGCATCTACCTCGTGTCCCGTGCTTCCGTCGATAGTTCTTGCATGGCCTGCCACATCGACTTCCGAGATGGTCGGGGCTAGCGAGAATGCGACGGAAGCGAAATAAAAGGCCAGACCGAACACTACCTTGGTATATTCCATTTTGATGGTCTTCTGTGGCTTTTTTCTGCTTGAGGCCTTTCCTGAGGCAAGGATACGAGCAGTCCTCTCTGCAATGCAGTCCATTCCGGGGAGTTCAATGTCCATCTTCATCGATTTGAGGTCATCCGCTATTTCATAATCGACATTGAACTCGACAGGTAATCTGATTTCGGAAAGCAAGTCATCCATTCTGCACTCAAGGAAGCCTTTGTTGGGGGATAGCATATGGGCGATGTATTCCTTCTGCTCTGAGAAGCGACTGTTAAACTTGTCGTTCTCTATCTTCTCGAGGCGATTCTCGTTTTCTTCGAAACGGTCTTTTTCCTTTTGCCAGTCAGCAAGAATTTCCTCCATCACCGCAGAGCGATTGTTGTTGATATAGTCTATTCTTGCCTTATTCCTGAAGAGTATGAACTTGTTCTCGGTGACCTTCTGGGCCCTCGCAGCGACGACTCGTTCGGCATCGGCAGCATCTGGCTTACGCACACCATAGACCCTACGGATATAGCGTTCTGGCTTCATTGATTCAAACCTTGTCCGAACCATATCCCAATCGGTTCTCGGGATGCAGTGCCTTGTCAGGGTGAGAAGAGCCTCTGTGTCGTTTTCGACCTTGTCTACCACCTTCTTCCTGGATTCCTGTAGCCACTCCTTGTATTGATCGGTTCGTTTGACGCGACGGATAAGGCTCTCATCGGTCACAAGGGTACCATCACGATAGAACTCGATACGCTCCTTCCCATCATCATCGAGTATGTATTTCACAATTAACTCGATATCGACAGGTCTACTTGGCACAGCCTGTGATGCTCCAGACGTTTTCCTTGAGGAGTCACCAATCTTCTCTCTGTAGGAAATGCCTGTCCCCGGAATTCCCACATTGACATATGTTCCTCTGGGGCCGAAGCTGACAGATGCTCCACGGACACCTACGGATAAGCCTATGCCAGACCCCGAGATGTTGAGTCTCAAACCCTTGCATATCCGAATAGACCTGTGGCATCTCAACCCCATGAGAACTACTCCTTCTAACAAGGTATTCTCCTACTGCAGGAATTTGGAGTCAATGCGGTGGCATTGCAATTTAGGTGGCAATGTGGAAAGCTTTCACGATGCAACCTGATGCCTAAGCCTTCATCAGATTATTTCACCTGCACAATCTCCAACGCCCTGCGATGCAACTGGTAGGTGTAGTCCACCGAGAGTCCCATCATGGCAGATATCTCCTCCCATTTCAGCATGTCCAGGTATCTCATCTCGAGGATGTCTTCCATGGTCTGGTCGCCGACGGATGAGATGGCCGACCTTATCTGGCCCGTGATTTCCGTTAGCTCTGCATTGTCCTTCTCGATCTCGGTGCTCAGGTCCGCAAGCCTCACCGCGATTGACTCCAGCCTCGAGGCGGCATATCCTCCCGTCGACACGGGGATTCCGTCGCTGATGCCGGATGCCTTCGTCGCAAGACATGACAGGTTCTCCGCCCTGCGCATCTTCGCACGGATCCTCCTGTCCAGGTGATAGGCCCTGCTGAGCCATTCCTTCTTCTCGTTCCTCGTCAACGTGCGACCTCCCTTGCAAATCTCTCACGCTCTGTCTCCGGGCTGAACCATACCAGCGCCTCCGCCCATTCCGACGACAGGAAGCGTTCGACATCCTCCATCATGCGTGACGCGACCCTATCCCCGGGGTTGGTCCCCAGCCTTTCGAGGGCATCGTCCCTGTCCTTCAGCGCCCTGTCCAACACGGCGGCCGCAAGGACCCTCCAGCAGTCCATCGGCCTCATCCTTCCACCTCCGCCTTCACGGCCTCCATCAGGGCATCCTGGCCCATGGCCTTGTTCTCGACGGCCTTCACGACCCTGCAGTCGATCGTGCCGTCTGCGACGATCCTCACGACCGTCACGGTCTTTTCCGTCTGTCCCTGTCTCCAGAGTCTCGCCACGGTCTGCTCGTACAGCTCGAGGCTCCATGGAACCGTGAACCAGACGAGCACGGAGCCTCCGGCCTGTATGTTGAGTCCGTGTCCGGCTGATGCGGGATGGATCAGACCGATGCGGACCTTCCCGGACCTCCAGGACTCGATGCCGTCCCTGCCGTCCAGCACGCACCATTCCCTCCCGGTTCTGCGGAGCCTCCCCTCGATCCTCGAGCGGTCCTCCCTGAACCACCAGGCGACCAGGACTCCCCGTCCTGCGGACTCCTCTATGACGTCCTCGAGCACGTCGAGCTTGGCCTCATGTACCTCGACGGCCGTCCCGTCTTCCGAATACAGGAAGCCAGATGCCAGCTGCATGAGCTTCGCCGAGAGGCTTGCGGCGTTCAGGGCGACGACCTCATGTCCCCGGAGCGATACTGCCAGCTCCTTCGTCAGCTCCCCGTAGCGCTCCATCGCCTTTTGTGGCAGGACGGCCTTCCTGTCGACGGTGACAAGCGTCGGCATGTCGAGGTGGTCGACCGCCTTCATGGAGATGGTCATGTCGGCGATGCGCCTCATGATCTCATCCCTTGCGCCGTCCCTCGGCCTCCATGTCCACACGACCGCGCCGTTGCGCCTGTCTGGGACGAACCATGCCTCGCGGTAGCATGTGACATAGCGGCCAAGACGCTTTCCTCCGTCGAGGATGAGGAACTCTCCGAAGAGGTCCATCAGACCATTTGGAGCCGGTGTGCCCGTGAGGCCGACGATCCTCTTCACGAGAGGCCTTGCATGGATGAGCGCGCGGCTCCTCTTCGCCTTCGCGTTCTTGAACCCTGAGAGCTCGTCGATGACGACCATGTCCCAGATCCAGGGGATTTCCGACTTCTCCACGAGCCAGTCCACGTTCTCGCGGTTCACAACATGGATGTCTGCGTCCATTGCGAGTGCCTTGATGCGCTGAGCCCTGTCTCCGACGGCAACCGAGATCCGAAGATTGGACAGATGGTCCCACTTGGCCACTTCGTCGGGCCAGGTGTCCCTCGCCACCCTGAGGGGAGCAATGACCAGGACATGCTCCACCTCGAAGAGGTCGAACATCAGGTCGTTCACCGCGGTGAGGGTCGAGACCGTCTTGCCAAGGCCCATGTCGAGGAAGACGGCAGAGACCGGATGCGTGACGATGAAGTCCGTGACGGCCCTCTGGTATGGATGCGCCTCGTACCTCATGCCACGACCTCCCCGATGCCGTCCAGGCTGTCGACGACGGCCACCCTGAAGCCGAGCGCCCTGATGCGCTCGTGCATGATCCTCTGCAGCCTTGTCGGCTTCCTTCCAGGAGCTTTCAGCTCGACGAAGACCATGACGCCGCCGGGCAGGAGGACGATCCTGTCCGGAACTCCCCTGGTCGAGGGACTCGTGAACTTGAGGCACAGCCCTCCGGCCTTCCTGACCTCGGCCACAAGCCTCCTCTCGATGTCTGCCTCGCTGCACCGACGCCTCTGCGGGACAAGTGGACGAGGGCCGAAGTTCTCCATATACATCTCCTATATGCGTGTGTGTGCATGTGTGCGGTTCACACACATCGTTTCTATTGCTACGAGGGAAAATTCTCGTCCAACTTGTCCCAAGGCCATGTATCCCTCGATGTGTGAAGGAGATGCATGTGGGACAAGGGGCGGGACGGGCGTGGGACGAGCCGTCTGGACCGTCGGCTTGTCCCGTCACCTCTTCTCCAGCAGGCCGTCGGCCCAGTGCGTGAACGGGACGAGACCTCCGTCGGTCGGTGCCTGTCCCGTGGTGCGCTCGTAGCTCCTCTGTCGTCCGTAGATGGGAAATCGGCGCCTTCCATGCTCGCCCGGGCCTGACTGCTGGTGCCATCCGTCGAGGGATGCCATGATCGCCGAGATGTCGTAGCTGTCCTTGCGCGTCATGGAGGAGGGTTCCCTGCCGAAGCACTCGGCCCATATCTCCATGTTGCACACGTGCTCCCTCCTGACGCTTGCGACGGGAGGATTGGCGGGGTCGTGCATGGCAAGATACGAGCGCCTTTGCCCGAGCTCCATGGCCTCCCATTCCGGTGGCAGGCGTGTCTCGAGGTACGCCTCCACGAGGCCACGGCGCTCGTCGTGCTCCATGGCGTCCGTCTGCATCCTCTCGGCTTCGACTGAGACTGCGGGATCGAGGTAGAGCGTCTCGTCTTCCGCATGGCGCACCTTGGCCTCGGCCCAGATCTGGTCGATCTCGAACTGCTCCATGTCCCATGGCGTCCTTCCGTCGGCCCTGCCATTGACGGCCACCGGCCAGAATCTCCTGTTTCCGGTCACGTCGCGCAGGAACCCGCTCTCGCTGTTGGTCGTGCCGACTATTATCGAGGTGCGCGGGTGCGTCTCGACCTGTCGGCCATATGCCGGCCTGTAGCGGTCGTCCGTGCAGGTGATGAATCCCTTGACGCACTCGATGTCCGCCTTGCGCATCCCCGCAAGCTCTCCAAGCTCCATGATCCACCAGCCCTGGAGCTTCTCGCTGCCGGACTTGTCCTTCATGTCCGTGAGGGTGAGGGAGTCCGAGAACCACCTGCCTCCAAGCCTGGCGAAGAGCCCGGACTTGCCTATGCCCTGTGGTCCGGAGAGGATGAGGACATGGTCGAACTTGATGCCGGGATGCATCGCCCTGGCGACCGCAGCGACAAGAGTCTTCCTTGTCACCGCCCTGACATACTCCGTGTCCTCGGCTCCAAGCGCGTCGACGAGCAGGGTGTCGAGCCTCGGTGTCCCGTCCCATGGCGGCAATCCGTCCAGGTATTCCCTGATGGGGTGGAACCTGCGTGTCAGGATGACGTCGTTGAATGCGTCCCTCGTCTTCTGCGTCGAGTAGATGCCGTAGCGTGCGCTGAGGTAGACGAGGAGGCATGAGAAGTCCATCTCCGTCCAGCCCCTGCCGCATGTGCTCCATGGGAGTTCTCCACGCACTGAGACGAGGCAGGCAAGCTCGTCATAGGCGATTGCCTTGAGGGCGGGGTCGTTGGCGAGGATCAGGCGGATGTTCTCCACGGTTTCCCGGATCCGTCCCTTGCCGTCGACATCAAGTCTTTCCTTCCATTCCTCATTACATAATTCAGTACCTGTTTCGGAATGAAAGTCCGATTTTAAATCTCTGATGCGCTCGTCGACTATGGTCTTTTTGACCCTAGAGTCCTTGGAGACGAGATCGTTCATCGCCCTGACAGAAGGTCTTCGGGCCATCTCCGTGCTGGACTTCACGTTCCCGTCGAGGTTGTCGAACCTGTGGATGCGCACGAGGTCGTATGCGTTCCAGAGTCGTCCGTATGCCGGGTCGCTTGCATGGTGGGAGTAGGCCCACCTGTCGTCGTATACGAGGAGTCCGCCCCTGGAGTCCGCCGGGATGTAGCTCCAGCGCTCCTCCCAGTCGGTCGGCTCGTAGATGTCGGAAAGGAATGTCCCGATCGCCTCCGTCATGGAGTAGGTGCGGCAGAAGGCTCCTACAAGCCCCTGCTTCCCAAGCGGGTCCTCCGCAACTTTGCCATGCGCAGCGGTGCTGTCCTCTCCCTTTGTCTTCGGGAGGTTCGCCACATCCCTCCAGTCCGGCACCGAGGCAAGGACCCTGTCCGGATCCAGAAGCGCCCTTGAGGAGGAGCGTGTGCAGATGTACTCGCCGTCCGATGGTGCGCTCGGCCAGAACATGAGCTGCGCCGGCCGGAATGACACTGGGTCGAAGTTGTCGATTCCCCAGTGCGATGTCCAGATGCGCGCGACGGCGTTGTATGCGTCGGGGCCTACATCCTCTGCCAGGGGGACGATGACCCTGAACCTCGGCTTCTGTGGAGTGTGGCCATGCGTCGTGTAGATGACCAGGTCGCATTCCGCCTCGGCTATTATCCTCGTCATGAGGCTTGCCTCGGCGTTGTCGGCGTCGAGGGTCAGCAACGATCTGCACTCGACATGGGCGGCGTCCCTGACGTTCCCCCTGAGTCTGCCTCCGACGAAGCCTCCGTGGTCCTTGGTTGTGAGCCTCTCCCGGCCCTTCATCGAGGCGTACTCCATGGAGGACTCGCCCGTCCTGACAGGGGTCTCGAGCTTCGATGCAAGCTCCTCGAATGTCATCTCGGTGTTGCGCCAGCGTCGTGCGTCGACCCTGTCGCCGATTGCTATGCCGAACTTCCTTGGAAGACGGTCCTCCGATATGGACGACATGGACAGTCACCTCCATTCACGTGATGCGGGGACTTGCGATGTTCCCTATAGGGATGGAGGTTAAGGGTAGGGACAGCACCCAAATGCTTCACAATCGATGTGTCTTCAAGTAGACTGGGCAACAGGTCCAATGAAATGCATGATGAAGTTTTATTAAATTCTGAAAGCGAAGCAGTAAAGCATTTAATAAAAAATGATTCTACGATTGCCAGAGTGATCAACCTGGTCGGTCCAATAGAATATAGACCTTATGATGATTCATATAGCTTTCTTGTGGCGAATATTATTGCTCAAATGCTTTCAAATAAGGCAGGAGACATCATAACAAATCGATTAGTCGAGCTATGTAACGGTCAAATCACAGTAAAGACTATCAATAATTTGACTAATGACCAAATACGGAACACAGGCATTTCAAATGCCAAGGTAAGTTATATCAGAAATCTTACTCAAGCAGTTGTTTCTGGGGAGCTTGATTTCTCCGCGTTAGAAGAAAAAAATGACTCCGATATTATTCAAAGCCTAACAAGGATAAAAGGAATAGGACCTTGGACTGCAAAAATGTATTTGATTTTTGTTCTAGACCGTAAAAATGTCTTACCTTTTGAAGACGGTGCTTTTTGTGCTGCTTATAAATGGGCTTATTCAACCCAAGATGTGTCACAAAAATCTATAAAAAAGAATACGGAAAGTTGGAACCCATATTGTTCAATCGCATCCCGATTTTTATATCGTGCATTGGACAACGGAATAACTAAAAAGGAGGGTTTATTATGAAAGTTGAAGAAAGGAATTCATTAATAATTAAAATTTTAGAGCAGGCATATTATGACGCAATTTCAGGTGTCGTGTTAAAGGATTCTGAATTTGATGCGGATATTTTTTATTTGTTCAACAAAGTGATAAATGACAAAGTAGAAAAACTTGAGGCCTGGGGGTTTAGAGAAATCCTGATTGTAATTTGTGTTGCAATGAAACTTGATCCTACTTATGAAGCTTCAAAGGATTTATATGCCTGTAAACCTCGCGCAATATTTGAGGGTCCAATAAAAAAGTTTCTGAGAGAAAAACACATTCCACACAGGCAGTCGGGTCCCTTAAATGTCGGCAAAGCAATAAAGGCTATTGACCGATCATGGAGTGAAAATAAGAGGCCTCGTGAATCAGGTGAAGCTGTAGTAAACATTGTAGAAGGGCTTGAAGCTGATAGAGATAATGTAGATATTGTTCTCGCCAAGATTTTAGCAAATCTGATTTCCGAAAGCGAGATGGTTGAGGACCTGAAAATTGAGATCGAACCTACTGCTTCCAGCACTATTCTCTTTGACATCTGCAAAAGATTGATAGTCGAAGCTCCTGATAGAGGAAATACTCCACAGAAGATTTCTTTTCTTTTATTGTCGACCTTTCATGAATCGCTTCAAGACGACGTGAATGTAACTGGTGATGATAGGGCTTCAACAACTAGTACGACTAGTAAAAAACCCGGTGATATAAATGAAGAGTTATCAGATGGCAGTATATACAAAGTATATGAAATTACTGTAAAACCATTTGATTCAGCTCGAATAGATGATTCGTTAAAATGCCTACACGCGTATGCGGAAATTGGAGAACCTGTGCATGAGGTAATTGTTATTTGCAGACCAGAAGATTGCCCAAGAGAAATGGAAAAAATAAATTCCTCTTTGAGCCTTGGTTATTATGATCGTGAGGATGTTAGGTATATCTTTTGGAATATATTTGAATGGTTGAGATTTATGCTAGAAAGAATAAACGGTGAAGCAAGAAAAAAATTTCACTCTCTCCTGAATGCTTATGTCAATGATATTAATACATCGGAGAAAGTGAAGAAGCTATGGATGCATCTAAACTGATGCATGACTCATTTATTTGTGGAGATATTCATAAACAGCTCTCGCAACTACTTCTGCAAGCTTGCATGGGACTGCATTTCCAATTTGTCTATAGATTGCTGATTTCTTACCACAGAAAACGTAGTCTTCAGGAAAGGTTTGGATTAAAGCTGCTTCTTTTATTGTTAGTCTTCGTAGTCTAGTGGGTGCTTCTCCAAATTCAGGCTTATATCCATGTTTCAGCTGATTATGGTAATCTTCAATCCAGTTATTCTTGGTGTTATCAAACAAATAATCTTCATCAATTATGGGTGTTTTATTCCCTCCCATTGAGGCTGGTAAAGTATTAGCAAAACTGTCCAAATTTATTGGACGACCCATGCCATTAAACATCATTCCAGCATATGGAGACTGGCGCATTACTGGGTTTGTTGCATATGTAATCTTTGCTGTGCATGTTTTGGGGTTGTTTTTTGAACCGGCCTTGCCAAGTGGAGTAAGCAACTCCCTAATTGTCGGCGTATTGCACTTTTGCTTTTCAATAAGTGCTCTGATTTGGTCTCCAAAAAAGAGATCGTCTTTTATTCCAACAAAAAAAACTCTCTCCCTTTTTTGAGGAACACCGTAGTCAGTAGCATTTAGAACATAAGCATAGCATGTATACCCCAACTTAGAGGCTTGGTCAAAGTATTCAGCTCTTACATTTGCCCACTTATCAAGTTTAGCAAGCGCCTTCACGTTTTCCATGACAAAGACCTTTGGTTGGACGATTTCCACGGCTTTAAGAAAAGAGAAAATCAATTTGCTTCTGCCATCATTGGGATCCATTTTCCCAGCGACCGAAAAACCTTGGCAAGGAGGACCTCCAAAGACAATGTCTGCTCCTCTGTATTCTGAAAGCATTGGAATGCAATTGTTTATATCGCCGACAACAGTTTTGGTTGATGGATGGTTCTGGGTATAGGTTTTAGAAGCATCGACATCAAGTTCGTTCGCCCAAAGTATTTCAAATCCAGCTTTTTCAAAGCCAATATCCATTCCTCCAGCACCTGTGAAAAGAGAAATGGCTGTCAGTTTGTTCATTATCATAGACTCCAAAGTTAGTGTGATTCTACAAAAGAATAGTGTTTATTGTAAGGGCATTAATATCTGACCCACTTCACGCCGTCGCCATAGTTCGCCTTGACGTACATGGCCACGGCCTCATCGGGGGCGAAACTGCGGAATTTCACATAGTACCTGTATCCGGCCTTCTCGTCGTCGATGACGACAAGATCCCTGTCTTCCTTCTTCGCTTTGGCAATTCTGTCATCGAGGTCCTTTCGATTGATGAGTTCCTCGACGAGGATGCCGATGTTCCAGCTGAGTGGGGGCAGGTCGGGAAGGAAGTTGTCGATTGGAGGGAAGTCCTCTCCCGTGAGCATCGCCTCGACCTCGGCTTGACTGTGACCGTTATCGGGATAGAAGTAGTACTCGCTTCCGTCTCCCTTGTCGAAGAACATTCCGAGACTCTTGCCTTTGTAAAGAAGTCTGCATCTTATAGCGTAGCCGTCCGTGCTCTCCATCATCTGGAGTCCGGAAATCGAGAAATCACTGATTCTTGCTTCTTCTGCCATATCGTTTCATCTCCTCTGCGACTCACACCCTGCCGCGCATTTCCGCAGTCGTCAAGCGCCCACGAATGACGTCTTCGTCAATGTGTATCACGGGGATGCCCTTTCGTTTGGCAAATTCGATTTCACCGCGCATCCCCGAGCTGATGCGGTTGCCGAACCACCAGAGCTCAGCGCATCTGGACAGCAGCACGATGCCGAACTTCAACGCCGCATCCCTCTCGCATGGGTTGCCGTCGTCCATGAACTGCGGATACAGAAGATGGGGAGCGACCGGCATGCATCCGGCCTCGACAGCATAGCGGCAATAGCGCCTGGCGTTCTCGATATTGGCTTCGACATTACCTGCATATGGAGAGCAGATGTAGACGACCTTGTACCACTTTCTCGTATGGCATTTGGAAAGGGCGAGATATGGCGTCATGTCCATGTATCCTTCGTGATTCCTGACGTCCATGACCTCAATCCTTCATGTAAAAACTGCACTCGTATCCGTCTGCGGACAGAGGCAGCCCATCGGCCCATGAGGGCAGGGTGGTCATGATCTGAACGACATCATCGACCTGCATGGAAACAGGAGCCTCAATTATGACCTCGTCATGGATGTGCATGACGACACGCAGGTCCCTCATCAGACCGATGGCATGGGCGAGGATGTCCCTGCTCGTCGCCTGCACGATGTTCTCGACGAGCTTGGGGCCGTATGTCTCTAGCGTTCTCCATTTCCTCGTCGTGCCGTCGACGCCGAGGTGGGTGATGCCTTCACCGCCGAAGCGGTTGAGACCGACAGCCGCCTTCTGGTAGGCAAGCCTTCTTCCGGATGGCAGCTGGATGAAGAGGATGCCACGCTCATCCGACATGACGAGGCTGCCGAGTCTCACGGGCTTCCTGTTCCGGATTGCGGTCTTCGCCGCCCTGTCGACATCCCACCAGAAGCGCACTATGGCGGGGTTGGCCTTCCTCCATGCGTCCACGATGCCCCTCAGCTCCTCCTCGGGAATTCCCATCTCCACGGCGCCCATGGCCTTCATGGCTCCCACCGATCCTCCGTAGCCGCATGCGAGCTCGGCACGCTTTCCCTTCTGCCTCAGATCCGCATTGGGGCCGTGCTTGGCGACAGGGACGCCGAACATCCTGGAGGCGGTCTCCGAATAGATGTCGCCGTCATGGCGGAAGACTTCGAGGCGCCATTCCTCTCCCGCATACCACGAGACGACCCTGGCCTCGATGGCGGAGTAGTCGACGACTATGAACTTCGTTTCCTTCGGCGGGATGAAGGTCGTCCTGATGAGCTGGCTCAGGAGGTCTGGGATGTCTGCAACCTGTTCCCGTAGGGCAGGGTAGTCCATCGTCATGACCCTCTTCCTTGCGTCAGCCAGGTCGGCCATGTGGTTCTGTGGAAGGTTCTGCAGCTGTACATGACGACCGGCCCAGCGCCCAGTGTGCGATCCGTAGAACTGGAACATGCCTCTTGCCCTTGCGTCGGAGCATGCCGTGGCGAGCATCGCGTCATACTTCCTGATTGACGACTTCGCCAGCTTGAGACGAAGTTGCAATGGCTCCCTGAGTTCCTCCTGAACATTGGCTGCAAGCGCTGCGACCTCCTTCCGGCCGAGCGTCTCGACCTCGAGTCCGTTGTCGGCAAGCCACGCCTTCATCTGCATGGTCGAGTTCGGATTCTCGAGCCCCGTGATCTCCCTGAGCCTTGATGCGATGTCTGCGCTGGACTGTCTGTCGATGTCTATGACCTTCCTCGCCATCGCAAGGTCGACGAGCACTCCGCGGTCATTGATGATTTCGCTGTCGGCATATTCCTTCCAGACGGAGTCGGGAACGGGGAAGGGCGACAGCCTGTCCTGGATGGCCATCTCGGTCTCGACGTCACGGCGGTTGTACTCCTTGAATAGTGCCCACTCGTCCGGATGATCCGAAGGAAGGCATCGTCCGCACCTGCCGGGTCTGCAGAACCGTCTGATCAGGAGTCGGCCTTCCTTCATCTTCTGATGTTCAAGTCCAAGGACCGATCCCACGTTCTCCAGCGACATCGGCAGACCCAGATAAGCCGACCACACCATCGAGCATCGCCATGAAGACGGATCGAGATATTCTCCTGTTGGCAGCCCGAGATGTCTCGACAGGCAGACCCGTTCGAACGAGGCGTTGAAGGCCCACTTCACCACAGACGGATTCCGGATCGCTTCAAGGATGTCGGGAGGGATGATCTCTCCGTTTTCCAGGTCGACGACATGGACAGGCCCATGGTCGGCGGAGTATCCGAAAAGCAGCACTCTGAAGTCTTCCGACTCTGCATATCGGTAGGTTCCGGCCTTTGCAAGGTCTGCTGACGAATAGGTCTCGATGTCGATGCTGAGCGTGTGGATCATAGAAGTTCTCCTATTGGAAAGGAGATTTGAGGTAGGTTCTGGCAATGGGACAATCACAATCTGGATTCAATTTCGGTTATGAAGTATCGTCTCCAAGTGGGAGGCAACATGTTGAGACACGTCAGGACCCTGCTCATTGCAACGATGCTTCTTCTGATGTTGCTGTCCTGCCAGCAACCAGACAATCTTCCCGGACAAGATGTCCCGAGTCCTGATTTTCCTGTTCAGAAGGAGGAGATTTTCTCCATCCAGTATGAATATGCCGTTTCCTTGGATTCATATCGACAATACAGCGAAGGACCCCTGTGGCAGTCGGCAGACGGCAACACCCTCTATATCGTCTTCATGACGATTACGAACAATGCCAACATGCAGATTGACCTGGACAAGCTGACTGGCATGCCCTCAATCACGCTTGCAAACGGCAACAAATATTTTTCAAGATGGTGGAGTGGCATCCATTCACCACAGCCACAGGTCTCTCTGATGCCAGGACAGTCCCAGGTCATCGAGGTGATTTTCGAGACATTGGAGACAGAGACGATTTCTGGTGCCATCATCGAATTCTGCTATGACGATACCGATTACGGCTATAACAGTGAGCTTGATTTCACGCCATCTCTTGTTGTTCCGGATCCATACATTGTTCCTGTTGACGGCTCTTCACTGGAAGCGGAGATGAAGGGCCTCTGGATTGGCCGAGGTGACAATACGGGGCTTGTCTACGCCGTCTACTACTTTGATGGCGAAGGCTCAGTCACCTGGCTTGAGGACAACCATTACGGCAAGGGTACATATCATGTAGTCGATGACAGCACGATATTGTTTTCCAGTCCCGACCGAATACCGTCAGTGATGCACTTCGCGATGCCGATTGAACAGGCAATTGGGGACGGGGCAATCCTATGTGAAAACGACATGTTGCGCTACACGTTGCATGATGCAGAAGCAGCAAGTCTTGATGCTCTGTCCCTTGATAGGCTGAAAGGGCCGGTATGGCAAGAGGATCCTGAAGTATTCACAAGCAACAAATTCCAATATGTCGATGGAAGTCTTGCTGCAGGTTCGATGAACATAGATGGGCTTCCTGTGGGGCGGTTTGCAGGAATATATGCCACAGACAACGTGCTCCAGGTTGTGGACATGGATGGAGGTCGGCATTATGGACTTGCATTCTTTTACAGTACGAACAACAAGACCTATTTGTTTTGGAAGGACATCTTTTTTGAAGAAGTCCCAGAATGATGTTGCATTGAGACATGTTCCTCTCTGCTGGAAAAAGGGCCACCAGGCAAATGCCCGGTGACCCAAAACCGGTTACCGATGATTGTCAGGCGAGGAAGTCCTCGTCGTCGGAGCCGAAGTCGTCCTGAGGCCTCGAGCGTCCACCTCCGAGGGGCTCGTCGTCATCGAGGAGCTGCACGTTCAGCAGTCCCATGCCGATTCCCCTGTTGCCGTTGTTGTTGTAGGCGAACGCCGTCATGCTGACCCTTGCCCAGCGTCCGCTGTAGACTTCCGCAGGGTCGATGACCTCGTTGAGGTTGCGGTCGACGATTCCTGGCTTGGTCGTGCTGCGGGCTGTAAGGAACCAGCATCCATGGTATGCCTCGTCGTCGGGCCTCTCGGTGTCTCCGTCGCGCAGCGGAGTCCTCAGTGTGGCCAGTGGCGGTACGCTGCGGCCGTTGCCACGGAGCCTCCCTTCGCCCACCTTGTAGGCCGCCTCCACGGCCCTGCGGATGGCCTCGATCGTGGCCTGGTCGTCTTTGGGGATGAGGATGCTGGTGCTGTACTTGGCGGCGCCGCCGTCCATCGCCTCCTCGGGCTGTACGAGATGTGCATAAGACAGACGCACCCTGCCGGTTACAACTTTTGTAGAAACGCTCTTTCCGTTCATGACGTTTCCTCCTTGTTCAGTCTTTGAAGTCGCATGTTGCGCTTGTGATCGCCGGTCTCCTGTCGTCGGCCGGAGCAAGTGTCGCCTTGCCACGAGGCTTGATGACGAGATCGCCGAGCAGTTCGTTGAATTTCTCCTTCCCCAGCATCTCCGTCATTGCCGTGATGCCGAGGACCTCGTGCCTGTAGGGGTCGTATCCCGCATTTCTGACCGTGTCGGCGACTCTGGCCGCATCCGACCAGGTGCGCACGCTGCGTCCCTCGACGGCCTTCCAGCCGGGGATGACACCTCCGGCCATGAGGCGCGAGAGGGCATATGCCCTGAGGTCGCCGACCCAGGCTTCGAGATTGCCGGCCCTGGACAGCACCTCCCCAAGCTCCTCGTCGCTGAGGGCGGGGGGCTTGCGGAAGTCCAGCCTGGCAAGCTCGAGGTTGTCCTCCGCCCTCCGGCGGCACGAGGCCTTGAGAAGGCACCATCTGCACCAGTCTCCAGAGTGCATCTCTCCGCAACCCTTCCAGGCCTGTTCGGCAAGTGGTCGGAGGATGTCGTCGCCCCAGTCGAGAAGGTCCTTCCTCGTGATGGTCCAGGACCCCGTGTTGGATATCCTCGGCTGCACGATGCTGAGGCGCACCTCTCCGATGTCGTAGATGCCGTCGAGCAGGTCGAGGCCGCCAAGGCCGTAGATCATCAGCTGGGGATTCTCCTCGACCTCGACCGGCACGCCCTTGCCATGCTTGTAGTCCACGATGTGGAGCGTCGTGCCGATGACCAGTACGCAGTCGCTCGTTCCTCTTCCTTCCGGTATCCACCTTCTCATGTCGAGCGAGACTTCGGTGTCGACAAAGTGGACATCCCCTTCATGGATCAGCGAGAGGATGTAGTCCCTGTAGTCCTCGGCGCACTCCTGCATCTCTGCGTTGTAGAACTCCATGCCTGGCCTGGGGTCGTCAGTGTCCCGGCCTAGTTCCCTGTCGACGAGATAGGCACATAGCTCGTGGGCCTCGGTTCCTTCCCGCGCATACCAGCTGGACTCCTCGTCCATTCCTTCGGTCTGTCGGGCAGACGGGGTGCAGTTCATCCAGCGGTGCGCCCCCGAGGGGGAGAGCAGCGAGTGTGTCCCGGGCATCAGACCGTCTCCCCGATGGCTCTGGCCTTGACGATGAACTCGGAATGCATCTCCTCGCCGAGGGCGGAGATGCGGTCGACGCCATACTCGGTGATGAGGGCCTTCACCTCACTGATGAAGCCGGCCCTCTTCTTCTCGACGAGCACCTTCCTGATGTCCTCGAGTGTGACGGACTCCTCCGGCTTGTTTGACTCGACGGCAGTCTCAAGACCTTTCCTGTACTCCTTCTTCTCGATGGCCTTCCTCTCGGCAGAATCCATGTCGGTGGGGTAGCCGTGGTCGTCGAGCATGGGCTCGTCGTCGAGGCCGTCTCCGAGCAGTGTGGGAGGCAATGCCTCCATGCACCTTGCGATGTTCTCGAGGTCTTCAGCCACGACCCTGATGTCCTTTGCCGTCTTCCCGATCATCCTCTTCATTTCATCCTGCATTTGCGTTCATCTCCCGTTCTTCCATGATCTCGATCGTCCTTACCGTGCGTCCGGGGCTTAGGACGAGAACCTCGCTGAACCTGTCGGCCCCGAACAGAAGGCGTGCCAACCACGCCCTCATACGCTTCTGTCCTGTCGCCAGGACCATGTTCCTTTCGGCGGCCCTTGCGACCTCCACCTTGACCTTGTGAGTCATCGTGCCTCCCGGGACCTTTGGCAGTTGCCGTTGGCCCCTACATAGGGATGGAGGTGGAGGGTAGGGGCAGGCTTGGAAATCAATCAAGCGACAGTGATTCCCAGCTGGCGGCGAATTGCGGCGAAGAGATAGCGTTTCCTCGACTTCACGGCATCACGACTGATGCCAAGCGTCTTGGCGAGCTGGCCCTCGGTGAGTCCAAGTCGGAGGAGTCTGAAGAGTTCGGCTTGTGCCTTTGTGAGTTTAGGAAGGACGGCTTCAACCTGATCCATCAGGCTGACCTTGCTCTCCTCGGCGAAGATGATTCTCTCAGGGGACCAGCGATAATCGGCTAACCTTTCGATTGGGTCGGTATGGATACGGCCGTCGTCATGGATTGCACTCTTCTCGAATTCGGTTAGCTGGCTGCGATGCTCCCTATCGCGTCTGGCCTCGTTGGCCTCGATGCGGTCGAGGTCGATGAGTGCTGCGATATGGTCATTGGTGATGCCGTTCTGCCCTTCTTCAAGGACGATAGTCCGGCCCGATGCGAGTGTGTAACTGAATTTGATGCGTTCCTGCATGGACAGCTCCGAGAGGAACCGGAACCATCCAGCCTCGTAGGCATGACGCGACCATGCCTCAGAGATGAACTGTTCCGGGCGGAACCGCCATGCATGGGGCGGCTAGCTACAAATCATGGAAATTGCTGACAGCATGCAAGCGACTGGCCAAGTCCTGTCATAAATTTCCCAAGTCGAGAGTTCTCTCGACAAGAATGAAGGTACGACAAGATTCTGTTCGTGTAGTTAGCACAGTCATTAACAATCGATTAGCCAGTTTTTTAGCAAACAATCTAGATCAATAGCCAAGGTGCACGAAATCTTGATTAACCAGCTTGGACTTGTATACTTGGCAATAAAGGGGGCAGCATGTATCGTTTCGGACAGATTTTTGAATTACTTTTAATCCTTCCTAAACGTAGAAGAATCAAACAGCCAACCTTGTACCACTGGTTGCTGGGTTATGACGATGCTGCAGTGTCTTCCGGTGACCCTATACCTACTTTAATTAAGCAAGGAAACAGAGAAGTTCCCAGAGATCTTAAAGATAAAATCATTTCAGCTGAAGTAAAAGACTATGCCAACTATTTGGAGAAAGAACTTGACTACTTATATACTCCATCAAATCGCTATGTCTTTGTATGCAAAACCGCACAAGTGTTACAAGGCTCAGATCCTGCTGGGCTTGAAACGATACTTGGGTGTATCAACAAGAAATATGAAGCAATAAAAAGAGAAAGAGAGAGATTCCCCTTTTTTGACTATCTTGCTTCACTTGTAAAACATTCTCTTGATACTGTTCCCAATGCAATCAATCCAAAGAATAAGAAGAAGAAAAAGACAGACCCCGATTGGATAAATGATTATACTTTTCCGCCAGACTATTTCGATTTGATAGATGATGGTAAACTTCCTGTCACGATTCCATTCTCTTTGAACCGGAACAGGTTTGATGAGATCTTCAAGTTGCAGAGACATGCTGATGTTCAGGTCGGGGACAAGACTTCAAGCCTGAACATCTTTACACTTCCACTCGTTGGCGAGTCATTTGATTATGACGCCTTCACAGAGTTCTTCCAAATTAGTGTTGGATCATTTGCTCTCAGTCGTCGTCAGAAATCTGAAATGGAAGAATCGGATGAGAGAAAACAGCTTATTGCACTTAAGGCGGTGAAACACATTCGCAACAAATATCCAGATTCTTCGACACGAAGAAAGGTCGTTGTGGAATTCTTGCTTCATGCCTTCATGGAGTGCGGCCTTTGTGCACCAAAGATCTTCACGAATGTTGAACTCAATTCGTCGGATGACATGGGTGCTGATTGCGGAGGAATCTATTTGCTACATGAAGGCGATGTCTCCCAACTTGTATTTGGCCTATCCTTTGCCGATGAGAGTCCACAAGAGGCGATGGAAAGGGTCATTGACTGTTCGATTGCAATAAGGAATCAGTTTCCGACCATTTCAAAAAATGTTGATTCCGCACTGCTTTCAAAGCTGTTCAGCAATGATATGGCATCTATGATTGCAGATTTCATTATCCCGAAACAACAAGTCGGGAAGGCATCATCGATATCCAGATCATTTGGAGTGTTCATAGGATATGAGGCAGACATGAAAGATGGAGAGGCAATCCTTCAATGTGGGGGGTACAACCAGTATGCGTCCTTACGTTTGCAGAGACGAATTGCCGAGCTGGAAGAAGCTTTTCGCCGGATTGTCATTAAAGAGGGAATGTTCGGTTACAGCTATTACATCTATCTGCTTCCATTCACCGAATTGGAATCCAATCTTGATTCATTGATAGAAGAGGTGCTGGGATGAATGCCATGAGAAACCAATCGGATATGTCATTGCGCGAGTATATTGCAAAGAACATCGAGTCCAATGAGTACCTTACTTTCCTATATTCCAAGCTGTTGAATGCTTACTCCAGAAAGATATTCCTGATGAGCGAATCCCCACTTGAGAAAAAAGAGTTGGGTGACCTCTTGTCTTTTGCCGACCTCTTAGCCAAGACTGCCTGTTTCGGATATATGGACAGTTATAAGGAACTTGCCCAGGAAATCATGGTGATGATTGATGCCTTGAGTCCCGGGAATCCAGAAATCAGAAAGACTCTGGCCGGAGTCCTTTCTTCTGCATCAAACTTCCTCGGACTAGAACTTGTTGATTCTACATTCAGTTTCAAGTCATTTTGGGATGAATTGGCCATCCAGGTGGACAAGGATTATCTGGCAATTCCTGAACAGGAGAACCAGTATTTCTTCCCAGACCAGAAGCTGATATTCGATAACCTGTCGAATGACGTTCTGAGTTTTTCGGGGCCTACCTCATTGGGGAAGACCTTCCTGTTTATCAATTTCGTCAGGAAGGAGATTTTAGATGGGAAGTGCCGTGACTATTTCGTCATCCTGCCGACAAGGGCATTGGTCAGCGAAGTGCGATCTGAGCTGATTGAGAAGCTGGGAGATCTGCTTCGTGGACATGGCTATCGTGTTGTGTCCAGCCCAGTGGAGAATGTGGCAGCAAACATCGTATGCGTGATGACCCCAGAACGATTCCTGTCATTCATGGAGCAAGGTGATGTGCGAAGACCCGATTATGTCTTCATCGATGAAGCCCAGATCATCTCGTCTGATAAAGAACGCAGTCTGCTTTATTACCGCATCGTGGATCGTGTGATGCGCATGGAAAAACGCTGCAACCTTATATTCTCGTCTCCCAACATCCCGAATCCAGATGTGTTCAATCAATTGATTCCTACATCCGCATGGGATCACCTCACTGTCAGTGGTGATGACAGCAAGACTGCTCTTTCCTCCGAATATACTCCGGTTGTCCACTTCTTCTATTATATGGATCTGGCAGATCAGCATGCCTATGTATTGGATCGACGGAAGAAAGAGTTCTCCATGCTTGGCAAGTTCAAGAGTGTGAACAAGCCACTTTCGGTCATAGAGAATCTTGGAAGAGGCAAGAAGAACATAGTGTATTGCAAATCGACGGAGCAGGCCATGAGATGGGCTGTTGAATTTGCAGAAAAGCACACTGCTGATTTGCCTTCGGAACAATATGAGAAACTTAAACAGGCATCCTCCCAGATTGTAGAACTTGTACATAAGGACTGTTTCTTGGCTGAGACAATCAAGAAAGGTGTAGCCTACCACATCGGATTACTCCCTGCGTCTGTAAGAAAGATCATAGAGAGCCTTTTCCGAGACGGTTCAATCAATACAATTTTCTGCACGAGCACAATCATTGAAGGAGTGAACTTTCCATGTGACAACCTGTTCATCACCAGCCACAAGAATGGAAACAGCAACCTGTCTTCCATTGAATTTAAGAATCTTGTTGGCAGGGCTGGAAGAATAAGATTCCAGCTGTCAGGGAACATATATTTCGTCTGGACCGGCGACAAGGAAGATAAGAATGATCTCGATCATGTCAAGAAACTTTGTTTGGGCAAGATTCCGGAACAAACCCTTTCCGTAGAACATCCGAAGAATGTGAAAAGAATAAAGAAGACCATCGAGGATCTTGCGAATAATGACATACTTCTCAATGGGGATGCTTCTCACAGATTTGAACGCATGTATTCGACCATGCTGACACGGGATCTTTCCCTTGGGTATGAGGATTCGGCGATTGTCATGAATGCAAAGGAGAATGCATCAGAGGGACAGATAGATAGCATTAGGCGATGGTTTCCCAAAGGGATTACATATGACGAGTACTACATCTCCAATGACCAGATAACCAAGCTTGACAAATACATTCTGAATGGTGGTGCATACCCGGTGCGCCCCGGCAGGAAAGGACATTCATACGAAGCTGTATCTGAGTTTATGTCGGATTTGAAGGTAATTTTCAATTGGGATGTATACAACAAGTCCACTTTAGGTAGAGGCAACTCTCATCGCTGGTATTCTTACCTCCTGTTCATGTGGGTAAATGGGACATCTGTTCCAGAACTGATCGCAAGCAAACTCAAGCGCTATGAAGAAGGAAAAGACAAGGAAATATTCGGATATCAGAACGCTAAGATATATGATGGCACCCCCATGGCACGCAACATGGTCATGAATGGCGTGCTGAGCGATATTGACAAAGTTCTGCTGCATGAACTGGCCGACTATTTCCGCATCTTCTCCCGCCGTTATAGAGTTCTCAAGAAAGATAGTACCAAGTTGTTGCAGAATGATTGGTCGAAGTACATCGAGTATGGAACAGCTGATGGAAAGACGATTCGTTTGGTTGAGATTGGATTCTCTCGACGCATTGCCAAGAAGATACTTGCACGAGGCAAAGACATCGACATCAGATTCTCAAACGATGGGGCAATGCACATTGAAAGGTCAATTCTCAACTGTGATGATGCAGAGATTCGGGAGGAAGCAATTGAGGTGGAAAAGAACCATTGGGATTGTTTCTACACTTCAGACCCAGAAGATATTGAGTTCTACATGGAGACGATGAGTGCGGATGAGTACGATGAATGATGTGGAAGCTGTGTGGTGTTTCGACTTTACCTCCACCGATTTTCTATTGCCCCTGTCATCATCTAATCGTTTATTTGTAGGAGTCAGTATGCATACTGTAGCTTGATAGGACGGCATTCTGGAGACAGGATGCCGTTTCTGTTTTCAGCCATCTATGGTGAACACAAGGAGAGCGGCCATGGCGGAACTTGAACTTGTCAAGAGTTCACAGGAGGAGTGCGAATACGTCCATCAGCGCCTGCAGGAATACAACAGGCCATATATGGGTGAGGGCATGGACTTCTCGTTTCATATCGAGGATTGCGGACGAACCGTCGCCGGAATCGTTGCTGAAAGCACCATGGACACTCTTGAGGTCTCGTTCCTGTTCGTCGATGAGGCCTATCGCGGCAGAGGTCTTGGAAAACAGCTTCTCCTCCATGTCGAGGATGAGGCCCGCCGGAAAGGCATGAAAAGGGTGCTGCTGAATACGTACAGCTTCCAGGCGCCGGGTTTCTACCGTGCGATGGGATACGAGGAGCTGCTGTGCATCGATCCCTGCTTCGGAAAGTGCAGACAGCATTTCTTCTTGAAGATGCTCTCCTAGTTGGGCATGTACTTTTCCAGTTCCTTGACGACCTGTGCAATCATGTCCGTCGAGTCCAGGCGAGCCCCGCATGCACAAGGATGACCACCACCGCCGAACTTCACCGCGACGTCGACGATGCGTATCCTGTCCGAACGGAACTCCACTCTTATCCTGCCATCAAGATCTGCGAACAGCACGAATATGGGGTGGCCTTCGATGTCACGCATTACCGAAAGGGCCTGCGACACCATGTCGGGTGACAGATGGAAGCGGTCGATGGTCTCCTGTGTCACATACAGCCAGAGTACACCCTTCGGACTGATCTGCATGTCGTTGTAGCACTGAGCCAGGAATCTTATGCTGTCAAGGCTCCTCATCTCGATTCTAGAGATCAGGGCCGGCATGTCGAATCCGGTGGCAAGCAGAAGCGAGGCGACCTCGAGAGTGCGTTCATCGACACCCGAGTAGGCGAAGCGTCCCGTATCGGTGACCATGCCCATGTACAGGGCCTGTGCCGCCATCGGCGAGATGACGAGACCCGCCTCGATCGCCTCTTCTGCAATGATCTGGCAGCAGGACGATGTCTGGCGCTCGATGTTCCAGCTCCCGTAGCTGTCCACCACCAGGTGGTGGTCGATCTTCAGGATGGCCGGAGCGGCGATGAATGAAGGATCCGCGCTGCGCTCTCTGGTCGAGTTGTCGACCTGGATCACGAATGCATCTGTGTAGTCTACGCTTCCTGGAGAATTCCATTCCCCCAGGAAATCGAAGCGACGGATCGGCTGGTTGACGATGACAGGCTCTATGCCGTAGTTGTCACGGATGAGGTGGAAGAGGCCGAACGAGGAACCCATGCAGTCCCCGTCAGGCTGTATGTGACCGATTATTACGGTTGAGGAGTGCCGAGCGATCTCCCTCTCGATGATTTCGAATGCGTTCATGACCCAGATTCTACTTCCAAATAGGGGATCAGGGGAACAGAAAAGAGACAGGCCCGTGCGGAACGGGCCTGCCTGTAATGATGCGTCGATGTGCTCAGAGAGCTGCGATGGTCCTCTGGGCTTCGGCTATGAGAGCCTCGATGTCCGCATTCTTGTCAAGGGCGATGGCCTCGACGATGTCGGAAAGGGCCAGACGGGTCTCGTAGCTGTTCTCGAACACGGGGTCGTATGCCAGCACGCCGTCAGGATAGGTGGCGCTGACATCCTTCGCCTCGGGGCCGATTCCGCCGGCTGCGATCGAGTCCTTGTATGCCTGGGTCTCGAGTCCAGCCTTGCTGGAAGGTGCGTATCCGGTGTTGGCTGCATACAGTCCGCTTGCCTCGGCGTCATACATGTACTCGAGGAAGATGCTGGTTGCAAGGTCCACAAGCGGATCGCCTGTCGAGAAGCCGCAGAAGTTGCCACCCTGCTGGATGACCGCAGGATTGACTCCGACAGGAGAGTAGGTGACGGCGCACTCGAATCCGTCGGGAAGGATGTATGCCGTTCCGGCGCTCGATCCGATGTAGGCTATGATCGTGCCGTTGCTGAAGGGTCCGGAGCAGTACTGGTCCTCGCCTGCAGTGCGGAAGTATCCTTCCTGGATGCCCTTCTGCCACCAGCGGTAGAACTCCATCGTGGCATCGATGTTGTCCTCGTCGAAGAGGTAGAGGTTCCCGTCGACGTCGGCGTATCTTGCTCCGAAGTTGACCGGTCCGTAGATTCCCAGGTTGTCCATGGAGTCGAACCCGACGGACGGGCGGCCCGTGATCTGACTGATCTGCTTGGCCACTTCGGCAAGCTCCTCATAGGTCGTGGGGACCTCGAGTCCGTGCTCGTCGAAGAAGGTCTTGTTGTAGAACATGACCTCGGTGGACTTTCCAAGGCTGGTGGCGTAGGTCTTGCCGTCGGGGAAGGTCCTGTTCTCCTCCAGGTAGGAGGGCACGACCTGTGCAAGCTCCTCTGCCGTGATGCCGAAGTCGTCCTGCAGATAGTCTGTGAGGTCCATCAGCTTGCCGCTGGGCATGTAGGTCATCATGTTGTTGTTATAGGCCTGTCCGATGTTCGGAGCCGTGCCTGCGGCAAGGGCGCTGACGATCTTGTTGTGGCAGTCGGAGTAGCCGCCCTGGCAGGTGGCGTTGACCGTGATGCCGTACTCGTTCGTCTCGTTGAAGAGGTCGACGACCATGTCGAGCGCGATTCCGTTCTCGTTGGTCTGTGCATGCCACAGCTCCAGCGTGATGTTCGCTGCGCGAAGATCGTCTGCGGTTATCTCGTCGGCTGCCACGGAAGACGAAGCGCTCTCTGCGGCGCCGGATGCGAATGCGCTGAACGAGATCAGTGCAACCATCAGGAACACAAGAATTCTTTTCATTCTCTCTTCTCCTTTCAGTCTTTTTCTATCCCTTGAGTCCACCACGGGCTATGCCCTGTATGATGTACTTCTGGAAGACGAGGTATATCACGATCAGCGGGAGCACGACGATGGTGGCGCCCGCCATCATCAGATGGTAGTCGGTTCCCGAATCGCTTGCGAAATACTTCAATCCGATCGACAGCACGCGCTTCTCGATTCTGCCGGTGACCATCAGCGGCCAGAGGTAGGCGTTCCAGCTGGCGATGAAGTTGAACAGGCCTATGGTGACCAGCGAACTCTTGGCGTTGGGCACCATCATCTTCCACAGGTACTTCCAGTCCGAGCAGCCGTCGACCTTCGCCGCCAGATATATCTGATCGGGGATCTGGTTGAAGAACTGCCTGAGAAGGTAGATGTAGAAGACGCTGGCGGTGTAGGGGAGTATCTGGGCCCACAGCGAGTCGTAGAGGTTCATCCTCGTTATGGTGATGAAGTTCGTCACGATGTACATCTGGCTGGGGACCATCATCGTCGCAAGCAGGATGCTGAAGAGCTTGTCGCGTCCCTTGAACTCCAGTCTTGAGAACGCGAATGCCCCTAGGATCGTCGTAAGCAGCGTGAAGACGGTGTTCGCGACGGCCACTATGATGGAGTTCTTGAAGTATATTCCGAACGGGTTGGTCTTCATGGTGAGGACAGTGGTGTAGTTGTCCCACTGCATCTCCTCCGGCCACCAGATGATGTCGGGGCTGGTTATCTCCCTGATCGTCTTGAACGAGCCGCTTATCATCCAGAAGAACGGAAAGAGCATCGCGATGGCTCCAAGGGTCAGCAGCAGTATGACGAAGGCCCTTGCCCAGCGGTTCTCGATTTTCATGGAATCGTTCATGCCGCCACCTCCTACTGGTCCGCCCTGCGGTTGCTCATCCTCAGCTGGATGAACGTGAAGACCATGATGATCAGGAACATGATCACGCCGCTGGCCGCGGCGATCGTGTACTTGTTCGCGTTGTAGAACTTGTCGTACATGTAGTAGACCATCGTGATAGCACTGTGAAGCGGCCCGTCATCGCCGAACAGACCCACGACCTCGTTGTATGCCTTGAACGCGTTTATCGTGGCGATGACGAACTGGTATGCCAGTATTGGACCCAGCTGCGGCAGCGTGATGCTGGTGAACATCTTCCATTTGCCGGCCTCGTCGATCCTTGCCGCCTGGTATAGCTGCGGATCGATGCCCTGCAGTCCTGCAAGGAATATGACGATCTTGAAGGCCAGTGCGGACCATACTCCGAAGATGCACAGCGTGGGCATCGCCCAGTCGGGGTCGGTGAGCCAGTTTATGGCATCGATTCCGAAGACGGCCAGGAACTTGTTGAAGACGCCGAACTCGCTGTGGAATATGAAACGGAAGGCGAGGCCGATCGCTATCGCATTCGTCACATATGGCAGGAAGTATGCCGTCTGGAAGAACTTGGATCCCCTTATCCCGCTGTTCAGCAGTATCGCTATCGCGAGGGCGATCATGATTGAAACCGGCACGGTTACTATGGCGTAGATGAACGTGTTCAGCAGAGCCTTGTGGAATGTCGGATCCTGGAGGACCCAGATGTAGCTGGACAGGCCGAAGCCCTCGCCGGTCTTGTTGAAGATGTTGAAGTCCTCGTAGAAGCTCATGCGCAGCGTGTGGAACATGGGCCAGACCACGAAGAGCGCGATGATCACGAGCGCCGGAAGCAGGTAGAGCATCGCCTTCAGGAACGTCTTCCTCTGGTTCTGTCCTACCATTGCGCGATCCTCTTCTCGTCAAGGTCGAATATGTGGACGCCGCTTCTACGCAGACGGAAGTGCACCTTGTCTCCTTCCTCTATGCTCTTGTCGGACTCTATCAGCGCCTCGCTGTATCTTCCGTTCATGTCGAAGCGCACCTGGAAGTCACGTCCTATCGTCGCCTTGGTGAGTATGTCGGCAGTGAAACCGTCGTCCGAGAGGATGAAGCTCTCCGGCCTGATGCCGACCTTGTACTGTCCATCCGGCAGAGCCGCCGCGATGGCCGGACAGCCGTTTATCATCACCTGGCCGTCCTTGATGGCTGCATCGATCATGTTTATCGGCGGGTTGCCGAGGAAGCGGGCGACGAAGACGTTCGCCGGATGTATGTACGTCTCCTGCGGATGGTCGACCTGCTGCACGACGCCGTCCTTCATGACGATGATCTCGTCGGTGATGCTCATCGCCTCCTCCTGGTCGTGGGTGACGAACACGGTCGTGATGCCGGTGGCCTGCTGGATGCGCCTTATCTCCTCCCTTGTCTGGATCCTCAGCCTTGCGTCGAGGTTCGACAGCGGCTCGTCCAGAAGCAGGACCCTGGGCTGCTTCGCGATCGCCCTGGCGATGGCGACCCGCTGCTGCTGGCCGCCGGAAAGCTGGCTCGGCTTGCGGGCAAGCAGCTCCTCGATCGCAACGATCTTCGCGGTCTGCTGGACAATCTGGTCTATGGCCTCATGCCGTTCCTTTCCATCCTTGTGCTTCTCGCGGAAACTCTTGCTGTTGCGGAGCGGGAAGGCGATGTTGTCGTATACCGTCATGTGAGGGTAGAGGGCGTAGTTCTGGAACACCAGACCGATGCCCCTCTTCTCCGGCGGGAGGTCCGTCACGTCCTCGTCGCCGAACCAGATGCGCCCTCTCGTGGGCTCATGCAGACCAGCGAGCATGAACAGCGTGGTGCTCTTTCCGCAACCGGAAGGTCCCAGGAGACCGACGAGATGACCACCCGGAATGGTGACCGTGAGATCATTGACCGCTATGGTCTCGACCTTGTCCTTTCCAGTGAAGGTCTTCGTCAGTCCTTCCAACCTTATGTCCATCTTCTTAACCTCTGAGAAAGATCTGAGCAGGCACAGGCCCAACACCTCCATTCTAGAACCTTTACGGAGATGGCACAAAGGGTTTTCTGAAATATGTGTCTTTTTTTACACATGGCCGATCGAGAAGATGTGTGAATGCTCTCCATGCGCAATTGACCGTCTCTTTGGCGTGAAGCCATAATCAGGCCATGAGGAAGTCAGTCTTTCTTATCCTGATATTCAGCTGTCTTTGCTTCTCCTGCTCGACCTCCATGCGGCAGGCCGGGGAACTGACCGACGCCGAACGTCAGCGGATCGTCCAGGTTGCAGAGAAATACATCGGGGTTCCATATGAATGGGGTGGGCAGAGCTTCTGGTGGGAGGATGGCGCGACGGTCGACTGCAGCGGTTTTGTGATCAACGTCTACAAGGAGGCGCTTGTCGACAGGTCTCTGCCATTCGAAGACTCGACGGTAATGGAGATCTACACCCGCTGGTCGAGTCCATGTTCAGCTCCTGCTGCCGGGGATCTCGTGTTCATGGGCGATGGTACGAACGGAGATCCGTCCCATATCGGAATCGTCCTCGCCGTAGAAGGCGATTGTCTGGAGTTCATAGACGCCTCGTCGCTTCCTGAAATCATGGGTGTCTCGATCCGCTCATATCCTCTCGACAATCCGAAGATCCTGTCGTTCGGGCACATGATGCTGCTTTGATGGGTGTATGATAGATGGAGATGTCCGGAAAAGGATGATGCTCCAGCATGCCTTCGCGAATCGAAGACACGCCGGAGCACCACTCGATGCACCTCTGTCAGAATCCTATCTTGTAGTCCAGTATTCCTTCGGCACGGGATCGCAACCGTCCCAGATGATCTGGCGGAAGTGGGTGGGATCCGTATTGCCCTCGGTGTTGATGAACAGCAGTCTGCTGTTGGAATCGATTCCGAGATGGTCGATGAGCTCCTTGGTCACATCCTTTTCGCACATCATGGAGTAGAATGCGCCAAGGGGCACGGCACCCGATTCCCCGCTGATTACGAACGGGTCGTCCTTGAGCGGAGTGGCGAGTATCCTCATGCCACGGGCTGCAACGTAGTCGGGAACGGACAGGAAGGCGTCAACCAGAGGCCAGAGCACGTTCCATGCGATCTCTGACGGCTCGCCGCAGGCAAGACCGGCCATGATGGTGTCCAGGTCACCAGTGACGACATGAGGCTTTCCGTCGGCGACCTTTGCGCTGAGGAAGAGGCAGGCGGCGTTCTCAGGCTCGACGACTATGAACTTGGGAAGATTCTCCTTGAAAAGCGAAGCATAGAAGCCGATTACGGATGCGGCCAGCGCTCCAACTCCCGCCTGAACGAAGATGTGGGTGGGGCGTTCGATGCCCATGCCTGCGAACTGCTCCTGCGCCTCGAGCAGCATCGTCGTGTAGCCCTGCATGATCCAGGTCGGCACTTCGGTGTAGCCCGGCCATGACGTGTCGGAGATTATCTCCCAGCCGTTGTCGCGGGCGTCGATCGCGACCTGGCGCACCGCATCGTCGTAGTTGCCGTCCACGACGGTCACGTTGGCCCCGAACATCCTGATCGCGTCGATCCTGGCCTGGCTGGTGTCCCTGTGGACGTAGATGTTGCACTTGTGGCCAAGCATCCTGCTGGCCCATGCGATCCCCTTGCCGTGGTTGCCGTCGGTCGCGCTGGCGAAGGTGAGGGTGCCCGTCATGTCGTGGCATTCCTTGCTGATGAGGAACTTGTATGTCATCTTCTCGTCGGGAAGGCCGAGCTTCTTCTGCAGGAAGCGGAAGATGGCGAACGAGCCGCCCATGACCTTGAAGCTGTTAAGCTCGAGGCGCTGTGACTCGTCCTTGACGTATATTCCCTCCACACCCATCATCTGGGCCAGATGACCCAGGCTCACAAGCGGTGTCTGCCTGAAGGATGGAAGCTGACGGTGGAAATGGCGTGCCCTGCGGGCCGTCTCCACGTTGAACAGGTTGTCCGCCTCCCAGGTCTCATGGCTTGGGTTGCGGAGTATCCACGAAAAATCGGCTTTGCTGTAGTTGGACATGTTCTCGACTCCTGACCCCATGATATATGTCTGCCAGCCGCATTGCAATATTTCCCGCATGCGGGCGTTGTGGATTGTGGGATTCTTCAGTATGATGGTCCGTTTTTGATGATTCTGCATCATGATTGGTCTGACAGCCCGGTTTTCCCATGATACAATCATGCGTATGGACGACAAGAGACTTCTATTCGACATGGACGGGAGGCTTCCCCCTCTGGCCTGTTCGCTTCCGCTTGCCATGCAGCACCTGGTCGCGATGATCGTGGGCTGCGTCACACCGGCTATAATCATCTCGTCGGTCGCCGGACTGGACAACGCCCAGCGGATTCTCCTGATCCAGTCGTCTCTCGTATGCGCCGCGCTCTCGACGCTGCTGCAGCTGTTCGGCGTCACGAGGCTGTGCGGGGCCAGACTGCCGGTGATCATGGGCGTCAGCTTCGCCTATCTGGCGACGATGCAGAGCATAGCAACGACATTCTCCATCGCCGAGATATTCGGAGCACAGCTTGTCGGTTCCCTGGTCGCCATCGTCATCGGCGTATTCGCAAAGCGCATCCAGCATCTGTTCCCGCCTCTGATCACGGGCACCGTCGTCTTCACGATCGGACTGTCGCTGTATCCAACCGCGATAACCTACATGGCTGGAGGAAGCGGGAATCCCGACTTCGGAAGCTGGCAGAACTGGCTTGTGGCCATCTTCACCTTGGTCTGCGTGACGAGTCTGAACCACTTTGCGAAGGGGCTGGTGAAACTGGCCTCGATTCTGCTCGGCATCGCCGCCGGGTACGTCTTCTCCATCCCGTTCGGCATGATAGACCTGTCCGCGGTAGGGGAGGCTGGCATGTTCTCCATCGTCAGGCCGGCACCATTCGGCATCCGCTTCGAGTTCTCGTCGATCCTGGCGATCTCGATTCTCTTCGCGATAAACGCCATCCAGGCGATAGGGGACATGAGCGCCACGACCATTGGAGGAATGGACAGGGAGCCGACGAGCGACGAGCTCAGGGGAGGAATAATAGGATTCGGAGTATCCAACCTCTTCTCATCGCTTCTGGGCGGATTGCCGAACGCCACGTATTCGCAGAACGTCGGAATCGTCTCTGCGACGAAGGTCGTCAACCGCAGGGTACTGGGCCTCACGGCCCTGATGCTCTTGGCCGCCGGCCTGGTCCCGAAGTTCTCGGCGCTTCTGACCACGATTCCGCAGTGCGTGCTCGGCGGAGCGACGGTGTCGGTGTTCGCATCGATCGCGATGACAGGCATGAAGCTCGTCTCCCGTGAACACATGGGCTACCGCAACACCTCGATAGTCGGGCTGTCGGCGGCTCTCGGAATGGGCGTCAGCCTTGTAAGCGAGTCGCTTGCGCAGTTCCCCCAGTGGGTGACGATGGTCTTCGCATCATCCCCTGTCGTCGTCGCGACGCTCGTCGCGGTTGCACTCAACCTGATCCTCCCGAAGGATGACGAATGATTGACGACAGGAAGGCCTGGGAGGTGCTGTCGATCGTCGACGAGATCCCTTTCGGCAAAGTCGCTACATACGGCCAGATAGCACGATTGGCGGGGATGCCATCATCGGCACGTCTCGTAGGACGAATCCTCTCCTTCTCGCAGTTGTATGGCGACCACCCCTGCCACCGGGTGGTGAACCACGCCGGGCGTTGCGCTCCCGGCTGGAGTGGGCAGAGAAGGCTGCTGGAAGAGGAGGGCGTCGGCTTTCTGGACAATGGCCTTGTGGATATGAAGAGATTCCTCTGGCAGGAGTGAGAAGACGGGACAGGTCCCCTTGCGGAGACCTGCCATCATTATCGTGATCGTGAGCCGAGGCCCATGTTCCTGCTCTTCAGACTTCCTTCCCCTGTGCCTTCATGTTGGCCTTGTAGACGTTCCATGTCGAGGAGATGATCGTGTCGAGATCCGAATAGCGTGCCTTCCATCCGAGGACCTCATGCGCCATTTTGCTGCTTGCGACGAGCTTGGCCGGGTCGCCGGGGCGGCGTGCCACGATCTGCGAGGGGATCGGCTTGCCTGTGATTCTTCTGGAGGCCTCGATGATCTGCATGACGGAAAGCCCCGTCTCGGAGCCGAGACCGACGATGAGGTCCTTGTTCTGGCTGGAGATGTAGTCCGCCGCCTTGACATGGGCATCTGCAAGGTCCGTTACATGGACGTAGTCCCTGACGCCGGTTCCGTCGATCGTGTCGTAGTCGTCGCCGAAGACGAGCACGTTCGGTCTGATGCCGCATGCGGCCTCCATGACGACTGGAATGAGGTTCGCGGGATTCCTCTCGAGGCCGAGCATCCTTCCCTCGACATCGTATCCTGCTGCATTGAAGTAGCGCAGTGCCGCGAAGCGCAGGTTCTTCAGCTTGGAGTACCACTTGAGGTTCTCCTCGATGCAAAGCTTCGTGTAGCCGTAGTAGTTCTCCGGATTGGTCGGGTGCTTCTCGTCGATCGGCAGGTACTGCGGCTCGCCGAAGGTGGCCGCCGAGGAGGAGAGGATGAAGTTCATGCATCCTGCAGCGACGCATTCCGTGATGACGATCAGGGCGCCGGTTATGTTGTTCTCGCTGTATTTCTCAGGCTTGATCATGCTCTCGCCTGCGGCCTTGAATGCGGCGAGGAACACCGCGCAGTCCCAGCCCTTCGAGAGCACCTCGCGTACACGCTCCCTGTCGAGGATGTCCCCTTCGTAGAACTCCGCATCAGGGGATACGTTGCTCCTGAGTCCGGAAGACAGGTTGTCGAAGATTCCGACCTTGTCGCCCCTGTCGAGGAAGGCCATCGCGACATGTGTGCCGATGTAGCCGGCACCGCCGAAAAGAAGTACTCTCATATATCTTTCTCCTTCAGTTGAACTTGTGGATGATCGAGCTTATCTCGTCAAGCCGCCTCTTCAATTCTACACCATCGGAGGCCTCGCATACTATCCTGAGATAGGGCTCCGTGTTGCTTTTCCTCACATTGAACCACCAGGTGGGGAACTCTATGCGCCTGCCGTCGAAGTCGAGGACCTTATCCGGACTGTCGTGGTCTATGAATCGGCTACACAGGGCATCTATCGCTCCGTCCTTATTCTCCAGCCGGAAGTTGACCTCGCCGCTGTTGGCGTAGGTGACGATCCCGTCGATGAAGGAGCCAAGAGTGCGGCCCTCCTTCTTCAGGTCGGCGACGACCGACAGGACGATGAGCGAAGCCAGCACACCCGAGTCGCAGTTCCCGAAGTCGCGGAAATAGTAATGTCCGGCCAGCTCTCCTCCGAAGATGCCGTGGATCTCCCTTATCTTGAGCTTGGCGAATGCATGGCCAACCTTCCACGTGGTCACGCTGAAGCCGAGCTTCTCGAGGTACTGTGTGGTGGATCTGCTGGTCCTTATGTCCTGCAGGGCGGCTCCGACCTCCCCCTTTTTCCAGTAGTAGTAGCCGATGAGCGCGGTGATGTAGTCGGGCTGGATGAAGCGGCCGCGCTCGTCGATGAACATGACGCGGTCCGCATCGCCGTCGTAGATCACTCCCACGTCGCTTCCGTCGTCCCTGACCGCCTGGATGATCTGGGCGCAGTTGGACACCTCCAGCGGATTGGGCTCATGGGCAGGGAACGAGCCGTCGAGCACGTCGTTGATGTATCTGATGGAGGGCTGGTCCCGCAGGATGTCCTTGATCACCACGTTCGCCATGCCGTTCGATGTGTCGATCGTGATCTTCACGTCGGACAGGTCGGGCACGAACGATCGCTGGAATGCGATGTAGTCCTCCCTGAAGCCGCAACGGTCCAGGACCGATCCCCTGGTCTCCGCCACGACGATATCGTCTTCGGCGACCATCCGCTCCAGGTCCTTAAGACCAGAGTCGCCGCCTACGGGAAGTGCGTCGGTGCGGCTGATCTTGAGACCGTTGTACTGTGGCGGATTGTGGCTTGCGGTTATCTGTACCGACGCATCCGCCTTGTAGAAGCGTGTGGCGAAATAGACCATCGGCGTGGTGCACAGCCCCAGGTCCCAGACATCCGCTCCGCTGTCGGTGATGCCCTTGAGCAGGTACTCGTGGATCTCGGGACTGGACAGTCTCACGTCGCGTCCGACAAGCACCCTGTCCGTCTTCAGCAGCCTTGGAAGGAAATACCCTATCCTGTACACGGTGTCCTTGTCGAAATCCTCGCCGTAGACCCCTCTGATGTCATAAGCCTTGAATGCTCCCATCTTCTATTCTCCTTTCGCCCTGGTCAGCGCGTTCACGAACTCCTTGTGCGAGATCAGCTCCAGATAGATGCACGATCCGTCCTCCAGCTCCACCTGCGTCACGACGGGAAGGAGGGCCTCTGCCAGTCGACCGGCCTGGCAGAGCGGGACGCGCGAGGCGGTGGTGCATGTGTCGACCGCATGGCTCTTGCGGACCCTGGTGACGGACCTTATGTGCCCAAGCGGAATCCTCAGACTGTACTTGACGTATTCCACAGGGTTCCTGGGCCTTATGGTGAAGCCGAGGATCTGAGGCTTGCGGTCGAAGTCCTCGAGGTACAGCGTACCGTCATCCAGGATGCCGAGGAACACGCCGTATTCACGTATGGTGCCGTCGTTGGAGGCGAACCATGTCGCGAAGGTGCGCCATCCGATATGCGCCCCCAGCTGGGCCTCCAGCTGGTCTATGAACTGTCTTGCTTCCCTGCTTTCCAATGCTTCTATCCTAAAACCGCGATTTCCTCTAATATTAGCAGACCATGCTTGAATATGAAAGAAAGGATTTCTCGAAACTCCTCAAGAGGGGTGCCCTGGAAGGCCGGCGCTGGATGCGCAGCACCGACAGCGAGGCCGTCAGGATATACGACAGGAACCTCGAGGGCGTTCCGGTCACGGTCGACCTGTACGGTCGTCATGCCAAGATAGTCGACTATGCTCCATCCGGTCTGGACGATACCACCCGGGACGAGGTCATCGATCTGGTCAACAGGATGGCCTATGTAGAGCGCGAGCGCATCGTCTATCAGCTCAGACGCAAGAGGGAGGGGCTGGAGCAGCACACCCTGATGAGCGAGGAGAAGGTCGAGCTCACCGTGAAGGAGCATGGGCTCGGATTCCTGGTCGACCTGACCAGCCATATAGACACAGGACTGTTCCTGGACCATGCGATCACCAGGGAATACGTCAGGAGCATCAGCGAGGGGCTGAAGGTGCTCAATCTGTTCTCATACACCGGCAGCTTCTCCGTGTATGCGGCCGCAGGCAAGGCCGAGTCCGTGACCAGCGTCGACATGTCGAACACCTACTGCGCCATCGCCGAGCGCAATCTGGAGGCTAACGGCTTCATCGACAGGACGCACTATCCGGTGATAGCCTGTGATGCGCTCCAGTTCATGAGGAAGGCGATCGCCGGCAAGGCCCGATACGACCTCGTGATCTTCGATCCGCCCAGCTTCTCGAACTCGCACAGGATGGAGCGCCCCTTCGATGTGAAGAAGGACCATCTCGAGTGGATATCGATGATAAGCCGCATCATGAGCGAGCACGGCATCTTGATTTTTTCATGCAATTCAAGTACTTTCGCGCTTGACAAATCCACCCTGAAGCGCTCTTTCAGAATAACGGAGATCACGGAGCAGATGGCTCCTGTGGGGTTTTCCAGGTCCCGGGGTGGCATGAGCCGCACCTGGCTCATGGAGAAGCTCGACCTCTTCGAGTGGAGAGAGGATCATTCAAGGGAATACAGAACAGGCAGGTCCAAGGTGAAGACAGTAGGCGATCAGGATTTCGAGCATCTCGTCTCGTCCATCGACAGCGAGGAGACACAGGCCAGAGGCGACAGACCCTCTCGCCGCGATGACAGGAGAGGCCGTGATGAAGGCCGTCCTTCCTACAGGGATGACAGACGTGCCCCCAGACGTGATCACGACGGCAGACGTGACGAGGGAAGGTCCTCCTACAGGGGTGAAAGACGGGACTGGTCCGGTGACAGGGATACCAGGAGAGGGCGCGACGAAGGCAGAAGGCCCTATGGCCAGAGCGACAGGCGTTCCTCCTACAGGAGCGACGACAGGAGAGGCCGTGATGAAGGCCGTCCTTCATACAGGGACGACAGACGTCCTTCATGGCGCGATCGTGACGACAGACGCGATGAGGGAAGGGCCTCATACAGGGGTGACAGACGCGAGTGGTCCGGCGACAGGGATGCCAGGAGAGGACGCGACGAAGGCAGAAGACCTTATGGTGACGGGGATGGCAGAACCTCATGGTCCCGTGACGACCGCCGTTCATCGTATCGTGACGGTGCAGACCGCGGGGAGAGAAGGCCGTATCAGGACAGGGAGGGCAGGAGTCGTGCCCAGAGCCATTCATATGACAAGGCACGCCGTGCCAGGAAGTCCATCAGACCCTATGGCTATGACAGCATAAGAAGCAGCAGGAGCAGGGAGGACGACGAACAGGAGTGATCATTCCTCGAGGTGCCTTTCGATGAATCGAAGGACCCTCGACCTGTATTCGTCCATGCATGCGATCATGCTTGCTCCATGAGCGACGCCCGCCGTGACCCAGAGCTCGTGCTCTTTCCGGTGGGCGTCAACGTTTTCGTGGACCATGTGGAAAGGCACGAAGGTGTCTGCATCCCCGTGTATGAACATCATCGGGATACGGGTCTTCGCGACCTCCTTCTTCGGCGTGACGTCTCTGAACGAGAAGCCCAGACGGATGCGGCACCACAGGCTTATGAGGTCGAGCAGCGGATGCGCCGGAAGGTGGAACATGGCCTTCATCTGGCATGCGAACTCGTCGTAGGTCGACGAATAGCCACAGTCCTCGACGATCGCCTTCACTCCATCCGGATTGCGGGACGAGAGCATCATGACCGTCGCTCCTCCCATGGATACGCCGTGGAGTGCGATTGCGGCCTTGTCGTTGCGCCCTTTTATGAAGTCCACCCAGCGCGCCAGGTCGTCGGACTCCCACAGCCCCATGCTGAGGTACCGGCCTCCACTGTGGCCATGACCCCTGACATCGATCGCCAGGACGTTCATCCCCATCTTTGCCAGGTATCTGTACAGGATTCCGTTGTCCAGAGCGCTTCCCTTGTATCCGTGGACGGTGATCACATACCTGTCGCATCCCGGCTTCTCGTGGAGATATCCGTGAAGTGCAAGGCCGTCGCGGCTGGTGATCGTCACCTGGCTGCATTCCTCTTCAAGGAAAGCCCGGGAGAGGGTAGTCTCCCTCCTGTTCTCCTCGCCGAGGAAGACGGAATCGGCAGGCACCGCCATGTTGTGCACCTTCGTGGACAGGGCGAAGCGGAGGAAGAACTCGCAGATTGCGATGAGGAGCGCAATGACGATGATGGCAATGATTATCGCAGCTGTCATGATGCACATGCTATCACATCGCCCTCACTTGCCGCATCCATGGTTTTTCAATGTCGTCGATAGGGTCTGCAGCGCAAGCAGGACAAGCATATAGAACGGGAAGATGGCCTGGCTACCGACAAGGTCCGCCACCACGCCGTACAGCGGGACGATCGTCATGTTGCCGATGTAGGCGAAGCTCATCTGCAGTCCTATTATCCCCACGCTGCAGGACGGGTGGAAATACGATACCGTCTGATGGACCATCGTCGGATAGATCGGTCCGAAGCTGAAGCCCAGCACGAAGACGATCACGTATAGCAGCGGGATGCTGCGTGTCGGAATCATTGCGATGATGGCAAGCGCGATCATCAGCTGGCTTGTCTGTATCATGCGCTTTGCCGGTATCCTGTCGGCGATGAACGCCGTCGCGATGCGCCCGGAGGTTATTCCGAGGTATGTCATCGAGCTCACGGCGGCGGCTGTGGCGGCATCGAAGAGCTTTCCATATACCAGATAGCTGGCCAGCCAGAGTATCGTGACGCTTTCGAAACAGTAGAACGTGAACGCAAGACATGAGGGAAGGGCTCCGGGGATTCTCAACAGTTCCCCGTTGGAGTGGACCTTCCTGTCCTGGGCAAGCAGCCGTCCCTTCCTGCTACCGCTTTCCTCGTGCACCTTCCACAGCCTTCTGGATAACAGGACGATCACGAATATGACGCTCTGGATCATGGCGAGCACAAGGTAGCCGTCACGCCAGGTGCGGCCCGTGTCGAAGAACACCGACAGCATGGACGGGGCGACCATCGTCCCGATGCCCCAGAATGCGTGCAGGAAGTTCATCTGCATGGCGCTGTAGTTGTTGGCCACGTAGTTGTTCAGCGCCGTGTCGATCGCTCCGCCGCCAAGACCGAGCGGGATGCAGAAGAGCATCAGGGCCACCAGGCTGGAACTGACGGAGATGAGATACAGGCCTCCACAGGTGAGCGCGATCGAGAAGAGCGTCACCCTGAAGGTCCCGAAGCGTGCGATCAGACGCTGGCTCGTCATCGAGGCGATGACGGTGCACAGCGAGATGAAGATGTTCACCAGACCCGCCAGGGATACCGGAACACCAAGGTCGATGTGCATCATCGGCCAGGCGGTGCCGAGCACCGAGTCCGGGAGGCCGAGCGATATGAACGCGATGTATATTACCAGGAGCAGTATTGTTGCCATACGGCAGCAAGAGTAGCACAGGCGGCATGCGGAGCGCTATCGGGAAAATGCACTGCGCTTGTCTGTTCCGGCCAAGGTGCACCGTTGACTATGTCCGGCCGATGCGGCAAGCTCGTATGACGTGGAAATGAAGGCTGTATTCGACCAGGCGACGTTCCCGGTCTCGATCATGAGATGTTCTCTAGCCGAAGGCGAGCGGGCCGATCTCGGCGTGGCCGCCCGTCCTTCCCTCATTCTGGTGGAGCAGGGGGATGTGACCATGCCGTTCTGCCAGATGGACGTGCCCCTGCCGACTTTCTCGTCGCTGTTCGTGAACGCATCCTGCAGACGGCATGTACGTACGAATCGCGACTCGGTCATCGTCCTGATGGAGTTCTCTCCATCGCTGTTCGATTCGTCCATGATCGCGGACAGATATGTCAAGCCTCTGCTATCCAGCCGTATCGAGTTCATCGTACTGTCGCATCCTTCGTCTGCCTGTCTGGCACAGGCCGTGGAGGCGCTCGAGGAGGTACGCTTCGGCAATGAGCTGAGATTCCTGTCGCGGCTGTATGACGTATTTTCGATGATAGTCTACGAGAAGGAGGATATTCTCAAAAGCGGTGCGCTGCAGCTGGATCCACGTCTGGAGAGGATGCTGGAATACATGAAGGCCAATCTCGACCGGCATCTCAGCGTCGACATGATCGCCCGCTCCGGCTTCGTGTCGCCCAGGGAGGCCTCGCGGCTCTTTTCCAGACAGCTGTCGACATCGCCCATGCGTCATTTCCTCACGATGCGGCTGGAGGAGGCCAGACGGCTTCTCGAAGGGGATGTGGAGAGCATCTGGCAGGTGTGCGAGAAGACGGGATTCGAATCGATGAGCCATTTCTCCACCGCCTTCAGGAGAATGTATGCGACGAGTCCGAGCGAGTACCGCTCCAGGTTCATCTGAAGCGAGGCAGACGCATTCTCCTCTCCGGCTCCTTGATCCGGGGCTCATCTGCCAGCGCGAGGAAGCGGGCGGGATTGACGCTTGTCATCCTGTGCACGAGGTCGTCTGGAAGGGGACTGGTCTCGACGATGTTCCACCAGGCCGAATACGACTCCACCCTCAGCAGGTTTATCGAGAAGTCGCTTCCGAACATGAGCCTGTCCTGAAGACGGTTGCGGCTTGATTCGTCAAGGCGCTTCATGTAGTTGCCCAGCGTGATGTAGAAGTCCTTGTAGGCGCCCGTGAACGATATGTCGCTGTATACGTTGTCGAAATCCTGGATAAGGCCCATCAACGAATAGAACCATTCGTCCGTCGGCTGTCCCTTGAGGCGGGCCGCGATGCCATCCACGATGTTGCCTCCTCCGTTCAGCAGGCCATACTGTCGTCCGACATGGGCGAAGTCGATGACCAGGTCGGGGTAGTTCTCCAGGACGCTTCTCCAGCTTGCGGGATCGGTGAACCTCCAGGCCCTGCGTACGTCCATGCCTCTGAAGCCCTGGTCGTCGCAGTGCGTGACGATCGGGATTCGGTATCGGGAGCAGAAGGAATAGAGCGTGCGCATCTTCTTCAGTTCCGCAGCATCCGACGGCCATGGATCGCAGCCTAGCGGCGGATACAGCTTGACTCCGAAGAACGGGTGCGAGGCATCATCGGTGCGCCTCGTGATGTTCAGCCATCTCTCGAGATACCGCTCCAGGAATTCCTGGGTGTGGGCCGGCGGGTTGATTCCGGCGAATGGACGGAAGACGATGGGCGAGGCAGGGCGGAGCCTTCTGAACTCCTCGATCGCCGCGAGCGTCTTGCCGAGGTAGGCCGTCAGCTTGTCGTTGGTCGATACGGGGTAGTACGTCCTCGCACCGTCGTCTGGAATATGGGTGAAGTCCATCACCAGAGGGCACAGGACGAGCCTGTCGTAGACTCTGTCCCTGAAGTGGAACCGTCCGTCCCTGAGGTATGGCAGAGACGGGTAGGATGCCCTGTTGTCCGGATGCCTGAATCTCCCGGCAAGATCGTCCTCGAGCATCGTCATCGTCTCGACGATGCCCTGCGTGAAGGTCACGAGCGTGTTCCCGATGTCGTTCACCATGCTCTGCCTGCCGGAGAATATGTAGTCCTTTGTCAGCGAACCGGACAGGAAAGAGGCCGGCGACGTGACCAGCGGGGCGAGGAAGGCCGCGAAGTCCGGCTCCTCGAGCGTCATGAGGTGGATATGGGTATCGTAGAAGACTTCCATCGCTCTGGTGGGGGCCTGGAGTGGAGAGGGTCTCTCTCCACTCCATTGAAGTCACAGGCCCAGCTTCGCCTTCTGCTTCGCCCAGGAGTCCTTGAGCGTCACGGTCCTGTTGAAGACCATCCTGTCAGGCCTGCTGTCCCTGCTGTCGACACAGTAGTAGCCGTTGCGGATGAACTGCAGATAGTCGCCGACCTTGGCATTGGCCGCCTCCGCCTCGATGCAGGCGCATGGGATGACCACCAGAGACTGCGGATTCAGATCGTCCAGGTAGTTGCCCGTCTCCTGCCCGGGGTTCTCGCTCTTGAACAGCTTGTCGTACTGCCTGACCTCCGCCTTGATGCAGTGGTCCTTCGAGACCCAGTGGCTGGTGCCGCGCACCTTGCGTCCGTCAGGAGTCTGGCCGCCGCGCGAGAGCGGGTCGTATGTGGCATGGATCAGCGTGATGTTGCCATCATCGTCCTTCTCCACGCCGGTTGCGGTGATGTAGTAGGCGTACTTAAGCCTGATCTCGTTGCCTATGTACAGACGGTGGTAGCCTTTGACAGGGTTCTCCATGAAGTCCTCGCGCTCGATGAGGATGTGCTTCGAGAAGGCCACCTCGTGAGTGCCGGCCTCCGCGTCCTCCGGGTTGTTCTCGGCCTCGAAGTACTCGACCTGGTCGTCGGGATAGTTGTCGATGACGACCTCCACCGGATCCAGCACGGCCATCAGCCTCCTGGCCTTCCTGTTGAGGTCCTCCCTCACGCAGAACTCCATCAGAGAGAAGTCCACCACGCCCTCGACCTTCGCCACTCCCACGCGTGAGACGAAGTCCTTCATGGACTCGGGCGAATAGCCGCGCCTTCTGATGCCTGCGATGGTCGGCATCCTGGGATCGTCCCAGCCGCTGACAAGGCCGTTGTTCACGAGGTAGAGCAGCTTGCGCTTGCTCATCAGGCAGTAGGTTATGTTCAGCCTTGCGAACTCGTACTGGTGCGGGGTGTGCTCGATGCCGTCGATGCCGGTCGCCCAGTCATAGGCCGGACGATGGTCCTCGAACTCGAGAGTGCAGATCGAGTGGGTGATGCCCTCTATGGCATCGCTGATGGGGTGGGTGAAGTCGTACATCGGGTAGATGCACCACTTGTCGCCGGTACGCGGATGATGGGCGAACTTGATCCTGTAGAGCGCGGGGTCCCTCAGGTTCATGTTCGGACTGGCCATGTCGATCTTCGCGCGCAGCGTGTAGCTCCCTTCGGGATGCAGCCCCTGCCTCATCTCCTCGAAGAGGCGCAGGTTTTCCTCGATGGGCCTGTCGCGGTCGGGGCTGTTGCGGCCGGGTTCCGTGAGTGTGCCCCTGTATTCCTTCATCTCGTCCGCCGAGAGGGAATCGACATAGGCCTTACCTTCCCTGATCAGGCGCACCGCGATCTCGTAGAGCTGGTCATAATAGTCGGATGCATAGTATTCATGCTCGCCCCAGTCGAATCCAAGCCAGCGGATGTCGTCCTTGATGGCGTCTATGTACTCGTTCTCCTCCTTGGCCGGATTCGTGTCGTCCAGCCGCAGATGGCAACGTCCATGGTACTTCTCCGCGAGGGAGAAGTTGAGGCAGATGCTCTTGATGTGTCCGATGTGAAGGTAGCCGTTCGGCTCCGGGGGGAAGCGGGTCACGATCTCGTTGTTCGGAACCCTTCCGTTCTTCAGGTCGTCCTCGATGATCTTCTCGATGAAGTTGAGAGGTCTTTCAGCGACTTCCGGCATTTCAGTTGTCCTCCTACCGCCCTTCCAGAGGGGCGCTTGGTGATTTTCCCGAATGTTAGCACCAAAGAGCCTTTCATGAAAAGGAGAACGTGACCTGGCCCTCGCCTGAAGAGAAGAACGAGATGGAGACGCTTTCCCTGACCGGGGGGAACGTGAAGGAGTACAGCAGCCTGCCCGCCGAGTGGAAGCGGACCGTGTCACCAGACTTCTCGACGGTCAGCGACCCGTCTTCGTCGCAGCCCGTCCATTCCTCATGGGTGCGTATGCCCAGCAGGTCGAAGTCGAGGGATGCCTTGCCGTGGTCGTTGACGATACTCAGCCCCTGGTCGATGCTGAAGATGATCCCGATGCCGCATTTCACATCGCCTTCATATGCGAAGCGGATCCTCTCGTCCTCATCCGTCGTCCACACGAATTGGTGCTCACCCCGGCTCATGAAGGTCAACGACCTGGATGAGAGGATGCTCAACCTCTCCGGCTTGCAAATCCACTGGCATTTCCTTATCTTCAACATGAATGGAATAATCCTACATAATACGCGTCCTTGTACAGCGGGGAGGGCATGATGATCTGTTTCGCCGGAATACTGGAATCGCATCTCGTGATAGACGGGCATGACGTCTCCATCGCACCGGGAGGCTTCCTGTATGAGACGGCACGCGCCGTCAGGAGCTCGATAGACCCCCGCGTGGGCGTACTTGCAAGACTGGGCAACGACGGACCGGGGCGCATCACGCTCGAGGCGCTTGTCCATGACAGGCTCCTGTTCGACCCGTTCCTGGTGTCCACCGACCTGCCCAGCTACCTCGTCGTGGAGGACAGGCAGGGCAGGACGAGCTGCTACTCCAGCTTCACCGGCGCGGTCAGCGCATCAAGCCAGGAGCTGCTGAGGTCTCTGGACGAGAACAGCGATGTCGACATCATCGTGATGTGTGCCGGCGGTCTGTACCATCAGCCGCTCTTCGGCTCCCTGCTCGACGCGGCGACGTTCCACAGCCCCAGGGCGCAACTGGTGCTCGATGTCGCATCCTCTTCATATGAGCATCCGGAGAACGCCAGGCTTGTCCGCCAGATACGCCAGGCCCTTGAAAGTGCCGACACGATTGTGCTTGAGGAGAGCGACCTTGACCTCTTCGAAGGAGAGGACATCGCATCTCTGGCATCAGAGGTCTTCCTGCTGAAGGGGGGAACCGTCACCAGATGGTATAATGGCGATCTCGTATCGACGGCAGAAGGCGACCGTCTGGACATCTACCGACAGCTGTGCAGCCGCATGTCATGAGACCGGCCAGTCATGTCCTCTTCCTGCGTCTATTTCCTGCGGGGGGGGGTGGACATGCCTTTCCTGTGTTCGCCCCTCTTGTCGTAATACATCCTGGCATCGGCTTCGTTCAGCCTTGCCATGATGTCCTTCCTCATGCTGATGTCGTAGCGGACGACGCCGACCGAGAAGTCCGCGTTGGCCCTGTCCATCAGGCGTCTGAAGTTCTCCCTGATGCGCTGGACGACCGCATCCGTGTCAAGCGCTCCGGCCTCCTCGACCATCAGCAGGAATTCGTCGCCGCCATATCGGAAGATATAGCGGTTCAGCGCCACCGTGGCCTCCCTGATGCTCTCGGCCATCGCGATGAGCAGATCGTCACCGGCCTTGTGGCCGAAGTCGTCGTTGTATGACTTCATCCCGTCCACATCTATCATGAAGATGTAGATGTTGTCCCTCCTCTCCCTGGATATGCGTTCCAGGCGGTTGTCGAGGGCGTTGCGGTTGAGAAGGCCTGTGAGCGGATCCGTGAACGACATCTCCATGATGCGTCTCTTCTCGCCGCTGGAATGGGAGTTCCTCATTGCCTCTCCTGTTGCACGGAAGAGGAAGATGAAGAGGGCTATGTAGTAGGGAAGGTAGATCGCCAGCTGGAGTCTGAGCGGGCTTTCGAGCGAGAGCAGGGTCTGCTCCAGGGCTATGGCGCACATGTAGGCTGCAATGCCCGCCATCAGCGGGACGCCTCCGGAGAAGCCGCTTCTGAGGTACTGCAGGAGGCAGAAGACCAGAAGGGCGATGAAGTACAGCAGCAGACCTATGCTGATGACGGACAGCATTCCGTCCAGCGGAACACCCATGAAGAGGAACGGAACGTACATGAGTACGTACAGCACCAGGAACAGGTCCGCCAGAGGCACGAAGATGCGTCTCATGTACTGCATGTCCATGTCGTAGTTCTTCATGATGTATTGAAGCATCGAGCCCGGCAGCAGCGCCATCATGAGATAAGAAACGTCCTGGGCGATGGAGACGTTGGAGATGAACAGCTGGCGGCTCCAGTTCTGCATCAGGATCCAGATGCCTGTGAGCGCGATCAGGAACACCGCCGACATCAGGTTGGACCTGATGCGTCTGTTCGACAGTGTGAGGCTCAGGAATGCGATCAGAAGCGCTGTCGAGACCATCGACATGCCGATCAGCAGCGATGGCATGTTGCGTGCCACGATGCCCGTCACAAGAGTCGTCCTGTTTGCGAAGAAGACCGGATCGAACAGTGGTGCGGAGGTGATGTATGACGTCTCGAACACCAGTGTCAGATCTTCGTCCATCGCCTGCGGATCGAGCTCGACCAGATTGTATCGCCCACCGTTGTATGCGGCGGGATTCTGGCCGCCTGTGCTCTCCAGGGAGTAGATGAGCCGGCTGCCCTGGTAGACGTGGACCTCGGACGATCGTGAGCGGAAGCACAGCGTCGGATCCGTGCAGTAGGGGAACGTGGCCAGGTCCACGGTGAAGATGACCGTGTCGCTGAAGTCGTATGGCCCGTCGTATCGCCACTGTCCAGGGGCAAGGTTCTCCTTGTACAGGGTGCCGTTCACATATACGTCCATGCCGCCCACGACGTGGATCGGATCATGATAGATATGGCTGAACACCTGCGAGAAGCGCAGCGAGTCCAGCAGCACGTCTAGCGAGAAGAGCAGGGCGAGCGCGATCACGATGGAGGCGAAGATGATGAAGCCGCGTCCTTTTCTCATCTGACTTCGCTCCTGTGCCTTTCGTGGTGGGCCTTCTTCTGGGTGTACATCATCCTGTCAGCCTGCTCGAGACGGAGGTCGAACTCCTCCTGGCCGCCTCCTTCGTACAGCGCCCAGCCTATGGACAATGTGGCCGAGTATGGGGCGTCCTTGGAGAATGCGGCACAGAAGGCCTCCGCCATGGCCCCGATGTCGATGATGCCTTCGTCTGCAGGCACCAGCGTCAGGAACTCGTCGCCGCCGCAGCGGAACGTGGAGCGGCCCTTGCCGAAGAACGATCTTATCGTCTCGCCCAGGTGCATGAAGATCCTGTCACCTTCGCCGTGGCCGAAGCTGTCGTTGATGAGCTTGAGCTCGTCCAGATCGTAGTAGAGCATGTAGAACCGCACTCCGGCGATCGATTCCTCCTCAGACCTCAGCTGCTCGAGATTGCGTCTGTTCAGGCATCCCGTCAGACTGTCCCTGTACAGCATGTCGTCCAGCTCGATCTGCCCGATGACGATCCTCTCGTTGGTCAGGTACCTGGAGATGGTGAACGTGATGTATGTGATCACGGCCGCCAGTCTGAGGATGTTGCTGACGCTGTGAAGCAGATTGAACGTATCGAAGCTGGGCACGTTGACGATCTCCAGCATCATCGCCGTATCCATCATGAGCGCGAACGACAGCAGATGGTTGTCGCCCTTCATCCGTCTGAGTGCAAGTGTGATCGTGTATGCGATGCATACCGCCAGGCAGCTGCCCTTCGTCATATGGAACAGCATATGCGACACCCGCAGGCTGAATGGAGCGGCAAGCCCGGACAGCGCGAGCAGCGTGACGGGGATCAGGGCTATCAGCCAGTGGCGCGGCGAGGACAGGAACGACATCCTGTCTATCCAGTACAGCAGCGCCAGGAAGATCAGCGGGTATGGAACGCTCGAGACCTGGTCCAGAACCTGCCACATGTATTCGTTCGAATACAGCAGGTCGCGTACGCCCATGTTCACCACGCTCTGTACTATCATCAGGATCTCCAGCAGGATGACCAGCATCAGTCTTGATGTCAGAGGACGGCGCATCGTGATCATGATGATGACCAGGACGACGAGGATCGTGAAGTGCATGACAAGCAGGCAGGCGGACAGCCTCAGCGTGTTTCGATAAATCGAGATGAGGTCCCATGATGAGCCGAGGACCAGCGAGTCTATGTTGAAATGGCGACCGTCGGGAACGGATCCGCATTCGAACTCGATGTCGATGCGTGAGACGTCCATGCCGTCAGGGAAGAACCCTATGTGCATCTGCGGAGAGCCGTGATGCATCCGGAAGAATCCGGAAACGTGGCCATGGGTGTCATCGCTGGCCACCTGGACACCATTGGCGTACACCCTGTATATGCTGGCATCGGTGACGAGCATGAAAGAAAGATGCCTGGTGTCGAAGTCCTCCACGATGCCGGAAAGCCTTATCACATCTCCATCCTCCACCACGATCGTCTGCGGCAGGGCCGTGTCCCTCTCGACCAGTTCGTCGTTGATGTACAGGTCCATGGACGAAGGCGCCCTGTATGCCCCGTCGGTGAAGATCGAAGGCGATATGATGTGGGAATGCATGACTAGCGCGGAGACGAGTGTGAACAGCGCCATCGCCATGACGACGATGTGCAGGGCTCGTGCATACATCTGCCTGCTCGCGCTCAGCATATCCAAAGAGTAGGGCCAAAGGACCTTCTGTGCAACCGCCTGTTGCCTCCCTGAGCCCAAAAGCCATATTCTTGTGCTCGATGCGATATCCAGTCCTAGTCATGCTCATCGTCCTGCTGACCTCATGTCTGCTCTCGTGTTCACAGGAGCCGATCACATGCCACGAGTTCATGATGGACACACAGTGCGCCATCACCGTATACGACAGGGCGGACGAGAAGTACATCGAGCAGACATTCGCCCTGATCAGAGACCTTGATGACAGGCTGGACCGCTACGACGAGGACAGCGAGATCGCAATGATCAACCGCAATGCCGGCATTGCACCTGTCTGCGTCAGTGAACAGACGTTCGAGATCGTGTCCAGGGCGAAGGCGCTGTCGGAAGCGACAGATGGGGCATTCAATCCCCTTCTCGGTGCGATCAGCTCGCTATGGGCGTTCGACAGTCCCGTCCATGAGGTTCCCGATGCCGCCCTGGTTTCATCCCTGGTGGAGCATGTCGACATCGACTGTCTCGTCCTGGACGAGGAGCACATGAGCGTCTTCCTGACAGATGGGGTCATTCAGCTCGACCTCGGTGCAATCGCAAAGGGTCATGCCAGCCAGATGGCGGCCGATCATCTGGCCTCCTGCGGAGTAGAGCGCGCCATCGTCAATCTGGGTGGGAACGTGTACTGCCTGGGCAGCAGGAGCCCGGGAGAGGACTGGGTGGTCGGCATACAGAATCCGCAGGCCGCCACCGGCGGCTACTTCGCCACGGTGCGTTGCAGCGATGCGGCGGTGGTCACCTCGGGATCATATCAGAGACACTTCGAGGTCGATGGAGTCGACTATCACCACATACTCGATCCGGCTACGGGATGGCCTGCCGAGAGCGATATCGTGAGCGTCTCCATCATAAGCCCTGACGGCGCCCTGGCAGACGCCCTGTCCACCGCATGCTTCGTGCTTGGCAGCCGCGGCGCCGAGGACCTGTGCAGGAGAATGGGGGTCGGGATGCTCGTTCTCACTTCATCCGGCGAAATCATCCGTCTTGATGCATAGCATGGCGAAGTAGCAGTCGTTCACGAAGCTGTCGACGGGCTCGAAGTCGCTTGTGTCGCTGTAGAAGTCGCGGATGACGAAGCCCGTCCTGCAGACGCCTCCTATGATCGATTCGAGACTGTGGCTGTATTCGAATGTGTCCCCGCTGTCGACAAGATGGCGTCTCTGCCTCTGCGAGAGCGACTTCTCGCTTGAGAAGGGAAGGGTGTAGCGGATTCTCATCCTGCCTCTCTCCAGCGCCTTGACGTCGAACATGTACATGACCGGATTGGCTATGGCGAACATGAACACCCCGCCCGGGCGCAGGACGCGGTGGACCTGCCTGTACACCTTGTCTATGTCCGGATGGAAATTCAGCGATACGGGATTGACCACCGTGTCGAACGATTCGTCCTCGAAGGCCGACAGGTCCCCCATGTCCGCCTTCACCGTCCTCAGCGTCAGGCCGTTGGCCCTTGCACATCTCTCGTCCTGTTCAAGCTGTCGGGACGAGAGGTCGAGAACTGTCACGTCCCTGCCGGAAGCCGCAAGCAACGGACCCTGCTGACCTCCGCCGGAGGCAAGGGCAAGCACTTCGTGCCCTATCATGTCGCACCAGGATGAGGGAACAGGACGATTCGGCGTGAGCGTCATCGCGATCCGTCCCTCGCGGGCTTCGGCGATGCTTTTCCCATCCACCGGTATCGTCCAGTGGTTCCCCCTGTCCACCTCGAGGTCCCAGGCCTTCTCGTTGACTGTGCAGTGGTGGTCGTCCATGAATGTGATTATATCTCCGGAACCGGGTCGTTGCACCAGTTCAATTGACCCTTGGCGGGCATAGTGCTAGCTTACGGATTATGGAGTCCAGACCACCTCTTTCCCGAATCATCCTCGCAGTATGTCTCGCCGTGGTAGTCGTCGCGGTCCTGGTCCTGCTTTCATTATGGACCATCAGGATATCCCAGGAGAAGCGGAGCGACGAGCTCAGGCGCGAACTCGAGCGCATCGGCATGGAGGGTGGAGAGCGTGCCCTGCTTGCTTTGGGAGGCTATGAGGTCGACGACATCTTCTATTCCGACGAGGGACTGCTCCTCTTCGAGGAGGGCAGCCAGAGCTGGCGCTATTCGGCAGATGAGATGCAGAACATTAAGGTCTATGAGAAGTGTGCCGGATCCGTCGTCGAGATCTATGCATCCAGCGAACTGTCATCATCGATGGGCTGCGGCGTCGTGATAACCTCCGATGGATATATCGTGACCAATACGCATGTGGTGTCCGCGGGCGGCAAGCTCACGGTCAAGTTCCTCTACGGGGACGAGCTTGAGGCCTCTCTCGTGGGAAGTGACCCGATAACCGACATCGCCGTCATCAAGGTGGACTGCGACGAGGCGCTGATCCCGCTTTCGTTCATGTCCGCCGACGAGCTCGTGGTCGGTCAGAAGGTCATGGCAATCGGCTCTCCATATGGCTACTCCTGGTCCCAGAGCGTGGGCACCGTGGCGGCGCTGGAGCGCACGGTGACAGGAAGCGAAGGCATCTCGCTGTCCGGGCTCATCCAGACGGATGCACAGATCAACCCGGGCAACAGCGGCGGACCGCTTCTCGACGCCAAGGGGCGCATGGTCGGACTCGTCACGGCCATCTACTCGACCAGCGGCAGCGCCCAGGGCATAAGCTTCGCCATACCCGTCGACACGGTCATAGACATAGCAGGCCGGATCATCAGGGACGGCCGCGTGAGCAGGGGAACGCTCGACATACTCTCGGTGGAGCTGAATCCGATGATCGTGGACTATGCCCAGCTTCCTGTCGGCGAAGGCATCCTCATCAGCCAGGTCGTGCCTGCTGGACAGGCCGACAAGGCCGGTCTGAAGGGCGGCTCCGTGCGCACGGCATACGGCTCCAGCGTGATTTACTTGGGCGGTGACATAATCACGGCTCTGGACGGCGTCCCGATAACCGGCTACAACGACTACTATGCCTTCATGGCGGATACCTCGAGCACTGACAAGGTGGACGTGACGGTGATCCGCAACGGGGCCAGGATGACGATCAGGAACGTACAGCTGGTCGAGCAGACCGTCGAGAACATGAGGTGGCTTATCAGATGAGCGAGAACAGGGGTGGCGCCGCCTGGGCGGGCGAGGACGTGGTGAATGTCCATCAGGGGGCCGTGCTGAAGAACAGGTCGTTCAAGGTCGTGGCGCCATTCGACGTCTCCGGCGACCAGGGGCAGGCGATAGACGCGCTCTCGAAGGGGCTGGAGGCCGGCGACAGGGCACAGACGCTCAAGGGCGTCACCGGATCCGGAAAGACCTTCACCATGGCCAAGATCATAGAGAGGATCAACCGTCCGACGCTCGTGCTCTCGCACAACAAGACGCTTGCCGCACAGCTCTACAGGGAATTCAAGTCGTTCTTCCCGGAGAACGCGGTCGAGTACTTCGTCTCGACATACGACTACTACCAGCCCGAGGCGTATGTCCCGGGCAAGGACCTGTACATTGAGAAGGAGGCGGACATCAACGACGAGATCGACCGCCTTAGGCTCAGCGCGTCCTTCTCCCTGATGGAACGCCGCGACGTGGTCGTCATCTCGACTGTCAGCTGCATCTACGGTCTGGGCAACCCGGTCTCGATCAAGGACATGATCCACTCCTACCACGTGGGGGAGGTGTTCGACCACAAGGTGGAGCTCGAGCAGCTGGTCAGGATGCTGTACGAACGCAACGACATGGTGCTCTCACGCGGCACCTTCCGTGTCCGAGGCGACGTGATCGAGATCTATCCGGCCTATCTCGAGTCGGCGGTGAGGATAACCCTGGACTGGGACGAGATCGTCTCCATCGACGTATTCGATCCGCTGACGCTTGAGAAGCTCGACAGGCTGGACAGCTTCACGCTGTATCCTGCAAAGCAGTTCGTCATGCCCAAGGAGGCTCTGGACAGTGCAATCGGACGTATCGAGAGCGAGCTTGCGGACCAGCTCGAGTACTTCGACAGCCAGGGCAAGCTCGTGGAGAAGGAGAGGCTGAAGAGCCGTGTGGAATACGACATCGAGATGCTCAGGGAGGTGGGCTACTGCTCAGGCATCGAGAACTATTCCAGACCTCTTGCCGGCCGCGCCCCCGGCGAGAGGCCAGCGGTTCTGCTGGACTATTTCCCTGACGACTTCGTCGTGTTCATCGACGAGTCGCATGTGACGCTTCCCCAGATAGGTGCGATGTACGAAGGAGACAGGTCCAGGAAGCTCAATCTGGTCAACTACGGCTTCCGTCTGCCCTCCGCCCTCGACAACAGGCCTCTCAAGTACGAGGAGTTCGACCACAAGGTCGGCCAGCGGATCTATGTCAGTGCGACGCCGGGCAGGACCGAGCTCCAGGAGAGCACCCGTGTCGTCGAGCAGCTGATAAGGCCTACGGGTCTTCTCGATCCGTCGATCGAGGTGCGCCCGACCGAAGGCCAGATGGAGGACCTCTACGGCGAGATACGCACCACGATCGCCAAGGGCGAGCGTGTGCTCGTGACGACATTGACGAAGAAGATGGCCGAGGACCTGAGCTCCTACATGGCCTCTCTCGGTCTGAAGGTGCGCTATCTGCACAGCGAAGTCGAGACGATCGAGCGTGTGGAGATCCTCACCGACCTCAGGAAGGGCGTATTCGATGTCCTGGTGGGCATCAACCTGCTCAGGGAGGGGCTCGACCTTCCCGAGGTGGCTCTGGTCGCAATCCTCGATGCCGACAAGATCGGCTTCCTCCGCTCGGCCACCTCGCTGATACAGACCATAGGACGTGCCGCCAGAAACGCCGACGGCCGTGTGATAATGTACGCGGACCAGATGAGCGAGGCCATGAAGGAGGCCATCAACGAGACCGAGCACCGCCGTGCCGTGCAGATGGCATACAACAAGGAGCATGGCATAACGCCGCAGACCATACGCAAGGCCGTCGAGGACATCCTGGAGCGCCAGATGAAGGATGCCGAGGACATCCAGAAGGAGGAGCTCAGGATACAGCGCTCCAGCTTCAACCTCCTGATCGAGAAGGACAGGAAGAAGTACCTGCGCTCCCTGGAGAAGGAGATGCGGGACCTGGCCGACAGGCTCGAGTTCGAGAAGGCCGCAGCCATCCGCGACGAGATCGAGCGCATAAAGGCCGGCCACTTCATCACAGAGTGAACAGTACCAGATCCACGTGATATGGATTCATCTGAGGATTCTGGTACTCCCACAGTCCGTCATCTCCGATCCTCTCGTAGAGCATGCTGGCCGTTATCGTCGGATCGTCGGGAAGGCCGGGACCCTCCATGCCGTCTTCGTGGAACCTGTAGCCCAGAGCCTCGAGCATGGCGGCGGAGAAGCAGCCATGCCGCAGTCCACGCCTGGAGTCCTCGTAGCTGACCTCGTCGTCGCGCGATGCGCTGAACAGATACCAGCGGTCGTTTCCGACGCTTCCCGTGTAAAGCATTCTGCGGATGGACGAGAGGATTTCGCCGATTCTGTCCGTATCGACGTCCTGGCCCATGAGCGAGCCGGAGTAGCATGAGTCCAGCATCACCATTCGCGGGGCATCGATGAAGGCAAGGGCCATCTTCAGCTCCGCTATCGTCACGAGACTTGACTGGTTGGCCGCCTCGTCCTGCCATGAGCCGATTTCCGGGAAGACGATGTCGCCCACGACGAGCGCTCCGTTGAGGTGACGGTCGTCGTCCCCCGTGCTGTCGGCACCATGTCCTGCATAGTGGAATATGAAGATGTCCTTGTCGGTCACCTGATGCGAGAGGCGTCCGATCTCGTCGAGAATCCTCTCCTTCATCCCGGTGCGGGGTATCGTGGAATAGTATGAGATTCTCTCTCCGGTGCGCCTGCTGAAGGAGACCTCCCTCCTGGAATACGTGCCGCCCCTGGCGCTGAACGAGATCATCGTGTAGTCGCACCCATCCTGTCTGCAGAGGAACTCGATCTGGCGTTCCATTGCATCCTGGTCGTTCACGGTTCCACGAAGCGGGTTCATGTCCGTGTCGACGTAATCCAGGGCAACCGTCATCAGGTAGACCCTCCTGTCATCGGCGGGATCGTCATTCATCAGCTCGCATGATGCAAGCATCGAGACGATTGCGAGCATCGCCAGCGTCATCGCTCCAGATTTCATCTTCACCTCCCTCCTGTGATGCCGGAAGGAAGCATCAGCTTCATCGCCACGCCGACATGCGTCTCCAGATACTCCCTGCGGTAGACCAGACCGGCATCCAGGACCATGGCGATGTATTCATCGACCAGACATGATGCGGATATCGAGGTGTCTGTGTATACGTAGCCCATGTCCTGCCTGTTGACGATGGCATAGCCGGCACCCAGGTTCACCGAGACGGTGAAACATGAGATACGCACCTCGTAGTCCAGGAATATGCCCAGCCTGGTGCTGCCGAGCATTAGCGTGTTCATGTATGGAAGCGAATCCGAGAGGCGGGAGAGCTTCACTGCGAGCGAGACGGTATGTCGGCCGTCTATGGTCATTGACAGAGGACTGGCCTCGATGTCCATGGCGAAGCTGGTCCTGCTGTCCACAGGCTCCTTCTCGAGCGTCAGGTTGTTGCATAGCACAAGCGATGAACCGATATCCATCGATGGCGTGTATGATATGCCGGCATGAAGAGTGCCCAGAAGCATCAGCGCCATGATGGAGGCGATGGATGTCCTTCTCATCATCTCTCCTCATGGCTACATACCCGATTATGTCGTCTTTTGTGCACAGCAGGGTATTCAGTCGAATCTGAACAGGACCAGATCCCTTGTGCCTGATGTACTGGTCGAATGCTGACGGTCGTCGTATCCGGTCGTCGTCCTCTCGAGAACCGTGTTGATTGTCAGCACGTCGTCTTCCGGCCTGCCTGGCTCCAGAGCCATGATGTCGAAGCCGAGGGCCTTGAGCAGACCTGCGCTGTGGGCTCCGAGAGGAACCGGGTAGCCTGTCATGTCCGTGAAGCTCGCCTCATCCACCTGGCAGGATGCGCTGTACCAGGTCCTGCTGTCAGGCAGGTCGTATCTGGTGAAGAGATTGTCGAGTCCGGTCCTCACATCGTCCAGCGTCACGTCGACGATGTTGCCGGAGTAGCAGGAATCCATGAAGATGAAGCGGTTGCATGGAACACGTTCGATAACGGCGGCAAGATCGTCGAGCGGGTAGGCCACCCCATGACCGTCTCCCGGCAGCAGGATGTCACCTGTCCCTGCATACCCATGTCCGGAGTAGTGGAAGACCAGGAGGTCGTCGCTGTCGACAAGCCTTGAGACGTCACATAGGATGTCGTCTATCGTGTCCCTGTCGATTTTCTCAAGCTCCTTTTCGGTCCTCGTTCCTCCTGATATCCTCATGAGCCGTCTGACATCCTCATCGCCGTTGAGGCCTTCAGATGTGAGCGAGCCGTCGCTCACGAGCCAGGCATCGTAGCCGACGCCCGAGAGGGAGCACAGATGCTCGAGCTGCTGCGAGATATATCTCTGGTCGTTTAGCGTCCCCTCGAGCTCGCTTATCCCATCTTCTGCGATGCCATGGTAGTTCAACGCGACCGACACCAGATACACGTCGTAGCCGGACCCGTCATCCTGAAGCGCCATCATGAGATCGCATGAGACCAGCAGTACGGCGAGGAAGATGGCGATGACTGGAAACGGTCTTCTCATAGAAGGTCCCCGCTTGTGAAGGATAGGCCTATGAGGAACCGTGCCGTGACATCGCTGCCGTTGAAGGCGATGCTGATTGCCGGGGACAGGCTTAAGTACTCGACAGGCTCGTAGCGGAATGCGATGAGCGCGAGGATGGACGAGATGGTCACGTCCACATCCTCGTACCTGCCGATTGCCAGTGCGGCTTCAAGGCCGAGGGCGAACGGACCGGGAAGCGCGATGCGTGCCTCGATGCCTCCTGCCGCCTGTATGTAGCCGCTGTAGAACATCCGCTCGAGTGCAGGTGTCCTGGAATTGAAGATGACCGAGAGGCCCGGGCCTATGAGAACCGTGTCGTCGTCGCCCAGGAGGAAGGAAAGGGCGGCCGTGGTGCTGAAGCTCGTGCGCACGTCGCATCCTCCTCCTTCGATGAAGTTGAAGGCCTGTCCGACTCCCTGGTGGACCGATGTAGAGACGCGCAGCTCCAGTGCGGCGAGATGAGATAGCATGAGGGTCATCAGGACCAGGAGCGCGAGACGTCTCATGTGACGGCCTTGCCGTCCTTGAACAGAAGCAGCCGGGTCTTTCTTATGTAGATCGTGATGGTGTTCTCCGCCGGTCTGAATGACGACTGTGCAAGGATTCTGTGTCCTTCGTACATCAATCCCAGCAGGTAGCAGGGCCCGAGGAATTCGGCGGAGACTATCTGGACGTTCTCGAGTATGAGGTAGGCGTCGGCATCACCATAGAACCTCGTCTGAGGAACCGTCACGGCTTCCGGCCGGAAGAAGATCGTGTCGGCATCCACATCCATGTCGAACATGTCCGACGGCAGACTGGTGCCTTCCCCGGTGAAGAATGCGGTGAACAGGCTTGCCGGCTGGTTGTATATCTCCTCGCCGCCCGCGACCATCTCGATGTGTCCACCGTTCATTATCGCGATGCGGTCGCTGATGCTGAACGCCTCCTCCCGGTCATGTGTGACGTATATCGTCGTCACGCCGGGGTTCTCGTCGTGAATCCTGCGCACTTCGTCCCTGAGATGGCGTCTGAGGGCCGCGTCGAGGGCGCTCAGCGGTTCATCAAGGAGAAGTATGGCGGGGTCGCTTGAAAGGGCGCGTGCCAGAGCGACGCGCTGCGCCTCTCCTCCGGAGAGCGTCGTCACCTTCCTCCTGTTGTATCCCGAGAGGTTGACGAACGACAGCAGGGCATCGGTCTGCCTTCTCCGCTCGCTCCGCTTCACCTTGCGGATCTTCATGGCATATGAGATGTTCTTCTCGACATTCATGGAAGAGAAGAGCGCATAGTCCTGGAAGACCATGCTGATGCCTCTCTTCTGAACCGGAAGTGCGCAGATGTCCTTTCCATCGAGGAGGATGGAACCTTCGTCCGGACTCTCCAGCCCCGATATCAGGTTGAGCAGTGTCGACTTGCCCGATCCGCTTGGTCCTATGATGGTGAGAAACTCGCCTTCATTCACGGTGAGGTCGACCTCCATTGTGAATTCCGGATACCTCTTCTTCAGCCCTCTGATCTCAAGAGTTCCCATTGTTCCTCCTGCCGCCCAGGCTCCGGGCGAATGCGAATATCAGGAATGTCATGACCATCAGGACGCTTCCGATGGCGCATGCCCCCTGGTAGTTGTACGAGTTTATCAGGCGATAGAGCAGAATGGGTAGGGTGACGACCCTGCCTTCTGCAAGCGTGAGCGTCGCATTGACCTCTCCGACGGAGAGTGCGAACGAGAAGATGAAGGCCCTGGCGATGGCCGTCCTGAGCATGGGGATCTCGACCGAGAAGCATGTCCTTCCCACGGATGAGCCGAGCGTGTAGGCCGCCTCGAGTATCCTCGGGTTCAGTCCTCGGATCACGGGCGTCAGCGTGCGCATCGCGAATGGCAGCGCGATGACCAGATGCGCCAGCACGACAAGCACATAGCCTGTGAACGTGCTGGATGAGCGTATGTGGGCTCTTATGATGTAATAGCCGAGTCCCAGTGTGACCGAGCTGATCGCCAGAGGGAACATGCCCAGCACCTCTATCGCCTTTCTCCTTCTCTTGGACGTGTACAGCGACAGGAACAGCGCCATGAGCGTGGCGAGAGTCGCCACTGCAAGCCCTATGGCAAGGCTGTTGACCAGCGCCTGGAATGCATCCGACATCACACCGATGCTGTGCCTCATGCCGAACAGCTCCGCATAGCTTCTCAGCGAGAAGCCCTCGCCGTAGCGGCTGGAAGTCGAGGTGAAGGAGCGGACCAGAATCGATGTAAGAGGACCGAGTATGAAGACGAGCATCAGCGCATTGTATACGGCAATCGCCACCTTCGTCCTCATGAAGGCAGGCCTGACGGCCCTGTCGTCGCGGCTCTTGTCCCTGGAAGGCACGCTTCTCGATACCAGGACGTAGAGCACGAGAATGACGAGATTGACGGTGAAGCTGAAGATCGACAGCGCCGAAGCCCTCGAGCTGTCCATGACGATGTTGTTCGTCCTGTATATCTCGACTTCTAGCGTGGTGTACTGCGGTCCTCCACCGAGCACAAGGATTATCGAGAAGCTTGTGAAGCAGAACAGGAAGATGAGCAGTGCCGCGGAGAGAATGGTCGGAGCTATCCTCGGCAATGTCACAGTGAAGAGCGTGTGCAGCCTGGACGATCCCAGAAGATAGGATGCATTCTCCTGGCTGCGCGGCATATGTGCCCAGTCCTCGCTGATCAGCGTCAGCGCGACGGGTATGTTCAGGAATGCATGTGCCAGTATGATCGCCTTGAACGAGTAGAGAATCCTGATCGGATCATCGCTTCCAGTGATCTTCTGCCAGACGGCGTTCACGAAGCCGGAGTTGCCATAGAATATCACGAAGCCGAGTACGACCAGAATGGATGGAAGCACGAAGCACAGGCTTGATAGAGTGAGCATCAGGCCCTTGAGCCTGAAGCGGTAGTTCGCGTACAGATATGCACCTGGCATGGCGACCAGGACCGATACGAGAGATGATAGCGCCGCCTGCAGCAGCGTGAAGCCGAGCAGGCGGTATGTATATGGTGTCGTGAAGACATCCACTACAAGGTCGAGCGTGAAGCCGTCCTCGCCGATGAATGCCTTCATGAGGTTGAAGGCGAGGGGAAGCATGAAGAGAATCAGCAGCAGTGCCAATGGAATGCACGCCAATGCCGGATAGAATGCCGATCCTCTCGTTGACTTCCTCATGCGCTCTCCTCGTATCACAGGTTGATCATGGCCTGCGTCCATTCCTCTGTCCACCTGTCTATGTTGGCTGCAACATATTCAGGATCCATGCTGAAAACCGTATCGGGAACAGGTGCCCACTGATAGGCGTCAGGCAGCTCCGTCTCACTGTTGACAGGATACATCGAATTTGCAATCGCGGTCTCGGCCTGTCCTTCGGTGAGGATGAAGTCGATGAACTGCTTCGCCTCGTCCTTGTGCTTGCTGCTGGCGAGCATGCCGATGGACTCTACCGTCTTGTGATGTCCCTCGGGGAAGACAAGTGCCTGGTAGCGCGTGGAATCCTCCCACAGCACATGGTAGACCGGGCTGGTGGTATAGCTGATCACTATGGGGGCCTCGCCCTCCGTGAACAGCCCGTAGCCGGACGACCAACCGTCGGCGATGGTCAGCGCGTTCTGGCCGACGGCGCGCCACCAGTCGAGGTAGCCGTCTTCTCCGTATACTTCGATTGTCCACATCAGCAGGCCAAGTCCGACGGACGATGTCCTGGGATCGATGAGGATTATCTTGTCCTTGTAGATCGGGTCCATCAGATCGTCCAGACTCTTCGGTGCCGGCACGTCGCTCTGGCTGTCCCAGACGAATGCGAACACGCCGTAGTCGAACGGGATGAGCCTGTGTTCGGGATCGAACTCCAGCGAGTCGTCCACATCGGCGAGCACCGGCGAGTCGTATGGCTCGAACAGACCGGACTCGTAGGCCTTCGATGCCTGGTCGTCGGATATTCCCATCACGAGGTCGGCAGGGCAGTCTTCGCCCTCCATGATCGCCCTGGAGAGCATCTCGACTGCATCTCCGGTACTGACAACATCGACCTTGATTCCGGTCTCCTCCTCGAACAGGGGGATCAGGGTAGGCCCGCTGCCCCATTCGGACGAGAACGTGTCATAGCAGTAAAGCGTGAGCGTCCTGTCTTCGCCCGTCGACTCGTCTGCCGCCTGTGCGAACAGCAGAAGCGATGAGCAGAGCAGGAGAGTGATGACCGATAGGATTCTTCCTTTCATTGTTAGCCTCCGTATTCTTCTCTTCGCCCTGGGGAAGGTCCTGTATGAAATGAGGCTGCCGTGCTCCCTACGCTGGTATTGTCCAGATCAGGTAACGGGTATGATCTCAGGCCATATAGCCACCCCGGACATCTATGGAGCCTAGAACAGAGGAGGGCTTTAGTCAACAGGAAAGCGGAAAGGCCACCCGAAGGTGACCTTTCCGTGGATTCGTCTCGAGACAGCTGCTACTTGAGGTAGATGTTCTTGACAGGATGGTAGTCCATCGTGTTGGGATACCAGCCGCCCCACTTGTCCGTGTCGATCATGCCCTGGGAGACATAGACATAGAGAGGAATGATGGCCTGATCCTGGTTGATGAGGATATCCTCGGCCTGCTTGAGGACGTTGAACCTCTCCTCGCCTGCGGGCATGGATGCCGCCTGGCGGATCAGCTCGTCGTACTCGGGGTTGGAATACTTTCCACCGTTCATGCCGGCACCGGTGATGAACATGTCGAGGAAGGTGTTCGGATCCTGGTAGTCTCCGACCCATCCGGCACGTGCGATCTGGAAGTTGCCCGCATTTCTGTTGGCGAGGTACGTAGCCCACTCCTGGTTCTCGAGAACGACGTTGATGTTGAGGTTGGTCTTGAGCTGCTGCTGGATGTACTCGGCCTGCTGGCGGTGAGCGTCATCGGTGTTGTAGAGGACCGTGATCGTCGGGAATCCGATTCCGTTCGGATATCCGGCCTCTGCAAGCAGCTGCTGTGCATACTCGGGATCGTAGAGGACTCCGCCCTGTGCGGTCTCCTCGAGAGGCTCGTAGCCTGCCATCTCGGGAACGATGCCCCAGCAGGGGATCTGTCCGGCGCGGGTGACCGTGTCGACCAGACCCTGGCGGTCGATTGCATAGCTGATGGCCTTTCTCACGAGAGGATCGTCAAGAGGCGGCTCTGTGACGTTGATGGTGTAGTAGTAGGTGGACAGCTGGGGAGCGACCTGGTAGTCGGATCTCATGCTGATGGCGTCGAGGTTGTTGAGGTCGATGCCCGTATCCCAGTCGACTTCGCCGGAGAGGTACATGTTGTAGTTCGTGGCGGTGTCGTCGGAAGCGAGGAATACGACTTCATCGAGAGCGACGTTCTCTGCATCCCAGTAGAGCTCGTTCTTGACGCAGACGATCCTGTCCTGAGGAGTATGCTCGGCAAGGACGAAAGGACCGTTGCCGACGAAGTTCTCGGGCTTGGTCCAGTCGGTGCCGAACTCCTCGATGGCATGCTGCGGTACGATGCCGAAGGAGTAGTGGCACAGAGCTCCGATGACGTAGGGAAGCGGTCCCACGAGAGTCATCTGGAAGGTGTGGTCGTCAAGAGCTGCGATCTGGAGAGCGGAAGCGTCAGCCTCGCCTGCATTGAACTCTGTCGCTCCGGCGATGAACATCGCGGGGAACCATGCATAGGGGCTTCCGGTTGCGGGATCGAGCTCGCGTGTCCAGGAATAGACGACATCCTGTGCCGTTATGGGAACACCGTCGGACCAGACGGCATCCTCCCTGAGGTGGAAGGTGTATGTCAGGCCGTCCTCGGAAATGTCCCAGCTCTCTGCGACTCCGGGAACGCCGTCCGCAGTCTGGGGATCGACTGCCACGAGGCCTTCGAAGAGGGCCTCGAAGATCCTGTGCTCGGGAACACCCTGGATCTGGCTCGGGTCAAGCGACTCGGGCTCGGCGCCGTTGGCGATGACGAAGGACACGTAGTCCTCCTCGGCCGCCGCAGCAGGTGCCGCTGTGGTCTCCGTTGCCGTTGTCGTAGTCGTGGTGGTAGTAGTCGTTGTAGTTGCCGTGGAGCTGGCCGTTGTGGTCGTCTCGTCGCTGCCGCCGCAGGATGCGAGCGTGAAGACCGAGAAGACGGCCAGGAGCATCATGACTATCGCAATGGATTTCTTCATTTGAACCTCCTAGTCAAATTTCGGATGGAGGTATACTATCCCATATTCTTCGAAATTTCTACACCTTTATGTAATCTTCTTGATTTTTATTCATTTGGTATGCAAAGCTTGTGTGAAAACAGGGCTTCTGGAGATGTTTTCGACAGTTGCGACGACTGCTGCCCGTATCCGGCATATTGTTCATCCGCCACAATTGCCCCTTTGTCATCAGGTGGGCTATCATGGATTCATGTTTCCATATGTGCTCAGGAAGACGAGGGATGGAAGGCTCGTCTATACTCTTGCGATCTGGATGAGGGTCTTCTGCCTCATCTTCTCTCTTGTGCTGATGCTTGGAATGGTCTCTGCAGTGATGGAGGCGGGCTTCAGCCTATCATATCTGGTTCCTCTGATCCTTGCGCTGTTCTCGTTCCTCATCTGCTTCTACAGGGACGACTGGGCCTTCGACTCGCGGCTCGGACAGGCGGTCGGCATCTTCGGCATCGGCCCGTTCGTGAAGAGGGAGGTCCATCGGTTCGATGAGATCCACATGATCGCCATCAGACATTTCCATAAGGGCATACCGGAGGGCAGCACCGCGATAAGACCCAGCTGGCGGCACAAGGAGATGTCCAGCCTCCGTCTAGTGTTTGACAGTGAGACCGGTGGCTATGTGAATATCGAGATCGTTCCGGCCAGGAGAGGCGGTCTCAGACTCGAGACCATGGCCAATGCCATAGCCGGCTATACCCAGCTTCCACTCGACATCGACAAGCAGGCGCTTGAAAGAGGGTTGAGACGATAGGACATGAAGAAGGCCTCCCGTGATCCGGAAGGCCTCTTCTCATGGTCAGGCTTCTTTCGCCCTGGCTTTCTTCTTCTGCTGCTTCTCCTTCAGCCTGAGCTCACCCTCTGTGGGCTGGTCGTCCGCAGGTTCGGCGACAGGCTTGTCGTCGTACAGGAAGCAGGCGACCTTGTGCCCGCCTCCGCAATCGAACATCGGAGGCAGGCAGTGTGCACACTTGTCCATGCGCTTGGAGCATCTGTCGTAGAAATAGCAGCAGTGCCTCTCCTTGTCGGGCGATGGCACGTCGCCTTCGAGCACGATCCTCTGCCTGTTCCTCTCGACCTTGGGATCCGGAATCGGGGCGGCGGAGAGTAGGGCCTCCGTATACGGATGGAGCGGCCTGCTATACAGCTCGTCGGATCCGGCGACCTCCATGATCTTGCCAAGGTACATGACTATGACACGGTGCGAGATGTGCTGGATGACGCCCAGGTCATGTGCGATGAAGATGAACGTGACGCCCATCTCCTTCTGGATGTCGCTGATCAGGTTCAGGATCTGTGCCTGGATCGAGACGTCAAGCGCGGAGACCGGCTCGTCGGCAAGGATTATCTCCGGGCGGAGCGCAAGGGCCCGGGCGATGCCGATTCTCTGGCGCTGTCCTCCCGAGAACTCGTGCGGATAGCGGTTCACGAAGGCCTTGTTGATGCCGACCTTCTCCATCAGGTCCTTGACCCGCTCGTCCAGCTCGTCGTCCGTGTACTTCTTCTCGAGAAGGCCGCGGCTGTTGTAGACCTTCAGCGGTTCCATGATGATGTTTCGGACAGTCATCCTCGGATCGAGGGAGGCGTACGGATCCTGGAAGATCATCTGGATGTTGCGCCTCTCCTTGAGGAGGGTGTCCTTGTCAGCCTTGCACAGGTCGACCCCATGGAAGAGGATCTCTCCCGTGGTGGGCTTGTACAGCTGGGCGATCGAGCGCACGGTCGTGCTCTTTCCACAACCGGACTCGCCCACGATGCCTACCGTCTCGCCCTTGTAGACGTCGAAGCTTATTCCATCGACGGCACGGATGTAGCCGACTGTCTTCTTGAGCAGACCACCGCCATCGATGGGGAAGTGCTGCCTGAGGTTCTTCACCTGCAGAATGATTTCCCTGTCTTCCATCACTTGTCACCTCCCTTCATGGCTTCCTGTCTCTCCTCCTCGCTGCAGTTGAGCCAGCAGGCCACGTAGTGGTCTTCGCCGATCTGCTTAACAGGCGGGTAGGCATGGCGGCAGACCTCGCAGGTCCTGTCGCATCTGGGGTGGAAAGGACAGCATGGGGGCAGGTCTATGACGTTTGGCGGCTGTCCCTCGATGGAGAACAGACGCTCCTCCCTGTTGCCGTCCATCTTCGGAACGGAGGCGATCAGGCCTCTGGTATACGGGTGGGCAGGATTCTCGTAAAGGTCGTCGGTGAGCGCACTCTCGACGATGCGGCCTGCATACATGACACAGACCTTGTCGCACATGCCCGCCACGACTCCCAGATCGTGGGTGATGAGGATCACAGCGGTCTTCAGCTGCTGGCTGATCTTCTTGATGAGCTCGAGGATCTGCGCCTGGATCGTAACGTCCAGTGCCGTCGTGGGCTCGTCCGCGATCAGCAGGTCGGCATTGCAGCTGAGCGCCATGGCTATCATGACACGCTGTCTCATTCCGCCGGAGAACTGGTGGGGATAGCAGTCGATCCTGCTTTCGGCAGAGGGGATTCCCACGAGCTTGAGCATCGTTATGGCCCTCTCCCTCGCCTCATCCTTCGTCATGTTCTGGTGCAGCCTGATCGTCTCGATCATCTGCGTCGATATCCTGAGATAGGGATTGAGGCTGGTCATCGGGTCCTGGAAGATCATGGAGATCTTGTTGCCTCTGATGTTCCTCAGCTCCTTCTCGGAGAGCTTCATGATGTCGGTGCCACGGTAGATGACCTCGCCTCCGACGATCTTGCCGGGAGGGGAGGGCACGAGACGCATGATCGACAGGTTCGTGACGCTCTTTCCGCAACCGGATTCGCCGACCAGACCGACGGTCTCGCCCTCGTGGACCTTGAACGAGACGCCGTCCACGGCCTTGAGGATGCCGTTGTCCGTCTTGAAATATGTCCTGAGGTCCTTGACCTCAAGCAGAACTTCCTTGTCCTTGAAACTGCTCATTGACTTGTCATCCTCCTTATAGCTGGTTCTTGCTCTGCGGGTCGAAGGCATCCCTCAGTCCATCACCGAAGAAGTTCATGGAGAAGAGGAAGATGACCATCACGATCGAGGGGATGATCAGCTTGTACGGATACAGCGCCATGGACGACACCGCATCTCCGATCAGCGAACCCCAGGATGCGTAAGGTGCCTGGACGCCAAGTCCGAGGAATGACAGGAAGCTCTCCTGCATGATGAATGCGGGAATCCTGATCGTGGAGTATACGATGATGATCGAGAGGCTGTTGGGGATCATGTGGCGGAAGATGATGTGCATCGTGCTGGCACCCATGCTCCTGGCCGCTTCGACGTATTCCTGGTTCTTCAGGCTCATGATCTGGCCACGCACCATTCTGGCGATCGTAAGCCAGGATACGAGCGCAAGAGCGAAGAACAGGTTGATGATGTTCCTTCCGAAGATGGCCATGCAGATGATGACCAGCAGCATGTACGGCAGGCCGTACATGATGTCGACGAATCTCATCAGGTAGTAGTCGACCTTGCCTCCAAGGTATCCTGCGAGAGCTCCCACGAGGATTCCGATGAAGATGCTGGTGACAGTGCCGACGATGCCGATCGCGATCGAGATCTGGCTGCCGTAGATGATGCGGCTGAGCAGGTCGCGTCCGAGATAGTCTGTTCCGCAGATGTATCGGCGCTGGTGCATCAGCGACACCTCGAGCTCGACATGAAGACCGTTGCTCAGGTCGAACGTACCCTTGTATGGCAGTTCGATCGAACCGGAGTCAATGAGGGCCTGCACATCGGAGTTCGCACCTCTCAGAGCAAGCTGCTCGATGTAGCCGATGATGTTGGTGCTCGCCCTTTCGTGGATACCGTCGTCGCCGAGAGCGTTCATCTCCATTTCGACAGAGGCCTCGAGATCGTCTCCCGAGAGCGTGGAGTCGTTCGCCCTGACCTCATTGCTGACGCTTGAGCGGACCTCGTTGTAAAGCGATTCCTCGAGGACTGCCGTATCCACTCCGAGAAGGGATGCGTAGAGGTCCCTGAGCTCCTCGTAGTCCATGGCCTCGATGTTCCTGGTCTGGCCTTCGTACTGGACGCTGACCTTGTCGAGCGTTATCTGCGTCTCGGTGGCGATCTGGTTGAGCATCCTGTCTATGCGGCTCTGCTCGCTACTGTTCCATTCGAACGTGCCGTTGTCGATCGCCTCCATGCCGCGGGCATACACGAGATCCCACACGTCATTGGTCTTGCTGGCCTTGACCCAGGCCTCGATCTGCGCATCCTCCTGATCGCTGAGCTCGAGACGGCCCTGTCTCCATGCCTGGAAGAACATGTTCTTCATCTCCTGCTCGAGCATGAGGTCTCCGGCCGTCTTGGTGAGGGAGGGGCGCAGGTTCCTGTGTACGGTTATGGCTTCGTCATATGGATAGATCGGAAGCAGGTCCGCGCACAGGGCTATGATCGCATAGATGATGACGATGACACCGCCTACGACCGCAAGCCTGTTCTTCTTCAGACGCTTCCATGCCTCTTTTGTGAGACTTGTTCCGACAATGACCTGATTGAACTCGTTCTTCGCGATTTCCTTCTTCCTGAATATTGCCATCGCAGTCTCTCCTTATTTGTAGCTTATACGGGGATCGAGGAACGCGTAGACGATGTCGACGATGAAGTTCATCACGATCAGGATCACCGAATAGACTATGACGACACCGACGATGAGCGTGTAGTCACGGTTGAATGACGACTGTACGAAGAACTTGCCCAGTCCCGGGACGAGGAACACCTGCTCGACGACGATGCTGCCGGTCAGGATTCCTGCGAACGCCGGTCCGAGATAAGACACGACGGGAAGCATAGCGCCTTTCATCGCATGCTTGAAGACGATCGTGCTGTTCTTCATGCCCTTGGCCCTTGCAGTGCGGATGTAGTCACTCCTGAGCGTCTCTACCATGCTCGAGCGGGTGAGACGGGCGATGTCTGCATAATAGGCGAAACTGAGGGCGATCGTGGGCAGCACCGCCGTACGCAATGGTGCGTTGTTGTTCATGAACCATCCGGTTGTCGGGAACCATCCGAGCCACAGACAGAAGACCTGCTGCAGCAGCGGCGCGAACACGAACAGGGGGATCGAGAGGCCGAAAGAGGCCAGTATCATCGGGAAATAGTCGAGTATGGTGTTCTGCCGCACGGCCGCCAGAGTCCCCAGCGATATTCCGAATATCAGTGCGACGACCATGGCGAACGAACCCAGGACGATGGAGTTCGGAAGCGATACGCCGATGAGTGTGTTGACATCATAGTCCTTGTATTTGTAGCTGGGCCCGAGGTCGCCTCTGATCACATCGAACATGTAGCGTCCATACTGCATCAGAAGAGGTTCGTCCATGTGATATTTTGCCTCTATGTTCCTCTTTACAGCTTCAGGCAAGGCCCTCTCTCCGTCGAACGGACCACCCGGGGCGATGCGTACGATGAAGAAGCTAAGTGTGACAATGATGAAGAGAGTAGGGATCATTCCTATCAGTCTTTTGATGGTATATTTCGTCATTAGCACATTCCTCGCAATATTACTTCTTTTAGATGATTTTTCCTTCTTATGCAATACTTTGCAAGTTTGTTGTATGAATATGATTAATCATCGTCCGCTGTTCTTATGGACGAGTCGGCCGCTTTGGGCTAAGTTTATTCCATGATCCAGCTTCATACGGCGGCCGAATGCCGCCAGGCGGACAGGAAGGCGATCGACGACTGCTGCATACCGTCGGCCTCCCTCATGGAGGAGGCGTCCTGCGCCGCCGCGTCCATTCTCATGAACAGGCTCGACAGGCATGAACGCATCCTGTTCGTCGCCGGATGCGGCAACAACGGAGGCGATGCGCTTGCGACGGCCCGCATCATGTACACCCATGGCTACGGCAACATATCGCTCTTTCTGCATGAAGGCAGGCAGAGCAATGACAGGGCGCTTCAGCTGTTGATATGCCAGAGGCTCGGGATGCGGTGCGTCGAGACGATGGAAGGCTACGATTGTATCGTCGATGGACTGCTTGGAGCCGGACTGAGCGGTGCGGTGCGCCCTGCCGAGCAGGACATCATACATTCGATCAACAGCGCTTCTTGTCCCTTTGTCGTGTCCCTCGACGTCCCGAGCGGGATCTGCGACGATTTCCACTGCGATGAGCCTGTCAAGGCGGATCTCACGATAACCTTCGGCAGCGACAAGACGAGTCTGCATGCATTGGGAAACAGACGCTTCACGAAGGAGATCGTGACGGTCCCACTTTCATACCCGGCTGATGCGTTTTCCGCATCCTCCGTATCGCTTGCATCTGTCCAGGACTACCGCAGACTTGAGCTTCCTGCCGATTCATACAAGGTCTCACGGGGCAGGGTGGCGGTGCTTGGTGGCAGCAGACAGTACATGGGGGCGATGAGTCTTGCGGCGAAGGCCGCGTTCAAGGCGGGCTGCGGCATGGTCACGCTCTTCACCGACCCGTCTCTCGTCGAGCTGGCCAGCGCCGAGTGCGGAGCGGAGGTCATGGTCCGTCCGTTTTCCGATTTCCGCGCTCTTGCCGCGACATTCGACAGCGTGCTCATGGGACCTGGACTAGGGTTAGGGGACGATGCCAGGGCACTGGTCGAGGAGGTGTGCTCCATGCCTCTCAGGACTCTCATACTGGATGCGGATGCAATCAGACTGTATCCGGGTACGAGCAAGGCATCGTCACTGGTGCTCACCCCACATGTCGGTGAATACAGGAGTCTGGGAGGGCTGGATGGAAGCCTCTCCCCCGACGGGTTCTACGCTGAGCTGGAGGAGATGGCCCGGCGCCTTTGCGCTACAATCGTCTTGAAGGCCGAGTGCGTATACGTGTGCGATGGAGTGCAGACGTCCGTCGTTGACGGATGCAATCCATCCCTCGGCGTCGCAGGCAGCGGGGATGTGCTGGCAGGCATAGTGGCTGCCGTACTGGCAGGTGGCGATGGAGAGGTCCTTGATGCCGTCCTCCTTCATCAACTTGCCGGCAGAAGTCTGCACGAGAAGGCGGGCTTCTATACTGCCGCAGAGCTTGTCGACGAGATCGGAGTGCTCAGATGATCCAGACCTGGCTGCTGACGATCGCATACTTCATATTCACATCTTTGATGCTGTTTCTGGACGAGTACCGCACTGCACTGGGCTTCCTGCTGCGCGTCAAGCACAATCTCATCGTGGACAGGCGCTTCAGGATCTTCTTCACATCCGCGGGGCTTGTGCTGTGTCTGCTCAACATCCTGCTTCCGATGGATCCTGGTCCTGTGCTGCTCGGGGATCTGCTTCCTGCGCTCCTGTGCCTTTTCATAGCGGCGTATTTCGCCCGCTTCGCCGACGAGGACCGCAGGACGTATCTCAAGCTGAGCGACAGGACCTGCGCCATAATGCTGGTGGCATTCACCGCCGTGCATTTCATCTGCCCGGCCCTGGTGCTGCTTTGACAAGAGGAGGGATGCCATGGACGAGAGGATCACGACCTGCGGGATAGTCGTGGAGGATGGACGCTATCTTGTCGGAAAGCGCAAGGGCGGTAGCAGCGGCAACGATTCCCGCTGGGAGTTCATAGGCGGAAAGAACCGCTGGGGGGAATCTGTCGGCGATACGCTCGAACGCGAGTTCATGGAGGAGCTCGGTGTGCATATCGAGGTGGGACGGTTCCTCGCCCAGGTGGACTTCGTCAATCATGATGTCCTCTACCATCTGATGGCGCATGAGGTCAGACTGCTTGAACACGACTTCCACCTGTGTGTCCATTCCGCAATCGCGTTCATGACGCTGGATGAGATCTCGAGTCTCGATCTGGTCGACTCCGACCGCAGGATTGTGGAATTTCTTCGCTCATAGGTTGTTCCAGCTTTACATCATGGCTCCAAAAGGAATAAGTTTCTCAATCATGGGAATTGCAGTAAGGAGGTACAGGCCATGCAGAAGAAAGACATCGACTGGTCGAAGCTCGGATTCGGCTACATGAGGACCGACTGGCGCTACAGCCGCATCTGGAAGGATGGAAGCTGGCAGGAGGGCGGACTGACCGACAAGGCGGAGGTCACCATCAGCGAGTGCGCCGGTGCACTTCAGTATGCCCAGACAGGGTTCGAGGGACTCAAGGTGTATGAGACGAAGAAAGGCGAGATCGTGGCATTCCGTCCCGACCTCAACGCAGAGCGTCTGCAGAGGACCTGCGACCGTCTGGTGATGCCGAAGATCTCCACCGAGGACTTCATCAAGGCCCTGGACGAGCTTGTCAAGGCGAACCTTGGCTATGTTCCTCCCTTCGGAAGCGGGGCCACTCTCTACATCAGACCGTTCATCTATGGCTGCGGACCGGTCATCGGCGTCGCGCCGTCTCCCAGCTACGAGTTCAGAATGTTCTGCACACCGGTGGGACCATATTTCAAGGGTGGTGTGAAGCCCATCAGGATCATGCTGTCGGACTATGACAGGGCTGCTCCTCATGGGACGGGCGACATCAAGGCAGGACTCAACTACGCAATGAGTCTGTATGCCGGCGAGGCGGCGCACAAGGCGGGCTTCAGCGAGAACATGTATCTGGATGCCGCGACCAGGACCTATGTCGAGGAGACCGGCGGTGCCAACTTCATATTCGTCACGAAGGACGGAAGGAAGGTCATCACCCCGAAGTCGCCCTCGATTCTTCCTTCCATAACCAGAAGGTCGCTGATGGTCGTCGCGAAGGACTATCTTGGCCTCGAGGTCGAGGAGAGACCTGTGCGCTTCGACGAGGTCTCCTCGTTCGCAGAGGTCGGGCTTTGCGGAACCGCCGCCGTCATCAGCCCGGTCGGCCAGATCCATACAGGGGAGGGGGACATCGACGTGCCCAGTGGAATGGATGGGATGGGACCCGTCCTCACACGTCTGCGCGAGACGATCACAGGTATCCAGATGGGCGAGATCGAGGCGCCTGAGGGCTGGATTCACCGCATCTGCTGATTTCTTCAGGAATCGTGCATGGCAGGGGATGATGATTCTCCTGCCTTTTTTTCATTTTCACGCATGTGGAAAAAGACGGCCCGGAATCCCGGGCCGTCCGATGTCCTTTCTGTCTTTCTTCAGAGAACCGTTCCGTTCTTGATGATGGCGTTCTTGTTGATGACGATGATGCCGTCGTGGACGCTGTACATCTCGTAGTCGCCTTCAGGACGCGGGATGTCGTCGATTCCGATGCGGCAACCATCGCCGATTCTGACGTTCTGGTCGATGATCGCCTTGCGGATGATCGTGCCCTTTCCGATTCCGATGTTGGGGATTCCCTTCCTGGCGTTCTCCGCCTTCTCCTCCTCGGTCTCGTAGTGGCTTGCACCCATGTAGTAGACACCGTCAAGGGATGCCCCGGACTCGATGATCGTCCTGACGCCGATGATCGAGTTGACGATGTAGGCGTTGGTGATTATCGATCCCTCGCTGGCAAGCGAGTAGGAGATATTGCAGAAGTTCATCTTGGTGGCGGGCAGGTGCCTTCTGTGGGTGTAGATCGGCATCTCCTCGTTGTAGAAGTTGAAGCTCGGGTTGATCGAGGCGAGGTTGAGGTTTGTCTCATAGAATGCCTTGATCGTTCCGATGTCCTCCCAGAAGTCGTCGAACAGATATGTCGCAACGGGACGCGTCTTGATGACTTCGGGGATGATCTCCTTGCCGAAGTCGGTCTCGTCGTTGTTCAGGACCTCCTCCATCACCTTCGTGTTGAAGATGTAGATGCCCATGGAAGCCAGGTACTCGTTGGAGGAATCGACCTTCTTGCCAAGCTGGTCCTTCATCAGTTTGGCAGGAATGCGGTAGTCGCTGATGTCCATGTCAGGTGCCGGCTTCTCGTAGAAGCTCTTGATCATGCCGTTCTCGTCGGCTCCGATGATCCCAAGGCCTGTCGCCTGCTGGCGGCTGATCGGCTTGGCGGCGATCGTCAGGTCGGCTCCTGCCTGGATATGTCTTTCAAGCATCTGGCCGAAGTCCATGCTGTACAGCTGGTCGCCGGAGAGGATGATGTAGTAGTCGGCCTGCTGGTCGGAGAAGTGCTTGAGGTTCTTCCTGACCGCATCGGCCGTGCCCTGGTACCAGGATTCGGACGTGTAGGTCTGCTCGGCGGCGAGAATCTCGACGAAACCGCCGGAGAACTGGTCGAACTGATATGTGTTGACGATATGGTTGTGAAGGGATGCCGTGTTGAACTGCGTCAGGACGTAGATCTTGTTGACGCCGCTGTTGATGCAGTTCGAGATCGGGATGTCGACGAGGCGGTACTTGCCTGCAAACGGCACGGCAGGCTTGGACCTGTCCATCGTGAGCGGATAGAGTCTTGTTCCTCTTCCTCCTCCGAGGATGATGGCAATGACTTTCTTTCCTTTCTGAATCATGAGTGGTTTCCTCCTAATGCGTTCTCGTATATCGATTCATATTGTTGTGCTGATCTCTTCCAGGAGAAGTCCTTTCTCATGGCGTTCCTTATGGCCCTTTCCATGGCGCTCCTGTCCTGATAGAAGTCGACCGCCCTGTTCACGGCGGCGACGATCTCATCGCTGTAGACGTTGTCGAACAGGAAGCCGTCGCCTCTGCCATCGCTCTGGGCGACATCCTCGATGGTGTCCGCCAGACCTCCTGTGCGATGGGCGATGGGAAGCGTGCCGTAGCGCAGCGAATACATCTGGTTCAGCCCGCACGGCTCGTACTTGCTCGGCATGAGGAAGAAGTCGGCCCCTCCCTCCACAAGGTGCGACAGCGCCTGTGAGAAGACTATGTTCACGGAGATGTTGTCGTGTCTCGAGGCGATCTCCCTGAGCTTGTCCTCGTATCGCCTGTCTCCCGTGCCTATGATCAGGAACTGGCAGCGACCTGTGGCCACGATCCGCTCGAGCGCGCTGTAGTCGCCTTCCAGCAGAGGCCCGAATCCCTTCTGCTCGGCGAGCCGGCTGATCATGGCGACCAGAGGCACGTCGGGATTCACCGCAAGACCGAACTGCCTCTGCACCTCGGCCTTGAGCGCCCGCTTCCCGGATATGTCCTTTGCACTGAAATGCTGGCTGAAGAACCTGTCCTTCGCAGGATTCCATTCACTTGTATCGATGCCGTTTATCACTCCGGAAAGGACATCGCTCCGCTGCCGCAGCAGCCAGTCGAGTCCGCATCCCTGTTCCGCTCCCTGGATCTCCTTGGCATATGTCGGGCTGACGGTCGTGATCCTGTCTGCATATGAGAGTCCTGTCTTGAGCATGTTGAAGCGCAGGTCCATGCCGTCACCGGAGAGCATCTGTCTGGTAGGCGTGAACTTCGCGAGAAGTGCATCGTAGCGGGCGAAGTCCCCCATGTAGGCGAGGTTGTGTATGGTCATCACCGTTGCACACCCGAGACCGGCCTCCTTCGCGAGGTATACCGCCAGTCCTGCGGTCCAGTCGTGAGCGTGGAGTATGTCGCTTCTGTCCTTCTTCGCGTATGCGACCGCGGCCTTGCACATCAGGCTGAAGCGGAGGAGGTTGTCCGGGTAGGGCGTGAATGACGTGTCTCCATAGATGCCCTTGCGTGAGGTGAACAGCTCATGCGAGAGGCCGAGGTAGGTGACCCCGGCGACCTTTCTGGCAAGCAGCGTGACCTCCTGACGGCCTGAGAGCATGTCGACCTTGTATGAACATTCCTTCCTGAAGCCCTTCGTGTCGATGCTTCCATACAGAGGCATGAATATCTTGACCGTATGGCCAAGTTTTACAAGCTCTGAAGATAATGCACCGACCACATCGGCAAGTCCACCGGACTTGGAGAAAGGCACGGTCTCCGAGGACACCATCAGGATATTCATGTTTCAATTACACTCCACATGAAATCACAAGTCAAGAAAAAACAGCGGTTAAAAGGCCGTTTTCAGCATCGTTTCACCGCTGTTTCATGCGTATCAGGCGAAGTGTTTCAGCGACTGAGGTACTCGTCTGCCATATGTGCGGCGACAGCTCCGTCTCCGGCGGCCGTGACCACCTGTCTGAAGGGCGTCGTCCTCAGGTCGCCCACTGCATACATGCCTTCAAGACTGGTCCTCATCATGGCGTCCGTCATGACGAAGCCGGCATCATCCAGCTCGACAAGACCCTTCACGATCTGGCTGTTCGGCACAATCCCCGTGAAGATGAAGATTCCATCCGTCTCGATCGTGCTTCCGTCATCCAGCACGACGCCGGTGACCTTCTCTCCATCTCCGAGTATCTCCTTGATGGTGTGCGGCGTGACAGTCTGTATGTTCGCACACGCCTTCATCTTGTCCTGGATGGCCTTCTGCGCGCGGAACTCGTTCCTACGGTGGACCAGCTTGACACTGGAGCACAGTCTGGACAGATACACCGCATCGGTCAGGGCCGTATCCCCACCTCCGACCACAACGACTCTGCGGCCTTTGAAGAACGGGCCGTCGCATGTGGCGCAGTAGCTCACGCCTCGACCTGAGTATTCCTCCTCACCTGGCACATCGAGATGCCTGTGGCGTGCACCCATCGCCAGGATGACCGCCCTGGCACGCACATCGCCATCGGATGTCGATACGGTGAAGCCGTCGTCGGACTTCCTGAGCGATGTGACCTCGCCGTATTCGATTTCCACACCGAATGCACTCGCCTGGCTTTCCATCTTCTCGGCCAGGGCGAAGCCGGATATGCTCTCGAATCCGGGGTAGTTCTCGATCTGGTCTATGAACATCAGCTGCCCGCCGGGGGCTGCGGCATCCAGAAGGAGCACGTCGTATCCCGCTCTTGCGGCATACCCTGCGGCACTCATGCCCGCAGGTCCTGCTCCGACCACTATGACATCATATGAATCCTTCATCTGCCTTCCTCCTTGCGGCGCTTCTCAATCAACGCCTCCTCTGCATCGGAACGTCTGATGTATACGGGGCCCTGGCCTATATCGTCGGCCCCGGCATTCCTGTACCGCTTCACCGCCATAGAGGCGATGACCGTCCCGAGAGGGCGGGGAACCTGTCCGTCCACCTGGATGTCACTTCCGTCAACAGCCTGGCGGAGCTTGTCTGCGAACGCCTGGGCATCAGGACCTGTCACGATGATGCGCTTCTCTCCTTCCAGCCGGTCAAGTATGTCCTCGACGTTTCCGTCGACATCATCCATGACCGCCTCTCCGTTCCTGTAGAGTCCTATGTAGTAGCGCCTCTTCCTGGCATCGATGACCGAAGCGACGAGGGCGTCGCCAGGAGCGTTGCAGGCCAGTGCGATCGCCTGCAGCGTCGGCACGGATACCAGAGGTCTGTCAAGGGCGAGGGCGAACGCCTTGAGAGTCGACATCGCGATGCGGAGCGATGTGAACGACCCCGGTCCCCTGGTGCATGCGAAGAGGTCGATGTCGCAGAGGGCGAGGCCGTTGGAGGAGAGGATGTCGTCGATCTGTTCGAGAAGCCCCTCGGAATGCTGGAAGGACTGGATCATCCTCTCCTCGAGCACCGCATCGTCCTTCACGAGTGCAAGATGCAATGTGGAGGTGGATGTATCGCATGCAAGTATGGTCATAGTTCAGCCCCCGTGATCGTGATGGTGCGCGACAGGTCGTCGGCGATCGTGATCTCCACGTATATCGTGTCCTGGGGGAGCATGGAGTCGATCTTCTCGCTCCATTCGATCAGCGTGACTCCGTCGCTGTAAAGGAAGTCCTCGCCGCCCATGGATTCGAACTCGTCTTCTCCGCTGAGACGGTAGAGGTCCAGATGATACATCTTCAGCCTTCCATCGTATTCCTGAACCAGCGTGAAGGTCGGACTGACGATCGCCTCGCCGATGCCAAGCGCCTCGGCGAATCCCTTCGCAAAAACGGTCTTGCCTGCACCCAGCGAGCCTCTGAGCGAAATCACGGAACCGGGCTTCACCTTCTCGGCGAGCCTTCGTCCAAGCTCCTTCGTCTCTCCTTCGCATGTGGAAGTGAAGATCATATCGTCTCCTCCTCGGCCATCGCCGCAAGCTCCTCAACGTAGCCGTCATCGTCCGCGTCGTCGACATCATCATGATGGTGATGATGGTCATGACCGCATCCGCATGTCTCTTCGTCGTGGTGCCCATGCTCCTTCTTCTCGGGGTCGTGGACATACTCCTGCCTGATGACAGGGCCGAACTGCTCTCCCGTCCTGGCGGTGTACTCCTCCATCATGGACTGGACCTGTCTGTCCTCCGGTGCGAGGATGCGGCATTTCTCGATCCATTCCTTGGCCTCGTCGAACTCATCGTCCATGAGATGCAGGAAGGCGAGGTTGGAGGCGAGCGTCAGATTGTCCTCGTCAAGGTCGACGGCGCTGTCCAGATAGCTCTTGGCCAGCTCCCTGTCGCCACGTTCAAGTGCGCAGATCGAAAGCTCGTTGTAGATGTCGGCATTGGACTCGCCGCAGGAGATGCACTTCAGCAGCTCCTCTTCGGCCTCGCCGTAGCGCTTCAACCTCCTGAGCGCCCAGCCCTTGATGAAGTGACCGTGCCAGATTCCGGGATTGCCGGCGATGAACCTGTCGATGACCTCGATCGCCTTGTCCTCCTCATCCAGCATCATGTAGTCGTATGCCTGCTTGATCTCCTGGTCTGAGTCCAGACGCAGCGTTACGTCCTTGAGCATCTTCTTCAGCTTCTGCTTCCTCTCTCCCTCTTCGGCGACCTTCATGTAGCGTTCAAGATAGCCCTGGGCCTCCTCGAGGTTGCCAAGGTATGTATGCAGGCTGCCCAGCTCGGCGAGCAGGTCCTCGTTCTCTCCGAACCTCTCGAGACCATCCTCGAGCGTGTTCATGCACTTGGTCAGATAGAAGTCCTCCGCCTTCTCATCCTTCTGGTCCTTCTCGTAAACGGCCCAGGAGGAGTACAGGGTTGCGAGGTTAATGCAGCTTGCACTCTGTGGAAGCATGTGGTAGACGGTCAGGAAGAGCTGCTCCGCGAATGGATAGTCCTTCTGCTTCTCCTTTGCTATGGCGGCGGTGTTCAGCTCCTCGATGGCGTTGGGCTGGGCGGCGAGGACGAAGTCCCTGTAATAGGATGCGTTCACGTCCTCGGGTCTGTAGGCGATGACGACCAGCATGCCTGCCACGATCGACTCGAGTGTCACCTTGTCCGCATCAAGGCTCTTCTGGCCGTCAGGCAGCTGCACTGGGATCGGGATCGAGCTGTCGATGTGGAAACCTGTTATCTTCTCTTCCATGCTCTTGGGAAGACTGATGAATCTGATTGAATCAAGTCTGCTCATACGTGTGGCAAGTATATAGGCAAAAGGGGAGGATGAAAAGAAGAAAGAAAGAGGGCAGATGGCGTACTCTTGAACCTGTTTGTTCAAGGGGGAAGCCTAGTTGAGCAGGACGTTCTGTTCCTTTAAACCGTTCATGAGGTAGGAGCAATTAGGTCCTTCTATGACCGGCCTCCGTAAATTGGAAGTTGAGCCAAGAGACTTATGCATCTGCCCGATTCAATTAAACCATGATTGCTCAGGATATGTAAACACCATTGATGGAACAGGTCCCATCATGACGACTGTGACCGCTGCTGTGGATTCATGAATAGGAAAGGACAGCACCTGATGGTACTGTCCTTCCTGAAAGGAATCAGAAGTCCTTGTCCTCGAACGTATCGAGGTCTTCGCCCGTGCCGTCGAGGGTGAAGTTCTCAGCCTCGGCCAGCTCTCCGGAATCAAGCGTTCCGAAGTCGCCCAGATCGTCGAGATCCAGACTGTCGAGCGAATCGAGGGCGGAGGAGATCGCAGCTTCGATGACTGCGGTATCCGCACTTGTCTTGTTCAGCAGTTCCTGCAGCTCCTCGTTGTGGGTATTGACCAGCTGGAGCCTCTCGGTCAACTCGGAATTGTCAGCCCTCAGCTTGTTGATAAGGGCGATCGCCTTCCTGACTCTCTCCTCGAGCAGTCTGCTGCTTTCGATCAATGACATGGCCCACCTCCCTCAAAGTGTGGTCTTGCGCGTTACGCCAGCACTGTCTTGACCTGAGCGACAAGAGCGCTGAATGCGGCCTTGTCCTCGATGGCCATGTTGGAAAGCGCCTTCCTGTTGAGCTCGATGTTTGCGAGCTTCAGGCCGTGCATGAACTGGGAGTAGTTGAGACCCTCGGCCTGCACCGCAGCGCTGATACGTGCGATCCACAGCTTCCTGAAGTCCCTCTTCTTCTCCCTTCTTCCACGGTAGGCATACTGTCCAGCCTTGGCGACAGCGTCCTTTGCAACGCGGTAGTTTGTGCTTCTGCGACCCCAGTAGCCCTTGGCCTGGTCGAGAATCTTCTTCCTTCTGTCCTTGTGTTTGGTTCCGTCAACTGCTCTCGGCATATCTTCTCACTCCTCATGCATAGGGAAGCATGGACTTCGCCCTCTTTGCTTCCACGTCACTCAAGATTCCAGCGTGTCTGAGATTCATCTTCCGCTTGGAGCTCTTCTTCGTGAGAATATGGCGGAGGCCCATCTTCTTGTAAGCCACCTTGCCAGTCCCGGTAACCCTGAAACGCTTTGCAGCGCTCTTTCTTGTTTTCATCTTAGGCATGACAACCTTCCTCATCGCGCCGCAGGGAAACAAGCACCCCTGAAGCTACGTTATATAAAAGCCGTACGGCCCTTATTTCTTCTGTGCTCTGACAGGGGAGACGAACATGCTCATCATCTTTCCTTCCATGAAGGCTCCCTTGTCAAGATTATACTGTACACCATTTTCGGTGAGAATCGCAAGTATGCGGTCCAGGACCTCCTTGCCGAGTTCGGGATGAGCAAGCTCGCGTCCGCGGAAGCGGATGGAGACCTTGACCTTGTTGCCTTCACCGAGGAACTCGGAGATGAACTTGCTCTTGGTCTCGAGATCGTGCCTGTCGATCTTCGGCTGCATCCTGATCTCCTTGACCTTTATGACGGTCTGGTTCTTCTTGGCGTCCCTCTGCTTCTTCTCCATCTCATAGCGGTACTTGCCGAAGTCCAGGATCTTGCATACCGGAGGATTCGCATTAGGGGAGACCTCCACCAGATCGAGACCTGCCTCCTCTGCCAGATGCATGGCGTCGAAGGTCTTCATGACGCCCTTCTGCTCGCCATTCTCGTCGATGAGCCGCACTTCATGTGCACGAATCTGCCTGTTGATACGTAAATCCTTTGTAGCCAATTAAACTCCCATACCCCAGCCGGGCCAAGCCAATTTCCAGTCTATGTGGCAATGCCACAGTTGTGGAATATATCATAACCGCTACAGCACTGTCAAAACGGGAATGGAGGTCGTGAAGAGGAAAACGGGACTTTTCATCTTCCACCATTCAAAGAAAACAGGACAGCTCCCGTTTGGAAGCCGTCCTGTCATATGCCTTTGCGGGCAGTCTCTCAGTCGAGAGCGTGTCCGGCGGAACCGAGCACGTCGATGTTCTTGTGCATGTACATCTCCTTGAGAGCGTCACGTGCAGGTCCGAGATACTTCCTGGGATCGAAGACGGAAGGCTGCTCGTCGAAGATCCTCCTGATCGTGCCGGTCATCGCCAGACGGCCGTCGGAGTCGATGTTGATCTTGCACACGGCGCTCTTGGCGGCCTCGCGCAGCTGCTCCTCGGGGATGCCGACGCTGTCCTTGAGCTTGCCTCCATGCTCGTTGATCATCTTGACGTATTCCTGGGGAACGGAGGAGGAACCGTGCAGTACGATCGGGAAGCCGGGAAGCTTGACCTCGATCTCCTTGAGGATGTCGAAGCGCAGCGGTGGCGGAATCAGGATGCCATCGGCGTTCCTGGTGCACTGCTCGGGCTTGAACTTGTTGGCTCCGTGGCTCGTTCCGATGGAGATGGCGAGCGAGTCGACTCCGGTCTTGGAAACGAAGTCCTCGACCTCCTCAGGCCGGGTGTAGTGGGTAACCTCGGATGCCACCTCGTCCTCGATGCCTGCAAGCACTCCGAGCTCGCCCTCGACCGTGACGTCGAACTGGTGTGCATACTCCACGACCTTCCTCGTGACCTCAACGTTCTTCTCATAGGGGAGGCTGGATCCGTCGATCATGACGGAGGAGAAGCCGTTGTCGATGCAGTCCTTGCATGTCTCGAAGGAATCGCCATGATCCAGATGGAGGACTATAGGGATGTCGCAGCCGAGCTCATGGGCGTACTCGACGACTCCACGGGCCATGTTGCGCAGGATGTTGATGTTCGCATAGTCCCTTGCTCCACGGCTGACCTGCAGGATGACAGGGCTCTTCGTCTCCACACATGCCTGGATGATAGCCTGCATCTGCTCCATGTTGTTGAAGTTGTATGCGGGAATCGCATAGCCGCCCTTGACCGCCTTCGCGAACATGTCGCGGGTGTTGACAAGACCGAGATCTTTGTAACTGACCATTTCCATATTCTCCTTGGGGTTTTGTTTCATTGGCAATGTTATCCCTTTCCTCCGCCTTTTGCAATCGAGACTTGAGGTCCCCGGCTCCATTGCCTTATCATCGTAGCTCGTGCGTAGAAGATCCGTGATCATCATCGTGGCGCTAGCCGCTGCATCGTTCATTCTGGCGGTGGCGCTCGTCATCGCAATCTCATCGCCTGTGATCGTCGTGACGAGCGAAGAGGCGGTCCTCATGGATGGCCGTGGCAGGCTCGTCGTCTATCCGGACATTCCGCCCCGTGAGGCGATATGGTCGCCCATCGCCGCGCTTGCAGCCCTGTCGGACGGAGTGGACGTCCCCGAGGGCAGCGCCTGCTACGGTCTTGTGGACGAGGGGCTTGACGAGGTCTTCACGCATGTGTTCATTCCGGATGAGGGCGGATTGTGGAGCGCCGCATTCGATGCCTGCCCGGAGGCTATTCTCCTGTATGATTCGGAAGATGCCAAGGAGACGGAGCTGTCCGCCGGACGCATCGCCGTAGCCTTCCAGGGACGCCTGAACGGCGTCACCGGTGACAGGACTCTGGATGAGCTCGAGGCCGATGGTGCCACCGCTCTTGCAATCCCGTCTCCTGAAAAGGCCTCGGCGCTGCTTTCCGACTGGCAGGGTGTGCTTGTCGTCCCTGCGATCTACATGAACGCATTTGAGAACGGCCAGGAGGTCATCGCGGTCGGCGAGGATTTCGGCCAGATGTGGCGCATCATGCATTCCGGCCAGGGTGGGATTCACGAGACGCCATACCGTACGATCGAGTAGAAGTTGTCTCTTACGATCCGGTCGAGAGCTTCTGCATCGATGCCCTTGACCGCCGCGACGAAGGCGTAGGTGTGTGCGATGTTCAGCGGCGTGTTGACACGCCCGCGCATCGGTACCGGTGCGAGGTAGGGCGAATCGGTCTCTAGCAGCAGCCTGTCCAGAGGTACGGCCTTCAGGGCCTCGACGAGCTTCGAGTTCGATTTGTACGTGACGTTTCCGGCGAAGGATATGTGGTACCCGAGTTCCAGGAAGGCCTCGGCCGCGGCCCGGTCGGAAGAGAAGCAGTGTATGATGCCCCCTCTTGCGACATGATGCCTTCTCAGGATCCGGATCGTCTGTTCGTCGGCATCCCTGTTGTGGATTGCGACGGGCAGGTCCAGAGCGCCGGCCAGCTCGAGCTGCGCCTCGAAGAGCGATTCCATGTCGCCTTCCGTGCCGTAGTTCCAGTGGTAGTCCAGTCCTATCTCGCCGATGAAGTGCGCACCGGACGAGCGGGCATCATGCTCTATCCTGGCCACGATGCCGTCGACATCCATTGCATGTCCTGCACACCATGGGCCGGCGGCAACTGAATGGAAGAGTCCGGGAAAGCGGGCGATCAGAGGAGCCCGCCGGTCGATGTCGCCCGGCTCGCAGCCGATGTCCATGCCCTCGAGGTGGCCGAGTTCATCGATGGCGATCCCCTTGTCCAGGATGCCGGGCAGATGGAAATGGGTGTCGAAGAACGTCATGGGACAATCATATGCCAGTGTCGTGGAAAGATGAAGCAGGCGGGAGAAATCCACGCCTGCCGAATCGACTCGCCTGCACAGTTCACTCGTGCCAGCCGTCTGCCATCTGATAACCCGAGAATGTCTCGAGTGCACTGAAATACACGCTGTCGAGTACGTCCGGTGCGTTCGAGGCCTTCTGCAGCCGGCCCGAGGTCTCGGCCTGTGTGGGGACCATGACTGTGGCCCCGTCGATTTCCTGGAGCTCGAACCAGGAGCTCTGGTCCACGTATGAATTGCCGGGAAGCTCGATATGCATGTCCTGTCTGACGATGAGCCCGCTGGATGGGTCTACATACAGCGTCATGACGATGTCTCCATCCTCTTCGCCTTCCTCTTCGTCCCAGCCAATCAGTTCTCCCGTGGCTCTTCCTGCATGAAGCGTGTTCAAATCCATGGCCACCTCGAACCTGTACACCTCGCACAGAACCCCGTCGACATCCATGTCCTCAAGCCGATCATGATCGTAGGAGTAAATGCCGTCGTTGAAGGGGGTCATGACGTATCCGTCGTAAATCGTGTCGAGCAGCGCAAACACATCCCTGTCGCCTGAAAGCTGGCGTTCGATCAGCGAACCATGGTTCTTCAGTGTGTAGTACGCAGTTGCAGATGATTCGCCGATTCCCTCACCGTTCGAATTGCGGTATTCGATCTGCACGCTCCTGGTCGTGGCGATGTATTCATCGCTGCCGTCCACAAGCGTGTTCGTGTGGAAGAGCGTTCCGCTCTCCCATGTGTCCGCGGCGAAGAGCGAAATCATCGAGACCAGCGCCACGGCCGCCATCGTCATCATTCTTCTTTTCATATCCATTGTTCCTCCTGTACCTGGAATATGAGCTGAATGTAGATATGGAAAATGGAGTGCGCATGGTGGGGAATCGGGAATATGCATGAAGAACATGAATCGAAAACGCACTTGTGTGCAGGTTCATGCGGGTTTCATGTGCGCCGGCCTTCTGTATGTAGATGGAAAGTGCATCTGGTGTAGGAACGTGCTATTATCTCCATATGCGTCTTTTCATTGCAATACTCTTCGATGAGGGAACCGTCGATCGGCTGGCTGGTGTCCGCGACGGTCTTCACGATCATGCGGTCCATGGCGCGTTCGTCGCACGCGACAATCTTCATCTGACACTGGAGTTCCTTGGTGAATGCGACGATAGGGAGAAGCGTCTTGCCGTCGAGGCCATGGAGGCTGTGCATTTCGAGCCATTCGAACTGACAATCGATTCCATCGGGTTCTTCAGCCGGCAGGAAGGGGACACATGGTGGGCGGGACTTGAGCATTCCAGACCGCTTGCCTGTCTCCAGAAGGACCTTCACGGAGAACTGGCTGCAAGAGGACTGAGCCTTCAGAGACGGCCTTACAGACCGCATATCACGCTTGGACGCAGGGTGGTCACCACATCGGATGTCGGAGGAATCGATCCCATACACGTCCATGTGGACTCGATCGACCTGATGCTCAGCGAGCGCACGGCCAATGGAATGGTCTACACGTCGCTACACAGCGTCGAGGCATGATGACATTCCGATCGGATGATGCCCGGAACGAGGATCGAACTCGTACGACCGAAGTCGAGAGATTTTAAGTCTCTTGCGTCTACCAGTTCCGCCATCCGGGCCTTGATTTTTCAAGAATGATACTTTCCATGTGACATGCGGGTCAATCAGGATAAGTCGACGCCTGCCGGGCATGCGGGGTACCCGGAGTATTGCTGTTTCATGGTATTTCCAGCATGGACGAGTTGGTCATATGCCTTGCGATGTGCTATATTTCCTATGCGATGGGCTTCCATCGTAGACTGACGACCTGGAGTCTTTTGTATGGAGAATGTCATTTATGGTCTTTGTGGCGGACTCGCCGTGGCCATCATCATATTCATCGTGATGTCCATCAGGATGCGTGCCCTCAAGGCCTCATGCGACAAGGAGAGTGCAAGACTGAGACAGATGCTCACCGACCGAATGGAGCTGGAGAGCGAAGGGCTGACGAAGCTGAAGAAGGAGAACGAGGAGCTGAAGAAGGCCAACGAGAACCTTCGCATAAGCATCCAGACCTATGCCCAGAAGCCGGGACGCAAGGAGCTTCAGCGCCTGACGGTCTACCAGACCGCAGTCGACCGGCTTATACTCAACAGCCCCGGTTTCGGCGCTGCCTGGCAGGCTGCGCTCAAGGAGAGCGAGAGCGAGTTCGAGAAGACATATGTCGGTGTCCAGGCCTTCATACGCAAGATGATCCCGACCCGCACCGATGCACAGGTCATCGGCGAGATCGAGGATGAATCCACGAAATAGGACGTATCGTCCGAATAGTCAAACAAGGAGAGGATAAAATGAAGTTCTACATCTGCAATCACTGCAAGAACATCATCGGCAAGATCCATGATTCCGGCGTACCAGTGGTATGCTGCGGCGAGAAGATGGCCGAGCTTGTGCCCAACACGACGGACGCCGCCACCGAGAAGCATGTGCCCGTGATCAAGGTTGACGGCACGAGTGTCACCGTCACGATCGGCTCCACGCTCCATCCGATGACCGAGGAGCATCTCATCCAGTGGGTGTACCTCGAGACCGAGGAGGGCGGCCAGAGGAAGAACCTGAAGGCCGGCGACAAGCCCGAGCTCACATTCGCAATCACGCCGGGCGACCGCGTGAAGGCCGCATACGCCTACTGCAATCTCCACGGACTGTGGAAGGCCGAGGTCTGACAGACCGGTACATGCATCTGATGAGGAGACGACGGGACGACCTGCCGTCTCCTCTTCATTTCATTGGCCGGATGGCCTTCCATATCCACGACACTCCAGATCGGGAGGACACGACATGCTGTATCCTAGAATGAACGAAAAGCGCAGCGTCATCAGTCTTGATGGCGTGTGGAGATTCTGTCTCGACGACGGAACCCATCAGGGGGACATCGATGACGATTTCATCGCCCACAATGGCGAGATCATCTGCGTGCCTGCCAGCTACAACGACCAGAAGGACGAGCCGAGGTACCGCGAGCACTGCGGCTGGGCCTATTACGAAAGACGTTTCATCATTCCCCGTTTCCTGACCGGTCAGCGCCTGGTTCTGCGCTTCGACGCCGTCACGCATTTCGCCAGGGTCTTCATCGACGGGAGGCTTGTGAAGGAGCACAAGGGTGGCTTCCTCCCATTCGAGGTCGAACTCGATGGCATAGTGGAGGCAGGGGACGACTTTCTCCTTCAGGTGGCTGTGGACAACAGGGTCTTGCACTCGACGCTACCCGTCGGCAACGAGGAGGGCACCGCGTTCTTCGGCTCGGACAACGCCGGGGTGCCTTCGGTCGAGGCCGCCAAGGTCTGGAGGACGAAGCGCAATCTTCCCAACTTCGACTTCTTCAACTATGCCGGAATCAACAGGAGCGTGAGGCTGTACTCCACGCCGAAGGATCATATCCGAGACATCGTCCTGGTACCGTCCATCGACGGCGAGAACGGCATCGTCGACTATCGTGTCGAGACCGTAGGCGACGGGGACGTGTCAGTCGACATCCTGTCGCGTGAAGGCGACGTGGTGGCACATGCGGATGGACGGACAGGACGGATCGTGATCGCCCATGCCAGGCTCTGGAATCCGTATCCCGACGATCCGTATCTGTACACGGTACGCGTCACATTTGCCGACGACCGCTATGACGAGCGCTTCGGCATCAGGACGGTAAAGGTCGACGGTCACCGCTTTCTGATCAATGGAAAGCCCTTCTTCTTCAAGGGCTTCGGCAAGCATGAGGACTCGGCGATACATGGAAGGGGCTTCGACCTTGCATACGACGTGAGGGACATGAGCCTGATCCGCTGGCTGAACGCCAACTCGTTCCGCACAAGCCACTATCCGTATGCGGAGGAGATCTACGACCTTGCGGATGAACAGGGGGTCGTGATCATCGACGAGACTCCGGCGGTCGGCATGGGTGCCGGCCCGTCGACTGATCCGTATGCGACGTTCGACATCAGGAGCCATCACGAGGACGTGATCCGCGACCTCATCGCGCGCGACAAGAACCATCCGTCCGTCGTGATGTGGTCGATGGCCAACGAGCCTGACAGCGAGCACTTTCCAGAGTCTGCAAGGGACTATTGGACCAGCCTCTACAGGTACACCCATTCGCTGGATCCGCAGGACAGACCTGTCACGTTCGTCTGCTGCCAGAACAACTACGAGCGGGACCTGGCCACCAGAGAGATGGATGTGGTGTGCATCAACCGCTACTACGGCTGGTACAACCTCAGCGGAGACATGGATGCGGCCTGTCACGCCTGGAACATCGAGCTGGACTTCTGGCAGGGCATCGACAAGCCGCTGATCGTCACCGAGTACGGTGCCGACACGCTGCCAGGCCATCATCTGACGGTTCCGGAGATGTTCAGCGAGGAGTTCCAGGTGATGTACTACGAGCGGACCAACGCCGAGCTGGACAGGAGGGACTTCGTCGTGGGCGAGCATCCGTGGAACTTCGCCGATTTCAATACCATACAGGGTGTCTACAGGGCGGAAGGCAACCGCAAGGGGCTTCTCACCAGGGACAGAAAGCCGAAGATGGCGGCGCACTACTTCAGAAGAAGATGGGGCGGCATCCCGAATTTCGGATACAAGAAGTGAGTATTCGAATCCGATGCATGAGCGGACGGGGAGACGACATGGTCTTCCCGTCTTTTTTTCATGACTGCGCCTTCTCTGCTAGAACGAAGTAGCGCTCCGTCTTCTCGTCTATCAGGCGCACAAGCTCCTCGTAGCGACGCGTGCGCTGTGCAAGTGTGCCGTCCGCCGTTTCGCCGATATCCGTGAATCCGGCTTCGAGGCGCGCCTTCTCCTGCTCCATCTCCTCGATCTCGGCCTCTATCGTCTCGAACTCCCTCTGCTCCTTGAACGTGAGTCCCTTCTGCTCCCGTCGAGGACGCTGGACAGTGTCCGTCTTTGGCGTGGCCTGGTCACGGGGCCGTGCATCAGCGCTCTCCCTCCATTGAGCATAGGTGGTGGGGATGTCGAGCACCTTGCCGTCCTGGATGACGAAAAGGGATGTGCAGGTACAGTTCAGGAACGCCCTGTCATGCGAGACTATCAGGCAACATCCGGGAAATGATGCGATATACTCCTCCAGATTCTCCATCGTGGGAATGTCGAGATCGTTCGTCGGTTCGTCCAGGATGAGGAAGTTGGGGTTCTCCATGAGCCTGGAGATCAGATACACCCGTCTCCTTTCACCACCTGAATACACCGACATGAGTGTGCGCATCTTTGTTCGGGAGAAGCCGAAGAGCTCGAGAAGACGCTCGGCGCTTATCTCGCCGCCGCAGAAGAGGACGCGGGAGGATATGTCCTCGAGGAACTCCAGGGCGCTCCTGTCCAGAGGTAGACTCCGTCCAAGCTGGTCGTAATACGCCATGTGTGTGTTGACCCCGCGGTCGATCATGCCTGAATCGGGTTCGACGACACCCGCGATGATGTCCAGCAGTGTGGACTTGCCCATTCCGTTGTCCGCCACGACGCCTATCCTGTCGCCCTTCTTGAAGGAATAGCTGAAGTCTTCGAACAGCGTACGTCCGTCGAAGCTCTTGAACACATGCTTCAGATCAAGAATCTTCTTGCCAAGCCTACGCTCGAGCGAGGAGAACGACGTCTGCCTGACATCCTGCACGTTCCTAACCTGGGATAGCATCGTCTCTATGCGCTCCTTGCGGTTCTTGTCCTTTCCCGTTCTGGCTTGCGGTCCCCTGGCAAGCCATACGAGCTCGCGGCGCAGTATGGAGGCCAGCCGGTCCTGCTCCTTCTGCAGCATCAGTATCCTCTCCGCTCTGCGTTCGAGGTAGGCCTCGTAGTTTCCCGGGTGTCTGTAGAAGCGTCCGCCATCAAGCTCCCAGATGGTCGTGCACACGCTGTTGAGGATGTATCTGTCATGGGTGACTATTATGACGGCGGCAGACGAGTTCTGCAGATCCTTCTCGAGCAGTTCTATGGTCCGTATGTCGAGATGGTTCGTAGGCTCGTCCAGAAGCATTATGGTGGGGCGGAGCGCAAACATCCGCGCAATGGCCACTTTCTTCAGCTCACCACCGGACAAGGTCTTCATTTCATGATTTATATCATATTTCATACCGAATCTGGTAAGATATGTCTTAAAATCATTTTCGAGATTCCATAGGTCCAATCTGTCGATCTCCGCCTGCAGCCTCTGCGACAGCCTCTCGTCACCGGACTCCAGGGACTTGTGATAATCTGCAAGAAGCCCCGTCGATGGGTGATCCGATTCGTAGAGAAAATCCCTTATCGTCGCTGAAGGGCCGAAGGTCACGTTCTGCTCCAGTGTGACCATGTTGGATCCGCCTGCCATGGCGATCGTCCCCTCGTCCTGATGCACGAGGCCTCTGAGAACCTTGAGGAATGTCGTCTTGCCGGCACCGTTGCGTCCGACGATGCCGACCTTCTCGCCGGCATCAAGGCCGAGCGTGACTTCGGTGAACAGGGGTCTGTCGTCGACGGTCTTTTCGATGTTCTGGATGGACAGGACGTTCATGGACTGGATTCTATGGGAAAGGGGGTGCCTGTAACAAGCATGGTCTTTTCATGTATCTTTTGGACATGGTCAGGGATCTCGACATAGTGTTGACGCCTGAAGAGGCATCCGACGACAGGCTCATGGCGCTTTCATGCGCGAAGAGACTGCGGGTTGACCGCCGCGACATCGCGGCGGTGCAGTGGCTTCGCAGGTCTATCGACTCAAGAAGACCTCCTGTAAGAATCGCAGCGCGCTTGAGAGTGTATATCGGACAGCCTGCCAAGCCCCTTTCGAAGCCGACGTGTTTCCGTGATGCGGACCCGTCGAGACCTGTCATCATAGTCGGTGCGGGTCCCGCGGGACTGTTCGCCGCGCTCAGGGCTCTGGAGGTCGGAATGTTCCCGATCGTGCTCGAGAGGGGATGCGACGTCCATCAGAGGAGGCGGGATGTCGCAAGACTGAACAGGGAAGGCATCCTCGACGAGGAGTCGAACTACGCGTTCGGCGAAGGCGGTGCCGGTGCATTCTCCGACGGGAAGCTGTATACGCGTTCGGTGAAGCGCGGGGATGTGTCGAAGGTCCTCTCGCTCTTCGTCCAGCATGGTGCGAAGGATGAGATTCTCTTCGACTCCCATCCGCACATCGGAAGCGATGTTCTTCCGAAGGTGATCGAGAACATCCGAGGCACGATTCTAGCCCATGGCGGACAGGTCCACTTCAGAACCCGTGTCACTGGCCTTGTCCGCACGTCCGACGAAGTGAGGGGAGTCGTGTGTGCCGACGGTCGTGAATTCCATGGGCCGGTCGTCCTTGCGACAGGTCACAGCGCCAGGGATGTGTACGCGTTCCTCAGAAGGGACGGGTATGCGATGAGTGCGAAGGATGTCGCTGTCGGAGTGCGGCTCGAGCATCCGCAGAGTCTCATTGACCGTATGCAGTACCACAGTGCGGAGGGCAGAGGGCGTTTCCTGCCTCCTGCGAGCTACAGCTTCGTCACTCAGGTCGATGGCAGAGGCGTCTATTCTTTCTGCATGTGTCCGGGAGGATTCATCGTTCCTGCTTCAAGCGAGCAGGGGGCTCTTGTGGTGAACGGGATGAGCCCGTCCAACCGCGGAGGAAGATGGGCGGACAGTGGAATCGTGGTCCAGCTCAGGGTATCCGACATACCTTATGCGGATGAGCTGTCGATGCTGGAATACATTTCCTCAATAGAGAGGAGCTGTTTCAGCGAGGGATTCAAGGCACCGGCCCAGCGGATGACGGATTTCCTGGAGGACAGGTTGTCATCGGGTCTTCCGCGCTCTTCATATGTTCCGGGTCTGGTGCCCAGACGCATGGATGATGTTCTGCCCGATCTGATTGCAGGAAGCCTGCGGCGTGGGCTCGGCGATTTCGTCAGGAAGTCGCATGGGTTGTTCCTCTGCGAGGACGCACTCCTGATTGCACCGGAGACGCGTACAAGCTCGCCCGTGAGAATAGAAAGGGGTCCTGACTTTTGCCAGATGAAGGGGTTCTATCCCTGTGGAGAGGGGGCGGGACATGCCGGCGGCATCGTGTCGGCGGCACTCGATGGCATCGCATGCATCGATGCGCTTGGCGCCTCGTATTGATGCATCCGTGAAGAACGTGTGAAAAATCCGTACGATTCCATGACGTCTGCGATGTGAGGTGAAAAACAGGCCGAATTGTGCAGATAGCTCAAAACGATATGGTGTATTTTGAGCATTTTCTCAAATTTACTGGGTATGAAAACGTAGAAAATGGAAGGAATCGCTTTGACATGATTGCATTCATGCCCGCATAATGTGACATATAGGAAATGCCCGTCGGGCATCATCCATACTAAGGAAAAGGAGGAGGCAGGAAGGAAAAGTTCCTGCGCGACGTCTATGAAGAGACTCATCATCACACTCATGGTGCTGCTCGCACTTGCTCCGTTCACGATCTTCGCCGGTGGCGCGTCCGAAGAGAGTGCAGGTGGAGATGGCGGCTACAAGGTCGCTCTGATCATCGAGAACACGATCGACGACAAGGGCTGGTGCCAGTCGATGTACGAGGGCCTCGTCGGTGCTCAGGAGCAGCTTCCCGGAGCATTCACGTTCGAGTATTCGGAGAAGATGACCACAGTCGACTCCGAGTCGATTGCACGCCAGTACATCGCCGACGGCTTCGACCTGATCATAGCCCACGGCGCCCAGTACAAGAACATGGTCACCGACCTTGCTGCCGAGTTCCCTGACGTGTCCTTCGCGTTCGGTACATCCAGCGACATCGTCGGAGACAACGTGTTCACCTACATGCCTGAGTCCGAGGAGACTGGTTACCTGTCCGGAATCATCGCAGGCATGCTCACGAAGAAGAACAACATCGGACTGGTCGGTCCTGTAGACAGTGGTGACGCGGCACGCTACAACAGAGGCTTCGTCATGGGAGTCGAGGCGGTCAACCCCGATGCCGTCGTCAATGTCGCCTACACTGGAAGCTTCTCGGATTACGTTAAGTCCGCTGAGCTTGCGACGACGCAGATCAATGCAGGGGCCGACGTGCTCACAGGATCTTCCCAGCAGGCCATCGGAGCACTCAGGGCCTGTGCCGAATACGATGATGTCCTTTGGCTTGGACAGGATCTCGCGCAGCTCGACACCCCTGAAGGCCAGGCCAAGTGCGTCGCGGCATCCAGTTACAACTACACCGCAGTGGTCGTCGGTCTGATCGAGAGCCTTGACGAAGGAGTCAAGGGTGGCGTCTGTATCCCGATGAACTTCAACAACGGCGGATTCGTATTCGACTACAACCCGGCTCTCTCCTCACTGGTGACGGACGAGATCAGGGCCAAGGTCGACGAGGCCCTCGCCTCGTTCGAGGCAAGCGCCGGAGTCCTGGCAGACTGGGCGGATGTCCAGATCTGACGACGAGTGATGGATACGGGGCATCGTCCGAAGAGGACGGTGCCCTGCTTGTTTTCTGGAAGAACGATATGGAAGAGAGAATCAGACAGCTGAGGATGGAGCACATCACAAAGCGTTTCCCGGGAGTGCTCGCCAGCGACGACATCTCGCTGACGGTGGACGAAGGGGAGATCCTCGCCCTCGTAGGCGAGAACGGTGCCGGCAAGACGACACTGATGAACATCCTCATGGGCATCTACCAGCAGGATGAGGGCAGGATACTCATCAACGACAGGGAAGTGCGTTTCAAGGGGCCGGAGGATGCGTTCGAGGCTGGACTCGGAATGGTCCATCAGCAGTACATGCTGGTGCCGAACATGACGGTCACCGAGAACGTGGCGCTGGGCTACAAGAAGGCGTGGAAGCCTCTGAAGCTCGATCTCGACATGGTCCGCAGCCGCGTCGTCGAGGTCAGTGAGCATTATGGCCTGGCAGTCAACCCCGATGCCTACATCTGGCAGCTGTCGGTGGGTGAGCAGCAGCGCGTGGAGCTGGTCAAGACCCTGTGTCTGGGAGCCCGCTTCCTCATTCTCGACGAGCCGACGAGTGCACTCACGCCACAGGAGACCGACGAACTGATAGAGCTTCTCAAGAGGATGAAGGACGAGCTGTCGATCATCTTCATCTCCCACAAGCTCAACGAGGTCAAGGCGCTCAGCGACAAGGTCGTCATCCTCCGCCACGGTGCCGTGGTGTTCTCGGGTGACACGGCCGACTACTCGTCAGGCGACATAGCCGCCCTCATGACAGGGCACGAGATCGTCCTTCCAGAGAACAAGGAGCCCAGGGTGCAGGGGGAACTGGCCCTGAGCATAAGGAACATAAGCGTACGTTCCGACCGCGGCTTCCTGGCCCTCGAGAATCTCTCGCTTGATGTGCACCAGGGGGAGATCGTCGGCCTTGCCGGTGTGTCCGGAAACGGCCAGAGAGAGCTCGCCGAGGCCATCAACGGACTCAGGCCGGTCGAGAGCGGCACCATAGAGTTCTTCGGGGTGGACCTCGCGAACAAGAGCCCATACTACGTCATAGACCATGGCATGGGCTACATCCCGGAGGAGAGGAACATCGAGGGCATCGTCCCGTCGTTCGCCGTCAAGGAGAACTTCATCCTGAAGGACAGCGACAGCGACAGGTTCTCAAGGCACCGCTTCCTGAAGAAGAAGGTCATAAACGACAATGCGGTGACGCTCAAGGACCAGTTCGACATCAGGACGCCGGACACGTCGACCGCAGCCGGCTCGCTGTCCGGTGGAAACATCCAGAAGGTCATCCTGGCGCGCGAGATCACGCGTGCCCCGAAGTTCCTCATAGCCGTATATCCGACAAGAGGGCTGGACATGGGCGCCATCGAGTTCATCCATCAGGAGCTTCTCAAGAAGAGGAGGGAGGGCATCGGCATTCTGCTCATCAGCGAGGAGCTTGACGAGATCATGAACCTGTGCGACCGCATCGCGGTCATCTACAAGGGCGGCATCCAGAAGGTCCTCACCCACGAGGAGGCCAACAGGAGGACGCTTGGAATCTACATGGCCGGACTGAAGGAGGAGGAATGATGGACAGCAGAAGATTCAAGATACTCTACAAGGTCTCGGTCATAGTGCTGGCCGTCCTGGCGACGCTTCTGCTGTCGTCCTTCATCCTCATGATACTCGGTGCCGACATCTTCAGGACCTTCTACACCATCGTCATCACGCCGCTGACCAGGGTCGGGCATCTGACGGAGGTCTTCGTCCGCGCCGTCCCGCTTTGCATCATCGCCCTGGGTGTCGCCATCGCGTACCGCTCCGGAATAATCAACATCGGAGCCGAAGGGCAGATGGCTATGGGTATCCTGGGCTTCACGACGGTCGCGCTGTCGGCACCAGAACTTCCCAGGCCCCTGCTTCTACCGCTTGCACTGCTTGCCGGCATGGTATGCGGTGGTCTGTGGGGCTTCATCCCCGGCATACTCAAGGCTAAGCTCCAGGTGTCCGAACTTCTCAGCACGGTCATGCTCAACTACATCGCGGCGCAGTTCTACTCCTTTTGTCTCCGCGTTCCTCTGCTCGATCCGGCGGAGGCGCTCTCCGGAGCCGGGACGCCGCAGTCGGCACGTCTGACGACCTCCATCGAGATAGGAAGAATAACGGGTAGGCTCCATTACGGGGTCTTCATCGCGCTCGTCCTCGCAGTGCTCGTCTACCTCTTCATGTGGAAGACCAGCTTCGGCTACAAGATGAGGGCCAGCGGCGCCCAGAGCAGGGCGGCCCGCTACGGCGGAATAAACGTACCTGCATACGTGACGCTGGCGATGGTCATCTCGGGAGCCTTCGCCGGACTGGCGGGCGGCATCGAGATTGCGGCCGTCCACAGAAGGGCCATAGAAGGTGTCACCAACAACTACGGCTTCAGCGCCGTCGTGGTCGCCCTGTTCGGAATGCTCCATCCCTTCGGCATCGTTCCGGCGTCGTTCTTCTTCGCCCTGCTGATCTACGGCTCGACACTCACGCCTCGTGCAGTCGGTGTGCCTGCGAACATCGTGGATGTCATGCAGGGACTCATCATCATCGTGATCGTCACGACGCAGATGATCCTCCAGAACACATATCTGGAGGACAGGCTGTACAGACGCTTCTGTGCACGCCATGCAGACAAGGAGGCTTGAAATGGATCTGATAATCAACATCCTGTCGATGACGGTGCCTTTCTCGGTCGCTCTTCTTCTTGCCTCGATCGGCGAGATGTTCAACCAGCGCAGCGGCGTGTTCAACCTCGGCTGTGAGGGTGTCATGGCGATGGGTGCGTTCCTCGGAATGCTTGTCCCGTTCCTCGTGGGCCACGGTGGACCCGTGTCCAATGGATGGAACTGGCTCGGACTGCTTCTCGCCGCACTCGTGGGTGCTCTGCTCGGCCTGTTCTTCGGCGTAATAGTCGTCACGTTCCGCGCTCCTCAGGGAATCGCGGGAATCGGACTTCAGATGTTCGGAGTAGGTACGGCCGGCACTCTGTTCAGGCACTTCGTAGGCGGTACCCAGTCCATCCCCGGAATGGCGAACACTCCGGTTCCCGTACTGAGCCGCATCCCCGTGATCGGCCCGATATTCTTCTCCCACAACCTGATGGTCTACCTCGCGTTCCTCTTCGTGCCAGTGGCCTGGTACATCCTCTTCAAGACCAGCTGGGGACTGAAGGTCAGGGCGGTGGGAACTCATCCTAGAGCCGCCGACAGCATGGGAATCAACGTCAACCGTACACGATACGAGGCGCTCGCCCTCGGTGGTGCACTTGCCGGACTGGCCGGGGCGTACCTTTCCGTTTGCCAGGTCAAGATGTTCAGCGACGAGCTGATCGCGGGGCGCGGCTTCATCGCGGTCGCCCTGGTCTACTTCGGCCACTGGCATCCGGTCAAGATCATGGGTGGTGCACTCCTCTTCAGCTTCGCACAGACGATCCAGTACAACGTGCAGGGACTTGGAATAGACCTGCCATACGAGTTCTTCGTCATGCTGCCTTATGTCGTGGTCGTCGTCGTGCTCGCCTTCACATCCCGCAACCAGACCACCAGCCCCAGCGCTCTGGGCAAGCCGTTCAACAGGGAGATAAGGACATGAGAGATGGAAGATATGGTGTCGGCATAGTCGGCACAGGGGCGATTGCTGCGGTGCATGCGCTTGCCGCCGATTCGCTTGAGGACACCAGGCTTGTCGCCTGCTACAACCACAACAGGGCGAAGGGGGATGCCTTTGCTGAAAAGCACGGGATCGTGAACCATGCGACTCTTGAGGACTTCATGGCGGACGAGGATGTGGACATCGTCATGGTCGCCACGCCATCCGCCTCTCATCTTGAGGCATGCATGAGTGCGATAGCCCATGGCAAGAAGGCGCTTCTGGTGGAGAAGCCGCTCGAGGCCACGACGGAGGCCTGCGACAGGATTATCAAGGCCGCCGACGAGAAGGGTGTGGTGCTCTCCGGCATCTTCCAGTCCCGCTTCTTCCCCTCGTCCGTCGAGGTGAAGAGGGCGCTGGATGAAGGACGCTTCGGACGCATCGTCCTCGTCGATGCCCAGTTCAAGTGGTTCAGGAGCCAGGAGTACTACGATTCCACGCCCTGGCATGGAAGCATGGCGATAGGAGGTGGCGGAGTGCTGATGAACCAGGGCATCCATGCCATCGACCTGATGTCATGGTTCGGAGGGGACGTCGAGAGCATTTCGTCGTTCGGCGGAGCCCTGGGACACGAGAGGATAGACGTCGAGGACACCGCCGTGGCCAGCCTCAGGTTCGCAAACGGCGCCCTGGGAGTCATCGAGGGGACCACGGCCACCTGGCCGGGATTCCTGAAGAAGGTCGAGATCTGCGGAACTGACGGTTCCGTGATTCTCGAGGACGAAAGCATCAAGGCCTGGTCGTTCAAGGACGAGAGGCCCGAGGATGAGGAGATACGCTCCCGCTATGCCACATCATCTACTGCAGGCGGTGCCAACGACCCGATGGCGATCTCCTCCAGTGGGCATGTGGCCTGTCTACAGGATGTCGTGGATTCGCTCAAGGAGGGCAGACGACCGCTTATTGACGGCCTCGAGGCCCGCAAGGCGGTGGCCATAGTCGAGGCCTGCTATAGAAGCGCTGCAGCTGGTGGTGCACCGGTGAGACCCAGATGAGAATCCCATACGAAAAGCTGTATGACACTATGCTCGGCATCCTGCTGTCGCGTGACGTGGACAGGGAGGATGCCGCTCTTCTTGCCAGGATCATCGCCGACAACAGCCTCGACGGAGTATATACCCATGGAACGAACCGCTTCGTCAGGATGGTGCACAACATCGAAGATGGGGTGGTGGACAAGGATGCCAAGGCGACATTGACATCCTCCTTCGGATCCATGGAATGCTGGAACGGCCACTTCGGCATAGGCCCGATAAACGCCTGGCGGGCGATGGAGAGGGCATGCGAGCTTGCCCATGCAAATGGGATAGGACTTGTTGCGTTGGGCTACAACAACCATTGGCTGAGGGGCTCGACTTACGGGCTGCTTGCAGCCGGAAGCGGCTGTATCGGAATCTGCTGGTCCAACACGAAGCCCAACATGCCCGTATGGGGAGGAGTGAAGCCGCTGGTCGGCAACAATCCCCTGATAATATCCACACCCCGGTCCGATGGCGCCCATTTCGTGTTCGACGCCGCGATGAGCCAGTACTCGTACGGGAAGCTGGAGGAGTACAGACTCAAGGGTGAGCGTCTGCCGTGGCCGGGAGGATTCGACGACGAAGGCCGTCTCACGGACGACCCCGCTGTCATAGAGGCCAACTGCCGTGTGCTTCCCATAGGATTCTGGAAGGGGAGCGGACTGTCGCTGGCGCTCGACCTGGTGGCCACGGCCCTCTCCGATGGAGCGTCCGTGAGCGAGGTCGGACGCCTTAAGGATGAGCGTGGCCTTACGCAGATCATGATCGCCATCGACCCCGCAAGACTGCATGACAGAAGCATGGTCGATGGTATCGTCGACCGGATACTGGACGAGGTCTCCCGACAGGGTGAGGGCATACGCTATCCCGGACAGCGGCTATACAGGACACGACAGGACAATCTGGCAAACGGCGTTCCCGTGATCGACAGCGTCTGGCAGTCGATTTTGGAACTGGAGAGGCCTGCCGGCTAGGGCAGGTCCTCATGATTCATATTGACAGCACCCGTTTCATGTTCTAGGGTGAATGCGGATACGACAGAAAGGGAGGGTATGTAAATGCTTGTCACATCATTGCACTACACCATTCCGCTCCATCGCGAGCCCTGAGACTTCTTCGGAAAGTCGTGCTCTTTCATAGTCGTATCTCGCTTCATGCGTGAATCCCTGATCTGATTACGTGTCCATGACACGGGTGAAAACATGTACAGCTATCGTAGACATGTCCTTGGAAACAGGAGACTATACGCAAGATGTCTGGTCTTCATGCTTCTTGGAATCGCGGCTGATGCGATGAGCCCTGTGCTCATGAGCCATCTGATCGATGAATGCATCTCCTCGGCCAGAATCGGCCATGCACTGTTCATGGTTGCATCCCTATGCCTCTGCTTTGCCGCCAGAGGTGTCTTCAAGTACGTCCAGGAGTTCACCTCCGACAGGATAAGCCAGGCCGTCATACATGATATAAGAAGCGATCTCGTCGATCATATCGAACGTCAGAACGCCTCGTTCTTCAGGTCCAACACGCCATCGGAGCTGATGAGCCGTGTACGTCATGATGCCGAGAACATCGGCTTCTCGTTCGGCTTCATAGGTGTGTTCCTGGTCGAGATCGTCATACACTGCATCGTCATGATGGCGTTTCTGCTTAGCATCAGTCCCCAGGTGTTCGCCGTCGCCATCGTGATGATGCCTGTCATAGGCCTGCTGGCCTACAGGGAGGAGGCGAAGGGCGATGCCGTGTTCGAGAGGATCTCCGACGAGACCGTCGCTCTCAACCGGAGTGCGGGAGAGGCTCTTGGTGCCATAAGGACGGTCAAGGCGTTCGGATGCGAGGAGGTCGAGAGGAGACGCTTTGCCGGTCACAGCAGGTCCTTCTTCCATCTCAACGTGGCGCTTGAGACACTCTTCGGAAGGTATGACGGTGCCGTCTCGTCCCTTGGAAGGATCATGGTCGCCCTGGCGCTGTTTGCAGGTGGTGTGATGACGATGAGAGGTGACATGACCCTCGGCCGTCTTGCCGCGGCCATGGAATACGTCAACAGCCTGGTCTGGCCGATGCTGGAGATAGGCTGGGTCCTGACCAACGTCAGCCAGGCGCGTGCAAGTGCAAGGAAGGTCTCGGCTGTCATGAATCGTCATGAGGAGGTCCCGGTGCGCCTGCCGGCGATGTCGAGGAAGGACGAACATGGCAGTGACCTGGAGTTCGACCATGTCTCATACGTCGTCGATGGACGCAGAATCGTGGACGACCTGTCATTCAGCGTGCACGAGGGGTGCAGCCTCGGCATAATGGGCGCCACCGGCAGCGGGAAGACGACGATCGTCAATCTTCTCATGCGGTTCTGCGACCCTACATCCGGCGAGATCCGGATCGGAGGGGTGGACACGACCCGCCTTCCGGTGGATGAACTGAGAAGGGACATCGCGCTCGTCGACCAGGACATCTTCCTGTTCAGCGAGAGCGTGAGGGAGAACCTGAAGAAGGGTGCCCAGGACAAGCTGGATGATGAGGAGATGATGCATGCGGCCGCACTGAGCCAGGCCCATGGCTTCATAGACGCCCTGGCCATGAAGTACGACACGGTCGTCGGAGAGAAGGGTGTCGGCCTCTCTGGTGGACAGAAACAGAGGCTGTGCATCGCACGTGCGCTCGTGAGGCGCAGCCCCGTCATCGTGTTCGACGATTCGACGTCGGCTCTGGACATGGAGACGGAGAAGGCCGTCCAGCATTCGCTGGATACGGTGTCGGATGATGGAGTTAGGATCGTCATCGCGCACAGGATCTCATCGGTCAGGGACTGCGACGAGATCATCTTCCTGGACAACGGGCGTGTGGTGGAAAGAGGGACGCACGAATCCCTCATGGCACTCGGTGGACTATACTGCAGAACCTGCATGGCACAGTACGGGGAGGCATCTCATGAGCGTGAATAGAAGCAACGTGGACGAGAGGCGCAACGAGTACCGGAAAAAGGACATCTTCATGCGAACGATGGGCTACATGAAGGAGTACAGGTGGCGTGTGGCGTTCGTGGTCCTCGTCATGATGGTCTCCTCCGTCATCCTGACCGTTCTTCCGTTCCTCACGCGGCATGCCGTGGACGTGGACATCGCAGGGGGCGATACGGAGGGGCTTGTCGATACGGTGCTGCTGTATGTATCGCTGGTCGTGCTGTGGTGGATCCTCTATGTCGTAAGGGTCTACGTGATGTCCAGGGTATCCAACGGTGTCGTGCTCAGGATAAGGGACGAGGCGTTCTCCAACGTCGAGAGGCTTGGCCTGCAGTTCTTCGACAGCCGGCCGACCGGGAAGATACTGTCCCGTCTGGTCGGAGACGTGAGTTCGCTGAACAACATGCTCAAGCAGGTCGTGACATCTCTTGTACCAAACATCTTCTTTCTGCTGGTGATAGTCGTCGCCATGTTCATCATGGACCCGCTTCTGGCCGCAGGTGCGTTCTCCTGTCTGCCCGTGATCGTCATCGGAGCCTTCGTCATAATGAGCAGGACATACCCCAGATGGCAGACATACAGGCAGAAGCAGAGCAACATCGCAGGATACAGCCACGAACTCTTCGACGGCATCAAGGTCGTCCAGTCGTTTTGTGCCGAAAAGGAGTGCCGTGATGCATTCGAGAGGATCAACGACGAGGTGAAATCGACATGGACGTCGGCCGTGAGACTGTCGGATACGATCGGCATCGTGATAGATGTCAGCCAGGGTATCGGCTATGCGATGATCTTCCTGGTCGCGATATTCCTGCTGGGCAGCGGTTCGACCGGTGTCGGCCAGCTGATCGCCTTCACTTCGTACATCTCGCTGTTCTGGCAGCCGATAAGGGCGCTTGCCAACATGTACAACCAGCTTGGAAACGACCTGGCCGGAGCGGGCAGGGTGTTCGAACTCATCGACGAGAAGTCCCCGATACGGGAGGCAGATGATGCCGAGGACATCGATGGATGCGAGGGACGCGTCGATTTCGAACACGTCACGTTCGCCTATCCTGATGAGCCTGATGTGAATGTACTTGAGGATGTGTCCTTTTCGGTGCATAAGGGGCAGCGCATAGCCCTGGTCGGGCCGACGGGAGCAGGCAAGACGACGATTGCAAATCTCATCTGCCGCTTATACGACCCCGTAGAGGGGCGCATCCTCATCGACGGTCATGATGTCTCCAGACTTTCCAACCGCTCATTGAGACGCAGTGTCGTCGTCATGACCCAGGACAGCAGTCTCTTCTCCGGCACGATAGGGCAGAACATCGCATACGGCAGACCTGAGGCATCACTGGAGGAGATCAGGAAGGTGTGCCGGGCACTCGGCATCGACGGGATGATTTGCCGATTCGAGTCCGGGTACGACACCATGGTGGACCGTGCGAGGCTGTCGGCCGGGCAGAGACAGCTTGTCGCCCTTGCCCGTACGCTTCTGGCCGATCCTGCTATCCTCGTCCTCGACGAGGCCACCAGCAGCATCGATACCAACAGCGAGATCCTGGTGCAGAAGGGCATCGAGCTGCTGAGCAGAGGTCGCACGAGCTTCATCGTCGCCCACCGCCTCTCGACGATCAGGAACTGCGACAGGATCTTCGTGGTACAGGACAGACGGATCGTCGAGGACGGAAGCCATGGCGAGCTCATGGAACGCAGGGGCGTCTACTGGCGACTGTACATGAGCCAGTTCGCCGAATGAGAAAAAAAACTTCTTTGCGCCGGTCAAGGTGATATAATGAGGGCCAGGAGGAAGTAAATGGAGAAAGCAAAGATCATCTACACGATAGGCCGTCAGTTCGGCAGCGGTGGACGCAAGGTGGGGCGCACGCTTGCAGAGAAGCTCGGCATCCCGTTCTACGACAAGGAGCTTCTGACTCTGGCTGCCAAGGACAGCGGACTGAGCGAGGCGCTGTTCCACAATGCCGACGAGAAGCCGACATCCTCGCTGCTGTATTCGCTCGTGATGGGAAACTATCCGATGAGTTCAGGTGCTCTCGGCTTCAACGAGATGCCTCTCAACGACCAGCTCTTCCTGATCCAGTCCAAGACGATCAAGAAGATCGCCGACCAGGGCAGCTGCGTCATCATCGGCCGCTGTGCGGATTATGTGCTGCGCGACAACCCCAATGTAATATCCATCTTCATCCATGCTCCTCTCGAGGCCAGAGTGCATCGTGCGGTCAATGTCTACGAGGTCCCCAAGGACAAGGCAGAGGACATCTGTCTGAAGAACGACAAGACACGTGCCAACTTCTACAACTACTACTCGGACAAGAAGTGGGGCATGTGCCGCACATACGACCTTGCGCTCGACAGTGCCAAGCTCGGCATCGGAGGATGCGTCGATCAGATCCTCTCGTTCACCGAGGTGGCCTGTGCGCACAAGGGCGAAGACATCTGATGATCTTCGACATCCTATCCCAGCTGGAGACGTATGTGCCGGTGGTTCCGGCAATGGTCCATGTCATCACGGTCATGGACCGTTCTCTTCCATATGAGCGCAAGGACGGAACCTATTCCTGCGACGAGGATGAAAGCGTCTCCTACCAGGTCACCAGTGCGATGAGCTCGAAAGGTGGATTCGAGTTCGAGGTGAAGAAGGGGGAAGGTGCGCTCGTCATCGCCCTCGATGGAGAGGAGGTCGTCTCGGACATGGATGCATCCTCCGTGTTCATACTGTGCGAGGGGCGCTTCCTGCTCCTTGGCGAAGGACGCTACAGGAGAGGCATCTCGACGAATCTTCCGTCTCGGTTCAGGGATGTCGTGTTCACGTTCCCGATGAAGTGAGAATCAGTCATCATTCAGACATAAAAGCGGAGAGCCCCGACTGGGGCTCTCCGTTGCGCCCAGTCAGGACTGAGCTGAGAAGTGTTCTATCATGGCTGGTTAATCATGTACATGGCATGTATTATCATCGCGTTCACCGTGTCGAGGTCGGCCTGTGTGGATTCGCCGAGGCCACGCATCCTGAAATACTCGATGGTGAAACTAAACGGGATGTTGTACGACCCATTGCCTGATAGCTTATATGTCACATTCCCGAGTCTGTCGTGGACTTCTATATCCGTGAAGGAAAATCTCCCTGTTCCTGAGACACCGGTTTCTTGATCAAGTGGCCGTATAATATTGACTGTTACCGTTCCGTCAAATGACAGTTGCGGGTTATTTGGCCTAGTCTCTTCATGTGTCAAAGTACAATCGACGACTTGTCCTGCCTGGTGTTCTTCTGCTATCAGACTTCCCAGCACAAATCCTCCACCTTCGCTGATGTACAGGAAGGAACCGAATACGCGGATCATGCTTTTCAGGACGTCCAAACTCAGATAGTAGTAGTCTTTACCTCCGATTTCGATTCTCACAATCTGTGAGTCGCTTATATCGTTGCTGTATGCGAAGATGTTGACATCGATTTCAATAAGGCCAGTGGATGTGAGATCCATCCTGATGTTAACCTTGCCCGGGTTCTCAGGTGACATTGCAGTTTCATCACCAAGGTTCCCGCTCTGTGTAAATTCGAACGATTTGGCAGTCATCGTGTTATCACCGGACATGCTGCGCAGAAGAGTGTTTATATCATCCAGCTTCGCTTTGTCTGCCTTGAATGTAAATTCGGACCCTGAATTCGTATTCGGTATATCCCAATCAAAATAATCATAGATTATCATGTAGTAGATACCGTAAATCTGGGCTGCAAGTTCTCCTGCCACATATTCATCGGAAAGCTCCCTGTCAGCATCGTCTTTGATCAAAACGGTCTCGGTCTGATCGATTCCAGTGTCAGCCACTGCTGCCCACCCATCGATTGTGAGTATTCCTGCAGTAGATGACATCGTATGCCATTGGTTGTCTTTTGTCGGCAGTCTGAAGACAATTCCTCCATTTCCTGTTGGCATGATGAACGACTTGAGGCAATCGATCTCAACTTCCAAACCTTCGACGGTAAGCGACATGGAATCCATGGTAATTCCGAGATCATCTCCGAATTGCTCTGAAATGGCCTCCATCACATGACCAAGACGGAAGAGCAGGTCGGTGTCGTGGAAAGCGAGGGCGAGAGGAATGAATGTGTTGCTATCGATATCATCGATGACGGCGTCATTAAGCTTTGCCTCAGTCGAAATCGGCTTGATTCCAGTCACAGCTCCATTCTCGATGGTCAGTGATGATACATAATCGAGAGACAGATTCTGTTCGTTGCTATTGGTTGCACTTGTGATGTCGATGACAAGGTGGTATTCATCCGATGCCGCCCTGGCTCCAGGAGCCGAAGCGCTTGTTATTTTGACCGTACCACTTTTAACCGTGAATCCGTTTCCTAGTTTCACGTCTGAAAGGCTGACAGTCCCGGTACCAGAATTGAACGCTTCCATTACTTTGTCGGTCAAGCCTTGGAACGTACTCTCGACAATGTATTTCTCAGTGGTCGTCTTCAGTAGCATCGAGCCTTCCGTCAAGCCTTCCTGCGGTGGATTCACGGGCGTATCAGGTACATTTGGTGGATCCACAGGAGTATTTGGTACATTCGGAGTTGATGGTTCAGGCGTGTCCGAACTGCAGGATGCAAATAATGCTGTAATGACAAGCAGCAATACCAAGAGTCTCTTCATTTTCCTAATGCCTCCCATTGTTTTCATGGATTCAGGGACGCCGTGGAGCGGGAATACCCAACGTTCAGCTCAGAATCCCTGGGAAAATCTTAGGGGGGGAGTTCCTGTCAATGTCAGCAGACTGGTCGTTTTTGAAAAAGTGATATATTCCAGACGATGACAAGCGGAATCTGAAGATCCATGTGCCTTGATAAGAAGACAGGGAGCCGTCTCCAGCTCCCTGTAATGAAATCCGATGTCTGAATAGCCCTTTATTCTTCCACGATTCCCGTCAGCTCGATGTCGAACACCAGCAGCGAGTTGGGCTCGATCGACCCGGCTCCGTTCTCCCCATAGGCGAGAGATGGGTGGAGGTAGGCGATGACCTCGCCTCCGACGTTCATGTTGAGCACGGCCTCGGCGAAGCCTGGAATCAGTCCGGAGAGCGCGAACTGGGATCCGTCTGACGACTCGATCAGATTGCCGTCGATGTCGCGCAGGGTGTAGTTGACGACAACCGTATCTTCGCTTGTCGGTCTGGCGCCGTCACCCTCTCTCACTACTTCATACTGCAGTCCCGAATCGGTGACGATGATGCCTTCGACACCCGCGTTCTCGTCCAGGAAGTTCTCTGCATTCAGGAGGTTCTCCGCCGCCATCTGCTCGATGTATGCCAGATACTGCTCGCTGAGGTATTCGACGTAGTCCGTGATCGAGCTGCTGCGCTCGTCCTCATCAAGCAGCGGGGTGCCACCATAGACCGCGGTGAGAGCTCCGTTGGCATAGTCTTCAAGGTCCACAGTGATGCCTGACATGTAGTCCTGGTATGCCGATGCATAGCCGTATGCGTAGCTGAAGCGCTGGCTGATGTCCTCGAAGGAGGTGATCGCCTCGATCTCGTCCATTGATGAGGGTGCGGGGCCCGTCGTCTCGGCAACACCGTTCATGAATATCGTGTCGATGTAGAGGTTCACGTCTTCGGCCATGCTCTGAAGCGGGGTGAGGGGCTCGGATCCGTTCCAGAAGTCCATGATGCCGCGCACATAGTATGGGCCGCGGAAGATGACGCCCTGGCTCGCATAGCCGACGACGAGGTCATACGCGTATGAATAGCTGAACCTCGAGGCCAGGTCGTCTGCAACGCTCATCGGCCACAGATCCGCACCGGCATTCTCTTCGGCGATCACATCCGCATAAACGCCTTCGGGCTCTGCGAACGTGATGTCATAGGCACCTGCACCGACACCGAGGGTGATGTCCCTTATTTCAGTGGCCCACATCTGTGCCGGGATGCTCATCGTCATGATGCCGTTGTCCTTGACGGCAAGGACCGAGCCGACATGGATCTGCTCGAACGGAACCGAGCAGACGGTCTCCTCTTCACTTGCCCTGTATACGATCACGGTGCCGTCACCGGTCTGGACGGTCGCGCGGTAGACCCCATCGTCCTCGATGTCGATTGCGATGACCTTCACGATGGTCTCGTCATCGGCGATCTCCCTTGCTCCGGATGCGAAGCACATGGCCGCGCTGAGCAGCACCATGAGAACTGTAAGCAGCTTTCTTTTCATAATCCTTATTCCTTTCGTGAAGCCGCTGGGCAGGCTCCACTATGCCAAGTTAAGCACTGCAGCCATCAGGCGTCAAGGCGATTACCGGTTGCATTACATCCGTCTTCATGTAATCTTTATATGCCATGGGAAAAGTGATCGAGGACAGAATCGACGAAAGGGACGAGCGTCATCTGAGGGAATGCTCTGCGCTGGCGCTGGAATCCAGGGCGGGAGGGAACCATCCCTTCGCCGCGATGCTCGTGGATGAGGACGACAACGTCCTCATGAGCCAGACCAACGAGTTCTCCATCGGCGGCTCCAGCTATCATGCGGAGACGCTGCTCACGCTCCGGGCGGCGAAGGAGTATACGCCTGAAAGACTGGCCAAGTGCACTCTATATACGAACTTCGAACCTTGTGTGATGTGCACCGGAGCGATCTACTGGGCCGGCATCGGGCGCATAGTGTACGGCGTGAGCGAGGTGGATCTGCTGAGGCTGACAGGCGACAACGAGGAGAATCCGACCTTCTCGCTGTCCTGCCGTGATGTCGTCAAGGCTGGGCAGAAGGACATCCGCATCGCCGGGCCGAGTGATGACGAGGATCTGAAGCGGGAGCTGCTTTCGACTCACGAGGGGTTCTGGAATTGAACATCCAGCCTCTTCTTCCACGTTCGCTGTCGCACGAGTTCATCGCCCATCTGGATGACGATGTGCTGCTGATAGGCATGCGCAGCCTTCTTCCCTTCGAGGTCAGGAGCCTGGCCTCACGTTCGGCGGAGGAGAGCGCCCATGCGATAAGGGCTATGGTCACACAGGGCGGCGGACAGCTGGAGGTTGCGCTGTGGACGCTTGTCATGGAGGCCCGTCGGCACGGCAAGGACATGGCGAGGATGGAGGAGGTCAGAAGCCTCCTGGTCGGTGCCAGAAGGACGAACACCGCAGTCCAGAGGACTCTGGATGGGATGTGGAGCGAGCTCGAATCGCTTCCCTCGTCATCATTCGCATCGGGTGTGGAGGACATCGTCGTCACCATACTCGAGGACCAGGACGCGAACTACCTGGATATGGCCCGATTCGGATCCTCGCTGATCGAAGACGGCATGGGGATATTGACCACGTGCTTTGCGGAGCATTCCTTCTTCCTCTCGCTTGCGCTTGCCAGACAGGAAGGACGTTCGTTCACCGTATACAGTCAGGAGACGAGGCCATATCTTCAGGGGGCGCATCTGACATCACCGGCCCTTGCCGAGATGGGTTATGACCACAGGCTCATCACGGATGGAATGAGTGCACACGTGGTCTCCAGCGGCAAGGTCGGCATCTACATGACCGCATCCGACAACGCCACGAGAACAGGATGGGTCGTCAACAAGGTCGGGACGCTGGCCAGCGCGATCGTGTGTGCGCGTTACGGTGTTCCGTATTATGCTTTCAGCACAGGCTTCGACGAGCGCTTCAGCTCGCTTGAGGACTTCGCCGTGGAATACCGCAGCGGCGACGAGGTGAAGGCGTGTCAGGGCATGAGGACCACCGTGGATGATGTCCAGGCGATATATCCCGCATTCGACATAGTCCCTCCCGATCTCGTCGCGGGCATCGTCACAAGAGGAGGAATAGTGAAATGAAGGCGATCATAGCCGGAACAGGGGTCGACAGGCTTCTGGAAGGATTCGAGTCGAAGAGCGTCGATACCCGCTATGGGAAGGTCGAGCTGCTTGTCAGAGGGGATGTCGTCATTCTCCCGCGCCACAAGGTGGACCATTCGGTCGCTCCCGGCAGGATAGACTACAAGGCCAACATCCAGGCTCTTGCCGACCTGGGCGTGAGCGATGTGATCGGCATCTATGCCGTCGGCTCCATAACCAGCCGCCTCTCGCCGGGCTCGTTCGGCGTGGTGGATGACTTCATCGACATATCGGGCCGGGACCTGACGTTCTTCGATGGCATCGGGAATCCCCTCAGGCATGTGGGCATGGTCGGCTGCTTCGACAGACAGCTCGCCTCCGCCTTCGCCAAGAGCGCATACATGGCCGGGGAGAAGGAGATAAGGGCCGGAATCGTCTACATCATGACCAACGGCCCCAGACTGGAGACGCCGGCGGAGATCAGGGCATTCCGCAACATGGGTGCGGACGTCGTCGGCATGACCCTTGCAAGCGAGGCGGTGCTCCTTCGGGAGCTTGGCATCCGGCATACCGCGATAGCCTACTCGATAAACTGGGCCGCAGGCCTGGACGAGGAGGGCGTGTCGTTTCTCGAGGACGAGTCCATACATCGACTGGCCTCCAGACTGCTGGACATCAGCCTTGCGGCGCTTTCGTGACATGTTTTTTCACCACGGTCCAGCGTTCTGCATTATAGTTGAGTCATGATCGAGGAATTCAATGCCTGGCTGCAGGACAACAGCGGGCTGTATGCATCTCTTCCAGTTGCGCTCGACCGGCTCGTCTCCGGCTCGAGGATTCTTGCGGTCGGGCCGTTCAGCCTGATTGCGGCGGCCATGGCGGATGAACGCATCGAGGATGCCGTCGTGGAGCTTATGTGCGCCGATGACGAGGCGCTTTCCGTCTTCAGGTCCACCATCGACCCGGATTCCAGAATCCCGCTCCGACAGGGGGTGGAGGGCGTCTATGACCTGGTCTATGCGCCGATGTACATAAACCATATCCCCAAGAAGGATCTTGTCGGATTCCTGTTCGACGTACATGACGGTCTCTCCGCCGGTGGACATTTCATCTTCTCCTTCGAGGACAGCCTCAAGGTCAATCTTGCCGAAGAGCGGATGATTCCGCTGTGGTTCTGCGATCAGGAGGTCCTTACCAAGTACTACACCGTGGAGGATGTGCTCAATACTCTCACCACCATAGGCTTCAGGGTACGTGGCATCGAAGAGGTCGAGGGGGACGGCATCATCCATGCAGTCTCCTTCGATTGCACCTTGTAGATGGAAATTCTGTGTAGTTCCCGCCTGCTTGCTTGAAAAAGCCGTACATTGGGTTACTGTTGTTGGTGTGTGCACAAGGATGCACGCGGGAGGTGGCATATGAAGAAGAGCACCATAGTCACATTGATTGTGTCCATACTGCTGATTGCACTGGGCTTCGTGCTGGTCGGACTGGGGATCTCCAGTTCCTATGACAGCGTGGAGTACCGCTTCGGCAGGACGATCTATTTCCAGACCAGCTACATGAACTATTCGCTGGAATCGCGGCTTCTGACCAGCTTCGGACAGATGTCGTTCATACTCGGCATCGCCGGAGTGTTCCTTTTCGCCTATCTTGCGATAAGAAACCCCAAAGGGGAGAGAAGGCCACGCGAGGACAGGCGGCCACATGAAGAGCCGAGAGTCCACAGGGAACCTCCGAGGACGGTTCCCCATACGAGCCAGGAGAGCAGGGTGGAGGAGAGACCCGAGGCTGCAGGGACGAAGGAGAGCGAAAGCGGACCGGTCATGCCTGACGATGGAAACGGAGAGAACGGTCCTGATGCCTGATAGGGCAGACTGACGTGATGAGATGATGCCGGAAGGATGGTTTCCCCTTCCGGCTTTTTTTTCATGTTCTGACATTGTGGTGCAGAGTCTTTCGCGACAAGATGCTGCGGAGTGGAAATACATGCGGGAATGCATGTGCAATTCCAATATATCCGCGTTTCAATGTTCTGAATCAGTTAAATTTTAACAACATCAAAACAGGCGAAATTTTGATTGACGATTTGCGAAAACCGCTCATATACTGTCTTTGTAAGCTAATTATTTAAGAAAGCTTAATAATTAAAAAGGAGGTAGAGCATGAATTCCGGTTTCCCCATTCTTCTTTTCGCGCTCTACTTCCTGTTCTATTCTGGGCAGTCGGTATACAACACTTATCTGAACCTGTATCTGAGCGAGATAGGGCTTGATTACACCCAGATCGGATTCATCGTCTCGTTCTCGACCGTGTTCCTGCTCGTGGCGCAGATGTTCTGGGCGATGGTCAGCGACAGGATCGCCAACAAGGCGCGCATATTGAGCCTCCTGCTTGTCGCGACCGCATCGATATGCCTCCTGTTCTATGTCGGAACGTCGTTCATCACGATGCTGGTCGTTGTGACCCTGTTCTCACTGTTCTTCAATCCGATCGTCCCCCTGCTGGACAACTACAGCGTCGAGCTCGTCGAGCTGAAGGGCCGCTTCGACTATGGACAGCTGCGGATGGGCGGGACTATCGGCTACTGCGTGACGGTCCTGTTCATAGGATTCTTCCTGAAGGACTCCTACAGGCCGGTCTTCTACATGGTCTGTGCATTCATGGCACTTGCATTCGTCCTCTCCCTGACGCTTCCGGCGATAAGGGGTTATGGTTCGAACACGAGGAAGGAAAGCAGGAAGGGCCTGTATCGCACGCTTCTGAAGAAAAGATCCCTCGTCGGGCTGATATGCTTCAACCTGATATTCAGCATGGGGCTGAACTTCTTCTACAGCTTCTACCCGATCTACTTCACCTCGATCGGCGGAGACAGCTCCCTGGTCGGGACGATGATGTTCCTGTGCGCGGTGACGGAGATACCCTCGCTTATGCTGATCGGACGCATCGAGAAGAGGTTCGGGGAGAGGGCCGTACTGACCGTCGCAGGCATCATCGCGGCCGTAAGATGGATTCTGCTGTATTCGATATCAAACCCGATGGTCGCGATATTCGTGAACCTCCTGCACGGACCGGGATACACGAGCTTCAACTACACGATCATCACGTATATCGGAAGAAACGTGCCCAAGGAGCTCAGGGCGACCGGGCAGAGCCTCAACGTGCTCATAAGCACAGTCGGGTCGAAGGTCGTGTTCGGGTACCTGGGAGGTCTTGCAAGCTCGCTTGTCGGGCCTCAGGGCGTCATGCTTCTCAGCTCGCTGCTCATGGCGGCGGCGACGATCGTGTTCTTCATATGGAGCACGGACAAGACGGATCTAAAACCAATTCAGATAAAAGGAGAAAGAAAATGAAAAGGTTACTGACAGTTTCGCTCATCGCATTGTTCTGCCTTTCCTCTGTCTTCGCAGGTGGAAGCGGGGAGACGACAGGCGCTGGAAACGAGATCAGAGTCGTCACATACTTCGCCGGCTCCGATCAGTGGGCCCCCGTCTGGAAGGAAGTCATCGCCGATTACCAGGCAGCGCATCCCGAAGTGAGGATTCTTGACGAGTCGCAGCCGACAGCAGGTGCAAACGACCTGTTCAGGACGAAGATCCAGAGCGACATCGCCGCACGCACCCCCGCGGACCTCATCCTCTTTTACAACGGCTCGGATGCCCAGATGATCGACGACAGCGGTCTGTATGTCGATTTCACAGAGTACCTCGAGGCCGATCCCGAGTGGGCGGCGGGATTCATGCCATCCGCTCTTGAAGCAGGCGTGGTCAACGGCCAGCAGCTCTGCCTGCCTTACATCGGCTTCTATGAGGGCCTCTTCTACAACAAGGCGCTCTTCGACCAGTATGGTCTCGAGGAGCCGACGACATGGGAGAATATCATAAAAGCTGTTGAAGTGTTCGCAGAAAATGGCGTAACAGCTATTGCCTCCAGTCTCGCAAAGCCTTCATATATGGTCGAGATGATGATTCTTGCTCAGGCTGGAGCAGAGGGCCAGCAGGATTATTTCGGTGACTCCTGGATTCCCGCACTTGAGAGAATCAAGGATCTATATGAGATGGGAGCCTTCCCGGCAGATGCGATGACGCTTTCCGACGATGATGTGCGCGTCCTCTTCCAGGACGGAAAGGCCGCGATGATGTTCAACGGCTCGTGGTGCACCGCCGCCCTCAAGGACAACCCCGACATGAGGATCATCTCCATGCCGACGCTTCCCGGCGGAGTAGGCGGATCGAACGTCGCCCTTGCCGGTTACGGCTCCGGATGGTACATGAGCAAGGAGGCCGCCGATGACGGCGTCACTCTCGACTTCCTCAAATACCTCACCAGCCCCGAGGTCATGACCCGCTTCATCGCGGCAGGTGGAAGCCCCGCGATCTACTGTGACACACCAGAGGGTTCGACTCCGCTCGAGGACAGCGCCCTTGCAATGCTCAACACCGCACAGGCGACACGCAACGCATGTGATTCCCAGGTTACACGTGAAAGCTGGCTGACAGTGACCGAGCCTGGAATCCAGTACATCTGCACTGGAGAAAGGACAGCTGCCGAAATCCTCGCCGAAGCCAAGACCTACAACTGATCTATCAAGCGCCACCCTTCCTGTGAAGGGAGGGTGGCCACCTTATCCGACAAAAGGAGGTGGATATGGTATTGAAGAGCAAGAAGGCATATACGATATTCATCGTGCCTGCTGCGATACTGATACTTACATTCCTCATATATCCGCTTATCAAGACATTCTGGTACAGCTTCACCTCGTGGAAGAACTTCTCCCCGAAGGCTGCGTGGGCGGGTCTTGAGAACTACAGCAGACTCATTGCCGATCCAATCATTTCAAAGAGTATCAGGAACACGTTCGTCATGATGTTCTTTGTGGTGATATTCCAGGTTGGTTTCGCTCTTGTATTGGCAATGTTCGTCTCGACGACCAGGAAGACGTTCAAGTTCTTCAGGACCGTATACTTCTTCCCGATAGTCATCTCCGCGACAGCGATCGGCCTTATGTTCAAGCTCATCTACGGCTACGAGTACGGACTTCTCAACTACATCGTCGAGCTCTTCGGAGGAGAGCGTCAGGTCTGGATAAACGAGGCGACCTCGATCTATCTGGTGACCATACCGACGATGTGGCAGTATGTGGGCTTCTATTTCGTCATCTACCTGACGGGCATGTCGAAGATCCCAGACGAGATCTACGAATCCGCCGAGCTCGATGGAATCAACGCCTGGCAGAAGGCTGTCTACATAACGATCCCGATGATCCGTGACGTGATCTGCTCTGTCGTGATCCTCGTCATCTCCGGATGCTTCAAGGTGTTCGACATGGTCTACATCATCACCGAAGGTGGTCCGATGAACTCCTCCGAGCTGCTGAGCACATACATGTACAACATGGCCTTCCGCCGATACAACGGCGGCTACGCAAGCTCCATAGCGGTGCTGATGATCGTCATCGGAGTCGCCCTGACCCTCGTCTTGAGGAAGATCCTCGAGCCGAAGGAGAACTACAGCTGAGGAGGTGAGCAATGGCAGACCACGTTATCAGAGCACATAATGCACGCCATTATGTCATCCAGGTGTTCAAGTTCGCGCTCCTCATCCTCTGGGCGGCGACATGCATCGTTCCGCTTGTGTGGGTCGTGATGAACTCGTTCAAGTCCTCGGGGGACATCCTTCGAAGCAGCATGTCGTTCCCGAGTGCTCTGGACATGGCGAACTACCAGACTATCATGACGTATCCTGACGTCAACCTGTTCAAGGCGTTCATCAACAGTCTTATCATATCGGGTTCGACCGTCATCCTTGTCGTCGTGATAGCGAGCATGGCCTCCTTCGCACTCGGAAGATTCAAGGTGAAGGCGTCCGGTCCGCTCATGTCGGTCCTCACTGCATGTCTGCTCGTGCCGTCGTTCGCGACCGTGATTCCGAACTTCGTCACGTTGAGCCACATCCCGTTCGTCAATGGAACGTACCTTGCGGCGATCATCCCGCAGACGGCAGGAAACCTGTGCTTCTCGATAATCATGATGACAGGCTTCATGAAGAGCCTTCCACAGGAGCTGGACGAGGCGGCTCTCATGGACGGCGCGTCCGTGTGGACGATCTTCACGAGGATAGCAGTGCCGCTTTGCAAGAGCATGATCTCGACGATCGCGATAATGGTCTTCATCTGGTCATACAACGACCTGTTCACATCGCTGGTTTACATTTCCAGACAGACGATGAAGCCCGTATGCGTGATCCTGTCGATGGTCAGCAACATGTTCGGAACGGATTACGGCGCCATGATGGCGGCAATCGTCGTGACCATACTTCCTCCGCTGGTGCTGTATGCAGTGGCGCAGGAACAGGTCGTCTCCGGTCTTACGGCAGGAGCAGTCAAGGGTTGATGAAGGAAAAAGGAGATAAAGAATGTTCAAGATCCTTGTGAATCACATGGGTTACAGTGTTGGAAAGCCGAAGAAGGTCGTGGTCCAGACGGATGGGCAGGAGCTGAAACGCCTCGGTTTCTCGATACTCAGACAGGACGGGACCAGGGCATATGCCGGAAAGCTCGTCCCGTATGGAAAGGTCGCCTCATGGCATACCGGATCATACTATGCCGGAAGCTTTGATTCTCTTGACGAGGAAGGCGTCTACACCGTCAGGATAGGTGCATCCGTAAGCGAGAGCTTCGAGATAACCGCCCACAGCGCGACCATGAGGCTGATGAACGCCGTCACGTATTACTTCAAGGCGCAGAGGGACAGCGGGGAGTGGCTTCTCGACGACTCGGCCCTTCCTTTCGCAGGCGAGCGCGAGGGAATCGTCGATGCACATGGCGGATGGTACGATGCCACAGGCGACTATGGAATCCACCTCAGCCATCTGTCGCATTCCACGTATTACAACCCGCAGCAGGTCCCGCTCAGCGCATATGTCTTCTTCGCTGCCGCAGACAACCTCGAAGCAAGCGGAAACGACTGGTACTCCATGCTGAAAAGGCGGATGCTCGACGAGGGCTACTGGGGTGCCGATTTCCTCATGCGCATGAGGGCACCTTCGGGATCATTCTTCAGGTCCATAAGCAGAAGTAACGCATTCAATGCCGTTATCGGTACGAGAAATATCTCGTTCGAGTATCATGGGTCGAGTTCCCAGTTCAGCGAGAAGGCCGCCACAGCCGACTCGGAGACGGTTACGGACGCCAACTACGAGACCTCGATGAGGAGTGGAGGAGGCCTTGCGATCGCGGCCCTTGCGATTGCAGGAAGACACTTCTATCCGGCAAGGGACTATGACCAGGAGGAGTATGTCCTCGCGGCGAAGGAGAGCTTCAGGCACCTGAAGGAGCACAACGAGGTCTATACGAACGACGGCAGATGGAATCTCGTCGACTGGTATTGCGCCCTTCTTGCGGCGGTCGAGCTGTACAGGACGACGATGGAATACGAATACCTGGCCGATGCAAGGAGATACGCATCCCTCGTCATCTCAAGTGCAAAGCCGGTCCAGCCGGGAATGAGACGTCTCGAGTTCGAGGGTGGACTGCCTTATTTCAGCGCAGCCGATGAGGGGCTTCCCGTTGTGGCACTTGTCCTCTATTCGCGCATCGAGGGCGACAGGGCCAGGTCTGATGAGGCCCTGCAGGCGGCACAGGACATCATGAGATGGAAGATCCATCTCGGCGCGTCCGTGTCCAATCCGTTCGGCTATCCCGTGTTCGAGGATCTCGTCGATGGCGGACTCAGGACGAAGTTCTTCTTCCCGCATCAGACGACTGCCGCCCCCTGGTGGCAGGGTGACAATGCAAGAGTCGCCTCGATCTCGGTCGCTGCGAGGATGGTCGCATCCGTCACCGACGACAGGACCCTCAGGGCGGATGCCGTCAGACTTGCAGAGGACTGCATCGACTGGATACTGGGGCAGAACCCTTATGATGCCTGCATGGTCGAAGGGTATGGACGCAACAACGTCGCGTATTTCTTCAAGAACCGCTACGACTTCATCAGCTGTCCCGGTGGCATAGTCAACGGCATCACGAGCGGGCTTGATGACGAGGACGACATCGAATTCGTGACGAAGCCCGATGACAGGATCGACGACAACTGGAGATGGGCTGAGCAGTGGATTCCACATGCGACGTGGTTCCTGTATGCACTGTCTCTTAGAAAGGAGTGATTGAAATGGACATGATGGATTACATAAGACAGCAGAGCAGCGTGCTGTCGAAGGCTCTGGATGACAGGAGTCGGATAACGGAGACGTTCCGCAGAATCTTCAAGGAAGAGAGGCCGGACCATATCTATCTCGTCGCAAGCGGGACTAGCAGAAACGCGGCCAAGGCGGCGGCTCCATTCATGGAGGACTGCCTTGGCATCGAGGTCAGCGTGTTCTCAGCGACAAGCGCCAAGGACTTCTTCGGCGAGCGGCCCTTTGCGATATATATCTCGCAGGGAGGCAACTCCACCAACACGATCGCTGCGATAGAGCGCAACAGGGACATCCTCTCCATTGCGATGACCGGCAATCCCGATGGTGTGATAAACACCATGGTGGAGAACTATGTCGAGATCCCGTGTGGTGAGGAGACGGTCGGCCCGAAGACGAAGGGCTATACGACGACGGTCCTCCAGCTCTATCTCTTCGCGCTTGAGGCGGCCAGGGAATGCGGCATCAGAAGCGAGGCCTATCATGACGATGTCATCGGCGATCTGAAGAGAATGGTCGTCGCGATGGCTTCCAATGTCGAGGCATCGGATGAATGGGTCACCAGAAACAGCGGACGTCTTCAAGGGATGAAGACCGCATACGTGATCGGCAAGGGCGTTGACGCATCCGTCGCGGACGAAGGCGCGCTGAAGATCATGGAGACCCTCCTCATTCCCGCCGTCGGATTCGAATGCGAGGAGTATCTCCATGGCCCGAGCTGCTCTGTCGCCGACATGACCGCCGGAATCTACATGATGCCTCCGGCTTCCGATTCGAAGGATCTTCCACGTTTCGAGGCGCTTGTGAAATACCATCGCTGTGCGTGTGACGCGACGTTCACCTTCAGCGGAACGAAGAGCAGCGATGAACGTGACCTCTGGCTCACTCTCGGCGACAACCTCTACATGAGACCGTTCGAATACATCATCCCGATCCAGATCCTGAGCGCCAGGATCCCTTCACTCAAAGGCGTCGAAGGACTTGGCCATGACAGGTTCAAGGTCCTGGACGGACTTGTGAAGACCAAGGCCAGGCACGACTAGGGAGGCGCTGATGGAATATGTGATCGGAATCGACAGCGGAGGCACCCATTACCGGCTGAAGGCGGCTTCGCTGGATGGTGAATGCCTCGGCTCCTTCACCGGTGCCGAAGCGAACCACTACCACAACACCGAGGAGGACATGCTCAGGCGCATCGAATCCCATTTCACCTCGCTCCTGGCGACATTCGGCGGCAGGAGAGAGGACTGCCGGTATATCGTGTGCGGGACGACCGGGCTGGACAGCCCCCAGGACGGCGAATATCTGGAGAGGTGCTACAGCAGCCTAGCCGGTTTCAACTGTCCTGTCCGGGTGATCAACGATGCAGAGCTCGCCCATTACACCGTGACCGGAGGGGAGGGTGTGCTGATCATCTCCGGAACCGGCAGCATCGCCTTCGCACGTGCACGTGATGGCCGGTGCGCACGCAGCGGAGGATATCTGTTCACCATTCTCGGAGACGAGGGGTCCGGAAGCTGGGTTGCACGGGCGGCTCTCCATCTGCTCGGCCGCCATTATGATGGTGCCGTCCCATGTACACCTCTGGTCTCTCTTGTAGAGGAGGAGCTCGACATCCACGACAGGCATGGACTGAACACGCTCGCATTCCGCATGGGCTCGATGCCTTGGACCTGCCCGTCGATAGGACATCTTGTGGACAAGGCGGTCGAACAGGGCGACTGCGAGGCCACGGCCATACTGGACAAGGCGTCCGCCGCCCTGATGGAGATAGTCGGCGATGCCGTGACCAGTCTGCATCTGGATGAGGACGAGCCCGACTTCAAGCTCGGACTGTGGGGAAGCAACATCCTCCAGTCATCCACGCTGAAGGAAAGGTTCATCGCCCGTGTTATGGACAGATATCCGCAATGCAGAGTCGTGGAGTCGTCCATGACTAGCCTTGACGGAGCAGTGAAGATGGCGCTGGAACTGGTCTGAGGAGGATTGAAGACGTATGACGAGGGGAGGGCGATGCCCTCTCCTCCATTTCCTCTTGCATCGGCATTCATATTGCATGAGAATTGTTCTGAGAAGGTAAATCGTCGCACACTCATTTGTGGGCATGCATAGGGAGGAGGCCTTGACCACCAGTTACGTGCCGGAATATCTGAAGATGAGCAACCGCAAACTCATCTATGACCTGTTCGTCAAGAACAGGGTCATGGCGCGTAGCGATGTCGTGTCGAAGACCAACATGAGCTTCCCCACGGCGAGCAAGAGCATCGACTACTTCATCGGCAAGGGGATCATCATGGAGTCGGACATGACCGACGACAAGACCAGCGGCCCTGGGCGCAGAAGACGGATGCTGGTCTTCAACTCGTCCTCATATGCCGCGCTGACGATGAACTTCCAGGGCGACATCGTCGAGATCGGCATCGTCAATCTTTCAGGCGATGTACTCTTCCATGAGGAGAGGGAGTTCGCCGATTTTCTGGATGTGAAGGCTCATGAGAGCCTCGGCCGCCGGATAGCCCGGCTTGTCAGGCAGTCCAGCATCCCCATACTCGGCATCGGAATCTCGCTTCCCTCGAACGTCAATCCATACACGAACGAGATAATGAGCTACTATTCCGTGGGGGTGTCGTCGATCATCTCGATCGATTCGCTGGTGCCGAATCTCGTGAAGCACATCGACCTGCCTTACTTCGTCGACAACGACGTCAATCTCGCGGCACTGGGAGAGCTGTTCAACAGGGGCGGCGATGAAAAGGCCAACCTGTGCTATCTGACCCTCGGCAGCGGCTATGGTGCCGGAATCATAATAGACGGATCCCTCTATCTGGGATCGCAGTACAGGGCAGGGGAGATCGGCAACATCCTTGTCCGTCCTGCCGATGGCGACATGGGATCACAGCCGATACCGCTGGAATACTATATCAACATCAGGGCGCTGAACGAGAGGTTCGCCGTCAACATCAGGGAGGACGCGATAGATGATGCGATGAAGGCCGACATGATCGCCTATCTGGTCCCATATCTGTCGATGAGCATCTACAACATCTCGTTCTTCCTGGACATATCCGCATTCATCCTAGACGGCTTCATTCCCGATCTCCTGGGGGAACGGCTGCTCCAGATCACGGAAGGTCAGGTCAATGCGCTGCTTGCGGCCCGCAAAAGGAGCGTATCCATAACCAGGTCGGCGAAGAAGTACTCTTCACTCGTCGGTGCTGCCGTCAGGGTGTTCGAGAGGACGCTCATAGACAGATTCGACGACTGATGTCCTGTCGACGATTCATCATTGACATAAATGCAAAATGATGGCTAAATGACGATTGCGCAAATTCACAACCTATAGGAGAAGAATATGTCGAAAGCACATAGAGGTACCGGCATCAGAGAGCTTGCCAACCACGGAAGGGGAACCTGCCCGGTCTGCAAGAGAGAGGCCATCAAGTGTCTTTACGAGGTCGAGCTCGATGGAGCGAAGGTCAACGTCTGCAAGCAGTGCAACGCCAAGCTGAAGAAGTAAGGCACGGGTGCTGATGCATTCGAGGCGGGGGATCAACACCCCGCTTTTGTTTTATCCGGAGAAAGCGTCTTGAAGTATTACCTGGTCGGGATAAAGGGAACAGGCATGAGCCATCTGGCAAGCTATCTGGCTGCCGGTGGCGATATCGTCGAAGGAGAGGACGTCGAAGAGGACTTCTTCACTCGGCGCATCATCTCCTCGTTTCCCGTGCACCCTCTGGACTCGCCGCTTCCTGAAGATGCAGACGTCCTCGTCTATTCGACAGGCTATGGGAACCGGCCTCTTCGAGCCATGGACGAGGCACGGGAGAGAGGTCTGCCGGCACTCTCCTATCCCCAGATGCTCGCCCGTCTGAGCAGCGGGAGAATCACGGTTGGCGTGTCGGGAACCCATGGCAAGAGCACCACATGCGCAGTCGCATCCTACCTGTCCTCGTGTGCCGGTCTCGACGCAGGTTCTGTCTACGGTTCGTTCCTCCAGCATTCGGACAGTGCCTGGCATGATGGTGATTCGGGTCTGCTCGTGGAGGCCTGCGAGTACCAGGATCATTTCCTGCTCTATGACCTGGACGTGCTCGTGGTCACTTCGCTCGCCTTCGACCATCCTGACTTCTTCGAGGACCTCGACGCGGTCAGGAGGAGTTTCCGCGAACGGATCGTCTCGATGCCTTCGGGCGCAACCGTCATCCACCATTCCTCGCTCTCTCGTCACGTGAAGGACTGGCAGAGCGAGAGGCCGGACATCACGTTCGTCTCATACGGACCCCGCGGCTGTTTCAGTCTCTCCGACACCCCTGACGGCAAATGGACCGTCTCCGGCTGCAGCGCATCGTTCACGTCGTCCGACAGGAACATGGACATCCTGTACGACTACGTAGGAGGACTTCTCGCCTGTGCCGCGCTTTCGTTGAGAATCGCAGGCGAGACGGTCTGTGCCGGATCGCTAATGCACAAGGTGGATCCGCTCATCCCGTTCCTGTCCTCCTTCCCCGGACTTGTCGCACGTGGCGAGGTCATTCTGGAGGAGGGTGGTGTGACATATGTGGACGACTACGCCCACCATCCTGACGAGATCAGGGTGTGCATCGACAATCTCAGGCGGCGCTTTCCGTCAAGGCGCCTCGTCGTTCTGTTCATGCCACATACGGCATCCAGGACGAAGGCCCTTCTCAGAGGCTTCGTGAACGCCCTTTCAAGATGCGATGCCGTCTTCATGCAGGGCGTCTATGCCTCGGCAAGAGGCGATGACGACTGCAGGGACGAGTCGGGGCGGCTGTACAAGGCGCTGGAGCGTCAGGTGTTCAGGACGTTCTACGGCAGGCTGGCCACGGTCTCGTACTGTAGGAGTGACGAGGATGCTGTCGCGTCTCTCTCGGCGTTCCTCACCCCGGGCGACGTGCTTGTCACGCTCGGTGCCGGTGACAACAGGAAACTCGTCGGACGAATTGCCCAGCAGCGCCGCTGTGGATTATCCTGACGGACAGGAGTTGTGAAGATGAAGAGCATGACAGGATATGGCCATGCGAGCCATGTCGAAGAAGAATACCAGCTTGAAGTCGAGGTCAAGAGCTACAACAACCGCTATCTCGACATCTATGTGAACCTCAATCCCGTCCTCGGTCCCTTCGAGTCGTATGTGACGGGCCGAGTCAAAGAGGTCGCAAGACGTGGAAAGGTCGAGGTGGGCGTCCGGCTGAAGGTCTTCGAGAGCCGCAGCGTCGTGCATGTGGACCAGGCGCTCCTGGACCAGTATCTCGAAGCCTTTGGAGACATCGAGAGGCGCAAGGGCGTCTCTCTCGGCGTCGACGCCTCCTCTCTGCTGGGGATCGAGGGTTTGTTCACGACATCCACCGCACGCGAGTGCGAGGAGTACAGGGCAGGGCTGGAGGACGCCCTGTCCAGGGCGCTTGAGGACTTCTGTGCTTCCAGAGAGAGGGAAGGTGAGGAGACACGCCGCGATCTCGAGAGGCTTGGGCGCTCCTTCGCCGAGGCAAACGACAGGATAGGACAGCTGACCGGGGCCTACGAGCACTGGTTCAGGGACCTGCTGCTGGATAAGTACAGGGAGCTCGATCTTGGAGGACGCTACGACGAGACCAGACTGATGCAGGAGGTGGCGGCACTCTTGGTCAAGTACTCGATAAACGAGGAGCAGAACAGGCTGAGGACCCATGTGAAACAGTACTTCAACCTGCTTGCCTCTCCGGAACCTGTGGGAAAGAGGCTCGACTTCCTGTGCCAGGAGATGAACAGGGAGGTCAACACCACTGCCAGCAAGAGCCAGAACGTCGACATCACGCTTTACACCGTGCAGATGAAGGACGATCTGGAGAACATACGTGAACAGATAAGGAACATAGAATGAGAATAGCGATCAGTTCGAAATCGGGATGCGGCAACACCACGGTGAGCACTCTGCTGGCCCAGAGGCTCGGCTATCCGATGATCAATTTCACCTTCCGCCAGATGGCAAAGGAGCGTGGGGTCGACTTCTGGACCTTCTGCTCGATGGCCGAAGGCGACGACGACATCGACAGGGAGCTTGACCGCAGACAGGTCGAGATGGCGATGGCGGAGAAGGACTGCGTCCTCGGCAGCCGCCTAGCGATCTGGATGCTCAAGGAGGCCGATCTCAAGGTGTATCTGACGGCATCTGTGCTCACCAGGGCGAAGCGCATATTCAACAGGGAGGGCGGCACGCTCGAGGAGAGGCTTGAGCAGACCGGGCGCCGCGATGCGAACGACAGTGCGCGCTATATGAGGATCTATGGAATAGACAACGGCGACACATCCATCGCCGACATCGTCATCGATACCGACGAGAGGACGCCGGAGCAGATCGTCGACATGATCGTCGCCGAGGTGGACAGACGCAGGATCTGAGGTGTTCGGCCTATTTACCAATTTCCCCCGATTCTCTATTATTCCATAGTCACAATACATTCAGGAGATTAGCAAGTGAGCGTCCTACTAGACAAACTTATTGACAAGGAAGGCAATATCTACGAGATGACCTGCGTCGCCATCAAGGAGGCCAATGTCATCCAGGCCACGAATCTCAAGGACGAGATCGAGAAGAATGGCGAGAAGGTCGTAACCCACGTTTTGGACCAGGTCTTGAACGATGAGATCAAGTACACGACCGACGAGAAGAAATAAGCCTATAGTCTTCCTCTTCGGCCCGACCGCAAGCGGCAAGACCGCTCTTGTGGAGAGGCTTTTCAACAAGGGTTATCAGATAGTGAATGCGGACTCCGTCCAGGTGTACAGACATCTGGATGTCGGGTCCGCAAAGCCGTCTCATGACCTGATGGAGAGGATTCCCCATCACCTGGTGGATATCCTCGACCCCTGGCAGCAGTTCACCGTAGGACAGTTCATCGAGAAGGCCGACGAGGCCGTCGAACGCATATGGCAAGATGGCGACATACCTCTTGTCACAGGCGGAACCGCCTATTATTTCCGCCATTTCCTCTACGGTCTTTCGCAGGCTCCTGTCGCAGATCCGGACATCCGCCGGAAGGTGGCCCTGGAACTCGAGCGGGACGGAGCAAAGGCCATGCACAGAAGACTGTGCGATGTGGACCCCGTGAGCGGCGCCAGAATCAATATCAATGACACATACAGGATCACCCGTGCCCTGGAGGTCTACTACCAGAGCGGCCGGCCACTGTCATCATTCGCACTCCCTGACAAGCCCCGGTACGGTATGCGCCCCCTGATACTCGAGATCGTGAGGGACAAGGCGCTGCTGCATGAGCGCATCCATCGGCGTGTCGTGCAGATGTTCGATGAAGGACTTGAGGACGAGATCCGCATTCTGAGGCGCATGAATGCCAGTCTCGAATGGCCGGGGATCGGAGGCATCGGCTATGCCGAGTTCTTCCGCGCCTTCGACGACGGGTGTGCCACGCCTTCCTCCATCGCCTGCGAGATAGAGCGCAACACGAAGGCCTATGCAAAGCGGCAGATGACGTTCTTCCGTTCGTTCACGGACGCGCTCGAAATTGACCCTGATGATACCGCACACGTATGTGCAATTCTCGATGAGTACCTTACCTCGTTCCCGGATGCTCCACGGCATTTGAATCCTTGACGACGATGAAACAGGCATGAGGAGTCGCGAATCGCGCTTCTTTTTTTGCCCAGATCGGTTTTCTGCCCTTAGAATTGAATCAGCCGGGATTTGATTGGATAGTGTTTTGAGGGTAGTGGTATGAAAGGGGATTGCGACAGCAGAGACAAGGACGAACGTGCCCGGCAGGCGGTCGAGCTCACCAGTGTGCTTCTTCATAGGCATTACTGTGAGAACGACATCGACGGAGTCACATGCCATTTCGACGACCCGTTCTCATGGATCGGTACCGGTGAGACCGAGTATGGAATCGGGCATGACCATGTGAAGGCCATTTTCGAGCGGTTTGCAGGCCAGGTGCCACGATGCGTGATATCCGACGAGAGGCTGGATGCGATCAGACTCACGGACGACGTGTACATAGTCAGCGGCATGCTGTGGATACAGACCGATCCGTCCACCAACGTCTTCGTGCGCGTGCATCAGAGGATAACCACGGCAGTGCGCTTCGTCGACGGACAGCCACGCTGCTCACATATACACATATCCAATCCGTATGTGGAGATGGCGCCTGACGATGTCGGCTTCCCGACCAGGGTCGCCCGACACACCTACGAGTACATGCAGGAGCAGATGGACGAGGCACGGCGCCTCATAGCGAAGCAGACCGAGGAGCTGGAGAGCATATACAACACGGTGCCCTGCGCCATCATACGCCTTCTCAGGAATGCCGATGGCTATCATCTGCTCACAAGCAACAAGGCCATCTGCGACTTCATCGGCACGGATGAGAAGGGCATCACGATGCTCGACTGGAGTCACGGTCATAGCCGTAACGTCGACGAGGAGGACGTACAGAAGGTGCGCACCGCCCTCGGGCGGCTGAAGAAGCCCGGGGACATCTCCCATGTCGACTACACGATCCATAGCGCATCCGGCAAGCCCGTCGTCCTGAGCACGACGAACCTGCTGGTCAGCACAGGTGCGGAAGGTGACATCATCCAGCGCATAGGCTTTGACATCACCAGCCGCGTCGAGATGGAGAAGGCCCTCGAGCAGATGGGCTATGTCGACCTGCTGACCGGAGTGCACAACCGCAACGGCTTCACACGGATGCTTGGGGAGCGGCATGACAGTGCTAGGCCGCTCGGCATCGCCTATTTCGACATCAACGGGCTGAAGGGCGTGAACGACATGATGGGGCACGCCGCCGGTGACCGGCTGATCGTGCGCACCGCCCAGCATCTGAACTCCCGTTTCGAGGGCATGACGTACAGGATCGGAGGAGACGAGTTCGTCGTGGTGGACGGCGACAGGGACGAGGTGTCGTTCCGCAACGCTGTCGACGAAGTGACAGGAGAGATGCTCAAGGACGGGATACATGCCTCCGTCGGCGTGTCGTTCAGACAGAAGGACGGCGACTTCCGCACCCAGTTCGACGAGGCCGACAGGCTGATGTACCAGGAGAAGAAGCGCTACTATGCCGTCAACGGAGATGAATGGGCATACGTCACGGCGTCGAGGCGGAGACAGTTCGCCTCAGACCTGTTCTTCAGCGACCTGGTCCTCCAGCAGTGAAGAAGGATCGTAGGAATCCACATACAGTGTCTCGACCAGGTCGACCGACACCGGTCCGATCTGCGTGATGTTCCACCATCCCCTGTCGTTCCAGGAGAATGTGAAGTCCTGGTCCATGTCGTAGACGTACACCAGCACCTTGTCCTGGGGGACATCGAGGATCTCCTCCGACTCCTCGTACGGGTAGGGCGAGTAGTAGGTCGCATCCACATGCCAGGTGTTCTCCCCGGTTTCGATTGCCCTGATGTCGGTGACGCCGTATATGTAGCAGGTGCTGCTGATGGCAGGTCTGCCCGCCTCGATCCAGTCGTCGACGCCCACCAGCGGTCTGATCCCCTCGTATGCGGAGCGGGTCTGCGTCGTGACGTACAGGCTGATCACCTCGACCTCCTGCGGTGCGCTGCAGCCTTTTGTCGCAGTCTGCATCAGGTCGACGTCCAGGTCGTTCTGCGCATCGTAGAATGCGTGGATGATCTCCTCCTGTCCCAGGTCCCTGGTCTGGGGCGGCTCAAGCGCTCCGGATATTATCGTGAAGGCGACCGAACCCAGCAGGACGGCTATTATCGAGACGATTATTATCAGCGTGCCCTTCGCGCGCCAGAAGTTGCGTCTGCCCGCAGAGCGTCTGATGCCTTCCATCAGCTTCTGGACTTCTCCCGTTGATGCGATGATGCGTGCCTTCTCCTTCAGCTCGCCATCGTCCGCCTTCGGCACGTCCCAGGACAGGGAGGACGCCTTGGAGGCGAACCACTCGAGGTTCTCGTAGCCTTTACGGTTGCCCATGATGTCGCGCTGTTCCCGCTCCTTCGCGTGGAGGATGAAGCCTATGAAGCCCAGTGTCTTGTCGTCGATGTCTGGAAAGAGCTCCTTCCTGTACACCTCCAGGGGGATCTCGTTGTAGCCTGCATCCCTTATGACCTCGTCCTCGTACGGCCTGATGCCGGTCAGGGCGTAGTAGAGGAACTGGGCCCATTGGCGGATCATGGCGAAGCCTTCCTCGGTGCCGCGCTTGACATAGCAGCCGTGACCGCTCTGTCTCTCGTCGTTGCCCATGTATATCGAGATCAGATCGCCCAGGTCGGCCGGCAGGATCAGGATTCCCCGCCCGCCTTCGACTATGAACACCCTCCATGTGGTGAAGAGTCCGACCAGCGGACTGACGAAATCTTCTTTCTGGTGCGAGAGGATCCCCGCGAGGGTCGTGACGAGCTCCAGCGCCTTGTCGCGGTGCTTTGACGCGATGGTGTCGAACGGGTCGATGTCCATGTGGTCGAAATAGACGTACCGTTTTCCTTCAATGGTGCATAGCCCGTCCCAGTTCCAGCTCCTGTCCTCTCCGTCGATGTGGAGTATGCCTTTCTGCTTCTCTCCCTGCATCATGTGCTTGGGAGGCTGCATCGACTCGTCTCCAAGCAGGATGCAGGTCTTCAATACGCCTTCTATCTCGTGTTCCGTTATCTGCATTCCGTCAACCCTTCGTGCCATATACCTGCCAGATGCGTCCGTCGGCCTCGCTGGTCAGGTTTTCGCCGACGTAGTTCCCACAACGCGCCTGGATTATCCTGAAATGCCCCTGTATGGCGGTGCGCGAAGCCTCCATCATCCTGTATGCGCAGCCCGAGATCTTCTTCCTTGCGGCGGCATCGAGCAGAGGCGCGTTGTTCTCCAGCAGTTCGTTGAGCGTGCGCGCCATCTGGTTGATCTCCTCGCTCCTGCCGATCTGTGTGAAGTTGCCGGAGATGATGAAGACGGTGTCGTTCTCCTCCTTCTTCAGCCTGACGATCAGACGGGAGAGGGCCTGTATGTCCTCCTTGCTCTCGAGGGCGGTGAGGATAGGCAGCACCACGCTATCCGGACTGCTCTGGGCCACATACGGGTAGAAGAGCTCCACCGCGTACTCCTCCTCGGCATAGCTGTCGTTGACCTTCACCCCGTCGACCGCCTGTATCCTCACGGGGCCTAGCGGGGTCATGACATCGCCGCTGGAGAAGGTGAAGAGACTTGATGAGGCATCGTCCTCGAACTTCTGTCCGTGGACAGGAGCCATGACCACGATTCTCCTGGGGTTGTGGATCTGGCTGAATGCATCCTGATACATCCCGTGGATGAACTCCAGACTGGAATGCGGCAGAAGAATCAGAGAGGGCGTATGGCAGTCCCTCGGCGTCACGCTGCAGTACTGCCGCAGCTCCTGAGTGTCGGACGGGTAGTACATGTCCATGAAGTAGAGTGTCTTCAACGTCTTTCCTCCTCGTTCCCGCTGGTCAGCCTTCTTATCCGCTGTTCGTCGAGCGTGACGAACAGGTTCTTCTCCCTTGTCGGAGTGACGAGTCCTGTCTTCCCGTCCTTGATCCTGCGCAGGTACTTGACCTGCGTGTAGTAGATGTCCGCTCTGCCCTGGCTCTTCGCCTTGGAATAGTGGATCGCCAGACAGGCCGCATCGAGAAGCACGTCGAGCGGGATGCTCTTGTCCTTCTTCGCTCTTATTATCACATATCCACCTGCAAAGTCACGTACATGCAGCCATGTGTCGTTGCTGTGCGCATTGCGTCTGAGAAGGATGTCGTTCTCCCTGGCGTTCCTGCCGACGAGGATCTCGAAGCCGTGGCTGAAGAACCTGAGACCCGCCTCGAGCGCCTGGTGCTGGAGTGGGGCGTTCTGCTTCCTTATGGCCTTTTCAAGTGTCTGGAGCTCCGTCGCATCGTCGCCAAGCAGCTCCTCGTATCGTCGCGTCCTCTCCTCGAGTTCCGCCCTGAGCTCCTCGAGCTCCTCCATGGCATTGGCGTGTATGCGCTCCTGTCTCCTGTAGCGCTGATAGAAAGCGTTGATGTTCTCGCTCGGCGAGAGCGATGCATCCAGCGAGATGGTGACAGGACGGCCCTCGTAGTCCGTCAGATCGATGCTGGACTGTCCGCGCACAAGCAGGTGGGCGTTGCAGGAGAGCAGGTCGGCACTTGTCCTGAACGACTCGTAGTCCCGGCTGCGCTCCTCCCTGAGCGCCACGTCCCTTATCCTGTTCCTCAAGCCGGCAAGCTCCCTGTCACGCTGGGCGACGAGGGTCGATCTCGCATCCTCGCAGCGTTCCTGGCGTACCAGACCGCTGTAGAACCGGTCGATGTACTCGTTGAAGCTGTCCCCTTCCCACCGGCGGACGGGAAAGCGCTCTTCGTCCCAGCTCTTTCCCGCCTCCTTCTCGAGGACATGCCCCTTCTCCTCGCCGCGCTGCGGACGTCTCATCTGCAGCTCGAGGATCACATCGTCCTCGTCGGTGACGATGATGTTGGCACCGGGGCCGGAGAAGAACCTGAACACCAGCTTCCTCGTCACGCCGGTGTGGAACAGTGTGAACGTGAATGTGCGCTCGCCCTCGACCTGCTCGACAGCCATGACCCGGCTGCCGACGATGTTCGCCCTGAGGTACTGCGTGAAGCGCTGCGCCTTGGCGCTCTTCTTCCTCATGATGCCCGTGCGGCAGAAGTGCTGGTTGCGCGTCCCCGTCTCGAAATAAAGGAGGAACGCCTTCTCCCTCCTGGAGAACATCGAAAGCGTGAAGCTGTGATAGTCGTGCTCCGTGACCTTCTGTATGAAAGAGCCTTCCAGATCCAGTTCGGACAGAAGAAGCCTGATCTCGTTGCTGTTCAGCATGCCACGATCTCCTCGAAAAGCGTCGCCAGGTAGAACGACCCGGCTACGAGCACGGCTGAAGAACCCTCCAGGGCCGTCTTGAGCGCATGATGCGCATCCGGTATGTGCAGGACCGTCACATCATCCCCCTTCATCTGCATCGCCTCCCTCCAGATGGCCTCGCTGTCGCTTCTCTTCACACTGGAGGGGCGGCTTATTATGACCTTGGAGAAGGACGAGAGCACAGTCTGCAACATGTGCGTTATGTCCTTCCCCTCGATTGCGGCGAATATGCAGGCATCGTGTGCCGTATCGGGAAACAGCGTCTTGAAGGAGGAGACGGTATGCATCATCGAGACTCTCGTGTGGCAGACGTCTATGACGACAGGCACGCCGTCGACGTAATGGACCTCGAAACGCCCGGGAAGCGTTGCGTTCTCTAGGGCCCTCTCGCCGATCCCCTTCCTGTAGAAGCCCAGCGTCTTTGCGACCAGCAGGGCGAGGGCGGCGTTCTGCGCCTGCACCTCTCCAGGCATCCTGAGCTTCAGATGATGGGACTCCCCGTCACGGAACATGATGGAGCAGACCTCCCCATCCAGCGTGGTGCTGGTCTCGAGACCTGCAAGCTCGTGGGAAAGCGAGACGAGCCTGGATCCCTGACGTTCCGCCTCCGCCCTGACCACCGAGAATGCCTGTGGCCTCAGCAGGCCGGTGACGACAATCGAGTCCTTCTTGATGATCCGGCTCTTCTCGGTGGCGATCTTCTCGATGCTGTCGCCCAGGACGGCCGTGTGCTCCAGCTCTATGGGCGTGATCACGGAGCACACCTCTTCGAGCGTGTTCGTCGCGTCGAGTCTTCCGCCGAGTCCTGTCTCCACCACGGCCCAGGTGCAGCCGGCGTGCCTGAAAAGCATGTATGCATAGGCCGTGTAGAGCTCGAACGTGGTGGGACGGTCGTATCCGGATGAAGGATCAAGCCGGAAGCCGTCCACGACATCGGCAAGTCCATGCGCCACCTCGATCAGCGTCGCATCGTCGAAGAAGACGCCGTCGAGCGTGAAGCGTTCCCTGTAGTCGACGAGGTGAGGGGAGAGGTACAGTCCCGTCTTCTCCCCCGCTGCGGTCAGCATCGCCGATATATAACGGCAGGTGGAGCCCTTGCCCTTGCTTCCTGCGACATGGATGGCCTTGAAGCCGTCCTCCGGGTTGCCCAAAGCTGCGAGAAGACGTCTCATCCTGTCCAGCCGCGCCCCTCTGATCAGCCCGGGGGATGACGAGGAGGGTGGGATGAACGAGTCGAGCCATCGCGTGACATCGTCGAACGAGTCGAAGTGCATAGGACAGAGTCTAGCCCAATGATGGGGCGAGTGCAACAACGCACATCCCAAGCAGGTTGTAGCCTTCATCGTATGCGGAAAATCGTGGCGATGTGCTACGATGTTCCAGGGAGGACGATGATGATACCGTCTCCTGGACGGCATGGAGGAGACGGTCTTCTCCTGGATTCCGTCCGATTGCATTCCTCTGTCCCGCATGGGCTGTGGGCGACATGCATCGTCTTGCAGCGAAATGGAATAGACACCTTTACGCATTGTGAATATGTGTCCAGAAAAGTATTGCGGAAGTCCTTCGTTATCGCTAGACTTGTTGCTGTATTTCTGGGAGTAGAAGAGCAATGGCATTCAAGGTACCGAATCCAGACGCCTATGCGTTTCTGGACGATTACAGGGGAAAGGTCTTCAGCGGGAAGTGGCCGACTGTCGTGGAGATGTTCGACATCTCCGTCATGCGCTATGGCGACAGGCCGTGCTTCACGGCATTCCACCCGAAGGAGATCCATCTGACCTACAGCGAGGTCAAGGAGAAGGTGACGCAGATCGCCAACTACCTTCTGGCCACCGGCGTGAAGAAGGGCGACAAGATCGCCGTCAGCGGCAAGAACAGCCCGGAATGGGCCGTGGCATATCTGGCTATCCTGTATGCCGGAGCGATCGTCGTTCCTCTTGACATCACATACAACGATGCGGACATGGAGACACTTATGGCATTCGGCGGCGTGTCCAGGATCTTCATCGATGCCGACAGGATAGACAACATCGGCACGAAGACCGGGAAGGTCTCCCTCGTCGAGAAGTACTGCCTCGAGGACACGAGCAGGACATATCCATACCTGTTCGACCTGAAGGCCGACGGCGAGCACACCGCACAGAGGGCCGGTGAGGACGAGGTGGCCGCGATTCTCTTCACGAGCGGTACGACCGGCGTGCCCAAGGGCGTGCAGCTCACCCATGCAAACCTGGTCAGCGACTGCTATCAGGCGCAGTGCCTGATGAAGCTCTATCCGGAGGATGTCTTCTACGCGATTCTTCCGCTCCACCATGCATATACCATGCTGGCCGTCTTCTTCGAGACGATCTCCGTGGGAGCTTCCTGCGTCTTCGGCAAGCGTCTGATCGTGCCCCAGGTCCTCAAGGAGCTCAATATGGGCAAGGTCACGATGTTCCTTGCCGTCCCGCTGCTGTTCAACAAGCTGCTTTCCGCCCTGATGAACGGCGTCAGGAAGAAGGGCATTGTCGTATACGGCCTCATCCGCGGCATGATGGGCATCTCCGGTTTCCTGAAGAAGGCCTTCCACATCAAGGTGGGCAAGAAGTGGTTCGGCTTCCTGCTCAGGCAGCTTTCGCTCGAGAACGCCAGGATCTGCATCTGCGGCGGCGGTCCGCTTCCACCTTCGACGTTCAAGATGTTCAACGAGCTTGGAATCGACTTCGTCCAGGGCTATGGTCTGACCGAGACCAGCCCGATCACGCACCTGAATCCCGTCGAGGCATATGACGAGGCGTCCGTGGGACACAACATCCCGGGTACCGAGGTTAAGATCGTCGATCCCGACGAGAATGGGAACGGCGTCATCTACATCAAGGGTTCCGTCGTCATGAAGGGCTACTACAACAACGAGGAGGCGACCCGCGAGGTCCTCTCCGAGGACGGCTGGCTCAACACGGGAGACGTCGGCTACCAGAAGGACGGCTACCTGTATCTCACAGGCAGGGCGAAGAACGTCATCGTCACGGAAGGTGGCAAGAACGTGTTCCCCGAGGAGATCGAGGACCATTTCCAGCTGCACTATGACGTGGACCAGATCTGCGTGTGCGGCTATGTGATCGACGCCAGGGACAAGAGCGAAGGCATCGCCGCCATCATCTATCCTTCCGCCGACTGCTCCAAGGCGCATCCCGACGACATGGAGGCGTACATCAACTCCATAGTCTCCACGGTCAACAGGGAGCTGCAGAGCTACAAGAAGATCACGAAGGTCGTGATAGCGAAGGAGCCTCTTGCCATGACGAGCACCAAGAAGGTCAAGAGATTCGAGGTCGAGAAGGCATACAAGGCCGAACTGAACGAGTGACATCTACCGGGGATTCCGGAATTCTGGCCTATCCTCATAGTGGGGTAGGCCTTTTTCTGACCCCCGTTTCCAGGAGAATGCAATGATTGAGATGACAAGTGCCCAGAGGGCTTTCCTCAGAAGCCAGGCACAGACGCTGGACCCCGTGGTCATGGTCGGCAAGGATGGAATGGGCGATAACGTTGGCAGGGCCCTTTCCGAGGCCCTCGCAAGCCATGAACTGGTGAAGGTGCGCTTCCAGGCGCACAAGGACGAGGTGAAGGACATCGCCCGCGAGCTCGAGAGCTTCACGGATTCGACTCTGGTCTCGACCACCGGTTTCACGGCGGTGTTCTATCGCCAGAGCGACAGGCAGGAGAAGCGTCGTTACAACCTCAAGACGCTCACTGTCAAGGACATCTGATTCCATCTAGACAGGATTCATGCAGGACAGGGCCGTTTCAGCACGGTCCTGTTCCTTTCCGTGATGCCTCTACCTGATCTGGACATGGACACCGGGCTTCCGTTCCGACTCGTCGCAGGTCGTATGGATCCAACCAGGTCGTTGTCTGCAATGGACAAGGCGGAACCTTGACAGGATGAGTTTTCAAATCGAGAATTCATCTTATCGGGAGAAGGGCAAGCATGAAGAAGCTTATGATCCTTGCCATGGTAATCATGGCTTGCATGCCGCTGTGTGCAACGGCATTCCGTCTTGGCGTATCGGTGGAGCCGACGTGGCTTTTCGTCGTTCCTCCTACCAGCATTGTCGACGTCGACCCATACCATGCGACGAGCATGTCTGGTGAATATGTGTCCGCCGGCCGTATGGACATGAACTACATGATCAAGGGGTCCGGCTATTTCGGAAACAACGAACGATTCGGAATCGACTTCGCCGTAGGTCTTCTGTTCAACGAGCGGACATGGCGTGAACTGGATATGCAGAACGCCCCCGCTTCCAGGTACGACGCCTTTCCCGAGAGCGGACCTCTCGGCACCGGGGGAGGAAGCTTCCGCCTCGGTTTCGGGTACTGCCAGAGGCTGACGTCTATTATGGACCTCGGTCTGGCGTTCGGAGAATACATGTATCTTCAGGGTGGCCTCTCGCCAAAGGGTGAGGACGGCTTCGATGCGGCCCTGTATATGGGCAGCGGATTGTACGGCAGCGTCTCTCTCGATTTCACCCTGGTCGAACATCTCGGCCTCAGTGCAGGCATTGTCGCGAACGCCGGCCTCGGATTCGAGGTGATGGCTGTCGAGGACCTGGTGATCTCCTCGGTGTTCCTCGAGGTCCTTGCCGCGCCTTTCGTCAGTGTGCAGTATGTCTTCTGAGCGGAAATTACAATTCTGTAAGATGTCGTACGCCACAGGCCTTGTCGAACGGTTATGCGATGATTCGAAATTGACAACGGAATGCTTAACCTGTAGTGTATCTGCTGATACATGATTCAATGAAATCGAATGTTCAATTGGGGAGAGGGTGATGGAAGAACTGAAGAACGAGATCAAGCAGCTGATCATCTCCAGCCTTGAGCTGGATGGTGTGACTCCTGAAGACATCGGCGACGATGAGCCGCTGTTCGGCGAGGGACTTTCCCTTGACAGTGTGGATGCTCTGGAGCTCGGCATTGCGATCAAGAAGAAGTATGGTGTCGCATTCAAATCTGGCAGTGGAGCCAACAACGAGTATTTCAGAAGCGTGAACACACTTGCTTCTTACATCGCGGATGCAAAGGAGAGCGCAAGATGAGTCTGAAGGATGATCTTTACCAGAGGATAGTCGACGTGCTGGTCGACGAGTTCGACATCGACAGGGATGAGATCACTCCCGAGTCCAGGCTCGTCGAGGATCTGGAGCTCGATTCGATCGACGCTGCCGAGATGATCGTCAAGTTCCGGGAATATCTGCCTCCGAAGGTCGATGCCGGAATGTTCCGTGAAATCCGGACCCTCCAGGATCTGGTGGAGCTGTTGGTGGCAGACTCGGAGAAATAGCCTTGATACGGAAGATTGTGGTAGGCGTCCTTGCGATCGCCTACCCTGTTTTCGTTTTCCTAGCTCTGGTCATATTCAAGCTCCCGGTGAGGGTCATCGGGATTGTCATCGCCGTCTTCGCATTGTCCATGCTGATACTGAAGGGGAGTGATGACAGGTCGCGCGTGACGACGATCGCCCTTGCCGTGATCGCGATATGCGTGATGGTGTTCGCCAGCGAGGTGGCTTTGAAGTTCTATCCGGTCCTGGTCAACGCCGTACTTCTTGCGACTTTTGGCGGATCGCTTTTCTCGAAGCCTGGCGGGATCGTCTACGACTTCGCCAATCTCGGCGACAGTACGCTCCGGTATGGTGCCCACAGGAATGCGATAATGCGCTACTGCCGCAAGGTGACCATGGTCTGGTGCGCATTCTTCGTCCTCAACGGCTCCGCCGCCCTTGTGACTGCACTCTTCATGCCTGTCGAGTTCTGGACGCTGTACAACGGCTTCCTGACATACATGCTCATAGGCCTGTTGTTCGCACTCGAGTTCATCGTCAGGGTGCATGTCCAGCGGAGACTGCGCAGGCCTGTGTTCATTTCACAAATGAGCCGCACCTCCCGCGAGGATGACTGCATACTTGCATACGACGGCCGTTTCGAGGACGGCGTCTTCAAATGCTGGAAGGACTTCCTGATCGAGAGCGCAAGGCTTCGTGATGCGCTTTCGCGCCGCCCTGAGGGCAAGGTCGTCGTGAACGTGGAGGACAACTGGAACTTCATCCTCGCCTTGTGCTCGATTCTGCAGGTCGGCAAGGTCGCGCTCGTGCCCAGCAATCTCACAATCGATTTCATGAGGCAGATGGACGACGGGGATATGGCATGTCTGTCCGACCGGCATCTGGAAGGTGCCATGGACATCGGCGATATCCTGTCTGAAGAGAAGTGTGACCTCGATCTGGAGATGCCTGTCATCGGACCGGAGGCCAGAATAGTGCTGTACACCTCAGGTTCCACTGGAAAGCCGAAGGCATGCGAGCATTTCCTGTGGGAGCTCGAGGATGACAACGATTCGCTTGGAGAGTACTACAGGAAGGATTTCCAGAAGAGGCTCCTGGTCTCGAGCGTACCGCCCCAGCACGCCTTCGGAATCGTCTTCTCGATAATAAAGCCGTTCATCCATGCGGTGCCGATCTCGAGGAGGCGGATACTCGGTCCTGACGAGCTTGCCGGCCTGGGCGATCACCGCCTGCTGCTGATATCGACGCCTTCGTTCCTTCGCCTGGCCATCAGCGATGATGCCATCTCGCATGGCATACCGTCCAGGGATGTCAGCATGATCGTCGCCGGCTCTCCGCTTCATCGGCATGAGGCGAAGAAGGTCGCAGAAGTGTTCGGACGCTTCCCATTCGAAATCTACGGGAGCACCGAGACCGGGGCGATAGCACGCAGGGTCGATGTCGACGAGGAGGCATCCTGGTGGACCGTCAACCACAGTGTGAAGATATCCATCGACGATGACGGCTGTCTTGTCGTCAGCTGCGACGGAGTCCATGGCGAGTGTCCCTTCACGACGAGCGATGTGGTGGAGATCCGGGAGGACGGAAGATTCAGACTGCTTGGAAGGCGGGATTCGATAGTCAAGATCGCCGAGAAGCGGGTCTCGCTGGTGGAGATCGCCGACAGGGTTGTGCAGACCGGGCTTGTCGAGGATGCACTGGCTGTCCGCCAGGATTCGGAGAGCAGAGGGGTCTATGTGGCTGTCGTCGCAGTGCTGTGCGATGAGGCGAGGGCCCGCTTCGAGGGCATGAGTCATGGACAGGTGGTCAAGGTGTTCAGGAACATTCTCTCGAACAGTCTGGAAGGCGTGACCATCCCGAGGAAATGGCGGTTCGTGGATGCCATTCCCCGCAACGAGATGGGCAAGGTGCAGATGGAGGAGGTCGATGCAATCCTCAAGGAGCCTGTTGTATGAAAGGATACGATTCACTTGTCGTGCACTCTCTGAGCCGGACCGGAGATGGAAGATGGGAAATGGAATTCACCGTTCCGGCATCAAGCCCGTATTTCAGACAGCATTTCGAGGCCTTCCGTCTCCTGCCTGCAGTCGCGGAGATAGACATTCTTGCAAACACCCTGGACGAGGTCCTGCCGGATCGTGTGCGTGTCGATGCGATACGCCAGTGCAAGTTCGTCAAGCCTCTTGTCCCGGAGAGACGATGCAGGCTCGAGATATCCATGATTGGAGAGGGGCTGGTCCGCTTCTCGTTCTTCACACATGAAGGTGAGAAGCTCTCGTTCGGGAAGATCATGGTGGGTGACCTATGAAGTACGCCTTTCTTCTTCCAGTATACAACCATGGCAAGTCGGCATACCAGGAGGTGGGCACGCTTCTTGAATACGGCTTTGACATCATCCTGGTCGATGACGGCAGCGATGACGAGACCCGCCAATGGCTGGAGAAGGCCAGGGGACTGTCTGGTCTCGTCACGGTCCTGACCCTTTCCAGAAACAGCGGGAAAGGGGCGGCGGTGGTGCGTGGCATCGAGGCCGCGTCCGCCATGGGGCTGACGCATGTCTTCCAGATAGATGCCGACGGACAGCACGACCTGGAGGCCGTACCACGGTTCCTCGAGGCCTCCCGCATGAGTCCGGATTGCGCCGTCATCGGGCATCCCGTCTTCGACAGTTCCGTGCCGCAGGAAAGACTGAATGGACGGAAGGTCGCCAACACGTTCGCCCATATCGTGACGATGGATCGCACTTCGATAGTGGACTGCATGTGCGGTTTCAGGATCTATCCCGTGGCGACACTCGCGCCGCTGGTGGCCCGTGGGCATTGGGACTACAGGATGGGATTCGACATCGAGGTCCTTGTCAGGATGTACTGGAAGGGGATCGGCATAACATCTCTGCCTGTCAAGGTGACATATCCACAGGATGCGCTGTCCCATTTCCATCCGGTGAAGGACAACGTGCGCATCTCGATCGTGTTCACCAGACTGTGCATTGCATTGCCACTCCACATTCCGGCGATGCTCAGGAGAAGGAGGCGGGGAAGATGAGAATCTGGAGACAGATAGAGGAGGTCGGCAGCGCACATGCGATGATGATGCTGGCCATGATGGTCAGGATTCTGCCGCATCCCGTCCTCGTGCTGATCGCCTTCCCGGTCAGCTTCTTCTACTACATGTTCTCCCGGAACGCCAGAGTGGTGATGAAGGACTATTGCAGGAGAATCTCCCCGATTGTCAGATACAGGGTGGGTGTCTGGAGGATATTCCTGTCGTTTTCGATAACCCTGATCGAGAAGTGCGAGAGCTGGATAGGCAAGATCGACTGCAGAAGGCTGAAGACCGTCGGAGACATCGATCTGATGAACAGCTATCTGAAGAAGGGGCAGGGTGTTCTGCTCATCGTATCGCATATCGGCAGCAGCGAGGAGCTCAGGGCTCTTTCCGACCAGCTCAACAGGGAGTACCTGGGCAGTCAGGTGCCGGTACTCAGTCTCGTGGACTTCTCGATCACCGACAGGTTCAACCACATGCTGAAGAAGCTCAACGCCGACTCGATGATGGACATCCTCAGCATCAGGGACATCTCCGTCGACAGCATCGAGAGGATACAGGGCGTGCTCGACAGGGGCGGTATCGTGGTCATCGCCGGTGACCGTTCAAGCGACAGGAACGTCGTCGTCGACTTCCTGGGAGCCCCTGCCTGTTTCCCGTTCGGGGCCTTCTATCTGCCGCTTCTTCTCGGTGTCCCGTCGTTCTTCGCCACATGCGTACGCACAAAGGACATCGAGTTCACCAAGCGCTATACGGTGCATATCCGGACGAACATGCTTGATTATGAGGGAATCGGGCGTTCACAGAGGGAGGCCGTGGTCAGGTCCTCCTGTCAGAGATACGTCGAATTCATCGAATCGATTCTGAAGAAGAACCCGTGCCAGTGGTTCAACTTCTATGATTTCTGGGCGGTGGCGAGATGATCAGTGCGGAAAGGGAGATCAGAGTAGAGTTCAACGACTGCGACCCGATGGGAGTCGTATGGAATGGCAGGTACTTCGACTATTTCGAGATGGGCCGGTCGATGCTCCTCGAATCGCTGGGCATAGGCTATATGACCCTGGCAGGTCATGGCTACATGCTTCCACTGGTCAGGAACAAGGCGAAGTACAGGAAGCCGCTCAGGCCGGGACAGGCGGTCGTGGTGAGGACGAGCCTCGTCTCATACGACGTGCTCATACGTTTCCGTTTCGAGATCGTCGACAAGACCACTGGGGCCCTGACCACGACGGGAGAGAGCGTCCAGATGCTGACAGACCTGGAGGGCAATGGCGTTCTTGACATCCCGGATTTCATCATCGAGGCGATCGAAGGAGGAGCACGGCGATGAAGCGTCTATTCGTATGCGCAATCCTGGCCATGTCGGTCCTGACCGGCCTGGCCGCAGCTGATGGAGCCGGACTGTTCGACAGTCCTCTTGACCGCAGCGACGAGCGGTTCATCCGCGTCGAGGAGACCTTCACAGGAGATCCGATTGTCGCCGACTATGTCCAGACGAGGACGATCGGCCGTCTTGGCAGAAGTCTCGAATCCTCTGGCAGGATGATCGTCAGGCCGGGCTACGGAATCGCATGGCAGACGATGAAGCCATATGCATCGCTGATGGTCGTGGGTAGATCGACCATGTTCCAGCAGGTCGGCACCCGAATGGTGCAGATGGATGTCTCCGGGAACCTGGTCTACCTGGCCATGGCACAGGCGATCGAGAGCGTCTTCAGCGGAGACTTCTCGCAGGTCGACACCGTCTTCGATGCATTCTTCATCGAGAATGATGGAAAGTGGGTGATTGGCCTTGTGCCAGTGGACGAGACGATTGCCTCGTTCGTCGGGTCGATAACGATAACCGGGGACCGGACGCTTGAATCAGTGACAATGGTCGAGACGAGTGGAGACAGCATTCTCTACGAGTTCGCGGATGTCGAGATGAGGGAGCTTGAATCAGATGAGAATGCACTTTTCGAAATATAGCATTGCTGCAGTGGCCTATTTCCTCATACTTGCCGTCCTGTCGGTCGCATTCGTCCTGTCCGGCCGTGTCTCGATCACTACGGACTTCATGTCCATGATCCCTACATACGGAATCCCGGAGGGCGTAAGCAAGGCGGAAGGGCAGTTCGTCGCGAAGCAGAACGGGAGCGCGAACATCCTCTTCGGCCATGAGGACTTCGAGGTTGCAAGGGCTGCGGCCGTCGAGTTCCATGAAAGGATGGAAGGAACGGGCGTGTTCGATGAGCTCTCGCTTTCGAGTACCGGCTCCTTCGACATGTCAGAAGTCTCCAGGATGCTCGATGGATACAGATACGCGCTGCTGCCCGAGTCGGTGCAGGAGGAGATCCTCGAATCCCCTGGGCAGTTCCAGATGAATTCGCTTGCGGCGATCTATTCTCCCTTCTCGCTGGCTTCGCTCGATTCCCTCGACAGGGACCCGTTCCTTGTGGACAGCGCAATCGTGACGGATCTTGCCGAAAAGGCTTCTTCAATATCCCCCGTGATGCCGAAGGAGGGGGTGCTTGCAACCCAGTACGAGGGAATGTGGTATGTCCTGCTACAGGGTGCGCTGTCGCAGGAGAGCCTCGACATCACAAACACTGATGGCGGAGTCGGAGTCATATATGAAGTAGGGGACGACATCGCATCGTCCACGCCCGGTCTCAGCGTAAGCTATTCCGGTTTCCCGTTCCACAGCTTCGAGAGCGCCTCCAACGCCCAGAAGGAGATCGCCATCATAACCGGAATATCGATTCTCCTGATCGTGGTGATGTTCCTCATTCTGCTGCGCAATGTCCATGTGATCGGCCTCTTCCTTCTTGGAATCGCCTTCTCGCTCGGTGCCGCGTTCGCCTCGTTGTGCGTTTTCTTCAAGGACATCCACATCCTCACCATGATATTCGGCACTTCGCTGATCGGTACCAGCATAGACTATTCGATTCACTATTATCTTGCCTATGCCAGGAGAGAGAAGGGGGAGGATTCGTTCTCCATCACACGCCTCCTGTCCAAGAACCTCGCAGTCAGCTTCGCCTCCACTGTCCTTTGCTACGCACTCATCGTCTTCAGCCCGTATGACATCCTGCGGCAGGTGGGCGTGTTCTCGTTCTTCGGTCTTCTGGGATCCTTCCTGGTCGTCATGGGCATCTTCCCGCTGCTGATCCGTCCCGGGATGGTCAATGAGAAGGCGCTGGCCTGGAGGCTGAAGCCCATGCCTGAGCACAGGTCCTTCCTGCTTCCGCTGGTCGTGGTCTCCCTGTGCATGCTTGCGTTCACGGCAAAGGACCTGCATGTCAGGAACAGCGTCGCCGACCTTTACCAGATGAGCGACAGACTGCTCGAAAGCGAGATCACCGTCGGCAGCGTGATGGGCTTCATGAGCTCGAACTATGCGATTGTGGAAGGTGTCGACGAGGCGGATGCCAGAGAGAATGAATACGAGTTCTCACGACGGCTTGCACAGCTTCAGGACGAGGGCCTCGTCGGAGGTTATCTGTCGCCTTCGCTCTTCATTCCGCCACCCAGCAGCCAGCTCAGGAGCCTCGAGGTGGCCCGCAGCCTCCGCCCTCTCCTCCAGGACCAGTGCGACAGGCTGGGAATCGATTCAACAGCCGCGATGTCGGAACTGGACGATGCCAATGGAATCCTGTACTTCGATGATCTTCCCGCCTCCCTGGGAGATCTGCTCGGCCAGCTCATCGCGGGCCGGATCGACGACAGATACTACATCGTCGTCATGATATTCGACATCGATCCATCCGTGGACATGAAGTCCATTGCCGCGTCATATGATGGCGTGACCTATTTCCAGAAGGTGGACGACATAAACCATCAGCTCGACGAGCTGACGATGATTCTGTTGAAGATCTTCGTGATCGCCTTCGTCATCATAATCGTCCTGACCATAGCGGTCTTCAGGAAGAAGGGGCTGAAGCTTGCGATGTCACCTGTCGTGATCGTGGCGGTCCTGTTGTCGAGCATGCCGCTTCTTGGCCAGGATCTCGACTTCTTCTTTGCGGTCGGTATGCTTCTCGTGATAGGACTCGGGCTGGACTACATGGTATTTGCAGGCAATAGCGAGCACTCCCCGATATTCGCCATTGCGATGTGCTATGTCACGACGGCATTGAGCTTCGGTACGCTTGCCTTGAGCTCATTCCGCCCGGTGCACATATTCGGAGTGACGGTGATGATCGGCATCACCACCGCGTTCATATGTGCTCTGTGCGCAGAGAGAAGGGAGCGATGATTTCAGGTGACTGGATTGCGGGATATATGGAGAGGTAGTAAGTGCAGTCGTTGGAACTGAAAGAGAAGAGGTCGAAGGAATCGGCGATCGGAAGGACCGAGAAGGAAGGCATGTCGAATACGCTCCAGGCGTTGAACTTGACATACGACTCCTTCATCGCCCAGAGCAGGAAGAACGGCACCGTGCGTTCTTCGAGCAGCCGTCTCTCCTCTCTGGTGAACTGCAGTGCCGCGATCTCGCACTGCGAGTACCCGGGCCTGTCCGCCTGGAGGTCGCAGCCTGTGGCCTCTCCATTCGGCACGAACGATGCGGCGATGAAATCCCGTGAATGCGAGACGTTGAATGCAATGGGGATGCCGGGGCAGAAGGGCTTGCTGTTCTCGCCGCGGGCGAAGGTGATGTCGGTTTCCGGTATGCCGAAAACGGATGACATGCATTGGCCTACCAGCTGCATGGATGTCCTGTCATCCCGTCGATCGATCAGGATGAGGGGACGATGAGGAGTTGAAGATGAAGAAGCGTGTGATGTTGTTCTTTGCATCATTGACAATTATATGTCTGGTTGCATGTGAATCAACCAGGGTTCCGGATGGTGTCTATCTGACGGACGAGAAGGCCATCAGCCTTCTGCCGCCCTCTGCCGTGGGTGCTCCGTTCGAGGACTACCAGCTGCTGATCGGCTCCTACGGGGACGAGGAGTTCATGATGGAGGCCTATCTCTATGAGGATGAGCACAAGCTCGACATGACCGTGCTGTCCACCAGTGGCCAGACCATCTGCACGATCATATGGGATGGCGAGAACGTGACGTTCTCATCTCCATTCATACCTGCAGGCGGAATCAAGGCCGAATACATCGTCGCCGATCTACAGCTCGCGACGTACGACCAGACGGCCGTCCGCTATGCGGTGGAGTCTGCCGGCCTCCAGCTTTCCATCGATGAGATCGATGGTGGACATGTCCTCACGATAGCCGATGATGGAACTCCTGTCTGGACATGTGTCCGGCAGGGCGGTTACATGAAAGTCGAGAATCCTCTGAGAGGATACAGATATGAGGTGACGAGTCTGTTATGAGATACCATATGTCCTATCCTGTCGTGATCAGTCCTCTGGGCGACGATGTCGACAGCTTCATGGCTGCCTGTCTCGCAGGCGATACCAGCCATTTCGTGCGCAATGAAGACGGGCACCTCGTCGTCAGGTATCCGTCCATGGATCCCGATGTGTTCAATGCGATTCTCGCCAAGGCGGTCGAAGCATGCAGAGCGCAGGCTTCTGCCCTTGTTTCCAGATATGGGGCTGAAAGGGTCGGCGTCGCGCTTGGTGGATGCGACTACAACAGCCAGAACGCCACCAGGGAACACGCGTCCTTTCTCGCGACCGGGACGTTCGGCGACTATCATGTCGACTTCCAGAATCCCTATCATCCTGTCGAGAAGGTCGCTGCCGGACTCGGGCTAGAGGGGCCTTCCTTCGCAGTGGCCACCGCCTGCTCTTCAGGCAATGTCGCCGCTATACGTGCAATGGATCTCATCGCAGCCGGTGAGGTGGACGCGATGCTGGTGGGTGGAATCGATTTCGCAAGCGACATCATCACCGCCGGCTTCCATTGCCTGTCTGCGATCAGCGACGAAAGAGTCGATCCGTTCAGCAGGAACAGGAAGGGCACGACGCTCGGGGACGGTGCCGCCCTGTATTTCATATCCAGGGACAAGGTGTTCGACTTTCCTGTCATGATCACCGGCTTCGGCGAGTCCAGCGATGGATACAACATGACCAGCCCGGATCCGCAGGGCAGTGCCGTGATCGACATCTACCACAGGGCATTGGCCATGGCGGTCCGCAGACCGGAGGACATCGGCTATGTGAATCTCCATGGAACCGGTACCAGAGTCAACGATGCGATGGAGGCCCAGGTGATCTCACAGGTCTTCCCTCATGGAGTGAAGGTGTCGAGCACGAAGTCCATCACCGGACATACTCTGGGCGCTGCAGGTGCGTTCGGCACCGTCATAAGCGCGATGTGCCTTGCATCCAGCCAGCCCTGTCTGCTGCCTCCACATGTATTCGATGGAGAGCTGGACGAGACCATTCCCCAGCTTGATTTCGTGAAGGCCGGGCAGCGGTGCGAGATACATGCCGCGATTTCGAATGCATTTGCATTCGGCGGTTCCAACTCGCTTTTACTCATGGAGGTCGAGGGATGAAGAACATAGAGCTGCCATTGATGGGAAAGGAGAACATGGGCTTCGTCGTGCCGCATCGCGAGGACATGCTGCTGATCGATGGCGTGCTTTCCATGCAGGATGACGGACTGACATGCCACGCCACGCTCGATGCCGGCTCTCCGTTCTTCCGCGATGGTCGTACGCCTACATATGTGTCGTTCGAGCTCATTGCACAGACGATCAGCGCGTATTCGCAGATCATGGACTACAACCATAGCGAGGAGCCGTCCATCGGATTCATTCTGAGGGTGTCCGACTTCAGGTGTTCAAGGGCATGGTTCCAGGAGGACGAGGAGGTCACGATACAGGTGCATTCGGATGCGATTCTCCCAGGAGGGATATTCTCGTTCCATGGACAGGTGCTCTCCGGTGACGAGCTGGTTGCCGAAGGCGATCTGCTTGTGCTCTCCGTTGACGATATGGATTTCATTGAAGAGGTGATTGATGGATAAGGGTAAAAGCGTTCTGGTCACAGGCGCACTACGCGGAATCGGCAGGGCAGTGAGCCTTCGTCTGGCATCCGAAGGATACCATGTCGTCCTGAACTGCAGAAAGAGCTCCATCGATAGGGCTAAGGCTCTCGAGGAGGAGATCCGTGGCCTTGGAGGACAGGCAGGGAGCATCGTGTTCGACATAGCGGACCGTGAGGAATGCCGGAATGCGATAGAGGGATACATCCAGGAGAACGGTGCGTTCTGGGGCATAGTGCTCAATGCCGGCATCTGCCGTGACAACCTTCTCGTCGCGATGGATGATGATGACTGGGATTCCGTCATACATACAAATCTTGATGGGTTCTACAATGTCCTGCGGCCTGCGATGATGAGCATGTGCAAGAAGCGTCGTGGCCGTGTCGTGGCCATCTCGTCGGTTTCAGGCGTCATGGGCAACAAGGGACAGGTCAACTACAGCGCGGCGAAGGCCGGCCTGATCGGCGCGGCCAAGGCGCTGGCACTGGAGGTGGCGACGCGCAACATAACCGTGAATGTCGTCGCTCCCGGAATAATAGAGACTGACATGATCCAAGGGCTTCCTCTGGACAGAATGCTCGAGATGGTTCCGATGAACAGGCTTGGAAAGCCGGACGAGATAGCCTCTCTGGTCGCCTTCCTGCTTGGTGACGATGCGGGATACATCACTAGGCAGGTCATATCCATAAATGGAGGAATGTGCTGATGAGAAGAGTCGTAGTCACGGGAGGAAGCGTGGTCTCTTCCCTGGGAATCGAGGATGAGGATGTGCTTGCATGTCTAAAGGCATGCCATAACAAGGTCGTGAGCATTCCCGACTGGCAGAAGTACAAGGGCTTGAGGACGACGCTTGCCGCTCCTGTCACCGCACAGCTTAGGGACTTCTCCCGCAAGGAGCTCAGAGGGATGGGAAGAGTCGCCATCCTGGCGCTCAACGCAACCGAAACCGCCCTCGAGAAGGCCGGCCTGCTGGGTAGCGACGAGCTCAAGGCGGGAAGGGCCGGCATCGCCTACGGCTCCTCTGCCGGCAATGTCGATGGACTGCTGGACTTCTATGGCCTCCTCCTGAACTACTCCTCGAAGAGCGTGTCTCCGACGACATACATCAAGGCGATGCCTCAGACCTGTGCCGCCAATCTCTCGGTCCGCTACGGGCTTACGGGCCGTCTGATCACGACCAATACGGCATGCACTTCCGGAAGCATGTCCATCGGCTATGCCTATGAGGCGATCCGGAATGGGGTGCAGGACATCATGATAGCCGGTGGCGCCGAGGAGCTTACACCTGCAGATGCGGCCGTATTCGATTCCATCCTCTCGGCTTCCACGTTGAACGAGACTCCTGAGGTCACTCCCAGGGCATATGACAGGAACAGGGATGGCCTTGTGGTCGGAGAAGGGGCAGGAACCCTGATTCTCGAGGAGTATGAGCATGCCATCGCAAGAGGCGCCAGAATCTATGCCGAGATCGCAGGTTTCGCGACGAATACCGATGGTGTACACATCACGCATCCGAACGGAGTCACCATAGCCCGTGTCATGAGAATGTCGCTGGAAAGCGCCGGAATCGAGGCGAAGGACATCGCATACATAAACATGCATGGCACCGCCACCGTGTCCGGAGACATCGTCGAGACGAATGCCGTACACGATGTCTTTGGCCCGGATGTTCCCGTGTCGACGCTGAAGAACTATACGGGGCATACGCTTGGCGCCTGCGGAGCGATCGAGGCATGGTCGACCATCCTCATGATGAGGGATGGCTGGTTCTGCCCGAACATAAATCTGAAGGATGTCGATCCCGAATGTGCCCAGCTCGATTACATCACCGGTACAGGCCGGACGATTGATGCGCAGTATGTCATGTCCAACAACTTCGCCTTCGGAGGGATCAACACGTCGCTGATCTTCAAGAGGTGTTGACATGACGAAGGCTGAAGAGACGCTGGTCGACAGGAGAAAAGCACTTGAGGATCCTGCCTGCTCGGCACGGCAGAAGGCGAAGGGGAGGATGAGCGCAAGAGAACGCATCGCCTTGCTGTTCGACGAGGGGACGTTCCATGAGATGTTCGCCTTTTCGTGTGATGATGACGGGGCAAGTCCCGGTGACGGTGTCATCACCGGCTATGGCCTTGTCGGAGGCAGAACCGTATTCTGCGCAGCGGAGGACTTCTGCACCAGAGGGGGGACGACTGGACCGGTCCATGCCGGCAAGGTCTGCCGTATCCTTGATATGGCGGCATCCACCGGTTCTCCTTTCATATCGATGAACGATGGCGGCGGTGCACGCATCGAATCCGGTGTCGACTCCCTCGACGGCTATGGCCGGATCTTCAGAAGGAATGTCAGGTATTCCGGTCTGATTCCCCAGATCGCCATGGTGATGGGCCCTGCAGCCGGTGGCGCCTGCTATTCTCCAGCGCTGATGGACGCAGTGTTCACTGTCAAGTCGATGGGTCAGATGTTCCTCACTGGGCCTGCCGTCACGAAGTCCGTGCTCTTCCAGGAGTGCAGTGCGGAGGAGCTTGGCGGCTGGCGGATACATGCAGGCACAAGCGGCGTCGTACATCATGTCTCGGATACGGAGAAGGAATGTATCGATGCTGTCAGACGGTTCATCTCGTATCTGCCCTGCAGTCAGGAGAACGATGTTCCCGTGATTCAGCCCCAGCGCACACCGGAAGGGATTGTTCCTGAGGATGAGCGTCGTTCATACGACATCATGGATGTCCTCGAGGCCGTCTTCGACAGCGGAAGCATATTCGAGATGAAGAGCCTGTATGCGCGCAATGCGGTCACGGCCCTTGCCAGACTTGACGGGCGGACCGTTGGCGTCGTCGCGAACCAGCCAAGGCAGCTTGCAGGTGCCATAGACTACAAGGCTGCGATGAAGATGAGCCGCTTTGTCAGGTTCTGTGACTGCTTCGGCATCCCCTTGGTCACCTTCGTTGATGTTCCGGCATTCATGCCTGGTGTCGAACAGGAGGCGAACGCGATCATCAACCATGGTGCGAAGATGCTGTATGCATATGCCGAGGCATCGGTCCCGATGGTGACCGTGATTCTGCGCAAGGCCTTCGGTGGTGCCTATATCGCAATGGGATCGAAGAGCCTCGGTGCCGATTTCGTATACGCATGGCCTGGAGCCCAGATCGCTGTCATGGGTGCAGATGGTGCGGTTGCGATACTGCACGGAAAGCGTATCAGGGCCGGTATGGCAGCGGATGAGAGACGACGTCTGGAAGAAGAATACAAGGCGGAGTTCTATAGCCCGTACCCGGCACATGACTCCCTGCTTGTGGACGATGTCATACTTCCCCAGGAGACCAGGGACAGGCTGATAGCCTCACTTGATGTGCTTCGGACGAAGAAGAGGGACGTCACACGGCATGGGAACATGCCATTGTGATCTCCTCGATCGTGTTCGTCGTGGATGCCGTCCTGCCTATGGTCTTCGACAGGAAGGATGAAAGCGTATGGCCAGGGCCTATCTCGATGTAGTCGAGATCCGGGTCCGATGATGCAAGGTTGTTCTGGATGTCCAGCCATCTGACCGGGCTGACCGTCTGGAGGAGCAGCCTGCTTCTTATCTCATGCGCATCATGGGCAGGCATGCCGTCGTAGTCCATGAAGACAGGAATTGATGAATCTTTGAAGGCGAGTGAGCTGAACTCGTCTTCGAGCACCTTGCGGGCCTTCTCCATCAGCGGGGTGTGGAAAGGGGCGCTTACAGGAAGGATCACGGATCTGTATTTCTCCGCTCTCAGGCATTCGACCGCCTTCTCGACGCTGTCGCCCAGGCCGCTGATGACGGTCTGTTCAGGGCTGTTGTAGTTCACCGGCCACACTCCCTGGATCCGTGAGCAGATCTCCTCGATCTTCGAAGACGGACATTTCTTGACCGCTGCCATTGCTCCACAGCCGGCGGGGACCGATTCCTGCATGGCCCTGGCCCTAATGTTTATGATGCGTATCGCATCGGAGGGGGACATGACACCGGCGGCGACAAGGGCCGCGTATTCGCCAAGCGAGAACCCGGCAACGGCACAGGGGGTGATTCCTTTCTCCTGGAGGACTGCAAGAGTCGCCAGCTCACATGTGAGAACTGCAATCTGCGTGTTCTCCGTCATGGACAGCTCGCTCTCGTCTGCATTGAAGCAGAGAGCGGCGATGTCTCTTCCGCTTATCTCACTGGATAGTTCGAAGACCTTCCTTGCAGATGGGAACGCATCATGAATCTCGCGACCCATGCCGGTGTACTGGGCTCCCTGCCCAGAGAAAAGGAATGCATATCGTGTCATTGCTGCTGTATGTTCTCCCTCAGAATCGTCTCGAGATCCTCCATCATGCGTATGGAGTCGTTTCGTGGATGTCCTGTGTAGTATGAACCCGCCTCGAGCTCGTCAGGACTTCTTGTAATCTCGTAGGTATAATACCCGTCGTCGTTTATGCTCCAGAAATGGTCCTTCTTCTGAAGGCCTTTCTTGTCGTTTCCCCTGATGAAGAACGGAACGATGGAGGCGCCAGACATGATCGATATCAGTGTCGTGCCACGTTTGAGCGTGATCGGCTTGTCCCTTCTTGTCCTGGTCCCCTCGGGGAAGATGATGAGCGTGTCTCCTGCCGTAAGGGAAGTGCAGCAGTCCTCGACCAGCATGTCGATGTCTTCGGAGTTCACTATGTACAGCTGGTTTATTATGAAGCGCAGAGGACCTTTCGTAAGGTTTCCATTGACTATGCAGTTGGCACCTGGAATCAACGAGAAGAGTATGACCACATCAATCAGGGAAGGGTGGTTAGGGGCGACTATCTTCCCCTCGAGTCCCGATACGTCAGGAAGTGGACCTGTGATTCTTATGAGGCCAAGGAGCTTCATCACCTTCACGAAGAAGCGGTGCGAATATGTGATCGTGAGCCTTCCGATTCTCCTGTACCTGGATGCGGGATGGATCAGTATCCGCTCCACAGTCAGCACGACAAGCCCGATGAACAGACCGCCTGCTCCGAAGAACGCATAGCAGAACATCTTCCTCAGGCTGCATAAGGCAAGTCTTATCCTGTGACCCATGACTCCCTCCTGCTGGACAGCAGGTATCGAGCGAATGCCTGTGGCGATGACAGGGCGGCCTCATCAGGCTCCTCTCCTTCCTGTGCATCCACCGTCAAGGCGATGTACATCGGAGGTAGCAGACTGTAGTCGAGGTTGTTCCTGTATTCGTCCGGAGTCCTCTCCTCGGCGTAGACCAGCATGACCTTCTTCATTCTGCCGGCTCTGATCGATGATGTGGAGACCTTCCAGAGATTCCCGATCACGTTCTCCTGCCCCGAATACAGCGGAGTGTATGGGATCTGTGTCTTGCAGAGTATGGTGGCCTGGGCAGGTGCCGTGTTGAACACCGAAATGGCGAATGTGGCCGGCTTGAGCTCGTGGTCTCTGGCATATGCCGCATCGATGTCATACTGGATCGATATCTCCCCACGCACCGAGGAGAAGTACAATGCCTCCACATCCTCCCTGTACAGCAGGTGGAAGGCGTGGCAGGTCATTTTCGTCAGCTGGCTCAGTCGCCTGACTGCAAGGGGCGAGACGAAATCCAGCCTGGGGCTTGCCTTCGAATCTTCGATGGCCTTCTCGCCATGATACCATTGCATCCAGTCATCCTGTGTCTCGATCCCCGGTGCCCAGAGGGCGAATTCGTCAATTCTCATCTCTCTTCCTGAATTCAAGTAATGTATAGCTGTAGATTCCGAGATTCTGATGCGATCCCACGTATCTCAGGCCTCCGGCCTCGATGGCCGGGACTATCTCCGCGAATGAATACATCTTGCTGTTGCCGTTTGCCATCGTCGTGAAGTAGAGGCTTGTCTGCTGCAGGCAGAATGTCGCGGCCAGATGCTTCTGCTGGTCGGTCAGTGGCTCTAGGACGAAGATCCTGGTCGAATCCGTGGCGGCCGAGGCGACCTTTCTGCTGATGGACGTGATCTCCTCAGGAGAGAAGCAGTCGAGGAACTGGCTCATCCAGATGACGTCGGCATGTGAAGGCAGCCCGGTAGGTTCGAGCATGTTCGCCGCATGAGTGGAGATTCTCTGTTCCAGCCCGTTTGCCGCGATGTTCTCCTGTGCCATCCGGCACTGGCCTGGCAGATCTATGATCGTGACGTGGACGTCCTTGTCATGTCTTGCACAGGTCATGGCGAAGCGGGCGGTGTTGCCGCCGATGTCATACAGTTCGGCTACAGGCCGGTCGAATACGATGTCGAGCACTTCAGGGAAAATGTTGTCGGAATAGTTGTGGTCGAAGGCGAACCAGCTCCTCTTTGCCCTTTCAGGCAGAGACGAGAGGGCTTCGTAGATGGTATTCCAGTTCTCTCCGAACGCCTTCAGTCCACAGGGCTTTCCGGTCTGGATGCTCTCCTCGAGCTTTGCGGCCCCTTCATAGCAGATGTCCTGCATGAAGTCGATGTTGATTCTCGTGAGCGCATCGTCTGCCAGGAAGCATCCGATCTTGCCGATGACGAACCTGTCTTCGTCATTCAGCTTTATCGCGCCGATTCCAAGGCCGGCTTCCGTCAGGATCCTCGCACCGTATTCGGATATTCCGCACTCGGCCTCTATCTCTTCAAGCGACAGGCCCTTGTCTCCGCATCTTGAGAGCGATGCAAGAACCCCAAGATCGATCATCGCCCTGGCTGCCTGGAATACATATGGTGCGAATGCGATCTTCTGCGCCTCGAAGCGCGCATCCATGGCACTCAGGCCATCATTGTGATAGAAGTCCTGTGTCGTCATCTACCTCTCTCCCCCGATGAAGGTATTTCTCTGCTGGGTATATTATCAGAATCCAGCATCTTTTCCGATAGCCTATGGGCGATGCCTGATACGGAATGGAGATTTCTAACAAAAACGGCATATGACAGGGACTTTTTCCGTTCCACTCTCCAGTTTCTGCCGACAAACGACGTGACAATGCCGCTTCATCGCACTTGCACCTGAAGCTGGTACGCCAGGACATTTTCGTGGAGGAAGGTTCTGCAATATGAAAGGCCGGAGATCGTGTCCCCGGCCTTCCAGCGATGTCGAACCTGTCGGTTCCCGTCTTACTTCTCCTGCTCCAGTGCAAGCGTCCTGGTTGTGTTGTCGCACACCTCTTCAGGGCCGTAGTACTGGATTGCACCGGGGAAGGTGAAGCATGTCTCGACCTCCCAGGTCGCCCTCTGGCTCTCGAAGTACTTGAACGGTCTTCCGTCGAGCTCCACGAGCGCCTTTCTGATGACAGGCTTGTCCTCGCCGTGACGGCGCTCCATGTTCATCATCTTCGTTATCGGGATGCCACCTGCCTGCCATGCCGCCGGTCCCTTGCTCAGTCCGTTGACGACTGACATGTAGCCGGTCACACCATTGGCGATCAGGAGGAACGCGTTGTATCCCAGCGAATAGCAGTAATCCGCATCGAAGTTGGACGGGAATGCGCAGCGGCCCTCGTAGCCGAAGAAGTGGCTTAGTGCGCTGAACTTGCCCTTGTATGCTCCCTTGGCCTTTCTGTCGGCAAGCACCTTCGAAACCATCGTGATCAGGAGCTTCTCGGTCTCGATGCGGCTGACCTGGACGTTACCGTGCGGGTCGCGGTCCATCAGCAGCTGCTTCTGGATGTCGACGGGGAGAGACGAGAACACGGAGCCGCTGTTGCTGGTCAGGCGTTCCATGATGAACGAATACTGCTGGTCGAAGGTCGTCAGCGAGGAGTATTCGACCTCCCATGCTGCAAGCAGGTCGTTGATCTCGCCGATGAGGGTCTTCACCTCGGGTATGAACTCGATCAGGCCCTCCGGGACGATCACGACGCCGAAGTCGTCGCCTTTGTCCGCTCTTGCCGAGACGACATCAGCGATATGGTTGACGATGTCCATCATGCTCTGTCTTTTCGCCTCGACCTCTTCGCCGATGAGGCAGATGTTCGGCTGGCACTCGAGAGCGCACTCCAGTGCGATGTGGCTTGCCGAACGTCCCATGACCTTGATGAAGTGCCAGTACTTCTTCGCGGAGTTCGCATCGCGCTCGATGTTGCCGATAAGCTCGCTGTATGTCTTGCACGCGGTATCGAATCCGAAGCTGGTCTCGATGACGTCGTTCTTCAGGTCTCCGTCGATCGTCTTGGGACAGCCGATCACCTGGATTCCGCTGCCGTTCGCCGCGAAATACTCCGCGAGGACGGCCGCATTGGTGTTGGAGTCATCGCCTCCGATGATCACTATCGCCGTAAGTCCGTGTTTCTTCGCGACGGATTCGACGACCTTGAACTGCTCGACGGTCTCGAGCTTCGTGCGTCCGGATCCGATGATGTCGAATCCTCCTGTGTTCCTGTACTGGTCGATGAACTCGTCGGTGAACTCGACATACTTGTCGTCGATCAGACCGCTGGGACCACCCTTGAACCCGAGAAGGACATTGTTCCTGTCCGCCTTCTTGAGGGCATCATACAATCCGGTTATCACGTTGTGTCCGCCAGGGGCCTGTCCACCGGAGAGTATCACACCGACGACCTGCCGCTTGTCCGAGGCCGTGCTGGGCGCCTTCTCGAAAGATATCTCCTTCATGCCATAGGTGTTGGGGAACATCGCCTTGATCTTCGCCTGGTCGCTGACGCTCTCGGTCTCCTTGCCGTACTTGACCGCAACCTGATGGATGTCGTTCTGGAGGATGAGCGGAAGCTTTGGCTGGTAGCCCAGGCGAGCTTTCTGAAGTGGTGAAATTGACATCATTGTCTCCTTGGATGATATTCTCTTCATATCCTACAGTGGATAGAGGAAAAAGCAAAGTGCCAAGGATACTCGTCGATGCCGATTCGATGCCTGTCAGGCAACGTGCAATCATATTGCGAAGGGCCGTCAAGGAGAACATCGAGACCGTATTCGTCGCCGATAGGAGACTGGGTGACGTCGATGCCGCCATCAGGGAGCATACCGCATCCCTCAGAGCTCCATTGCGGGACAGTCTCGACCGTGAGGAGATAAGACGCATACGCAGCACCGTCTCCATGGTTGTCGTGGAGAGCGGGACGAATGCGGCCGATGACAGGATCGTTGAGCTTGCCGACGAGGATGCGCTTGTGATAAGCCACGACATCCCCTTGCTTGCCAGGGCGATAGAGAAGGGGGCACAGGCCATGGACGACAGGGGTGGGCGCTACACGAAGGATGACATCCGTGCCCGACTCGGCGAACGCGACGTCAACGGAGCCCTGAGGGAGATGAGGGTCTTTGACGAGAGGACGCGTCCGTTCTCCCAGAAGCAGCTAGAGGAATTCGCGAATTGTCTTGACAGGATTCTCACAAGTCATACCTGATTCGGCATGTATTATTATGTTTGAAACAAACAACTTCCAGATCTGGTATCACTGTGCATGATCAGATTCCATGTATTCTCGAATCCAAAGGCCAAGGATTTCATAGAGGAGTCCGGCTATCGTTGCACCATGCTGGAGAGTGCGAGCCGACGGATGGTCAACACGGTCGCCATCGGCATCACGCGTGAATCGGAGCTGAAGAAGGTGGGTGGTTTCCTCAACGCCCTGAGCAGGGAATACTGCGTCTACCTGATTCTCCAGGACAGCAGGAACGCCGAAGTCGAGGATGATATCGTATCCAGTCCGTCAGGGCTGTATCTGACGGGGAAGGAGAACGAATTCATCGCTCATGTCGTCAACGACGATGTGGTGAAGAAGACCTGCCACGACCTCTCGCTATCAAGAAGCGGCTACTACAAGATGCTTAAAAGAATACTCGGCAAACTCGATCTGGAGTCTGCCGAGCAGCTGAGGTCATGGGCGCTTGTGCACCTGTCGGTCTAGAAGTCCGCGCTCTTGACGTATCTCGGGAAGGGGATGACGTCACGGATGTTGGCCACACCGGTCACGTACTGCACAGCCCTTTCGAAGCCGAGTCCGAAACCGGCATGCGGGACGCTGCCGAAACGCCTTGTCTCCAGATACCATCTGTAGTCATCCGGATTCAGACCGAGCTCGACGATACGGCCAAGCAGCCTGTCGTAGTCGGCCTCTCTCTCAGACCCTCCGATTATCTCGCCAAGACGTGGGACGAGCACGTCCATGCCGCGCACAGTCCTGCCGTCTTCGTTCATCTTCATGTAGAAGGCCTTGATCTCCTTCGGATAGTCGGTGACGATGACAGGGCGCTTGCAGACAACTTCGGTGAGGTACTTCTCATGTTCGGTCTGGATGTCGCTGCCCCAGTGGACCGGGAAGTCGAACTGGTCGTTGACCTTCTCCAGCTCCTTGATGGCATCCGTGTACGTCATTCTGGCAAACGGCGTATCGATCACGTGTCTGAGCGTGTCGATGTTGCCCTTGAGGACGAAAGAGTCGAAGAAGGCCATCTCCTCGGGGCACTTGTCCAGCACATACCGGAAGATGTACTTGAGGAAGCTCTCCGCGACCTCCTCGTCAAGCTCGATATCGCAGAAGGCCATCTCGGGCTCGACCATCCAGAACTCCGCAAGATGCCGGGTCGTGTTGCTGTTCTCTGCGCGGAAGGTCGGACCGAAGGTGTAGATGTCCTTGAGCGCAAGCGCATAGGACTCGCCCTCGAGCTGACCGCTCACGGTGAGGGATGCCTTCTTGCCGAAGAAGTCCTTGGAATAGTCGACTCCGTCCTTTCCCACCGGCACGTTCGCAAGGTCGAGCGTGGTGACCTGGAACGTCTCGCCGGCACCCTCGCAGTCGCTTGTCGTGATCAGTGGCGTGTTGACATAGACGAATCCCCTTTCCTGGAAGAAGGTGTGTATCGCATAGGCCAGCGTGCTTCTGACGCGCATGACCGCACCGATGAGGTTCGTCCTTGGTCTGAGATAGGCTATCTCGCGCAGGAACTCTATCGTATGCCGCTTCTTCTGCAGAGGGTAGTCGGAAGGACAGGTGCCGACGATCTCGAGGGTCTCGAGGGCGAGCTCGACGCTCTGTGCCTGTCCCTGGCTCGCGACCAGACGTCCTGTACATCTCACAGCCGCACCGGTCGTGACTTCGCCAAGGAGATTCTCGTTACCGAAGGAAGCCTTGTCCACGACGGCCTGAAGGCCCTTTACCGTGGATCCGTCGTTGATCTCCAGGAAGCACACGTTCTTGCTGTCACGCTTGGTCCTGACCCATCCTTCGACGCTGATGACCTCGTCACCAGGCTGACGCGATAGAATCTGCTTGATTCTCTCCTTCATGAAACAATCTCCTTGAAGTGTTTTGAAATATGATATGGAATCCTAGTTTCTTTCCAGTTTGTATGCAAGATAGTCTCAGGACGGCAATCAGACGCTCTGGTGCAATGCAACCATCGGCCGGAAGGGGTGATGGTGAAAATTCACCATGTGTGAAGACAGTGTCACAAATTGACAATCCAGCCCCTTTTGTCAATATTTTGTCATATGATCCAGATCATCGGGCTGCGCTCATGCAACGACACGAAGAAGGCCATAAGATACATGAAGGAGAGACGGGCTGAGTACCAGTTCGTCGACCTCGGCGAGAGAAGCCTGTCCAAAGGCGAGATCGCGAACATATTCCAGCATTTCCAGCCTGAGGAGTGCGTGAATGTGGACAGCGCCTACTATAGACGCAAAGGGCTGCAATACATGGATTATGATGCGGCCGAGGAGCTGATGGAGCACAACGAGCTGTTCATCACCCCGATTCTCCGTTCACGGGGCAGGGTGGCTCTTGGATATGACCAGGCTTTCCTGGAGGCCGAGTCATGAGGTATGCCGTGCTTACGAGCGGGAGCTGCGGGAACTGCTATGCCTTCAGCGATGGTGAAAGGACGATTCTCGTCGACGACGGATTGACCCTAACGGGACTCAGGCGGCGGCTGGAGGATGTGCAGATACCGGTCGACTCCGTCAGCGACGTGTATGTCACCCACATGCATCCTGACCACAGCAAGGGGCTTGGCGTGCTGTGCCGCAGACTTGGGGCGAGGGTCCATGCATCGCGGCAATGCATGGACAGCGACGAGTGCATCTTCAACAGGCTCGGCCTGGGAAGGGGGGATGTGGATGTCTTCGACTTCGGAGACACCCTTGTCAGTGGAGATTTCACGCTCACACCGTTCAGAACAAGCCATGACAGCGCTGGAAGCGCGGGTTATCATATAGCCACACCATCCGTGTCGTTCTTCCTCATGACCGATACGGGGCTTTTCAGCGAGGAGAGCATCAGCCTTGCAAGAGGCTGCGATGTACTCTTCGTCGAGAGCAACTACGATGAGACCATGCTTGAGAACGGGGGCTACCCGTCATTCCTCAAGCGACGCATAGATGGTCCGAGAGGTCACATGTCCAATACGCAGGCGAGGGACTTCCTGTCCCGTGCCGAGGCTCTGGACAGGAAGGTCTTCCTCATCCACCTCTCGGAGAACAACAACAGCGTCGAAGCCGTCGGAAGACTTTACGAGGGGCGTGACGGTGTCACCATATGTGAAAGGGGAAGAACCTATGGAGGCTACGATGTCTGACAGGAAGAAGGCAAGGAAGGCGCCGGACAAGGCGAAGCTGTATTCGTTCAAGGAGTGCGCCAAGGTGAAGCGTGATGACGGTCTGGTCATGTACGGCATGAAGAGGTACACGTTCCGCGACTTCGTCGACGCCGTCAGTGCACGCTATGGAAAGCTGCTGTGCTACACGATCTACGGCGGAGAGGACGAGGTGAGCTTCTCGTACCAGTATCTTGCATTCAAGGTCCATGCGATCAGCCAGTATCTGCTGAACCTCGGGATCAGGAAGGGCGACCGGATCTGCATCTATGGCGAGTCCAGCCCGATGTGGATGATGTTCTATCTGGGCCTCACCTCGATCGGAGGCGTTGCGGTGCCGATTCTGCCCGGCTTCTCCGGCAAGGAGGCCATCGTTGCGATGAAGGACTCCGGCTGCAAGGGCATCTGCGCCCAGAGCCGGCAGTTCGCTTCGGTCGCGGACTTCGTCCTGGAGAACGGATACGAGGTCTTCCGCCTCGAGGACCTCTTCCATATTCCTTCTGAGCTCAGGGGACAGCTTGATGCGAAGAACTTCCTCACGCTCCCGGGAATCGACATAACCCATACGCGCTTCGCGCTCAGGGAGCTGTCTTCACTACCGCTGGAAGAGGATGACATCGCCTCCATAATCTACACCTCCGGTACGACTGGCTCCTCCAAGGGCGTCGTGCTCACGCACAAGAACATCCTGCGCAACGCCGACAGATCGTCCTACGAGTACATACATGTCAAACCGGGCATGAGGGTGCTCTCCATCCTTCCGATAAGCCACATCTACGAGTTCACGATCGGCCAGATGCTGTCGATGAACTGCGGCCTGGAGATCCACTTCCTCGGCAAACCGCCAGCGGTATCGGTCCTCCTGCCTGCCCTCAAGAAGATCCGTCCGCATGTCGTGCAGACCGTGCCTCTCCTGATCGAGAAGGTGTACAAGGCCGCGGTTGCGCCCGTGATCAAGGGGGATGGCAAACTTGCCAGGGCGTATTCCAATCCGCTGCTGAAGAACTTCGTCGCCAGGCTGATCGGTCATAAGCTGATGGCCACCTTCGGTGGCAAGCTGAAGTTCTTCGGAATCGGCGGCAGTGCGCTGGACAAGGAAGTGGAGGACTTCCTGTACCGTGCACACTTCCCATACGCTCTCGGCTATGGCCTGACGGAGACCAGCCCCCTTCTGGCCGGTTGTGGACCGAGGCCGAAGCAGCATCGCAGGACGGCTGTGGGAAAGGTGCATCCGGATGTAGAGATGATCCTTCTGGACAAGGACAGGGAAGGAGTCGGCGAGATCGCGGTCAAGGGGCCGAACGTGACCCCGGGCTACTATGACAACCCTGATTTGAACAGCGAGACGTTCACCGAAGACGGATATTTCCGGACCGGAGACCTCGGATACATCGACAGGAAGGGCTGGCTGTATATCAAGGGCCGCTGCAAGACCATGATTCTCGGCCCTGCAGGAGAGAACATCTATCCCGAGTCCATCGAGTCCGTGATCAACAACATGCAGTTCGTCCAGGAGTCCCTGGTCGTGCCCGAGGGCACTGGTCTGCTCGCCCTGATAAAGATAGACATCGAGCTGATGGCCAAGAGCCTCAAGATCGGCATCGACGAGGCACGGGAGGAGGCGAAGAAGTATGTCGCATCCCTGCGTGGAGAAGTGAACAAGGAGCTGTCGGCCCAGAACAGGATCGACTCCGTCGAGCTTCAGGAGGAGGACTTCGAGCGTACGGCTACGCAGAAGATCAAGCGTTTCCTGTATCCGAAGAGGAAACCCGCCGCCCCTGATAAGGACAAGCAGTAGGCTTTGAGGTTATAATCGCAGCATGAGTCGAGAAGTGCCAAGCTACGATATGAACGTGAGGGCGATCGACAGTCTCCTCACGCCTGACGACATATGCAGGGAATACCCCGTCACCAGGGACATGCAGAACCGCATAGCCTCATGGAGGCAGAGTGTGCGCGACATACTCACGAAGAAGGACGGTCGTCTGCTCGCAATCGTCGGTCCATGTTCCATCCACGATACGGATGCGGCACTGGACTATGCCGGAAGACTGAAGGGGCTGAGCGATGAGCTCTCGGACCAGTTCTTCTTCATCATGCGCACTTATTTCGAGAAGCCGCGTACCACGGTGGGCTGGAAGGGCCTCATTCTCGATCCTGATCTCGATGGATCATATGATATCGACAAGGGGCTGAGGAAGGCACGCCGTCTTCTGATAGAGATCGTCTCGATGGGCCTTCCCGTGGGATGCGAGCTGCTCGATCCTATCATTCCCCAGTACATCGACGAGCTGATAAGCTGGGCCAGCATCGGAGCCCGTACCACCGAAAGCCAGACGCATCGCAATCTGGCAAGCGGCGTGTCCGTCCCTGTCGGCTTCAAGAACTCCACATCGGGCGACCTGACGAATGCGATCAACGCCATAAGGAGTGCAAGCGCACCGGCGTCGTTCATCGGTATGGACAAGGACGGTCGCAGTGCGATCTACCGGACACGTGGCAACGACATGTGTCATCTGATAATGCGTGGCGGAGAGCGCAGTCCGAACTATTACGAGGACGAGGTCGAGTCCGCCAGGGCCCGGCTCATCGAGAGCGGCCTGAACGATGCGATAATAATCGACTGCTCGCATGGAAACAGCCGCAAGGACCATACGCGTCAGAAGAGGGTGCTTAGAAGTGTCATCGACCAGGTTGCGTGGGGTGATGACTCGATTCGCGGCTTCATGCTGGAGAGCAACATAAACGAAGGATGCCAGCCCATCGGGGACCATCTGGAGTATGGCGTGTCGATTACCGACGCCTGTATCGGCTGGCAGGAGACGGAGCGCATTCTCAAGGCTTCCGCCAGAATACTGCGCGATGCCCGTTCTGCGGGAAAGGAGAATCTGCTATGAAGAAGGCTGTGGTCTTTTTCGCCGACGGTTTCGAGGAGGTCGAAGCCCTCACCGTATGCGATGCCCTGGTCAGGGCAGGAGTGGAAGTGGTCAAGGCCGCCGTGGGCGGCTCGCTCGAGGTCGTATCAAGCCACGATGTAAGGATCGTCTGCGACGCCCTGGTCGAGGACGTCAAGGACGAGATGGTCGATCTCGTCTTCGCACCTGGTGGCATGCCGGGAAGTTCGAACCTTGCACAATGCTGGCCTGTCAACGAGATGATCGTCAGACATGTACAGGACAGGCTTGTGGCGGCAATCTGCGCCGCTCCTGCCGTCGTGCTCGGTCCGCTTGGGCTGCTCGAGGGTCGCAAGGCCACATGCTTCCCCGGCTGCGAGGAGTATGCTCCGTCGGCAAGCTTCTCATCCGAAGGCGTCGTTGAGGATGGAAACATCATCACGGCCAAGTCGGTGGCCTACGCCTGGCCGCTCGGCCTTGTGCTTGTACAGCGGCTTTTGGGTGATCAGGCCAGGGAGAGACTTGAGAAGGGTATCTGGTGGAACCGCTAGAAACAGTGAAGGGGAGGCTCTGCGGCTTCCCCTTCATCCGATTCAGATCGCTTCCTTCTGCTTCTGCTCGCTCGCCTTTTTCAGGTGGAACATCGCGAGCATGAAATCGAAGATGCTCTTTGCGTTCTCATCCACATAGCGCTGAACTGCCGCAGGGATGTCCCTGAAGTCGTTCTCCTGTGCAAGATCGTAGATCTCGAAGTAGACCTCTGACAGCCTCTTGCCGCTGGATGCGATGCGCACCTTCGTGCTCTCCATCACCTGGTTCATGATCGGGTGGTAGATGTTCTCCATCCATGAGTAGAGCGCGTCCTCGAACGAGATCTGGCGGGACATGCTCCTCTCGAGAGAAGCCCTGTGGCTCTGGATCTCCACATACAGCTGAGGTACGTCAAGCTGTGTGAAGTGGCCTTCTGTGGTCGTGAGAATCAAGCTGACATCTGATGCTTTCATCGAAAGCCTCCTATCAAAAGATTCTCTCCTTTTGTCGCCCATATAGATACTGATAAAGCAGAGAATAGTCAATAGGGCATGAAAATCTTAACACTCTTTTCACAAATCCTTTTTCCAGAAGGAGATGTCAGAAATAAAAACGAACTTTTCGAAATTCGCAAGGCAAAATGAAAGGCGGTCCGGAGACCGCCTTGCGTTGTTTGTCGAAACCTTTCTCAGTTCTTCTTCAGAAGATCCCTGATCTCCTCGAGAAGGGCGATGTCGGCAGGCTTGGCAGGTGGAACCGCGGCTGCAGCAGCGGCGGCTGCGGCCTTCTCCTCGGCCTCCTTCTTCGCCTTCGCCTCGTTCATCTTGTTGAACGCCTTGACGATGCAGAAGAGCACCAGGGCGACCAGCAGGAACTGGATGATGGCGTTGATGAAGTTGCCGATGTTGAGCGTGACGGCCTCGCTCGTTGCAGTGGCTGCGACGAGAGTGATCTTCATGGCCTCGAAGTCGACGCCTCCGGTGACAAGTCCGATGACCGGGCTGATGAGGTCGTTGACAAGGCTGTTGACGATTGCAGTGAACGCGCCGCCGATGACGACACCGACTGCCATGTCGAGGACGTTGCCGCGGGAGATGAACTTCTTGAATTCAGTGAAAAAACCTGTGCCTTTCATTTTTCTTTTCCGTTATTCCTTATGTATTAAATAATTTCCCGTTTGATGTTACAGTGCCGAACTGTATACGTATTTCTTGATAGTTGCAACAGGGGGATGACGGTATGAGATTTTTTCCGGATGGATACAGGCCGATTCTAGATGCCCGCGAGACAGAGAGGGCGATCAAGATTGTCAAGGACCTCTTCGAGAAGGAGCTCAGCGGAGCGCTGAGACTGTCCAGGGTCACCAGCCCGATCTTCGTGCCTGCAGGAAGCGGAATCAACGACGACCTCAACGGAGTCGAGCGTCCTGTGCGCTTCGAGGTGGGCAACATGGACGACAAGTCGATGGAGATCGTGCAGTCCCTTGCCAAATGGAAGAGGATGGCCCTTGCCGATTACGGAATCGCAAAGGGCTACGGACTGTATACCGACATGAACGCCATCCGCCCCGATGACGATATCGATGCAATCCATTCCATCTACGTGGACCAGTGGGACTGGGAGCAGGTGATCGATGATGCAGACAGGAACCTCGATTACCTGAAGAAGGTCGTCCGCGAGATCTACAGTGCCATGAAGAGGACCGAGTTCCTCATCCATGAGACATACACGTCTCTTGTCCCCTCGTTGCCGGAGGATATCACGTTCATCCACAGCGAGGACCTGCTGGAGATGTATCCTGGTCTGCATCCGGCCGACAGGGAGAAGGAGGCCGCCAGGAAGTATGGCGCCATCTTCGTCATCGGCATCGGTGCCGTCCTTGCGGATGGTGCTCCACACAGCGGACGGGCTCCCGACTACGACGACTGGTCCACACAGACAGGCGACGGACATGTCGGTCTGAATGGCGACATCATCGTCTGGGATTCCGTCAGACAGACCTCTCTGGAGCTGTCCTCCATGGGAATAAGGGTCGATAGACAGTCGTTGCTGAACCAGCTTGAGATCAAGGGCTGTCAGAATAGGAAGGAACTTTACTGGCACAGGAGACTGCTTGCCGGAGAGTTCCCGCAGACCATCGGCGGTGGAATAGGGCAGAGCAGGCTTTGCATGTTCCTTCTCAAGAAGGCTCACATCGGAGAGGTCCAGGCTTCCGTCTGGCAGGAGGAGGCCAGGCAGGAGGCACATCAGCTGGGTTTCAACCTGCTGTAGTCCGGATACGGCTGATATGATGTAGTGGAATCCTCCTGGTCAAAGGGAGGATTCTTGTCTTGGAAGGGCATTTTCCAGTTTGATAGAATTGTGCATGAGCCAGATATAGACAAGTAGTCGGAAAAACAGAAGACACCCCTTGCGGAGTGTCCTGCGGTTCTTAGCGAGAGAGGGACTCGGACCCCCGACCGAGCGGATATGAGCCGCTTGCTCTACCGACTGAGCTATCTCGCCATCCGTTGCCGACCTTGCGACAACAGTCTGATACTAGCAAAAAGCCTCTCCATGTGTCAATAAGAGAACATCCTGATTTAGCCGATTCAACATAAGTTGTTTTGTCATAAAGATTAATTGTTCTATACATGAAGTCGGCAATCTAGAATACAGCAGATGGAATCGGTTTGTCTCAAGTTTTCTTCAGCGGAAGACGACCGAGAATCCCATCACACAGTACAGCCTTTCATCAATCCTCTGAGGAAAGCATGGAACATCAGAAGCGATGTGCTTCCCAGGAGTTATCGAGATGTCATCGATGCGGATGAGGCACAGGCATCTTCCGCCTTCATCCTCCAATGCCTGGATTTCGCCGACAAGAGGAGGTTCCTCGTTGTAGAGTTCGAAGACGTCCTGGCCAACGGCGATTCTGCCATTGCCCTCCTGTATCATCTGCTCGACCATGCCGGAGGGGAATATGCATTGCCCATAATCAGGGACATCGGGATTGAACATCCTGTATGAGAAGAACATCTCTTCACTTGTCATCCGGCTTTCACCTCTTCTTTGCGGAATGATATCACGATTCGACTTCCTTGTTTCCACTCCTCAGATGCTGATCCTGATCATTTCGTTGCCAGACAACGAATTGCATATCATTGGCCATTTTTATGCAGAAAATTGTCACAACTTATTGACTTGCACGGCATTCTTGGAGTAATGTCTCTCATGTTGCAACGAGCAACGGATTTACCAATTGCGGTCGTGGTGGAATTGGTAGACACGCTAGCTTGAGGTGCTAGTGGTCGAAAGGCTATGCTGGTTCAAGTCCAGTCGACCGCACGAAGAAGGACCTGTGGGAGACCATGGGTCCTTCAGTTTTTCCGTCTACCTGTCCGCATCTTTCTATGGATTGTGGACAGCATTCGGCTATCTTCATACGATGTTGTAGATGATCTTATGTTGGATGGTGGATACATGGAGCCTGTCTTGAGAGAGATCGGAGTCAAGAGCATCCTGACGAAGTCCAATCTGCCTGTCGCAGACTATTCCGTCAATCCGTACACGGGTTGCGCACATGCCTGCAGGTACTGCTATGCCTCCTTCATGAAGCGCTTCACGAACCATCCGGAGCCATGGGGCGGTTTCGTCGACGTCAAGCTCTGGCCCGAGATCCGACAAAAGGAGCGGTACACCGGAGCCGAACTCTTCATCGGATCCGTCACTGATCCGTATCAGCCGGCCGAGGAGGTCTTCTGCCGGACCCGTGCCCTGCTGGAACAGCTGCAGGGCAGCGGTTGCCGGATAAGCATCGCGACCAAATCGGACCTGGTGCTGAGGGACATCGACCTGATACGCACGTTTCCTGATGCCAGAGTGTCGTTCTCCATCAACACGCTTGACGAGGATTTCCGGTCCGACATGGACGATGCAAGGCCGATCGAGTGCAGGATCGAGGCGATGCGGCGTCTTCATGAGGAGGGGATACGGACCACCTGCTTCATATCTCCGATCTTCCCGCTCATCACCGACTGCAAAGCAATAATCGACAGATGCAGGGACAAGTGCAATCTGATATGGCTGGAAAACCTGAACCTGCGGGGTGACTACAAGCCCGTAATACTCGAATACATCCGGACTCGTCATCCGGCGCTTTCTGCGCTGTATGATGACATCTACCGCCATGGCAGACGGGACTACTGGTTCTCCCTTGATCAGGAGATGAAGGCATACTGCAGGCAGGTGGGCCTGGAATACGTGAGAAACGACGATTCCATGAGCCGTCCTTTCGACAGCCCGCCGATCGTGGTCAACTACTTCTTCCACGAAGAGGTGAAGAGGAATGCGACCAGGGCCGACTCCATGAAATAGCACCAGTTTCCACACTCTGGGATGACGATTGCATTTTCCTCTGATGGTATGCTAAACCATCTTCCATAGGGAGGTGTGTGCAGTGGCTCGTGCGATAGATTTCACACAGGGTTCGATTCAGCGGAATCTCATCGCATTCGCCTTTCCTCTGTTCCTTGGAAATCTTTTCCAGCAGCTATACAACGCGGCGGACTCCCTCATCGTCGGCAACTATATCGGAGCCGAGGCCCTTGCCGCCGTCTCCTCTTCATCTCCGCTGATAAACATGATGGTCGGCTTCTTCAACGGCATGGCCATAGGCGCCGGTGTCGTCATATCACGCAACTTCGGCGCACGGGACAGGATAGGGCTGGACAGGGCGATACACACCGACATCGCGTTCTCGCTGGTGGCCGGTGTCGTGATGACGGTTCTCGGCAGTCTCTTCACCCCGATCATACTCGAGTGGATGCAGACGCCCGAGGACATAATGCCCAACAGCGTGGAGTATTTCCGCGTCTACTGCATGGGTATCCTGTTCTCGCTGATGTACAACACCTGCATGGGCATCATGAACGCACTTGGTGACAGCCGTCATCCGCTGTATTATCTGATGATCTCGTCGGTGGTGAACGTCGTGCTGGATCTGCTGTTCGTCGCCGGATTCGGGGGCGGGGTGGGCTCTGCCGCACTTGCCACGATAATAAGCCAGGCGGTGTCCGTCGTCCTTTCACTGAAGAGACTGTTCAAGGGCCAGCCGGGCCTTTACAAGGTCGAGATCCGCAAGATCCGCTTCCATGGGCCCACGCTCAAGGAGATACTCCGCTTCGGTCTGCCTTCCGGAGTGCAGAACTCCGTCATCGGTTTTGCGAACATCGTGGTCCAGACCAACATCAACTCGTTCGCATCAGCCGCCGTCGCCGGCTCTGGCGCATATAGCAAGATAGAGGGCTTCGCCTTCCTGCCTGTGACCTGCTTCTCCTTGGCCTTGACCACATGCATAGGGCAGAACCTCGGGGCCAGAAGGTACGACAGGGCGAAGAAGGGCGCCATCTTCGGCATCTTCTGCTCGATAACACTCGCGGAGCTCATCGGCCTGGTCGTGTTCATCTTCTCGCCGTTCTTCGTCGCCGCGTTCAACAGCGATCCCGATGTCGTGGCCTATGGTGTGAGGCAGGCTCACATCGAGGCCTTCTTCTACTGTTTCCTGGCGCTCTCGCACTGCATGGCCGGAATCCTGAGAGGTGCCGGCAAGGCATCGATCCCGATGCTGATCATGTTCGGATCCTGGTGTGTCCTGCGCGTCACCTATCTGACGGTGGTGCTGAGCTTCCACCATCACATCGAGATCGTCTATTCGGCCTATCCGCTGACCTGGTCCATAAGCTCGATCGCCTTCATCATCTACATGGCGAAGGCCGATTGGATCCACGGCCTCGAGAAGAGGGAGACGAAGAGGGCCTAGTCCTCTGCGTCCACCGTGTTGCAAAGCACTCCAAGCCCTTCGATCTCGACTTCGACAACATCTCCAGCCTTCATGTGGCTCGTGCCTGATGGCGTACCTGTCAGGATCACGTCGCCGGGGTTGAGCGTCATGACCTTTGACAGATGGCTGACGAGGTAGGGGATGGAGAAGATCAGATTGCCCGTGTTCGAGCTCTGGACCGTCTTCCCGTTTATCCTGCACTCGATCTTCAGATTCCCGGCATCGACCTCGTCGCTGATGTATGGTCCCAGAGGAAGGAACGTGTCGAACCCCTTCGCGATCGTCCACTGTCCGGTCTTCGGCTGCAGGTCGCGTGCAGTCACGTCGTTCGCACAGCAGTAGCCCAGAATGTACCGGTCCACCTCGTCCTCCTCGACGCAGCGGCATTCCCTTCCGATGACGACGGCAAGCTCCGCCTCCTCGTCAAGGTCGCGGCACATCGCCGGCTTGATGATGTAGTCGTTGGGACCTATGAGGGCGGAGGAGGGCTTCATGAAGACCACCGGGCTCTCGGGGACTGGTAGACCGAACTCCTTTGCATGGTCGCTGTAGTTCAGGCCGATGCAAAGCGCCTTGGATGGGAAGCACGGGTTGACCAGGACGACGTCCTGTCTCTTCACGCACTCTCCTGTCCTGGTGACCTCTCCCGTCGCGAACGGATCGTCTATCATCTCGATCCGCTCACCTTCGAGAAGGCCGAAACATATCTCGTCCCTGTCGGATGGTACGAATGCGACTATCTTCATCTATGTCTCCTCCTGTCCACAAGACAATAGGTCTTCACGACCTCGAATCCTCTCCCATTATAGAACGGAACCAGACGCGGGTCATCCACGAAGATGTGCACATCACCCGCCTGGGAAAGCAGCGCCGAGGCGTGTCCCCGGCCTCTCATGTCCTCCCTGGTGAAGAGCGACACCAGCTGCCTTGCCCCCTTCGTGCTGTATGCAAGGCTCGCGAGCTCGTCCCCTTCGTATGATGTGTAGACGTTCTCGCCGCAGGACCTCAGGTGCTCCAGGTAGGCGACATCCACCGGCCATGGGGAGAAGCGTTCGTAGAAATCCGCCATCAGGGCGCACGATGGAAGACGTTGCGCAGGATGGGCCGGTCCGCCCTTGTACATCAGCCAGCGCGACACATCCTTCGTCGAAGGGTAGAGCAGGGTTTCGATGTCATCCCTGTCCAGATAAGGAGAGATGTCGACATCTTCGCGATCTGATGCGTAATACAGATGGCCGTGCAGCAGATACACAAGATCCCCGCCACCCTGGTGGAGCACTGTGCCATGGCTCAGGTCGGGTGTGGGGATCACGAGATTCGCCCTGCGTGACCAGTCGGTCTTCACAGGTAGCTGAAGTATTCGCCCTCGGTCGACAGGACCTTGGTCATTGCCGGTACCGTCTGGCGATATGACTCGAGTGTGGTGTAGAACTCGAAGAATTCGGGATCAGAGCCGTAGCTATCGGCATAGATCTCTGCAGCCTGCGCATCGGCCTCGCCCCTGATCCTGGCGGCCTGGGCCTCCGCCTGGCTGAGGATGGTGTCCCTGTCCTTCTCGGTCTGTCCCTGCCACTCTGCAAGCTGGCCGCGTCCATAGGAGCGGTATGTCTCCGCGATCTGGTTGCGCTCCTTGATCATCCTCTCGTAGACGGACTGAGTCAGGTCGTCTGAATAGCGGATCTGGCGGATGATCACATCCTCGAGGGCTATGCCGTAGGTGTCGGTGTAGCGCGAGGCGTCGGCGAGGATCATGTTGCTAAGTCCCTCCCGTCCGGTCTCGATCGTCTGCTGCGAGGTGACAGTGCTTGTCAGGTTCTTCAGCGTCTCGGCATCCTCTTCGCTGTCCACGTCCTGGAAGCCCTCGACGATGTTGATCTGGTTGATCCTGTTCGTGGAGCGCACCGCCTCGTTGAGGTCGTTCTCGGAGATCACAGTCCTGATCGTCGAGTCGATTATGTCGTTGAGTCTGCCGAGGCCGGACTCGATCGAGCCGACCGTCTCGTAGAAGAGGGCGGGGTCGCTTATGTACCAGCGCGCCGTCGCATCGACCCAGATGAACTGGTTCTCGTTCGTCGGGATCCTCTGTGCATCACCGTCCCAGCTGAGCAACTTGGACGAGTACTTCACGACATTGTCCACGACAGGCATCTTGAACTTCAGCCCCGCACTGGTCTGCACGTCGACTATCTTTCCGAAACGGGTGACGACGGCCTGCTCGCCTTCTGGAAGGATGTAGAACGGACCGAGCAGCAGGAAGACGACGACCAGAACGGCGATGACTACAAGCGCGGTTATCAGCTTCTTCATACGCCACCTCCTATGTTCTTCACCGGCAGGAAGTTCTCGAGCGAGGAGTCGACGAGGGTCACCTGTCCGTTCTCAGGAGCGAGGACATCCGTCATCGTCTCGAGGTACAGCCTCGTCCGTGTGACCTCCGGGGCCTGCTCATAGCTTGCCTTCATCGCATCGAAGGCCGCCACGTCGCCAATGGCCTGGTTGACACGCTGGGCTGCGTAGCCTTCCGCCTGGAGGACGATCCTGTTCGCCTCTCCCTGCGCTTCGGGGATGGCGGTGTTGTAGTATTCCTTGCCTTCGTTGATGGACTTGTTCATGTCCTGGATGGCCTTGTTGACGTCTTCGAAGGCATCCTGTACCGCGCCCTCGGGAGGAACGATGTTCTGCAGCTTGACCGTGACGACCTCGATGCCGAAGTCATATCCGTCGAATATGGTCTGCATCCTCTCCTGGGCATCGATCTCGATCTGCGTCCTGAGATCCGTCATGACCGACAGGATCGGCAGATCCCCGACCAGGGCGTTCATGACGGACTGGGAGATGTCGCGGATGGTGGTCTCCTTGTCCTCCACGTTGAACAGCCATTTGCGCGGGTCGTTGATTCTGTACTGGACGATCCATTCGACGTCAACGATGTTGAGGTCGCCGGTAAGCATCACCGATTCGTCATCGTAGCTCTGCGCCCCGGTCAGCCCTGTTCCGGTGCTGTCGGTCGCCCTGTAGCCGAAGGTGAGCGTCTGCACCAGTTGCGTCGGCACGTTGTGGCTGGTCTCGATTCCGAACGGCAGCCTCAGCTGGAGGCCCGGTCCCACCGTCCTCTCGTATCGCCCCAGTCTAAGCACCACCGCCTGCTCGGTCTGGTCGACCACGAAGAAGCCGCTTGCGACAGACGCGAGTACCAGGACGACGATGACTATGGCGACGACTATCTTCGGGGAAAGCGTCCCCCGGGGTCTGCGTGCAGGACGTACGACCTGCTCTTCATCGCTCATCTTGTGTCTCCTTGATGACCTTTCCCGTGGTCAACGATGGAAAATATAGGGCAAAAGAGGGCAAGGGGCAATCTGGAATCCCGATGCGTGTGGAAAAAGTGCGGCAAAATGGATATGATGCTCTACTGTCCAGGAGAATGAAGTGAAGAAGAGACTCATAACATCGGCTCTGCCGTATGTGAACAACATCCCGCATCTGGGTAATCTGACACAGGTCCTGAGCGCCGACGTGTTCGCACGCTTCTGCCGTTCCAGGGGCTATGAGACGTTCTATGTCTGCGGAACCGACGAATACGGGACCGCAAGCGAGACAAGGGCCCTCCAGGAGGGCGTGACGCCGCGCCAGCTGTGCGACCACTATCATGCGATACATGAGGACATCTACAGGTGGTTCGACATCTCGTTCGACTACTTCGGCCGCACGAGCACCCCTCGTCACACCGAGATCGTCCAGTCGATCTTCGAGGAGGTCGACAGGAACGGATATATCCGGGAAGAGGAGATCGAGCAGCTGTACTGCCCCAAGTGCGGACGTTTCCTTGCGGACCGCTTCGTGCTCGGTACCTGCCCCCACTGCGGAAGCGATGGCGCCCGTGGAGACCAGTGCGACGCATGCCAGACGCTTCTCGACCCGACGGATCTCGTCGATCCCCGCTGCTCCGTGTGCGGTACGACGCCCGTACTGAAGAAGACCAGGCATCTGTACATCGACCTGCCCAAGGCCCTGCCTCTGCTGACGAAGTGGATCGAGAAGGCCTCCGTTGACGGCTTCTGGGCGAAGAACGCGGTCCAGGTCACATCGTCATGGATCCGCGACGGGCTCAAGGAGCGCTGCATAACCCGTGACCTGAAATGGGGCATCCCCGTTCCCCGCAAGGGCTTCGAGGACAAGGTCTTCTACGTCTGGTTCGATGCTCCCATCGGCTACATCTCGATGACGGCAAGCGCAAGGGATGACTGGAGACGCTGGTGGCAGGATCCCGAGAACACGGAGCTGTTCCAGTTCATCGGCAAGGACAACATCCCGTTCCATACGGTCATCTTCCCTGCCACTCTGCTTGCAAGCGGAGAGAAGTGGACCATGCTGCATCACATGTCATCCACGGAGTACCTGAACTACGAGGGTGGCAAGTTCTCCAAGAGCCTTGGCATCGGCGTGTTCGGCAACGACGTGCAGGCCACCGGCATCCCGGCGGACGTCTGGCGCTTCTACATGTTCTACAACCGTCCCGAGAAGAGCGATGTCAACTTCTCATGGTCCGACTTCCAGGAGAAGGTGAACGGCGAGCTGATCGGAAACCTCTCCAATCTTGTCAACAGGACGCTGACCTTCGTCAGCCGCTTCTATGACGGCCGTGTCCCCGAGGGGGATCTCGACGGGGATCTCGTCGCCTTGATGAAGGACAAGGAGGCCCGGATCACAGACCTGCTGGAGCATGCCGAGGAGCGTGATGCTCTTCGCACCATCTTCAGCCTGTGCGACGACGGAAACAGGGCCTTCCAAGCCGGTGAACCGTGGAAGGCGAGGAAGGAGGATCCTCAGAAGGCCGCACGTCTGCTGCGCACGCTCTGTCTCATGATCCGCGACGTCGCCGTGATGATCGAGCCGTATATGCCATCCACAGCCGCGAGGATATTCTCGTTCTTCGGTGACATGAGATGGACATGGCAGGATCTCATGGACTTCGACGGTCTGGAGAGCGTAGGTGGTGTGAGCCTGCTGTTCAGCAAGCTTGACGACGACCTCGTCGCGACGCTCAAGGAGCGTTACAGCGGTTCCCAGGCCGAACGTGAGGAGAAGAAGACCCATCAGGAGGAGAGGAAGATGAATACAGAATCAAAGGCCGTCGAGAGCGTGGACGAGAGCATCGCCCATCAGTTCGAACGCCGCGTGACTCTCAAGGTCGCACGCATAGCCCAGGTCGAGAAGCATCCCAACGGGGATCTTCTCTACATCCTGCATCTGGATGACGGCAGCGAGGAGGGCAGGACGATAGTCTCGTCCATCGTCCCGTACTACAAGGCGGAGGAGCTCGAGGGACGCAACATCATAGTCGTGGCCAACCTGAAGCCTGCAAACTTCAGAGGCGTGAAGTCCTACGGTATGCTGCTTGCCGCGAGCGACCCTGATGCCGAGGAGCATACGACATGCGAGGTGCTCTTCGCCGACGACATCCCTGCAGGCACTGTTCTCAAGGTGGCCGACCAGGGAGAGGTGGAGAAGGTGACGACATACATCAAGCCCGACCACTTCTTCGCCATGCCGCTCTACATGAAGGACGGCGTGCTCATGGTCGACGGCAAGACGATCGGAATCGATGGCAGGACGATCGGCTGCAGCAAGTACCTCAATGGCCCTGTCGGCTAAGACCATACCTCTATCGGCTCTGGAGGGCATCTGCCCCTTCCAGAGCGCATTCTGGGCAGCTCTCAAGAGCCGTAACGGCTGGAGCGGGCATGCCTTCAGCGTGGACGGTACCTCGTACTCGGGTACTGTCCTCGTGCTTTCCAGGACCTTCATCAGAGGATTCTCAATGGCCTATGTGCCGATGGGCTTTCCAGGAGGCATTGATCCCGCCGAGCTCCTGGAGTTCTCTCATCAGGCTGCATCGGTGCTCGATCCTCGACCCATGATGATCCGCTACGATCTTGACTGGGGCAATGCCGAGGACGGCTGGAATGGCCTTGTGAGGTGTTCTTCATCGATCCAGCCGGTCGGGACCGTCCGCATAGACCTCACGCAGGATCTGGACTTCAAGGACAGAGTGAGGCGCAATCTTCGCAAGGAGGACGCCGTGATCGTGCGGCGATGGGATGGTGACGAGGACACCTTCTCCTCATGGTACGACACATATGTCCATACAGCTGTGCGCGACCACTTCCATGCTAGAAGCCGGCAGTACATGCGCTCCATCTTCGACATCATGGATCACGCCGTCGAGCCCAATCTCTACATGGCGTATTCCGACGGTATCATCAGCGGGGGGATCATCACGCTCCGCACCCGACATGAGGAGGTCTACCTCTTCGGCTCCTCGCTCAAGCATACAGGAAACGTTTCATGCGGCTATGCGCTCCAGGTCCATGCGATCATGGAGGCACGCTCGGCAGGTGTGGAGGTGTACGACCTGTTCGGCATCGACGGCAGGGACGAGGTGGACGGACATCTTTCGTCGCTGACGACCTTCAAGACCTCGTTCGGAGGAACGCGTGTCTACAGACCTGTCACGATGGACTACGACTGCCGTCCCCTGTCCGCCGGATTGTTCAGGACAGTGGACTCCATGCGCTACCGCTTCGCCAGAGGCGGAAGGATCTAGTCCTTCAGCGAGAACCTCCGCTGCCCGCTCTTCTTCGCCACATAGGTCTTGACCAGGACCTTGAACTGGTTGCCGCGGTCGAACTCGTTCCTGAACAGCTCGAACGATGCGGCTCCCGGGGAGAGCAGGACGCACTGCACCTGGTTGAACTCGTCCCTCTTGGCCTCGGCTGCGGCCACGGCCACGTCGAAGGCCTCCTTCATCGTCCTGAACGGTCCCCGATAGGGAATCGAGAGACTGTCGAGCAGCGGCATGAGGCGGCCACGAGTGAACGACCCGTCGAGCAGCGTCACGGACGATGCCGCCTGCAGCGCATCCTGCATGCCATCCGCCTTGAGGTCCTTGTCCGTGCCTCCGCAGATCAGATGGGTGGACAGCGGTGCGATGTTCTTCATCGAGAAGCTCACCGCCTCGGCTATCGTGGCGGCGGAGTCGTTGACGAACATGATGTCCTTGAACAGGGCCACCTGCTCGATGCGGTGAGGCATTCCCTTGTATGTCGACAGGGCTGCGGCAACCTGCTTTCTGGCGTAGCCGAGCATGCGCAGCGCGACGAAGGCGCACTGCAGCTCCATCTTCGTCTGCCTGAAGGGGTTGCCGTAGCCGGGGAATACGTGCACCAGCTTCTTCAGGCCGAACGTATGCTTCAGGAAGAAGTCCCGGTTGTGCGAGTTGACGAGTATCATGCGGCACTGCGGGCCGAAGAGCTTCAGCTTGTCGTCGTAGTATTCCCTGAGGTTGTGGTAGCTGTTCTGGTGGTCTGCATACTTGCTGGTGAAGATGGCCAGCTCCAGAGACGGCATCACGCCGTTGAGCGCGATGTAGGTGTCGTGTATCTGCCAGCTCGACATCTCCATGACGATGTATTTCGGCAGCGGTCGGCCGTCGGCGATTCTCCTGTCGACCTCCTCGATCACGGTGAATGCGGAGATTCCGATGTTCCCGCAGATCAGGGCCTCCTGTCCCATCTCCTGAAGCCCATGCTGTATGGCAGCGACAGTTGTCGTCTTCCCCTTCGTCCCGGTCACCGCGACAAGCTTCACCCGTCCGATCCAGGGCATGCTGAACAGATACGAGAAGTCGTTGGCGATCCGCCTGGCAAGGGACAGCTGCGGCATAGACGTGGGGACCGCAGGGTTCTTGATCACGACATCGGCCCACTTTATGTCGTCCTTCGGATCGCTGTGCGAGAAGTGGCATTCCACGCCGAGTCGCTCCAGCTCGTCGGGCACATCCCCGAATGATGAGCGGGGAGCCATGTCGGACACGCGCACCTGGGCGTGTTCGTCATGTGCGAAATGGAGTGCGGCGGCTCTTCCGCCACCGTTCGTGCCAAGACCGAGGACAAGTATCTTCATCTGTCTGTCAAATTTCCCCTGGACTAGAAATATTAGAACAAGAAACGGCAAAAGGCGAGAGGAAACTTCGAAAAAAAGACATCTGGCGCCATCGGCCAGTCGGTGTTATCATGAAAGAGGGTATAGGACCACGTGATGGGTGGTCGTCTCTACGGGCTTCCGATACCAGCCCCTGCTACCTCTGGAGGAGAATTCCTATGGAGAGGACTTTTGCAGCAAGAGGAGACATCTACTACACCGAATCGCCAAGCGTCGCCAGGGCCGTCAGGGACGGTTGGCTCGTCGTCGTGGACGGAAAGGTTGAAGGCGTCTGGCAGCGCCTTCCCGAAAGGTATTCGCATCTGGATGTGAAGGACTTCTCGGGCAAGCTCGTCATCCCCGGGCTGTCCGATCTGCATGTGCACGCCAGCCAGTACCAGTTCCGCGGTCTGTGGATGGATGAGGAGCTCATACAATGGCTGAACACACACACGTTCCCCGAGGAGGCGCGCTACCGCGACGAGGCATATGCCGGAAAGGCATACGGCATTTTCGTCGATGACCTGCTCAGGAGCCCCACGACCCGTGCCAGCATATTCGCCACGATCCATGCCGATTCTACGATGGTGCTCTGCAGGAAGCTCGAGGAGGCTGGACTTCCGTGCTTCGTGGGCAAGGTGAACATGGACCGCAACAGCCCGGACATCCTGTGCGAGGAGACGGGGCAGTCGATCCGCGACACCCTTGCATACATAGACGAGGTCACCTCTACGTGCTCTCTCGTCAGACCTGTCGTCACACCACGCTTCATACCAAGCTGTACGGACGGGCTGTGCAGGGCTCTGGCCACTATCGCCGACGAGAGGAATCTGCCTGTGCAGAGCCATCTGTCGGAGAACCTCGGCGAGCTGGAGTGGGTGAAGGAGCTGTGCCCGGATTCGACCTCCTATGCCGATGCATACCGCGCTCTCGGCCTGTGGGGCGGCCGCAGGACCATCATGGCCCACTGCGTGTATTCCCTGGGTCACGAGGAGGAGATGCTGGCGGATGATGACATCTGGATCGCCCACTGCCCCGACTCCAACACCAACCTGTCATCCGGCCTGATGTGTGCACGGTATTATCTAGACAGGGGCTGCAGGATAGGGCTGGGCAGCGATGTCGCCGGAGGCACGACGCTTTCGCTGCTGCGATCGATCACGGATGCCATAAAGGTGAGCAAGATGTACTGGCGGCATGTCGACCAGTCGATGAAGCCGCTTTGCTTCCGCGAGGCCTTCCACATGGCCAGTGTCATAGGCGGTTCGTTCTTCGGCGACGTGGGCACCTTCCTCCCGGGCTATGAAGCCGACATCGTGGTCCTGGACGACTCCACGCTGCCGACGACAATCGAGAACCTCGGTGTCGAGGAACGGCTTGAGCGCTACGCCTACCTCAGACCAGAGGCACCGGTCGCGCACAAGGCCGTCGCAGGCAGATGGCTGCTGTGATATATCGGCTTAGGCGGAGAGTATTGACCAAAGGCGGCACACGTTGGCATAATGACCAACCGTAATTACAAAATTTCCAATTGGATATAAGGAGACAGACCGTGCCTTGTGGTAGGAAAAGAAAGAAGCACAAGATAGCGACTCACAAGAGGAAGAAGAGACTCAGAGCCAACAGGCATAAGAAGAAGTAGCTCTTGTGAGCGTCGATGACGTGCGATGCAGGAACCCGGTCGGGTTCCTGTATTCTTTTATGCCGACTCATGTGATAGTATTACGACCATGGATATCGATCGCGAAGTGAAGGAGCTTTCCCTGGACAACTATCTGTGGGGAAGTCTCAGAGAGGATGTCTCGGTCAAAGTCGGCATCTCGGCACAGGATGGAGTGCTGTGCGTAAGGTTCCACGTCAGCGAGAGGGAGCTCAGGCGCATGGTCTGGGAGCCCAACGGCAAGGTATGGACGGACAGCTGTGTCGAGGTCTTCGTCATGAATCCCCTGTCGCAGGAGTATTCCAACCTCGAGTTCAGCGCATCAGGTGCATTCCTGGCTGCGCATGGAGCAGGGCGGAAGGACCGGGTGCGCTACAGCGACCAGGAGCGCTCGGCCATCACCGACGCCGTCGAGATACTCCAGAACGACAACAGGAGAAGCCGCTGGACGCTCGAGGCGAGAATCGACCTGGTGAAGCTGGGGATAATCCCTTCGGCTCCACATGAGATCGCCTTCAACCTCTACAAGTGCGGCGATGGTCTGCAGCGTCCTCATTTCCTCTCGCTGTTCGACATCCCACTGGAGAAGCCCGACTTCCATCGTCCGGAGTTCTTCGGCAAGGCCGTCATCCACTGATAAGGCGCATCAGCGCCTCATGGGCCATATACTGGCCGAACACGGCGGTGACGGTCGGCAGACTGCCGAGCGCCGTCTGCTTGCGTCTTGCGTCATCGCCGACCATGGCAGGCCGGGAACAGCCGGGATTCACCTCCTGGCTCGAGAAGACGACAGGCACGTCCAGCGACAGTCCACGTCTGCGCACCTCGCCCCGGAGCGCACGTGCCAGCGGACAGCCATGCGTGTCCTTGAGCAGCCCGGTCCTTATCAGCGAGAGGTCGGTGCGCAGCGCCGCCCCCATGGACGAGATGATCGTCACACCTTTCTCCTGGCATGCCCCGATGAGTGCGGCCTTCGCCTTCACCGTGTCGTTGCAGTCCAGCACAATGTCCATCCCCTCGACGAGACCGGATGCGTTTTCGTCGTCCACGAAGACGTCGATCGCCTGCACGTCGCACCGGGGCCAGATGGAGAGACAGCGCCTTCCGGCCGCGTCCACCTTCTTCTGTGCGATGGTGTCGTGGGTAGCGATCACCTGGCGGTTGATGTTGGACGGCTCGACGACATCGAAGTCCACCAGGGCGAGATGGCCTATGCCGCAGCGCACAAGCGACTCCATCGCCCAGCCGCCGACCGCTCCGATGCCTACTATCATGACATGTGCATCGTGGAGCCTGCACACAGCATCATGCCCCACAAGGCATTCAAGACGTGAGAACTGCTCTTCGCTCATCTATCATCTCCTCGAGTCGTGGCCTCTCGATCCCCATGTCGGCCGCCACCTGCGTGTAAAGCCTGTCGAGCACGCCCTGGCTGTCCGGAGAGAGTGGCATGTCGCTCTCCAGGAGGAAGGGCAGGTCGAGAAGCTCTCTGTAATGTCTGGTCGCAGGGCATAATGGGCCCAGCGATATGATGCCGCCCAGCCTCATGTAGCGAAGTGCGACCTGGGGCGATGAGGTGAAGCCGTGGACCATGAACGGAAGATCGATGCCTGCAGCGGCCAGAATCCCCAGCACCTCCTCATGCCGTCTGACCACATGGAGGACGAACGGTCTCTTGTGCTTCGAGATGATGTGCAGGATGTCATCCAGCAGGCCTCGTCCGTCGTCCGGCCACCTGGCATCCATTCCCACCTCTCCTACGAGGGCATCTGCGTCCGTCGCAAGCACCCCGTCAAGCGCATCGAGATCCTGCCGGCTAGGCTCCAGGATTCCGTATGCCCTGTGCGTGAAATCCTTGATGCTGCCGTATTCTTCGACACGGGAGGTGCATACCAGGGCATCGGTACAGCGAAGCGTTCCAATATGGCAATGGGCGTCGAACATCGCCATGATTCTAGCATATGAAAGGGGTTGTGGGGTAGGATTGAGGACATGTGGGAGCTGAACTACATCCTCAACGACCTGGCGTCGCTGGCCTTCGTCATAGGCATAATGGTATACATCTATGGCGAGAGACAGCTGTATTCGCTCGGCTCGAGACGGATGTTCTTCACTCTCGTGAGGTCGACCTGCGCATATACGGCCTACGCCTGTATCCTTGACTTCACCCGCATCTTCGATCCGCTTGGAATTCCGGCATGGATGCTCGAGCTGGCCTTCTTCACCTATGTCCTCGCCACTCAGCTGCTCGCGGTCTTCTACGTGATATACATCGTCAGCGACGCCAGCTCCAACGCCTCGTCCACAGGCCTTTCCAGAAGTTCGCTGGTCGTCTCGTTTCTGATGCTTGTTCCGGTGATGGTCCTCCTCGTCTCGAATCTCTTCACCGGAGACCTCTATTCGATAGTCGCGGACGTGACCGGCAGAGGAGTGCTGGTCACCGGTCCCCTGTTCCGCCTGCTGTTTCTCATCATGATAGTGGAGGCCATACTGGCTCTCATGCTCGTGATACGCGATTCCGGTTTCCTACAGCCTCAGATGAGACGGGCGGGCGGCTACGCCTGCATCTTCACTCTGGCACTGCTAATGCTCCAGTTCGCCTTCACGGACCTGCAGCTCATGAGCATCACGTTCTCCATACTGCTCTTCTTCTGCTTCGTGGTCATGACGACCTCGACGTTCCTCGTCGACGCGACGACGGGACTTGGGAACGCCAAGATGCTCTTCTCATCCCTCGGCTACTATTTCTCAAGAGAAGACGAGTTCTGCGTCGTATCCCTTGAGCTCGTCGACTACGACCGTCTGGTGAGGGACCTCGACGCGAAGATGGTGGAGGACCTGGTCAACATGTTCTCAGCAAGGCTTTCGACAGTCGACGGGATGATGCGGGTCTTCAGGGTTGAGGAGGACCGATTCGTCATGATCGGGCCGCCTCCCTCATCCAGAACCTGCAGACGGTTCATCATGGACGTGCTGGACATCGCGGGAGAGGAATACGCGATCGGCGCCCTGACATACTCCCCGAAGAGCCGTGTCTTCATGATCCCCTGTCCCGCCGTGTCATCAAGTCCGGATGACGTCTTCGACATGCTCAGATACTTCACCCCTGCAAGGATAGCGCTGCTGGACATCGGCAAATCCTACTACTCGATCATACGTGAGCGCTACAGCTTCTTCGTGTGCGATCTCAGGATACGTCAGGACATGGAGCGTAGAAGGGACATCGTGGAGATGCTGAAGGAGGCATGCCAGGAGGACCTCTTCGAAGTGGCATTCCAGCCGATGTTCGACCGTGACGGACGTTTCCTCGACATGGCCGAGTGCCTTGTGAGACTCTACGACAGGAAGCGCGAGAGATATGTCAGCCCGGTGGAGTTCATCCCGATAGCTGAGGCAGAGGGATATATAGACCAGATCACCTCGTCCGTCCTGCTGAAGGCATGCCGTATGATCAGGCACTTCGGCGAATGCGGGCACAGGCTCACGCTGTCGCTGAACTTCTCATCACGTCAGATATTCAGCAGACGCCTGATGGACAGCGTTGTGGACACGATAGGACAGGAGGAGGTCGATCCCGGGTGCATAAAGATAGAGATCACCGAGAACGACATGATCGAGGACTTCGATGCCGTGCGCAGCATGATGGACGAGTATCGCAGCAGGGGAGTGGGATTCTTCCTCGACGATTTCGGCTCGGGCTATGCCAGCATCTCCCGCTACATCAACCTTCCTTTCGAGTGCGTGAAGATGGACCGCTCGTTTATGCTCAAGGCGCATGAGGACCAGAGAATCGACGCTTTGCTCAGGGCCATGGTAGGCTGCTTCCACCTGCTGGAGTTCAGTGTCGTGTTCGAAGGCGTCGAGAACGACGACCAGCTGGCATATGTGCGTTCGTTCGAAGGCGACATGGCGATTCAGGGCTTCCGGTTCAGTCCGCCGCTGGACTTCGGCTCATTCTGCAGGTCGGCCGGTGTCGAGCCCGTTCCACAAGACGGCCCTTTACGTTAGAATCCATGACATGCGAAAGACGAAGATAATATGTACACAGGGCCCGTCGACAGACAGCGACGAGATGGTCGCCAGACTCATACGCGGCGGCATGAACGCGGCCCGTTTCAACTTCTCCCATGGAACACATGAGGAGCACAGACAGCGCATAGAGCGGGTCCGCCGCGTGGCTGGCGAACTTGGCGTGCACATTCCGCTGATTCTGGACACGAAGGGGCCGGAGATAAGGGTCACCAGCTTTTCCGGGGGACATGTCGATCTGGAGGAGGGCGCCTCTTTCACCCTTTACAGCGATCCGGGTCATGTCGGTGACGGCAACGGTGTCGGCGTCACATATCCGTATCTTGCCGAGGACGTGTCCAAGGGTGATGTGATACTGGTCGACGACGGTCTGGTGGCCCTCACCGTCACCGGGGTGTCCGGTCCGGACATCGTCTGCCGGGTTGACAACGGCGGCAGGGTGGGCGACCACAAGTCGATAAACATCCCCGGCGTCTCCATTGACCAGAGCTACATCTCGGACAAGGACAGGCAGGACATCCTGTTCGGCATCGAGAACGATGTGGACTTCATAGCGGCGAGTTTCGTCAGAAGCGCCGATGATGCGAAGAAGCTGAGGAAGCTTCTCAACGTCAACGGAGGCGAGAAGATACAGATAATCGCGAAGATCGAGAACGCATCCGGTGTCAGGAACCTCGACAGGATCATCGAGGTTGTCGACGGCGTGATGGTCGCCCGCGGAGACATGGGCGTCGAGATTCCGTTCCGCGAACTGCCTTCCATCCAGAAGAGCATGATCCGCAAGTGCTACGAGAAGGGCAAGATCGTGGTCACGGCGACCCAGCTTCTCGAGTCGATGGGAAAGAATCCGCGTCCTACCAGGGCCGAGGTCTCGGACGTCGCCAATGCGATATATGACGGCACGAGCTGTCTGATGCTCTCGGGAGAGACGGCGGCAGGCCGCTATCCTGTGGAGGCGGTGAGGACGATGAGCGAGATCGCCGAGTATACGGAGGCCCAGATCGACTATTCCGGCAGGTTCTTCACCAGCCGGCTCAAGCTCGCAGGGGACATCATGAACACCGTAGCCTCCGCGGCGGTGGAGGCCTCGTTCTTCCTGAATCTCAAGGCCATCGTGTGCATGACGGTCTCCGGTCGCACCGCCCAGGTGATAAGCTACTACAGGCCGGCCTGTCCGATCATCGCCTGTGTCGCAGGAGCGAAGGCGGCCCGTCAGCTCAACCTCTCATATGGCGTGCACCCGGTCATGGCCCGCATCGTCGACGACATGGACGACATGAAGGCGATGGCGATGGAACTCGCACTATCGACGGGAATCGTCGAAAAGGGCGATCTCGTCGCTCTCGTGACGGGTTCCACCACCGGAGGTTCGTACACTTCCGACTGCATGCAGATCGCGACGCTCTAGTCAGCGTCTTGCCGACGCCATCCTGCGGTATGTGTGCCTGATTCCGCGGATGGCGACGGAGTAGGTGAATATGTTCTCGGGCAGGGCCATGCCCATGTATCCCGAGTCGCCTATGTGGTGCAGGTCGCTGCCGGCGGCTTTGCACTCCAGTGCGATCCGCCTGACCGTGTCCCTGTCGCTTCCCTTCTGGCTGGTGCCGATCGACGTCATCGCGAGCAGTCCAAGGGAATGTACATGTTCTATCAGTGAGCGGATGAGTGTACCGTCGATTCCGGGCACCGTCATCGGTGCCGGCAGAAGTATGATGTCGGCACCGGCCGCCGCATAGCGATCAATGTCCCTGTCGCACACGATGTCCCGGCCTGAATGCGCCAGGGCGCCGGATGCATGCATGCGGCCCGCGGCTATCGCAATGCCACCACCTATGGCCTTCGATATCGTCGAGACCGCCTCGGCTATCGCGTCGTTGTCGACTCCGTTTCCCGGATTGCCTGTCACGAGAATGAAGTCGGCTCCCATTTCGGCAAGTCTGATGGCGTTGTCGATGCTGGCCATCCGTCCCTTCCTCATCGCCCATATCGAGTCCCGACTGTCGGGCAGACAGGGCTCGAGGTTGACGCCTATGGGTCGTCCGCACAGCCTCTTGAGCTGCCTGATCGTCTCCCCAGGGGCGCATTCAGGCATTCCTTCGACATGAGGGGAGAGACAGTCGAACATGTTCAGTATGATGATGTCGGCGCCCTGGCTTGCGGCGAATTCCGCGTTCGTGATGTCGACGAGCATCGGCATGGCGATGCCTATCGTCTCCGAGGCGATGGTGCGTCCTTCGCTTGCACGGATGGCATACAGCAGTTCCTCTTTTGTCAGCCGGGTCAGCTCTTCGGCTCCCATGTCGAGCATGCGTTTCATGGATCCGTCCTCCTGGATATGGATGGATTCTATCACATGATGGCACGATTATTGACACAAATGTCCCTGCGATGATAACTTATGCAAGCCTCTTTATCCGTTTCGTAGGAGCGGATCATACCAAGACCACAAGGAGGGAACCATGAGAAATTATGAGTTCACTGTCATCTTCGACGCTGATGAGGAGAAGATGAAGGAAGGTTTGGCATTCGTGACTGCCGAGTTCGAGAAGGCCGGCGTCCAGATCACGAAGCAGGACGATCTCGGAGTCAAGACTCTGGCATACCAGATCGCGAAGCAGGACAAGGGACATTATGTCTACTTCGAGCTCAGCGCGGATCCGGCGTCCATTGCACCTCTCAGCCATGTCTTCCAGCTCAGCACTCTTGTGCTGAAGTACCTGTTCGTCAACCCCGAGAAGTAAGGCGGACGGTTTCCAGGAGCATTCCATATGGCGGATTTGAACAGCGTCTGTCTCACAGGGCGTCTGACTCGTCAGGCCGAGATCCGTTATTCCCAGGCAGGTGGAGGAGCGGTGCTCCGCTTCTCTCTGGCCGTCAACAGAAGAAAGAGGTCTGCTGATGGCAATGGCTGGGAGGACGAGGCCAACTTCTTCGACTGCGTCTACTTCGGCCGCAGTGCGGAGACGGTCAACAGATTCCTTGACAAGGGCAGGCAGGTAGCAATATCCGGAGAGCTGCGCCAGAGCAGGTGGGAGCAGGACGGACAGTCTAGAAGCAAAGTCGAGATCGTCGTCAACCAGCTCAACCTGATCGGATCGAAAGGCGACAGCCCCAACGGCAATGGCGATGGTGCATACGCTTCCCCGCAGGGAGGATATGCACAGCATCAGAACCAGCAGCCCATGATGGGCTCTGGAATGGGGCAGCCTGGTGGCGCCCCGTCGAATCAGAACCGCTTTTCGGGATCCTTCTCGCGTCCTTCGGGTGGCGAGAGCGTGTCCAACGACTATTCCGTCGGCGGACCCGAGAGCTATGGCGACGACGACGTACCATTTTGATTTTAGGAGTTAGAACATATGCGCGATGACAATGAAGCTTTCGTGAAGGAAGGCGATGCCGCTTCCAAGAGAATGGGCATGAGAAAGCCCGGTTTCAAGAAGAAGGTCTGCAAGTTCTGTCAGCCGGGTGCGCCCAAGGCGGACTACAAGAACCCCGACATGCTTCGCAGATACATCACCGAAAGAGGGAAGATCCTTCCTGCAAGGATCACGGGAACCTGCGCAAAGCATCAGAGGGCTCTCAATGCAGAGATCAAGAAGGCCCGCGTGCTTGCATACCTGCCTTTCGAGAAGAAATGAACCAATCGACAGAAAAGAGCGGCTTGGGACGCGTGGTCCTGGCGGTGCTGGTGAGCTTCCTGCTCTACCTTACATCAATCGGATCCCTCTTCTTCACGCTGCCTCTTCTTCTGCTTGATAGGCGCTACCCGAAGCGCACCACGGACACCGCCTGCGTTGCAGCTCTGGTGCTGGTCCTGGGTAGGAACATCCTGATGATGAGGGACGTTCTGGACCAGGGTCTAACGTGGGCCTTCATAGGGGTGACAATGTTCATGCCGACATCGCTCATACTTTGCGCCGTGGTATGGGTGAGCAAGGACAGGACGAGGAGCATATTCGAGAGAATCATGTATGCCTTCAGTCCATCGATTGTCCTGTTTCTGGTCTTCGAGATCGTCCTGGTGCTCGCTCCGGGACTGCTCGAGACCCTCATGGGTGCCTATGGGGCGACCGTGACCGGCATCCTGGGCCCGATTCTGGGTCTGGATGGCGAGTCGATGGACTTCCTGGTCCTGGTCGTGCTGTTCGCGCTCGTGAGCCTCACGCCGTCCATAGTGCTGGCCAACAGCCTGCTGCTGACCTTCATCTATGAGGCGGCCACACACCCGGAGGACGAAGCCTTCGAGTGCAGGATACGCAACTTCAGAGTCCCGGACTGGTTCCTGTACCTGTTCCTGGGCCTGTGGACGGGTGTCCTGCTGTGCTGCTTCATCACGGTCCCGATGTGGATCGTGGTTCCGGTGGTGGCATTCGCGATCTGCACGATCCTGGTGTATTTTCTCCAGGGCTTCGCGATCGTGGACCACAGGCTGTGGAGGAGAGGAGGACGGATGACGAGCTTCAGATTGGCCGGATGGCTCCTGCTGATCCTCATCCTTGTTCAGGTGTTGAACGCCATTCTGGTTTTCGGACTTGCCCTGCTGGGCGTGCTCGAGAACTGGATAAATCTAAGAAAACCAGAGGAGTTTTCAGATGAAGATCATTCTTAACCAGGATGTTGTCAACCTCGGAGAAGAGGGAGACGTCGTGGTGGTCAAGGACGGTTACGCCCGTAACTATCTCCTGCCCACCGGAGCTGCAGTTCTGTACAACAAGACCAATGCTGCAATCTTCGCTTCCCGCGCTGCACAGATCGAGAAGAGAAAGGCCGAGAAGAGGGCCCAGAGCGCTTCCATGAAGGAGAAGCTCGACGCCACGGTCCTCAACATCGTCGTTCCTGCGGGCGAGTCTGGAAAGCTATTCGGTTCCGTCACCTCCGTGATGGTCCAGGATGCGCTTGCAAAGCAGGGGATCGAGGTCGAGAGGAAGAAGATCGAGGTCGCGACTCATGCGATCAAGATGGTCGGAACATATTCCATCATCGTCCACCTCTATGAGAACGAGTTCAGCCATGTCAAGCTGGTCGTCGAGAGCGAGGAGATGGTGAAGGAGAGGAAGGCCGCCGAGGCCAGGGCTGCAGAGGAGGCCAGGGCGAAGGCCGAGGCCGAAGCCGCTGCCGCCGCCGCTGCACAGGAGGCTGAGACCGTGGCCCAGGATGCCGCCGTCGAGGAGGCTCCTGCCGAGGTCGAGACCCCTGTCGAGGAGGCTCCTGCAACCGAGGAAGCCGACTGATCGGGTCGTTCTACTACACTTGAAGACGAAGGTCCATGCCGCAGTGGTGTGGACCTTATTTCCGTCTTGAACTTTCTTTTCGAATCTTCTTCCCTGTCACATGGCTGTTGGGCTATCATGGAAAGACGCTTTCCTTGGAGGGACTGTCATGGACGAAGAGATCAGCTACAGGACGATGCCGCACAACGAGGATGCCGAGAAGGCTGTCCTCGGAGCTATTCTCCTCAATGCCAATTCGCTGCAGACCGCGATGGAGTATGTTACTCCGTCCGACTTCTATCATCCGGGACACAGGACGCTCTACGCGGCTTTCATCGCGTATTCCGACTCTGCTCCGCTCAAGACGCTTGACACTCTGTCCATCATCGAGTTCCTGAAGGGGCGTGGAGAACTTGCCCAGTGCGGTGGAGTGGGGTACATCTCCTCTCTGACCGAGAGCGTGTCGACGACGGCTTCCGTGGGTGTGCATGCCCAGATAATCCACTCCCTATCGCTAAGACGCCGCTTCATCGAGCTGTCGAACGAGTTCTCAGTGTGCGGATTCGATGAGAGCCAGGAGATCGTCAAGCTCATCGGCGACAGCGAGTCAAAGCTCAGCCGGCTTGCCGAGGGCCTTGGCGATGCAGGCAAGGACGTCTCTATCGGCCAGTATGTCTCCAGTGCGCTGGAGAACCTCCGTGACAGGATGGAAGGTGCCTCGTCGGGTAATCTCGAGACCGGATTCGACCGCCTGGACCAGCTCACGGACGGAGGCTTCCACCCGACCGACTTCATCATCATCGCTGCTCGCCCGTCGATAGGAAAGACCGCGTTCGCGATAAGCATCATACAGAACATGATCATGAAGCCCCGGAGATACAGCGTCGCCTTCTTCTCTCTGGAGATGAGCGGACTGCAGGTGTCGCAGCGACTCCTGTCAGGTGTCTCGAATGTACCGCTGAAGACGATCAGGAACGCCGGCTTCGCAAGCCAGAAGGATCCGAGCTTCAACAGGATGCTCGCAGCGGCATCCCAGCTTTTCGATTCGAAACTCTTCATCATCGACACGCCCAACATGAAGCTGTCCGAGATCCGCGCCAGCGCAAGGAGGCTGAAGAAGGAGAAGGAAGTCCAGGCAATATTCATCGACTACATCGGCCTGATCGATGCCGAGATGCCGGCGGCAAGCAAGAAGTTCGAACAGGTCACCGAGATATCGAAGGCGCTCAAGAGCCTTGCGCGCGAGCTCAAGATTCCAGTCGTTGTGCTCTGTCAGGTTACTCGTGATGCAGAGGGTGACAAGAACGAACCACAGCTGAACAACCTGCGTGACTCGGGTGCGATCGAGCAGGATGCCGACATGGTCATGTTTCTGCATCGTAGCAGGAAGATCGACAGGGAGAAGCTCGTCAAGGACATGAAGGGGGAGAACACGCTCCAGGAGACCAAGGTGATCGTCGCGAAGCAGAGGAACGGCGAGACGGGCGAGTTCTATGCCGGCTTCAAGCCTGTGACCGCAAGCTTCGAGAACCTCCCGGACGGCCACTGGGGATCCTGATTGTCCTGACCGGCTTCCTCGTGTAGACATCATCACTCCATCCGCGTTGACGTACATGGCAGAGCCGTCATGTAGAGCTCAACCGGTTTACATCCTCTGGTGTGACTTTTTTCGTCCATCAGATGATTTTTCTTGTTGACAGCCTGCCGGGATGGTTTATGATGTAATCAGTTAATCATTTAAGCGGAAAAGTCTGATTTTGATTTCTAAAATATTGTACTACAGGGAGTTGACCCGCTTAAACGATTAAGAAAGGAGGTAGGTTTGATACAGGCGGCTCTTATAGCTACACCACTTGAGAACGACAAGAGAAGAATTCTTGCCAGTGCAGAGGACTTCAGGAAGCGGATAAGCTCGTACATGGATGACGAACTGGTCTTCGTCTCTGCCGACGATATCGTGGACGAACCATGCAAGTTCATCTTCGTCGCATCAGGCGGATCGGCACAGGCCTTCAAGGCGATCTTCGAGAGGACCACAGGCCCATACGTCCTGATAACCACCCCGAGCAACAACTCGCTGGCGGCATCCATGGAGGAGCTCAGCTACGTGAACGACCATGGTCAGGTCGGCCAGATCCTGCATGGCAGTGCAGCAAGCATTGCAGGAAGACTCGGGACGATTCACAGATGCTTCAGGACGATTTCCAGACTCGACGGATACAGGGTGGGTGTGCTCGGCAGTCCGAACATGCTCATAAACAGCGAGTACGATGTGGAGAAGCTCAGGAAGAGCACCGGCATCGAGACCGTTTACATCACGATGGACGAGGTGTGCGCCGAGATAGACAAGAGGACCTACGAGCCGGACTCCTATACACAGTCCCTCATCGAGACCGGCTATGACAGGAACGAGCTGGAGAAGGCCTTCCATATCTACGGTGCAGTCAGGCGTCTGATCGATCGTCACCACTTCGACGCGGTCTCGCTAAGGTGCTTCGACCTTCTCGATCCCTACAAGGCCTCCGGATGTCTGGCCCTGGCAATTCTCAACAGCATGGGCGTTCCTGCATCCTGCGAGGGCGATACCAGAAGCCTGCTGTCGATGGTCGTGATGAACACTCTCACAGGTCAGCCATGCTTCATGGCGAATCCGAGCAGAATCGACATGGACAGAAAGGAGATCGTCCTTGCGCATTGCACGCTTCCGCTGTCGATGGTCGACAGCTACAGCCTGACGACCCATTTCGAGAGCGGAATAAGCGTGGCGGTGAAGGGCGAGTTCGCAGACGACACGTATACGCTCTTCAAGTGCCGCGAGGACATGAGGACATATTTCGTCCAGAAGGCCGCCTTCGTAGAGAACCTGGACGAATGCGACCTGTGCCGGACGCAGGTCAGGCTCAGAGTCGAGGATGTGGACAGCTATCTGACGCATCCCCTGTCGAATCACCAGATCATGGTGCGTGGCGACCATGTGGACGAGGTGAATGAGCTTTTCAAGTGGTATTCCATCAGGAATTGATAGACAATGGGAAAATGTAAAAGACCAGAAGGAGGGTCAATCATGAAAAAGGTAACTAGACTTGTGGCATTGCTGCTGATCGTCCTGTTCGCATTCACCGCGTGTGGTGGCGAAGAGAGCTCGAGCTCGTCATCCTCGGAAGGAGACGGCGTCGATCTCAAGCTTGGAATGATCGCGACGATCTTCGGCACGCAGAGCTTCAACGACGACATCAGGGATGGTGTGGAGGCCGTCAGCGAGAAGTACGGCTTCGACAACATCTGTCTCGAGGTCCCCGACATCGCGGATGCAGGGAACAGCCTCAGGACCCTCATCAGCCAGGGTGTCAACTTCGTGGTCATCGGCTCTGCCGAGTACGCGGATGCCATGGTCGAGGTCGCGAACGAATACCCGGAGGTCAAGTTCCTCTATCTCAACGAGGCGAGCGGAATGCCAGCCAACGTCATGACCACGACGTATGCAGAGCAGGAGGGTGCCTTCCTCATCGGAGCTCTGGCAGGCCTTCTCACCAAGACGGACAATGTAGGTTCCGTTGCGGCCGTCTCCGGCGACATCGTCCAGGAGCGTTTCAACTGGGGCTTCAAGGCCGGTGCCGAGTACGTCAACCCCGACATCACAGTCCAGAGCGCCTTCACCAACAGCTACAGCGATATCAACAAGGGACAGGAGGTCGCCAACGCGATGTACTCCAGAGGCGCAGACATCGTGAGCACGTTCGCCGGTGCATGTAACGTCGGAGTCTTCAACGCAGCCAAGAGCGCAGGCGAGGGCAAGTACTGCTTCGGTGCTGCAAAGGGCCAGTTCGACCAGATGCCCGACAAGATCGTCGCATCCCTTGTCAAGCCCGTCGACCAGACGATCCTGGCAATCGTGTCCGACTATGTCGACAACGGCAACTTCGACACGTCGTCCCCGATGACGCTCGGCCTTGCCAATGACGGTGTCATCGTCCGCTACACGGACATGAACGACGATCTTCTGGCCATGATCACTCCCGAGATCCAGGCGCAGCTCGACGAGATCAGCGCTGCGATCATCTCCGGCGAGATCGTCCCGCCGCAGGTCGAGGCAGACTACAACGCCAACTTCGCGAAGTAAGTGAAGCCGTCCGACATTGATACCAGGAGGAAAGATGGCTGAATACGCTATTGAGCTTAAAGGCATAACCAAGCGCTTTCCTGGCGTCGTTGCCAACAACAACATATCGTTCTCCGTCGAAAAGGGCGAGATCCACGCCCTTGCCGGCGAGAACGGTGCTGGCAAGTCGACCCTGATGAACATCCTCTTCGGGCTCCTCGTGCCCGACGAGGGTGAGATAGTCATCAATGGAAAGGTAGAGAAGTTCTCCAGCCCCAGGGATTCGAACGCCGCGGGCATCGGCATGGTGCACCAGCATTTCATGCTCATTCCGAAGATGAGCGTCATGGAGAACGTCATCATAGGTCAGGAGCCGGGATCGTCCCTCAAGATAGACAGGCAGAAGGGCATCGAGCAGGTCCAGGCGATCTCCGACAGATACGAGCTCAATCTCGATGTCACGAAGAGAGTGGGCGACCTGTCGGTTCCAGAGCAGCAGAGGGTCGAGATCCTCAAGGTCCTGTACAGACAGGCCGACATTCTGATCTTCGACGAGCCGACCGCGGTCCTTCCGCCGCATCTGATCGACGAGTTCTGCGACATCCTGCTCTCGCTCAAGCAGAAGGGCAAGACCATCATCTTCATCAGCCACAAGCTGGCCGAGGTCATGAAGGTCTCCGACCATGTCACGGTCATCCGACGTGGCGAGGTCATCGGCACCAAGGCCATATGCGACACGTCCATAGACGACATAACGCGCATGATGGTCGGCCACAGCGTCGATACCGGCCGCAAGGCGAGAAGCGACATACGTCCCGGCAAGGAGGTCCTTACAATAAAGGACCTGCACTATACCAACATCGAAGGCAACGAGAAGCTGAAGGGACTCGACCTGACGGTACATGAAGGTGAGATCGTCGGCATCGCAGGCGTCGATGGAAACGGCCAGGAGGAGATGGAGAAGTGCATTCTCGGTCTCTTCAAGCCCGACAGCGGCGAGATTCTCTTCGAAGGCCGCAATGTGAACGACCTGAACGTCCGACAGCGCCGCGACATGGGACTTGGCTACGTCGCGGAGGACAGGCAGAAGGAGAGCCTCGTGCTGCAGTATTCCGTCGCCTACAACCTCGTGCTCGGACAGGAGGAGAGGCCGGAATACTCGAAGAAGGGCTTCTGGCTGAAGCGCAACGCGATACAGGAGACTGCGGAGAAGCTTGCAAAGGACTATGACATCCGTCTTGCAAACGTCAACGTCGCAGCAGGAACCCTTTCGGGTGGAAACCAGCAGAAGATCGTCATCGCACGCGAGGCGAATGCCGATCCCTCCCTCTACGTCGCCATCCAGCCGACGAGAGGTCTGGACATCGGCGCCGCCGATTCGGTCCAGGATACGCTGATCCGGCTCCGTGACGAGATCAAGGCCGTCCTTCTGATTTCGATGGAGCTTGACGAGGTCCTTGCCGTGAGCGACAGGATCGCCGTCATATTCGACGGCCGTATCGTCGCGGTCGTGGATGCGGCTACTGCCGACAAGGAATCCATAGGATACCTGATGCTCGGAAGCAGGAAAGGAGGGGAGAAATGACAAGCAACAAGAAAAGGGAGATTCTTCAGGAGCTCCTGATACCTGTGATCGCCGTCGTGCTGTCCCTTCTGATCGGCGGCATCATCATCGCACTTCTCGGCTTCAACCCGTTCGATGCATACGGTGCACTGATCCAGGGATCCATGGGCTCTCTGGTGTCGTTCACCATGACGCTCAAGACGTCTGTGCCTCTGATCCTCGCAGGACTTGCAGTCGCAGTGGCCTTCAAGTCTTCGGCGTTCAACATCGGTGTCGAGGGGCAGCTGATGTTCGGTGGTCTTTGTGCAGGACTTGTCGGCATCTATGTGCCGCTTCCTCCCGGACTCCATCTGGTGGTTACGCTGCTTGCAGGAATGCTGGGCGGTGCGCTGGTCGCGTTCTTCCCCGCCATTCTGAACACGGCGTGCAACGTGAGCGTCGTCATCAGCACCATCATGCTGAACTACGTCGTGCAGTTCTTCGTGCAGTTCTGTGTCATGGGCCCGTTCCATGGTGACACGAGCGCTCCTGCGACGGATCCTCTGCTTGCAAGCGCGACGCTGCCGAACATACTGCCGGCCCGCTATCAGCTGAATCTCGGCTTCATCATCATGATCCTGGCCGTGGTGCTCGTGTACATCTTCATGAACAAGACCACCAAGGGCTATCAGCTGACCGCGGTCGGACTCAATCCGACAGCCAGCGAGTTTGCCGGAATGAGCGTCAAGAAGAACATCTTCATGGCACTTCTTCTCAGTGGTGCGATCGCCGGGCTTGCCGGATCGATCGAGGTCACCGGAACCCTCAAGAGGATGGTCAACGGCTTCTCGACCGGATATGGCTTCTCGGGAATTCCGATCGCCCTCATGGCAAGGAACAATCCCTTCGCGATCATACTGACCGGATTCTTCTTCGGCATGATGCGCTCCGGCTCGTTCCTCATGCAGGCCACCGTCGGCGTCTCGTCCGACATGGTCGGAATCATCCAGGGACTCGTCGTCGTGTTCATCTGTCTCGAGAACCTGATCCGCTACTACATGAACAGGATCAAATAGGAGGATAGTACATGTTCAGTTTTCTTTCATACATGATACCGACCACGCTCAGAATGGGCACTCCTATCGCGTTCACTGCTCTGGGCGGCGTCGTCTCGGAACGCTCCGGTGTCAACAACATCGGTCTTGAGGGAATCATGACGGCAGGTGCATTCGCAGCCGTCCTCGGTTCGTACTACACGGGCTCTCCGTGGGTCGGAATCCTGATGGCGATGCTGGTCGGCATCCTCATCTCGGCGATCCACAGCGTGCTTACCATCACGATCGGTGCGAAGCAGGCCGTCAGCTCCATGGCTCTCGTCCTTCTCGCAGAAGGTCTGTGCGGAGTAGGCGTCGAGGCGTTCTTCGGCCAGAGCGGAAGCACCGCCCAGGTCAAAAACCTGCCGACAAGCGACATCTTCGCTTCGATTCCGCTGGTGGGCGGCTTCCTGTCCCATCTGTCTCCATTCGTGTATATCGGCTTCATCGCGCTGATAGTGGTCACGCTGCTGTTCAAGTTCACGCGCTTCGGCTTCCACATCACTGCAGTCGGCGAGAACCCGACCATGGCCGAGACCTGTGGTATCAACGTCCATCGCGTCAGATACATCTCGGTGCTCGCCTCGGGACTTCTCGGTGGACTCGGCGGTGCAATGCTGTCGATCGGCCAGATGAACCTCTTCCAGGAGGGAATGGTCGCAGGTAGAGGCTATCTGGCTCTTGGAGCCGTCACGATGGGTAGATGGAATCCCGTGGCGTCCTACTGCTCTGCGATGATCTTCGGATTCTTCGATGCACTGCAGCTGTACCTCCAGACGATTCCTTCCAACCCGATTCCCAGCGACTTCATCCAGATGATTCCGTATCTTGCGATCCTGATCATCCTCGCGGTCACGTCGAGGAAGATGAAGTACTTCGGAGTGACGGCCGGAGGAAAGCCCTATACCAAGTACGCATCATCCCACTGATGCACATCAGTGCAGGCGGGGCTGTCATGCCCCGTCTGTCCAGGGCAGGGTGGTTGTGATGTCACGTCTGCCCGACAATGCGGGGAGATTCCCCAAGGCAAAAGGAGATAACAATGAAGGAAAGAGTCATAATCGACTGCGATACCGGAATCGATGACGCTCTGGCTCTGGTGCTTGCGCTCTCGAGGCCTGAACTCGACATCGTCGGCATAACCACGGTTGCCGGAAACGTCGATGTCGAGAACACCACCAGGAACACCTGCAATGTCGTGCATCTGCTCGGCCGCGATGACATAAGGATCGCCAAGGGCGAGCCGAAGCCTCTCGAGAGGGAGCCGCTGAGGGCAAGCGGTGTACATGGTGTCACCGGCCTGAGAGGATACACGTTCGACAGCGACTGGAAGGAGAATCTTCTGGACATCCATGCAGTGGAGTTCATGAAGAGGCTTCTCGAGGAGAGCGAAGAGAAGACCACGATCATCGCGATCGGACCCGTCACCAACGTCGCAAAGCTCCTGATCGAGCATCCTGAGGTCAAGGACAGGATCCGTCGCATCGTCTTCATGGGCACCAGCTATCATTGCGGCAATCCGACACCTCTTTCGACGTTCAACGTGCTTGTCGATCCCGAGGCCTTCAGAAAGGTCATCTTCTCGGGAGTCGAATTCGTGGCCTGTCCGCTCGAGGTCACCAGGACCGCGACGATCGAACCGGACGAGGTCGAGAGGCTCGATGAGATGGGAACCCCTGTCGCACGTTTCGCCGCAAGCATCATCCGCGGCTATGGAATCACGAAGATCGGCGCCGACGAGAAGATCGACACGGCCAACGAGGAGGTCATCTCCGAGAACAGGCTCAAGGCTGCCAAGGAGAGCAACGAGGTGACGATGCACGATCCCGCGACCATCGCATATGTCATCGACCCGTCGCTCTTCACCACGGCGAAGTACTACTGCGACGTCGAATGCACAGGAGAGCTGACGACGGGCTTCACGCTCATCGACAAGAACGACTACTACAAGAAGGAAGACGACGAGAGGAACCTGACTCTAATGGAGAGCATCGACAGGCCTCGTTTCATCGACCTGTTCCTGGATTCCGTAAGGAGGTATGGCTGACATATGGCAGACAGACCCAATGTCGTATACATACTTCAGGACCACCAGGCCTATTTCGGGCATGGACGCTATGAAGGGGGAGTGACTCCGAAGCGTCCATGCTTCGAGGCCTTCGCACGTCAGGGTGTCGAATTCACCGAGGCAAGATGCGTCACCCCGATGTGCGGACCTGCCAGACGCACCATGCTCACGGGGCTTTATCCACACAACCACAAGCAGGTGCACAACGAGAACGACCCACCTTATGATGACGAGGTCATTCTGGACACGTTTCATGAAGCCGGATACGAGAACTGGTATTTCGGCAAGTGGCATGCCGGTCCCGGCGACGCCCATGATCATCATTGCCAGGGCTTCTCCTATACAAGCTACGGCAACCCGTATCTCACCAGGGAATACAAGGACTACCTGGAGCAGCATCATCTGCCACAGGCCAGTCATCATATAGAATACGCCTTCATGACCGACTCCTATGTCGAGCAGCACTATTTCGAGAAGCTCAAGGTCGGTGCCGACTACAAGTGCGAGACGGGCTGGTGCGGCGAGCATGCCGTAGGCATCACCACCACGCCGAAGGAGACGCATGAGGCCTTCTTCCTCGCATCCCTTGCCTGCGACAGACTTGAAAAGCTCGCGAGCGAGAAGAGAGACCGTCCCTTCATGCTCCAGGTACATTTCTGGGGACCTCATCAGCCATTCTTCCCGACGAAGGAGTTCGCCGATATGTACAAACCCGAGGACATCGGCGAGTATCCTTCCTACAGGGATACGCTTGAGAACCAGCCGGACGTGTTCCGCATGGAGCTCAGCTATCCGATGAGCGAGGACGGCGAGTACATAAGGGTTCCTTCAGCGCTTCCATGGAGCGACTGGCAGAAGATACTTGCCCGATGCTATGCGCATATCACGATGGTGGATGCTGCAGGAGGCATGGTCGTCGACAAGCTTCACGAGCTTGGTCTGGACGAGGACACCATCGTCATCTGGGCGACCGACCACGGGGACGCGATTGCCAGCCATGGTGGCCATTTCGACAAGAACAGCCACATGAGCGAGGAGGTCATGCGCGTTCCGCTGGCGGTACGCTGGCCCGGTCATGTCGATGCGGGGCTCAGGGACGACCATCTCGTATTCACCTGCGATACGCCGGCCACGATGATGGATGCGGCGGGGCTGTCTTTCAGGAAGGGTTGCGACGGCAGGTCGCTTCTGCCATTGTGCCATCATGACGCAGATGGCGTGAAATGGCGCGACAGCCTGATGTGCGAGAGCTACGGCCATGGCTATGGCTGTACGATACTCAGCCGTTGTGTCTACAAGGACGGCTACAAGTACGTCGTCACACAGGACGACCTCGAACAGCTGTATGATCTTAAGAAGGATCCCTTCGAGATGGACAATCTGGTCATGAAGGATGGATATTCTGATAGAATTCTCATCATGAGGGACGAATTGAGGAGACTTCAGAAGGAGAGCAGGGATCCGGTGGATCTTGAGGGACTGCTTGCCAGCGCGAAGAGGAGGAGGTGCTGAAGATGAGGAACAAGGTGGGAATATACCCGACACTGGCCTGCGCCGACTATCTGCACCTGGCACATGATCTGGAGATTCTCCACCGCGCCGGCGTGACGAGTTTCCATATCGACATCATGGATGGAAACTATGTGCCGAACTACTGCCTGAACTTCGACTATCTTAAGGCGGTCAGCTCATTCAGCGACACTCCATGCGATGTTCATCTGATGACAAGCGAAGTCGAAAGAGATGTAGAGCGTTCCATCCAGTGCGGAGCGAAGGCCGTCGCCTTCCATGTCGAGCGGACGGATCTTGATACAAAGGCTCTTCTCGAGTCGATCAGGATGAAGGGATGCCGTGCAGGGCTGGTGATCAGTCCCCAGACGCCTGTCGAGTCACTCGCTCCTCATCTCGCTTCATGCGATTACGTGATCATGATGGGGGTCCGTCCCGGCTTCTCCGGCCAGGTGTTCCTCGAGGACACTTACGAGAGGATCGGTCGGCTGGATGACATGAGGAGAAGGTCCGGACTCGATGTCGAGATAATCGTCGATGGAGGAATCGACTTCGAAAACGCTTCACGTTGCATCCAGCGTGGGGCTGACAGCATCGTCGCCGGTGCGCTGAACATCTTCAGCCACCAGCAGGGACTGGAGAAGGACCTGGAGCGTCTGCTGAGGTCATTGGAGTAGCTGGAATGGTCACGATCAAGGACGTCGCACAGAAGGCCGGGGTCACCCCCGCAACCGTCTCGATGGCTCTCAACGGAAAGCCGTCCATCTCTGTGGAGACGAGGCGGAGAATCGAGCGCATAGCCAGACAGCTTGGCTATGTGCCCAGTGCGACTGCCAAGACGCTGAGGACCAGCCGGTCCCACACGCTCGGTCTGATCGTGGGAAACCTCACCAACGGCTTCTTCCTCGATATCATCTATGCCGTCGAGGAGTACGCGTCCAGCAGGGGATACAGTATCTTCATCTGCGATGCGGAGCGCAGCAGCGACAAGGTCGTGTCTTCGATGAAGGCCCTTGCCGCCAGGGGCGTCGACGGTGTCATCATCACGCTCGGCTTCTATCCCGACGGAAATCTCGAGGATGAGGTCAGGAGGATATCCTCGGAGGGAATCAAGGTCCTGACGCTCACTTCGGCCGCCATGTTCGATGGCGTGCCTATCGTGCGTCAGGGCGAAACCGATGAGGCATTCGCACTTGTCGAGAAGGTCTGCAGTCTTGGTCATCGTAGAATCGGTCTTCTGAGCTCTCCACGTGACTCCTGGCTCAACAGGACGCGTGTCAACACGATGAAAAGAGCACTTGAGCTCAATGGAGTGCTTGACGAGAATCTTGTCGACTACTGCGAGATGAACGTGGATGCAGGGCAGAAGTGTGCATTCGGACTTCTTTCACGGCATCCCGAGATGACCGCATTGATGTGCGTGAACGACCAGGTCGCCATCGGAGCGATGAATGCGGCCAGATGCATTGGTCTGGACATCCCTGGGGAGATATCGATCACAGGATTCGACGGAATCGAGATGTCGCGCATCATCACGCCGCATCTCACCACCATCCACATCCCCCGTTATGAAATGGGGCTTGTGGGGTGCAGGAACATAATAGAATGGATAGAGAACCCGGATGCCAGGATTCCCGGCGAGACGCTCATTTCAAGCACTTTCGTCGAAGGAGAGACACTGGGGATATGCAGAGACGCAAAGGAGGAGAAGACATGAAGATCATCATCGGATGCGATCATGGCGGCTACGACCTCAAGCTCGAGATCATCGCACGCCTGGAGAAGGAGGGTCATGCCGTAGTCGATGTCGGATGCCCTGACAGAAACCCCGTCGACTACCCTGATATCGCAGCGGACCTGTGCCACAGACTTCTTGATGAGAATGAGGATTTCGGGATCCTGATCTGCGGCACTGGAATAGGGATATCGATCGCCGCGAACAAGATAGACGGAATCCGTGCAGCACATCTGTCCGATGCCTATTCCGCTAGCATGGCCAAGGCGCACAACAACGCCAATGTGATAACACTCGGTGCCAGGACGCTTGGCGTCGAGCTTGCCTGGACGATTGTCAAGGCATATATGGATTCGAGCTTCCTTGGGGGAGTTCATCAGACCAGGGTGGAGAAGATTGCCGCCTTGGAGAAGGAGGACAAGTGATGGATCTAAACGAGGTCAAGAGACTGAAGATGGAGGCCCTCGATGCGAGAGTGAAGCTGATCCGCGAGATCGCATCGTTCGGTCAGGGACATATCGGAGGCAGCATGTCGGTCGTGGAGCTTCTGACATACCTGTACTACCATGAGATGAAGATCGACCCGAAGAGGCCCGATTGGGCGGAGCGCGACCGTCTGGTCCTTTCCAAGGGGCACAGCGGCCCGGCTCTCTATGCAATTCTCGCCAAGAAGGGGTATTTAGACGAGTCCCTGCTGTCTACGCTCAACCAGGGTGGTACCAGGCTTCCCAGTCATGCCGACATGACGAAGACCCCTGGAATCGACTTCACCGCCGGTTCACTCGGACAAGGTTTCAGCGCCGCCGTCGGAATCGCGCTCGGCCAAAGGCTGAAGAAGTACGACGCATACACATACACCGTCGTCGGCGATGGCGAGAGCCAGGAAGGCGAGGTCTGGGAGGCTGCGGAGGCTGCAGGAGCATGGAAGCTCGGCAATCTGATCGGCTTTACCGATGTGAACGGCCAGCAGCTTGACGACTACACCGACAACATCATCCCGATGCACCATCTCAAGGAGCGCTACGAGACCTTCGGCTGGAATGCGATCGAGGTTGCCAACGGCCATGACTTCAACCAGCTCGAGGCTGCCATCAAGGAGGCGAAGAGCGTCACGGACAAGCCCAGCATGATCATCCTTCATACGATCAAGAGCTATGGATACATTCCTGGAGAGGGTGTGAAGGCCAACCATTCCATGCAGATCAGCAAGGAGAAGGCCGAAGAGGCGATCGAGGCGCTGTTCGCAAGAGAGGAGGAGAGAGAATGAGAGACACCAGCACATTCGAGAACTACAAGGATGCGGTCGTCGCTGCGATGATCGATCTAGGCAGGGAGCATGACGATGTCGTCGTCATGGATGCAGACCTTTCCTCCTGCATCGGCTCGACAGCCTTCCAGAAGGAGTTCCCCGACCGCTTCTACAACGTAGGCATAGCGGAGGCGAATATGGCTGCAGTGGCAGGAGGACTGTCCTCCGTCGGACTGACACCCATCATCCACAGCTTCGGCTGCTTCGCCTCCAGAAGGATGTATGACCAGCTGTTCATCAGCGTCGGCTACGCCCACAGGACCGTCCATGTTATCGGCTCGGATCCCGGAATCACGGCACAGTACAACGGCGGAACGCACATGCCATTCGAGGACATCGCTCTGATGCGTCAGATCCCCGGCATGATCATCTACGAGCCATCCGATGCAAGGAGCCTGTACAACCTGATGATCCAGGCATACGAGAGTGGGAAGTCATCTTATCTGCGCACTCCGAGAAAGGGCGTCATCCATCGTTATGGTGAAGATGTCGAGATCAGGCTTGGAAAGGCGATCACGGCACGTCAGGGTGATGATGTGACTATTGTCGCAACTGGTGCATACCTCGTGGAACAGGCGCTCAAGGCAGCTGAATCGCTTGCAGGAAATGGTGTCAGTGCACGTGTGATCGATCTGCACACGATCCGTCCGCTTGATGAGGAGATGATTCTCAAGGCCGCCAAGGAGACGGGAAGGATGCTGATCTGCGAGAACGGCCGATACGCCGGAGGTACAGGCGAGATGATTTCCGCTGTGCTTCTCAAAGCCGGTGTGCCATGCAAGGTCGATTTCGTCAATGTCGGCGAAAGGTTCGGTGAGGTCGGTTCGCTCGACTATCTTGCGACGACGTTCGGCTTCAAGGCCGAGAACATCGAGGCCAAGGCTCTTGCTCTGGTGAAGTGAGTCTTCAAATCATAGGTTTCGAGGCCATCTGTCCGGGTAGGGCAGGTGGCCTCGCTCGTGTCTGGATATGTTGCGACAGAATCCGGATTGTTGCTTCCAAACTGATCATTCTTTGACGGATGCCATCTCAAATTCTGTCCAGTGGAATGTCATTCATTCTCTCCAGATTCTTTGATTATAATCCACTTCCCGTTCCTGACCGGTCCCTCATGCATCAGGTATCCGTTATCCTTTAACCATGTTGTGTCGCGTGTGATTGTGCGTCTGGAAACTCCAAGAGATACGGCAATTTCTGACAATGATGCATTTTGTTTTAAGAGCCTAATAATTTCATTCAGTCTTGGGTTCTACTTTTCTTCTTGTTTGTCTTTGGTGACATTTTTGGTGTCTGCTTCGACACCATCCAGATGTTTTGGTCCATGTCCAAGGGTCAGTTCAATAATCTCTGTTCTGGAAGACATCATCAAAGTAAAAAGCAATATGTCCGGTCAGGCATTCTGAATGGTGCCGTTCAGCCGAAGTAGTGTATGAAGTCCAGTGAATACAGTCCCACCAGTATGATCACTGTGCATACGATACCTGCAATCTGGAAGACTACATAGCTTCTGGGACTCAGCTCCTTTCCTGTGATTATCTGCCAGATGTTTATTACCATCTGTCCACCATCGAATGTCGGAATCGGCAGAAGGTTTGCAACACACAGCGAAATCGAGACCATCGACAGCAGATAGAGAAAGGCGCGTATGCCGGAAGCCGCATCGCTCTTGAAGCCCAGTGTCGTTATGTTGCCGATTGTCTGTGCGGCTCTTGTCGGACCTGTTATCTGGTTGCGGACCTGCTCGCTGTCCTGGTTTATGAAGCTTCCAAGTGCCGTGAACGTGTCTGCAACACTCTGTGCCGCCTTGGAGAAGCCGTATGCAATCGAGCGGAAGAAGCCCTGGCTTTCAAGTGGTACGAGAGTGCTCTGCCAGGCGAATGGGAAGCTTGTCGTTGACGGCAGGAACACGGAGACAACGGCTCCGTTCCTCAGGAGCGTGATGTCCATGTCATGCCCGCTTTCCATGTATACATCATAGGTATTCGAAACAGGACTACCATTGACAGCGACTATCCTGTCGCCTGGATGGAAAAGGGTTGTGCCGTCTACACGACCTATGACCGGATCCTGCCATAATGCAATGCCATAACGATATGTGCCATCCATCAGCACGCCTTCTGCCGTCACATCAAGCTGTCTTCCGTCACGCAGCACACGCATCTCAAGCTCCGGCACATTCGCCGATGCGATTAGTTCCTCGGCCTCCTGCCACCATCTGACCTCCTGGCCGTCGATGGAGAGGATCGTGTCGCCTGTCCGGATCGAACTCTGTGTGATGTCGCTGGAGAACAGGGCTGGGTAGTCCGAGACAACGACGATTCTGGCCGGATCCACGGCCTGCAATGTCGGAACGAGGCTGATGACGAGGAAGAGCAGTACGGATAGCAGAAAGTTCATCAGCGGACCAGCGATGAAGATCAATAGACGTACTAGAGGAGTGGTCGTGAAATATGATCCGTACTCACCCTTGTCGAAGCTCTTCACATCGTCTCTGAGAGCCTTGATCAGATCGATCGAGCCGTCCATGCGACAATAGCCGCCGAAAGGGATGAGGGAGAAGCGGTATTCCGTCTCACGTCCATGGATCGAGAACAACCTGGGCCCCATGCCGACGCCGAACGTCTCGACACGCACCCCGAGCAGACGCGCTGCGATGAAGTGTCCGGCCTCGTGAGCGAGGACCACAAGGCCGATTCCGATGAAGCCTATTATGAACTGGAGCAGTTTCAAAGCGATGACAGACATCCGGCTGCCACCTCTCTGGCCATCGAGTCGATGTCTACGATCTCATCGTAACTGCAGGCGGTATGGCTCCAGTCCTTCTCGAGAGTCGCCGATACGACCCGGGCGATATCCGTGTACCTGATTCTCCCTTCGATGAACGCGGACACCGCGACTTCGTCCGCTGCATTGTATGCAATAGGGTAGCCCGCCTTTCTCTCCAGGACCTTGTAGGCGAGTGCAAGCAGGGGGAAGCGTTCCGGCGACCAGCTGTGGAATGTCAGCGTAAGGTCATTGAACGAGAGCGGACGGACGACATCGGTGAGCCTGGCGTACTCGTCATTGACTGCAGCAACAATCGGAAGCGTCATGTCCGGTGGCGAGAGCTGGGCATAGATTGCACCGTTCTCGAGACGTATCATCGAATGGACAATGGACTGCCTGTGTATTGTCACCTCGATGCGGTCTGCATCGATGCCGAAGAGGAACCCTGCCTCTATGACCTCGAGTCCCTTGTTTGCAAGTGTGCTGGAATCTATCGAGATCTTTCTGCCCATTTTCCATGTAGGATGGGCTGCCGCCTCGTCAGGCGTCACGTTCTCAAGGTCCTGCCTGTCGAGGAAAGGACCGCCGGATGCGGTGATGACGAGAGAGGAGACCTCTCCCTGATGGCCTTTGAGCAGGTTGTATATCGCGCTGTGCTCGCTGTCGACGGGGATGATTCTACGCTCAAGCCGCCTTGCCTCGTCCAGCAGGAAGTCTCCGCCCATGACGATGGACTCCTTGTTGGCAAGCGCAAGATCAAGCCCTGCATCCAGACATGCAAGAGATGCGGCAAGACCAGCAGATCCTGCGATTCCGTTCAGCGCGATATCGCCGCCACAGTCCCTGATGAAGGAGACAAGCGATTCATGCGAATCGTTGATCAGACAAGGGCAGCCGAATTCCCTTGAAAGCGATTCGAGCCTGTCATTGCTGTGTCTTGCAACAAGTCCGATCACCTCGGCTTCGAGCTTTCCAGACCTGATCGCATCAAGACATGTCGTGCCGATCGAACCAGTCGCGCCGAGGATGAGAACCCTTCTCATATCTCAGATGGTCACCTGGAACAAGTGGAGTAGGGCGATGTAGATCGGCGCTGCTATGATCAGGGAGTCGATGGAATCCAGAATTCCTCCGCGCCCCGGTATCACGTTGCCGCTGTCCTTGAGGTCGCTGGAACGCTTGAAGGCGGACTCGATGAGGTCTCCGCAGATTGCCGCGACGGCGGTGAAGAGTCCGACAAACAGTCCCTCCCACCAGGCGAGGGTGTACTTGTCGATGAATGCGGCCAGAAGTGCGAATACGATGGCTGGAATCAGCGCACCGGCGATGAAGCCTGAAAGGCTCTTGTTCGGGGAGACCTTCACGATTCCCCTGTTGTTCTTTCCAAGCCAGCGGCCGAAGAAGTATGCGAACGTGTCGCAGGAGAAGACCAGGAGGAAGAATGTCAGCATCCACATCCATGCATTCTGCAGGAAGCACATGCGGATGAAGAATATGGCGAACAGGTTCGGGTAGAGCAGCTGGATCACGGCATAGGAGATCCTGTCGCGTGTACCCCTGTATGAATCATGATGACCAGTGATGGTCTCTATGAGGAAGATGAGCGAGAGCAGGGCTATCAGCGTATACAGGATTATGGAGCTGTAGCCGTATCCGCTCAGCGAATATTCGATGTATGCAGCGATCGGCAGCAGTATGCCGACCCAGGAAGGCAGAGGCAACCTGATGTCGTCCTTGTCGTGCACGAGAATGTTGTGCATTTCCGCCGAACCGATCAAGGCTGCGACCAGGACGACGAGGCCGAATACGATGTAGTGGAGCTGAGGAAGCAGCAGAATGACCAGCAGAAGAGCAGGTAATGCGACAAAGCCGGTCAATATCCTTTGTCCATTCGATGTCACTTCGCTAGTCCTCCAAACTTCCTTACCCGTGTGTTGTATTCGTCGATGACGGTCCTGACGTCATCTTCGCACCAGTCAGGCCATAGTCTATCATAAAACATGAATTCGGCATAGGCGCTGTCGAACAAAAGGAAGTTCGAAATCCGCTTCTCCCCGGCCGAACGGGCTATGACGTCGCATGGCGGAACCTGCGGATTGTCGAAATGCGCCCGGATCACTTCAGGCGTGAATCTGGTGATGCCATCGGCAAGAGCGCGCTCGACAGCTCTGCAGATCTCGTCCTGTCCTCCGTAGTTGATGGCCAGCTGGGCAGTGAGTGTCGTGTTGTCGCGAGTCGCTTCGATGGCATCGAGAAGGGCCTTTCGGGCATCCTGCGGAAGCGCACGCATGTCTCCAAGGGCAAGAAGCCTTATGCCGTGTTCATTGAAGAACGGCATCTCGCCCATGAGCTTTTCACTGAAAAGCCCCATGAGGTAGTCCACCTCGTCCTTGGGGCGTTTCCAGTTCTCTGTGGAGAAGCAGTAGAGAGTGATGTACCTGACACCTTCGTCTATGCAGGCGAGGGCGACCTTCTTGAGCGCCTTCAGACCGGCAAGATGACCCGCGGTACGCGGAAGAAGACGCTGCTTCGCCCAACGACCGTTGCCATCCATTATGAAACCGATGTGTACTGGAACCTCTCTCATCCGACCGCCTTTCAAAAGAGAGCCAGGCAGGACCGGCCTGCCTGGACATCCCTCAGATCTCCATGATCTCCTTCTCCTTGGTCTCGGCGACCTTGGCGATTCTCTCGATGGCCTTGTCGGTCATCTTCTGGATCTTCGTCTCGCCGTCCTTCTGCTCATCCTCGCTGATCTCGCCACCCTTCTGGAGCTTCTTCAGCTCCTCCATGGCGTCACGACGAACGTTGCGGACAGCGACACGTGCGTTCTCGGCAAGGGCCTTCGCACTCTTGGCAAGCTCCTTCCTCCTGTCCTCGGTGAGGGGAGGGAAGTTTACACGGATCAGCTTGCCGTCGTTGTTCGGGTTGAGACCGAGCTCGCTCTTCTGTATCGCCTTCTCGATTGCGGGAAGGACCGTCTTGTCCCAGGGCTGGATCACGATGAGCCTCGCCTCGGGGCTGGAGATGGAAGCCACCTGGTTCAGAGGTGTCTCCGCTCCGTAGTAGTCGACCTTGATCTTGTCGAAGAGGGCGGCAGAAGCCCTGCCGGTCCTCATCGAGAGATACTCGCCTTCAAGCGAGGCGATGCACTTGTCCATTCTGCTGCTGCAGGAATCCAAAACAGTCTGCATCATATGCCTCCTCAGGCGTCAACGCCTGCCTGGTAGTACTTGTAGGATGCGATGCCGAGCTTTGCACCTGCGGCCTTCGCGACCTCCGCCATCTTCTTCTCGACGGACATGGAGTCGTCCTTGACGAAGGGCTGGTTGAGGAAGCAGACCTCGCTGTACAGTTTGTTCAGCTTGCCGCGGACGATGCCTTCCTTGACCTTCTCGGGCTTGTCCATGGTTGCGACCTGGGCGCGGAAGATGGAAAGCTGCTCCTCCTCGTACTCCTTTGTGACGGAGGCCGTGTCGAGGAACTGGGGCTTGAATGCCGCGACATGAAGTGCGCAGTCGTGGGTGAACTCCTTGACGGCGTCGTTGGAGAAGATCGCGGCGTTGTCGCTCGTGAAGATGACGAGGACGGCGACGGAACCCTCTCCATGGATGTAGGTTGCGGCATAACCGCCCGCAGGGATGTCGACAAGGCTCATCCTCTTGAGCGTCATGTTCTCCTTGATGGTGGCGATGAGAGCATCGACCATGCCCTTGAGCTCGTCGTTGGGCTCTGTGTATCCCTTCTCGAGGATGACGTCGCACATCTGGTCTCCAAGAGCCTTGAACTTCTCGTTGCTTGCGACGAAGTCGGTCTCGCAGCTGAGCTCGAGGAGGACGGCCTTGTCTCCCTTGACCTTGGTGAAGACACGTCCGTTCTCGGTTGCCCTGTCCTGCCTCTTGGCGACTGCGGCAAGGCCCATCTCCTTGAGGATCTTCTCGGCCTGTGCCATGTCTCCATTAGCCTCTGCAAGAGCCTTCTTGCAGTCCATCATGCCTGCTCCGGTGATGTCGCGGAGCTTCTTGACATCTGCTGCTGTGATAGCCATGGGATTCTCCTTATCTGGTGTACAGCTCTTCTTCCTCGGCCTCTGCCTCGGGAGCGTCCTGGTTCGTGACTGTGGTCTCGTCACCCTTGTAGTTCGCGTAGTCGGCCTCGTCGATCTCCTCGTCCTTTGCAGGTGCGGCCGCCTGAGCCACGCCCTCGTCCTCGTCGTCGAGCGACTCGATGATCTGGATGCCGGCCTCGTTGTCGGCGTCGATGACCGCGTTGGCGAAGATCTCGACGAAAAGGGAGATGGCCCTGATGGCATCATCGTTGCCCGGGATGGGGTAGGTGATGTTGGTCGGATCGCAGTTGGTGTCGACGACGGCGATCACGGGGATGCCGAGTCTCTTGGCCTCTGCGACTGCAAGGGCCTCCTTCTTGGTGTCGATGATGAAGAGGGCGCCGGGGAGCTCCTTCATGTCCTTGATACCGCCCAGGTTCTTCTCGAGCTTGGCCTTCTCCTTGGTGTAGAGGGCGACTTCCTTCTTGGTGAGGGATGCGAATGTGCCGTCGGCCTCCATCTTCTCGATCTTCTTGAGCTTCGCGATGCTCTTCTTGATGGTTGTGAAGTTGGTGAGCATTCCGCCAAGCCAGCGGTTGTTCACATAGGGCATGCCACAGCGCTTGGCCTCGTTCTCGATGGTCTGCTGTGCCTGCTTCTTGGTTCCGACAAACAGGATCTGCTTGCCGTTCTTGACCTGTGCCCTGACTGCCTCGTAAGCCTCAACGATGCAGGCCGAGGTCTTCTGCAGGTCGATGATGTGGATTCCGTTCCTCTCGGTGAAGATGAAACGGGCCATCTTCGGATTCCATCTCTTTGTCTGATGTCCGAAGTGTACGCCTGACTCAAGCAGGCTCTTCATGGTTACTACTGCCATAGTAATCCTCCTGATTCCGCCCTTCCTTCCGGTCGGGCCCCTTACTCTACGTCTCAGCTGGACACGCCAGCCGGAAATTCTGGTTCAACGAACACAGTGGCTCCCATTGTTTCAGATTTGGGCAAAACAGGCAAGAGGGTGCTGAATCTACGCAATCGGGATCCTGAGCACGATCCTGCGGGATGAGAGAAGAATCTCATGGAGGGGGCGTACAGGCCCGGTGTCCTCCCTGTAGCCGAATGATGCGATATATGCCGACAGTTCCTCGCGCACCTTGCGGGCCGACTTGTCCTGGCACAGCATCTGGGCACACATGCCCTCGCTGATCGTCTCCATCATGATACTGCCGACATCGATCCTCTTTTTCCCGGATACATATGCCAGTGCCCATTCGACATCCTCATGGCTGAAGAAGTCGGGCAGCCTGTAGAGGCGCTTCCAAAGTGTCCTGCGCCCCTCCTTCCAGGTCATCATCTCAGGCGGAGGAAGCACATAATCCTGGAAGCCTGGGCAATCATGTCCGCACCTGGGCGCATCGCGGAGAGCCGAGGCCACATTGCGAAGCAGGGAGAAGACCGGCTCATCTGATTGAGGACAGCGCCCTTCGCCTGAAATCGAGAGGTAGCGCATCTGCGGGACGAAGACCACATGTGGACGGACAGGAGGGCAGTAGTACTCCCTCTGGTCCTTCTTGAAGTCGAAGCTCATGGCAAGACGATAGCACGAGTCAGGCGCTCTGGCTACGCCTGACACAGTAGCAGATATGGACCATGTCCATGTCGTAGTAGTGCTTGACTATCCTGCAGCGAGGGGTCATGCCGAGCCTGATGGCGACAGCCTGGCTTGCGAAGTTGTTCTCGCGGATTATGCTCCACACCTCGTCCATGTGCAGACACCCGAAGGCATAGTCCCGGATGGCGGATGCCGCCTCTGTCGCATATCCCCTGTGCCAGAACTCCTTCTTAAGCAGATAGCCGATCTCCGGGACTATCTCTCCGTTCACGTTCTGGTAGGTCAGACCGCACTGCCCGATGAAGGTCCCGTCCTCCTTCAGGTCTACGGCAAGCAGGCCGAGACCGTCCTCCTTCTCGTAGCGGACCATCTGCCTCTCCATCCATTGTGTGACCTCGTCTTCGCTGAATGCATGCTCGTAGGCATACATCACGTCCTCGTCCTGGAGCATCGACGCCAGATTCTTCCAGTCGTTCCCTGTCAGCCGCCTCAGTCTGAGCCGCCGTGTGCAGATGTCCTCTTCGAAAGCCTTCATACATCGACAGTCTAACATGAAAAGACGGCAGGTGGTGCCTGCCGTCCGATGAACCTGCCGTATCCCTCAGCCCTGGCTCTTCGCCTTCGCCTCGCGCTCGGCGTTCGCCATTAGTCTGATGGCGTTGATGTTGATGAAGCCCTTGCAGTCGAGCGGATGGTATCCGCCGGCCTTGTCCATCGAGCCCAGGTCCTCGTTGTAGAGCGACAGCGGGCTGGTGATGCCGGCGTTGATGACGTTGCCCTTGTACAGAGCGACCGTCGCCTTGCCCGTGACGTACTTCTGGCTTTCGTCGAACAGGGCGGTGAGCATGTTGAACTCGGGTGCTCCCCAGTAGCCGTTGTAGATGAGCTCTGCGTACTTAGGACTGAGCATGTCGCGAAGGTGCATCGCCTCCTTGTCCATGCACAGACCCTCGAGGTTGTGGTGCGCCTTCCACAGAATCTCGCAGCCGGGGGTCTCGTAGACGCCGCGACTCTTGATTCCGATGAAACGGTTCTCCACCATGTCGACACGGCCGATTCCGTTGTCATGGCCCATTCTGTTGAGGTACAGGATCATCTCCAGCGGGTCGCTGATGCTCTCTCCAGTGCCGAGGTTCTTCACGCATACCGGCACGCCGGCCACGAACTCCAACTCGAGCACGGTCTCCTCCTCAGGGGCCGCCTTCGGCGATACGCTGATGGAATAGACGTCCTCGGGGCATCTCTTCGATGGATCCTCCAGAATGCCGGCCTCGTGCGAGATGTGGATCAGGTTCTCGTCCTCGCTGTAGGGCTTCTTGAGGCTCGCCTTCACGGGGATTCCGTACTTCTCGGCGTATGCAAGCATGTCGCTCCTGCCTTCGAACTGGGAGAGCCACTCCTCGTCCTTCCACGGGGAGATGATCTTCACGTCGCTCATGTTCATGTAGTAGCCGAACTCGAATCTCACCTGGTCGTTGCCTTTGCCCGTGGCTCCGTGTGCGACGTACTTCGTGCCTTCCTTCTTCGCGATCTCGATGTGGCGCTTGGCGATGATGGGGCGGGCGAGGCTGGTGCCCAGCATGTATGTGCCTTCGTATATCGTATTGGCCTTGAGCGCGGGGAATATGTAGTCGGTGACCAGCGGCTTCTTCAAATCCTCGATGTAGACCTTGCTTGCGCCTGTGGCGTAGGCCTTCTCCTCGATGGCCTTGAAGTCCTCATTCTGTCCAACGTCGGCGACGTATGCGATCACGTCGAAACCCTTGTTGCTCAGCCACTTGAGGATGACGGAGGTGTCAAGCCCTCCCGAATATGCCAGAACGATCTTCTCCTTTGCCATTTTCCTGTAGACCTCTCAATCGTTTTATTCAGTATATTCATGGATTATGCATAATGTGGAAGTTTGTGCAAGTGGTTTTTAAATATTTATGCATAAATTTTGAATAACCAACCATCCCCTCAGGTTGATTAGACCGCGATGTTGATATATCTTCTATTGATGTTATGAAAGGATTCTTCATCAAAAAGGCCTTCTTCGACGGCTGGGACAATCTGATCGGCATGGTGCTGATGAACGTCGGCTATCTGCTTCTCCTGTTCCTGGGCGTGTATTCATTCGCCCTCACGGAGTACGGCCCTCTGGCCTTCTTCCCGGCACTCGTCGCGCTGCTTTTCGTCATCGCGGTGTATAGCGGGGCGGTGAGTAACGTCACCTACGGCTGGTCTTCATACAGGCACGATGCCTGGGCGGACTTCAAGAGCGGCTTGACCCGCTACTTCCGCCATTCGCTGCTGATGTTTGCGCTGTACGTGCTCACCGGAGCCCTGGTGATCTTCATAATCCCATTCTACATGAGCGCGTTCGGCATCGTGGGCACCATCATAAGCGTCATCCTGATCTGGCTCGTGATCTTCCTCGTTCTCACACTACCTTACTATTACGCCCTCTCCTCGTATCTTCCCGGGGACAGGCCGCTAAAGACGCTGAAGAAGTGCTTCATCGTCGCCGGTGACAACATGGGCTTCAGCGTATTCTTCCTCCTGTACAACATCGTCTGTCTTGCCATCACGGTCTTCACGATGGGGCTGGTGCCTGGCATCGCTGGAATGAACCTGGCAAGCCATGATGCCGTCAGACTGCTGATGCTCAAGTACGACTATCTCGAAGAGCACCCTGATGCCGACAGGCGTCATCTGCCCTGGGCCGACATCCTGTTCGACGAGGAGGAGAAGGTCGGTCCGAGGTCCTTCAAGAGCATGATCTTCCCATGGAAGTGACGACATGTCATACGAGATAGAGATCAAGGCACATGCCTCTGCCGGACTCAAGGAGCGCATAGACGAGTATGTGGGCCAGCCGGGTCTGGAGGTCGTGAAGAGCGACACATACTATGCGCTGCCATCCGACGTGGTTCCACGCTTCAGGATCCGCCTGGAGAACGGAGGCATTCTCGTATCCGCTAAGCGCAACCGGCGCATGGACGGTCTGGAATGCAACCAGGAGCTGGAGTTCCACCATGACAACGCCGAGGACCTTGCCGTCATGCAGGACATGGCGGCACTTCTTGGTTACGAGGTCTTCATCCACAAATACAAGAGGGGATGGTCATGGATGTGCGGACAGGTGCACATCGAGCTGCTGGACGTGAAGCATCTGGGCTGGTTCCTTGAGATGGAGATCATCAGCCAGGTCGACGGCTTCGAGGCGAACAGGCCGCTTTACGACGAGCTGATGCGGATCCTGCACGATCTCGGCTGTCAGGACGGCGACATTGAGAGCCGGAGCTATCAGGAGATGCTCAGACCTTTCGAGCCGAGGGCCTGAGATCGGATCACCAGTGCATGCCCGCCATCTGGAAGAACGCGATCAGCGTCACCAGATGGAAGAGCCCTGTCGTGCCCGCAGTACGCATACGAGTGGAAGACGATGGGGCCAGGGCAGGCACCAGACCGCTCAGTGTTCCCAATGCGATCACGGTGATGGTGCCGACGTCCAGGTCGACGAATGCACACGAGACGAGGTAGGCGATGCTCGTCATCAGCGAAGCGGCTCTTGAGCCTCCCTTCGTGGAAAGCGATGTGAGGAACACGGAAAGCGCTGCGAGGAAGAGCTGGACGGGGAAGGTGAGCATGGAGCCTTCCGTGCCGAGCAGACACATGGAATCGGCAAGCAGCATCACGCATATCGCGAGAAGGGCCATGCGTACGGAATAAAGCACCCTGACGGTCCTCGCATGACCTTCGTCGAACAGGTGGTAGACCGCAGAGACGGTGAACATCGTGAAGAACGAGATGAACGTCAGCAGGATGCAGGCGTATGCGTCGCCAGAAATGCCATGCGCCCTTGCTCCGGCAACGATCATCAGGTTCATCGCGACCAGGGCCGCGATGATGTCGAGCACTGCGTTGAACACGCTGACCGGATGCCTGTGTCTCGGCCTTCCATCGGCCCGGGATGCCTTCTCGAATCGCTCGCTGTCGTAGTCGAAGGAGAAGCGCGTACCGTTCTTCAGTCTTGCATCGAATCTGAGAAGGGATATCTCGTCCTGATGTTCCATGATCTCGTCGACTCTTCTAGTGAAGTCGTCGAACAACTGTCCTCTTTCCATCTTCAGCTCCAGAACTTGTCGTTCCTTATATCCTCTATGAGATATGATACCTCATCCTTGATCCTGTCCGTGATCATCTGCTCTGCAAGCGCCCTGTCGGTCTTCGCCATCTCCCTCTCCTCATCAAAGGCCATGGGTCGTCCGATGTTCGCATAGTAGTTCCTGGAGACGACCTTCATCGAATGGCCGACGAAGGTTCCGCTCTTCGTCCTCATGCGGCGCATCGGAGCAATCAGGCCGATGGGGATGACAGGGCATCCGCTGTCCAGACATATCCTGGCGGCCCCCTTATGGAACTCCATGAGCTCGCGTCCCGTGTTGAGCCTGCCCTCGGGGAAGATGTAGATGCTGTCCCCCTGCTTGAGGTACTCGACGGCCTTCTGGACGACCTTTGCCCTGTTCTCCTTCGTGTTCGCCGGAATCTGCTGCGCCCATCTCAGGTAGACTCTGAGCAGCGGCACATCGAAGCCCGGGCCGATGACCATGTGTATCGGATCCTTCATCAGCGTGGTGACGAAATGTGCATCCGAGGAGGAGAAGTGGTTGGAGACGAAGATCTTGGGACCTGGTGGAAGCTCTCCATCCTGCCAGGTGCAGAAGTCGAAGCGCAGCGAGAGGAATATCCTCACGCCGAGCCTGTAGACGCCATGCAGGAAGGAGGGAAGGGCTTTCACGCAAAAGACTCTAGCATCAAGTTGCCCTGGAATGCAAATCGGAATATAGTTCATTCCATGCAGGTCAGAGCAAGCCACATACTGGTCAAGGACAAGGCCTTGGCCGACAGGATATACGAAGAACTGAAGAAGGGCGCCTCATTTGCGGACATGGCCCGACGCTACTCCACATGCCCCAGCAGGAGCAAGGGCGGGGATCTGGGCTTCTTCGGCGAGGGCCAGATGGTTAGGGAGTTCGAACGTGAGGCCTTCCGGCTCTCCTATGGTGCGATAAGCCGTCCGGTTCACACGAAGTTCGGCTGGCACATCATCAAGAAGACGGGGACCAGGACATGAGCATCGTCGACATATACACCGATGGAGCATGTTCCGGCAATCCCGGCCCTGGCGGCTGGGCTGCCATCCTCAAAAGCGGCGACAACGAGAAGGTGCTCAGCGGCGGCGAGGAACTGACCACCAACAACCGCATGGAGCTCACCGCGGCCATCGAGGGGCTTTGTGCGCTCAGACGTCCCTGTGAGGTCAGACTCTACTCTGACAGCCGCTATCTCGTGGACTCGATGACGAAGGGCTGGGTGTTCTCATGGCAGAAGAAGAACTGGTTCAAGCAGGGCAAACCGGTTCCGAACACCGACCTCTGGCTACGTCTTCTTGAGCTTACCGGTGTGCATCAGGTGCAGTTCATCTGGGTCAAGGGCCATGCCTCGAATCCGTACAACAACCGCTGCGACGAGATGGCCGTGGCCGAGTGGCGGAAGTTCAGGACCTGAATGAAATCCTCAGGATTCCGAGCCGTCGCCTGTTGAAACCGTCAACAGTGCGCATACCGTCTCGAGGTCCTTGTCAGGTAGAACGACCGATTCCGGCCAGATGAAGGCACTGTCGACCTCCATCACCCCACCGCTGTCATAGGAAAGGTCTCCAAGACTCCTCACATCCTCCCCATACAGCCAGTGCCTCGCAATTCTGTCCTGATGGAATGGCCGGGCGATCGAGGCGAAGTATCCTCCATCGAGGGCGAGGATGGATAGTGCCGTGGCGTTGTCGCTGTCGTATTCGACCACCTGGAGAGCATATAGCCTTGCCTCCTCGGGCATGAAATGCTCTGCCGCGTAGAGGGCGAGGGCAAGGGATGCATCGGTGTTGGCCGGATCGAAGGAGAGCACCTGCTGCATCTGCGCGATGTATGAGCGGTGGCGGCCGTTCGAGAGAAGCATGCTGGCCTTGAGGTAGTGGAAGCGCAGCGAGGTCGGGTGGAGCGAGAGGGCATGGTCTATGACCTCGAGCGCCTCATCGTCCATGTCCCTGCTTGCAAGAACATATGCGTAGTTGTACAGGACCCGTCTGTCATCCGGGTACCGTTCATAGGCCTCCCGGGTCGACAGGAACGTCTCCTCGTCCGTCGCCTTGACCGACAGCAGGTCGGCGATGACGCGCTCGTCATGGCTGGTGGAGCATGACGAGAGCAGGACGAGCAGAAGGATGCTAAGGAAGAACGGTCTGTTCAATTTCCCTCACCTGGTTCCTGTAGAGGTTGACGATGTTCTGTCCGTAGTCTGCTATCAGCTGGATGATGTTCCTGGGCTGGTCACTGTCCACTCCGTTGAGCCTGTCGCCCGCATCTCCAAGACCAGGAAGGATGTATGCCTTCCTGTTGAGCACGGGATCCATCCACAGGGTGTAGATCTCCGCGTTCGGCAGGGCACGTGCGACTCTCAGGGATCCCTTGAGCGCGCTGATGACGTTGATGAACTTGATGCTGCGGGGTCTGATGCCTTCGCTCTCGAGGTGCTTGACGATCGTCACGAGGCTTCCTCCCGTGGCGTTCATCGGGTCTGCGAAGACCAGGTCCCTGTCTTCGAGGTCCTCTACGCGGAAGAATGACTTGTCGAGGTCCAGCACATAGCGCATCTGGTCCTCTGTGCAGCTTTCGTCCCTCTTGATTCTGAACAGGGCGAAAGGAGTGATGTATCCGTCGGAGGAGTAGTCCTGGATCTCCTTGCTCATGATCATCGATGGCAGAAGGGCGCCGCGGAGCATGACGCACATCACGCTGTTGTGGATGAGCGAGTCGATGTCCGGAATCCTGTGCACGGCGTAGTTCTGGAACGGATCCGTCACCGGAGTCTTCTGGATGATCGATCGCTTGGTCGTCATGGCCTTGTCGGCATAGGTGTGGACGAACAGCAGCTCATACGCCCTCTGAATGTAGTACAGGAACTCCTCATGGCTGGTGAGGGGGTTGCGCAGCCTGGCGATCAGGCGGCTGGCCTCGGCATGCTGCTCGCGCGGCGTCTCGAAGGAGTAGACGTGGATCTGGTTCTCCAGACAGGTGATCTCCTCGAGTGTGTTTCCTATTCTGTTGGACAGCAGGACCATCCTGTCCGTGTCCTGGAGACGGCATGCCTCCATGTATTCGCCGTACAGGTCCGAGACGGCCTTGAGCGAATTCATGTCACGTTCCGTGAGATATCCATCAAGGTCATGTGCGTGTAGTGTGATCGTATTGCTCATGGTGTCAATGATAACCCAACAGGCGGGAAAGTGTGAATTATGTTCTTCCTCTTGCCGCCATGATTGTGTAGAATCCTGGTTACAGAAGACTTATCAGGAGAGATTGAGTATGAGACTTGTTTTTCTTGGCCCTCCAGGGGCCGGCAAGGGGACTATCGCCGCAAAGGCGAAGGAAGTGTTTTCCATTCCCCATATCTCGACAGGTGACCTTTTCAGGGAGAACATCAGGAAGGAGACCGAGCTCGGTCTACGCGTCAAGTCGATTCTTGCCTCCGGCGACCTCGTGCCGGATGAGGTGACCATCGCCATGGTCGACCAGAGGCTCAGGGAGGATGATGCCATCAAGGGCTTCATCCTGGACGGCTTCCCGCGCACGATCGCACAGGCCGATGCGCTTGCTGATATGAGCGGTCTGGACAGGGTCGTGAACTTCGTGCTGGACAAGGAGGCCATCGTCCGCCGCCTCTCCGGCAGGAGAGTGTGCAAGAGCACCGGCAGGACCTATCACATTCTCTACAACCCGCCGAAGGTCGATGGCATCGACGACGAGACCGGAGAGCCACTGATCCAGAGGGACGACGACAAGGAGGAGGCCATCCGCAACCGTCTGGACGTCTACGAGGCATCCACGGCTCCTCTGATCGCCTACTACAGGGAGAAGGGACTGCTTGTCGACATCGACGCATCCCCGTCCCCTGACGAGGTGCTCAAGGCCTTGGTCGAAGCGCTCGGCTGAGCTGCTGACTGCATGTCATCAATGAGAGATCCGCTTCCAGTGAGGCGGATCTCTGTGCATATTCTGGCCGTATGAATGAAGAGCAGGTCGGGATGGTGCAAGGCATCGTTCAAGTGATGTGGTAGAATCGCAGACGAAATGTGCAAGGAGAGTCCTGTCATGTTCGAAAACAAGGTGTTCTCGCAGGTTTCCAGCGAGTTCGTCGACCCTCTGTTCCCAGACCAGGGCCAGGAGGTCGTTATTTCCATCCGCTTCACCCGCGACATGGCCGTCGAGGAGTGCATGTGCGTCACCAACCGCGACGGCCTTGCCTGGCGATGGCAGCCATGTCGTGTCAGCGATGGTCTGTGGTCGTTCCGTGTCGACGGTTCATGGAATCCCGAGGTGCTGCGATATTATTTCGTCTTCAAAGCGGATGGCCGGTACTTCTACTATGCAAAGGACGGAGTGACCATGTATCCGCCCCAGGCGAAGAACCACTTCGTCATACATCCTTCCTATGACAGCCCCAGGTGGATCGCCTCGTCATACTGCTATCAGATATTCCCTGACAGGTTCTGCAACGGAGACGGGTCCAATGATGTCCATGACGGAGACTACACCTACTTCGGCGACAGTGTGACTGCACATTCCTTCGATGAGATCCCCAGGCCCTACGAAGAGGCCAGGTGTCTCGACTTCTTCAATGGTGATCTCAAAGGCATAGAGAACAGGCTTGACTATCTTTCCGAACTCGGTGTGACATGTCTGTATATCAATCCTATATGTGTAAGCCACACCGTACATCGCTTCGATGCAGTCGACTATTTCCATGTCGATCCGAAGCTTGGTGGTGATGAGGCGCTTGCCTCTCTCATCGCAAGATGCCACGAGAAGGGTATCCGCGTCGTCGTCGACATCTCGATAAACCATACCTCGCCCGAGAACGGGTGGTTCAGGAAGGCCATGGCCGATCCAGACAGCGTCGAGGCGGGTTTCTACTATATCGAGGAGGACGGTTCCTATGCCAAGTGGGCCGGTGTCGACACGATGCCGCAGCTGAACTTCAACAGCCAGGAGCTCCGCGACAGGCTGTACCGCAGTCCCGATTCGGCGATGCAGAAGTTCCTGCGCCCTCCGTTCGACCAGGATGGCTGGAGGCTGGATGTCGCGCCCGAACTCGGGCGTCATGGCAGAGACCAGCTGTGCAAGGAGGTGTGGAGGGAGGTCCATACTTTCCTCAAGGGGGTGAAAAAGGACATCTACCTCGTTGGTGAGGACTGGAACGATGCCAGCGAGTACCTTGAGGGGGACATGTGGGATGCCACGATGAACTACTACGGTTCCGGCCGTCCTCTAAGGAGCTGGCTTGGGGAGAGGGACCGCTATCTCACCGGAGGATGGGGGCATTCGCCACAGGTCGACAACGAGTATGATGCCTACACGCTCGCCGATGCACTCCAGTCATCCATGGATGCGGCAGGGGATCTGTCGCGTTACTTCCGCATGAACCTGTTCGATTCGCACGACACCCCGCGACTGCATAATCACAGTGCGATCTATGACCAGGGCAGGTACGAAGGCGTGGTCATGGCGCTGTGTCTGCTACCGGGGATGCCGAACATCTACTACGGGGACGAGATCGGACTGGACGGGCGGATGGGCTCTGTCGAGGCATCGCGCTATCCGATGCAGTGGGACGAGTCGAAGTGGAACCACCAGACGCTGGCTGTGCATCGCCTGATGGGACAGCTGAGACGGGATTCGGACCTGGCCTTCGCAAGCACATATTTCCTCCCTCTCGACGAGGATGCGCTCCTGATCGTCCGCAAGACGAGGGACAAGGCCTGGCTACTGGTCCTGAACAAGGGTGATGGAAGAGATATTGACATCTCCTGCGCTCTCCTAGAGGACTTCACCGTCAGAGAATGCCTGTACGGGGAATGCCGCACCGGCCAGGGACTGTCCAGTGTCGATCTCGAGCGCAACCACAGCCTTCTGCTCGTTCTCTCGCGCTGAACGATATGCAACAGTGTTGCGCATCCGCATGATCGATGTGCGCACTTGTTGCAAAGAAAGGCGCCATTGGGGAATAATAGTGCAAGGAGTTTCAATCGGCAGATATGGCATATTATTATGATGAGCTCAGCAGGACGTTTTCCGAGTACCTGCTCATTCCAGGCTATTCCTCGAGTGAATGCATTCCCTCGAATGTTTCGTTGAAGACACCGCTGGTGAAGTTCCGCAAGGGGCATGAGAAGTGTCCTCTCATGCTCAATATCCCCATGGTCAGCGCGATCATGCAGTCCGTCTCCGGGGAGAAGATGGGCCAGGCACTGGCACGGGAGGGCGGAGTGGCCTTCATCTACGGCTCGCAGAGCATCGAGGACGAGGCGAGGATGGTCGCCAGGGTCAAGAGCTACAAGGCGGGCTTCGTCGTATCCGACTCCAACATAAGGCCGGATGCAACGCTGAACGATGTGCTTGAGCTGACCCGTAGAACAGGGCATTCCACGATCGCTGTCACCGATAACGGGGAATCGGATGGAAGGCTGCTGGGTGTCGTCACAAGCCGCGACTATAGGATAAGCCGCATGAAAGGGGACGAGACGGTCGCATCCTTCATGACGCCTTTCGACAAGCTCGTCGTGGGACGAGATGGAATAACGCTGTCCGAGGCCAACGACATGATCTGGGAGCATAAGCTGAACCAGCTTCCGGTGATCGACAAGAATGGGCACCTGGTATCCTTCGTCTTCCGCAAGGACTACTCCACGCACAAGGAGAATCCCGACGAGCTGCTGGACAAGGACAAGCGGTACATCGTCGGAGCCGGAATCAACACGCGCGACTACGAGGAGAGGGTTCCCTCTCTCGTCGCCGCTGGCGCCGATGTGCTGTGCATCGACTCCTCGGAAGGCTTCAGCGAATGGCAGAAGCGGACTCTTGCCTGGATCAGGGAAAAGTATGGCGACACTGTCAAGGTCGGTGCCGGCAACGTCGTCGACGCCGAAGGCTTCCGCTTCCTTGCCGATTGCGGAGCTGATTTCGTCAAGGTCGGCATAGGCGGCGGCTCGATCTGCATCACCCGCGAGACGAAGGGGATCGGACGCGGTCAGGCCAGTGCCCTGATCGATGTGGTCAGGGAGCGCGACAGGTATTTCGAGGAGACCGGAGTCTACGTGCCGGTATGCTCGGATGGTGGAATAGTCTACGACTACCACATGACGCTCGCCCTGGCCATGGGAGCCGACTTCCTGATGCTCGGCCGCTATTTCGCCCGCTTCGACGAGTCCCCCTCGAACCTCGTGTCCATCAACGGAAACTACATGAAGGAGTACTGGGGGGAGGGAAGCGCCAGGGCACGCAACTGGCAGCGCTACGACCTGGGAGGCGACAAGAAGCTGAGCTTCGTCGAAGGCGTCGACTCATATGTACCATATGCTGGAAGCCTCAAGGACAATGTCGCGGTGACGCTTCTCAAGATCCGCTCGACCATGTGCAACTGCGGTGCGCTGGACCTGGACGAGTTCAAGACCAAGGCGAAGCTTACGATCGTCTCGCCGACTTCAATCGTCGAAGGTGGTGCCCATGACGTCATACTCAAGGACCATCAGAAGCTAGAGGTGAAATGAGGCCGTCAGGCCTCCTCCGCCAGGACGTCGCGTATGCTCCTGATCTCGGCAGGCCTGCCTTCTCGTGGGTTGAGCACCTTCACCAGCCAGATGACGCTGATCCATCGATCCAGCTTGTAACCCGAGTCCTGGAAGGTCGCGAATGCCCTGAAACCCATCCTCTGGTGGAAATATATGGACTGCCTGTTCGGCTCCGTGACGAGTGCGTAGGCGTTGACGACGTTCATCCTCCTGAGATAGTCCAGCAGCTTCGCATAAAGCATCGGTCCCGTGCCTGAATGCTGGCTGTCGCGAGACAGGTAGATCGTTGTCTCGGCATCGAAGCGGTAGGCGTCGCGTGTGAATGCCCTGTGGGCATAGGCGTAGCCCGTGATCCTTCCGTCCTGGACGCTGACGAGATAGGGGTAGTCGCGTGAGAACTCCCTGATGCGCCACCTGAAGTCCTCGAGTGATGGAAGACTGGTCTCGAATGTTATCGGGCTGTCAATGTACTGCCCGTATATCTCAAGAAGGGCTGGTGCGTCCTCTTCGGTTGCGAATCTTATGTCCATGAGTGAATGATAACCTCCCTCAGGCTTCTTCTGGAAGAGGCCTGTCAGATGAGGTAGAGCAGCATGTCGACCACAATGGCCGAGACGACGCACATGATCAGGGGCGCTCTCAGGTATGCAAGCACAGCGGCGGCAACCCCTCCAAGAAGACCTATGAGCACATTCGAGCCGTCCACGGTGAGGATGCCCGGGAAGATGAGCGAAGCCATGGCGGTGTAGGGGATGAGATTCAGGAACTTCTCCACCTTCTTCGGGAACTTCATCTTCTCTATAAGCGCAGCGGGAATCGCACGCGGTATGAATGTCACGACGACCATCGCCGCAATGAGAATCATCCTTTCCATTTCATTCATCCCCCGTGTCGACGAAGAAGACGCCCATGAACGCACAGACCAGTGTGGAAGCGATCAATGCCCAGCTTGAATCCATGAAGAAGGAGAGCACCGTGTTCATGCATGCCGTCATGACGACCAGGAGAGCAAGTCTCGCGTTTCCCCTGAGATTTGGCATGAGAAGCGAGATGAACATGGCGTACAGTGCGATGCCGAAGCTGGCTGTGACGATTGATGGGAGCATGCCGGAGGCGAGGATTCCCATCAGGCCGCCAAGCTGCCAGCTGGACCAGGTGAGAGTCACCATGCCCAGATAGAACCATATGGTGCACCTCTTCTCCTCGAGGGTCGTGAATATGGCGAAGGACTCGTCCGTCACGAAGAAGGAGGCCAGGAGCCTGAGTGGTGTTGACGTGCCCTTCATGCGGTTCATCACGCATGTGCTCATGATCAGGTGCCTGAGATTCAGTATGAATGTCGTGATGGCTATCGCGACGATTCCGGCTCCCTGGGCGTACATCCCCACGGCCATTATCTGGCTCGCCCCGGCGAAGACGGTCATGGACATGAGCATGGTCTCGAGAGGGGAGAATCCCGCCTGCGAGGCAAGCACGGCATAGGCGATGCCGACCGGTACGAAGCCGAAGAGCACTGGCAGTCCGGCCTTCAGACCGGATACATACTGCATGAGTCTTCCGGATTCTCCGCCGTCCATGAAAACGCCTCCCTTGTCTGCGACAGAGTGGCATGTTAGCAGATTGTCTCGATTTGTGGTAGACGAAATACGGCCCGGAAACATCCTCTGACCGCCTGGGCGGCTCCGGAAGTCCGGGCCCTCATCTGTACAAGAGGCAGTGGTTGTGTTCTTTTCTCGTTCTTTGTTCCGAAGGAGCCCTGTCCGTTCTGGCAGCCTTTTTTCCGTCTGTCCGCATCTGGCTTTCCTGATGAGGGTTACGCTCCTCGACGGGCCATCTGATGCTTTTCATTCCAGGCTGCTGGGACCTGTTCTCCTCCCTGCCTCTCTACACCCTCATGCTAAGGGCGGTTTCTGGAAACTGTCAAGCTTTTTGTCAGACCAGGCGCATGCTGTGGTGCGTATGGAGGAAGAGGTCGAACAGCGAGTCGATGAACGGCCTGAGCCCGATGAGTATCATGAGGGCCTCCAGCACCATCAGGACGCCGAGGGACGTGCCTATGATTCCGCATACGAATCCTGTCACCGATCCTCCCTGCCTTCTGCATCTGTTGCCAAGGACGATCGCGACGATGCCGAGAATCATCGAGACGAAGCCGAGCGAGAGAAAGTAGAATACTATCGAAAGCACTCCGCATACGAGGCTTGCCGTCTCCATCTGGTGAAGAGTCGTCCTGCTTCTGTCGTCTTCCATGCCAGTATCCTCCCGTTTCCATTCTACCCCGGATCCGGACTTCATGGGAGCCGCGATATGTGCTGCTAAGCATCTTTTCTGATACAATTGTCGCCCAGGAGGATGCAAGATGATCGCAATCACGATAGGAGATGCGGCCGGCATCGGGCCGGAGATCGTCCTCAAGGCCCTGGAAAGATTTGACACATCCCGTTTCGTCGTCTACGGCGGCGCCGATGTCGTGAGGAAGGCGATGGGGATCGCCGGGGTGCCCTCCAGGGATGTCAACCTGCTCGACGGGAACCTCGCGACCGTCAAGGGTGTCATCAACGTCTTCGATACAGGTGGGCCCGACATGTCTTCGTTCCGCTATGGCGTCGAGAGCGCCGAGTGCGGCCAGGCGGCATATGATTGCATTGCCAGGGCCGTCGCCGATGCCATGGCGGGCCGTCTGTCATGCGTATGCACGGCCCCTTTGAACAAGGTCTCACTCCGTCTTGCCGGCATACCACATATCGGGCATACCGAGATCTTCGCTTCGCTGACAGGCTGCGACGATCCTCTGACGATGTTCCAGGTGTATGACCTTCGCGTATTCTTCCTGTCCCGCCACGTCTCCCTCGTCGAGGCATGCCGCATGGTGACCTACGGGCGTCTGATGGACTATATCCCCAGATGCATCCGCGAGCTGGAGAAGCTTGGTGTGAAAGGGACGTTCGCCGTCGCCGGCCTCAATCCTCACTGCGGGGAGCATGGACTGTTCGGTGACGAGGAGAGGTGCATAGAGGCCGCCGTGTCACAGTGCAGGAGCCGCGGATTGGACGTTGTGGGACCGGTCGGTGCGGACAGCGTCTTCCACCAGTGTCTGAAGGGGCGTTACAGCGCTGTGCTCTCGCTCTATCATGACCAGGGCCACATAGCGACGAAGACGTACGACTTCGACAGGACGATCAGCGTCACGCTCGGCATGAAGGTGCTTCGCCTCTCGGTGGATCACGGAACCGCATTCGACATCGCGGGAAAGGGGATGGCCGACGAGACGGGGATGGTGGAGACGCTGTCGCACGCCCTGGCGTATGAGGACGGTCTATCAGGTCGTCTGTGATGAGTCGGCGCTCTCCCGTCTTCTCGTCAGTCCTCCGATCAGCCGGACCAGAGTAACGACTGCAATGACGGCCATGAAGATCTCGGCGGCGAACTGCGAGTACGCGAGGCCGTAGAGCGGGAAGAGCATGTTCAGCAGGATTATCGCGGGGATCTCGAGCACGATCTTCCTCGTGATGGCGAAGAGGAAAGAATAAAGCCCCTTGCCTACGGCCTGGAACACCGCGACTGCAAGGAAGTCGATGCCCAGCAGCGGGATGCCGAGCGCGAAGCCGTGCAGGAAGCGCGTGCCGTATGCGACCACCTCCTCATCGCTCATGAACAGCGAGATGAAGAAGCCGCTGAAGAGGAAGTAGGAGAGGGCGATGGCCAGAAGGATCGCGACGACCACCTTTGCGGAGAACACGATGCCGTCCCTCATCCTCCTGTGGTTTCCGCTTGCGTAGTTGTAGCTGACCAGAGGCATCAGCCCCTGCGTGAAGCCGCTTGCTATGCTGAACGGCACATTGTTCAGCCTCTGCGCGATGCCCATCGCGGCGACGGCGTCGGCTCCATGGGCCGAGGTGAGGTTGTTCAGCAGCGTCATGCCGGTGACGTTCAGCAGGTTCTGTATGGATGCCGGAACCCCGACGGCGCATACCCCGAGGACAATAAACCTTTGAAGCGACACGCGTCTGGGGTCGATCGAGACGTATGTGTACTTCCTCCTGTACACGATCAGGACGAGGAAGTAGCATACGGCGACGCAGTTCGAGATGAATGTGGCCAGTCCTGCCCCTTCCGCACCCATGCCGATGAACTGCGGAAGAACGAAGATTGGATCGAGCACGATGTTGAGCAGACATCCGGTCATCGTGCCGATGCTGGCGTGCATCGCGCTTCCCTCGGCCCTGACGAGATAGGCCATCACGACGTTCAGGATGGCTGGTGTCGCTCCGTATACGACTGTCCATTTCAGGTAGGCGCGCGTCGCATCCATTGTCGATGCATCAGATCCGACAACGGTCAGCAGCTGGTCGTTGAAGAAGAACGCGAGAGAGGAGAAGAACAGACCTGCGACAATCGAGCTGTAGAAGCTGAATGCCGAGCTTTTGTATGCACTCTGGTAGTCCTTCCGGCCTAGCGAGCGGCTCATCATCGACGAGCCTCCGACTCCGAAGAGGTTGTTGACCGCATTGAAGGCCAGCAGCACCGGGGCGGAGAGGGTGACTGCCGCGTTCTGGATGCTGTCGTTCAGCATGCCGACGAAGAACGTGTCGGCGAGCGAATACAGCGTCATCACGAGCGATGAGAGCACCGTCGGAATGGCGAGCTTGAGAATCGCCGTGGATATCCTCTCGGTCTCGAAGAGTGCCATGCGTTCACTGGTCATGAGCTAGTGATAGCACACCATCCAGACGAATGTCATCATGCATCAGGGACGGCTGAGCTGTATGAGCTTTATGTCGCCGTGGCTGCTGTGCATCGTCACACACCGGATGTAGCGGGGGAAGATGAGCCTGAGCGCATCGTCGTCTAGGATCTTCTCCTCGACCAGCGTCAGCTCGTCGCTTGTCACCTTCTTCCTGCCCTTGTAGCAGATGCTGTTCACGAGGGATGCGAAGTTTCTCCTGTTGAAGAGGAATGCCTCCTCCTGCCCTGGTATCCTGTCCATACACCTGCATACCATATCTTCTGCCGTTTCGGACAATGGAGCATTCCTGCATCATGTCGACGGAATTCCAGACGGGTGACATCCATGGGCCGCCATATCGCTCTACAGGAGCCGTCTATTGACCAAAGAGGGCATGTCTGCTAGCTTTCATCACGTCACAGACGACGAATTGCGGAGGATTAGCTCAGCGGGAGAGCGCCTGCCTTACAAGCAGGATGTCACAAGTTCAATCCTTGTATCCTCCAGAGTGTGTAGTATCATTGAAGGGGGAGGAGAGCCAGGGGGATGCCTTGGCTCTCTTCTGTCTTGAAAGGAGGTCCGGTGTGTACAGCGTAGATACCATTGTCCTGACATTCTTCATCTACTCCCTGCTCGGATGGGTGTGTGAAGTCGTCTACTGCTCGATTCCGAAGAGAAGGTTCGTCAACAGGGGCTTCCTGTTCGGGCCATATCTGCCGATCTACGGATTCGGCGCCACGTTCGTCATAGTGCTGCTAGAACCCTATCGTTCCAGCTGGCCGCTCGTGTTCATACTCGGCGTCCTGATCACCAGCGCATTGGAATACGTCACCTCGTTTGCTCTTGAGAAGATCTTCAAGGTCAAGCTCTGGGACTATTCGACCTATCCGCTGAACATCAACGGCAGGGTGTGCGCCCTCAACTCGACGCTCTTCGGTCTGCTGTGTCTGGTGCTCGTCTACGTCATAAACGACCCGATATACGAATTCATAAGCTCATTCAGCTCCACGACCATCGAGATACTCTCTCTGGTCGTGGTCGCGATCATGTCCGCTGACAGTGCCGTGTCCGTAAGCAGGATGAGCCAGTTCAAGGCCGCGATGCTCGAGATAGAGAAGACCAAGAAGGATCTGGACGACCGTCTGGCCCTCATCAGGAGGAGCCTGTCCGCCGACAGTCTTGCCGAGGCCAGTGCGCGCTGGAAGGCGGAGGCAGAGGAGAAGAGGAGGGCATTCTACGCGAAGACCAGACACTACTTCGTCTCCAACCCGTCGCTCACCGTCAAGACCGATGACTACAGACGTTCCTTCGAGCTCATGAAGGACAACTTCGAGAAGGTCGCCAGGGCGCATCGCGAGGAGCGTGCCGCCGCAAAGGCCGCGAAGAGGAACGCGAGGAAGGGAGCCTGATCCATGGTTGATGTGAAAGGTGTGCTTGACAAGGTGGACTCCTGTGCCCGGGCCTGCGGCAGGGCGGGCGAGGTCCTTCTCATGGCGGTGAGCAAGACGCATCCGTATGAGGCGGTCATGGAGGCGTATGCACAGGGGCAGCGCCTTTTCGGCGAGAACCGCGTGCAGGAGATCGCCGCCAAGTTCCCGCCACCCGGCCAGAGGCCGGATGGCATGACGCTCTGTCTCATAGGTCATCTTCAGCGCAACAAGGTAAGAAAGGTCATCCCGCTCGTCGACCGCATAGACAGCGTCGACTCGATACCGCTGATGGATGCGATCGAGCACGATCTGGCCTCCACAGGCCGGACGATGGACGTCCTCTTCGAGATCAACTCCTCAGGCGAGGCGCAGAAGTCGGGCTTCGTGGACGAGGTCTCCTTGATGGAAGCCGTGGCCCATCTGGCCGACTGCCCGCATATCCATCTGGCAGGGCTCATGACAGTCGGTCCTCTCGGCGGGGATGTGGAGAGGATCACAAGCGCGTTCAGGTACACCAGGGGGCTGTTCGACAGACTGAACAGGATGGGGCTTGGACTGGAGGTCCTGAGCATGGGCATGAGCGCTGACTACGAGATTGCCATACGCGAAGGCAGCAGCGAGGTGCGCATCGGCACCGCGATATTCGGCATGAGGAGCTACGATGCCTAGAAGACTGCTTGCCATCATCCTTATTGCAGCCTTGACCATCAGTCCGCTCATGGCCGAGGCCGAGCTCTCCTATGAGCCCTACGGGGAGGAGGAGTTCCCGATCTGGACGATGAAGCTTCGCCGTGCCGAGAGCATATTCTTCGGCTCCATGGTGATCACGTTTCCCGTGGCGATGCTTGCCTGGAACCTGATGGAGTATGTGGGCTGGGTCGGCGCCGAGTCGCCGATAGAGGCCTTCGGCTGGCAGCTGCTGATGGCCGGCGGGCTGTCTCTGACGATCTCGACTGCCGACTGGATCATAGGGGAGGTCAGGGGCGAGTGACCAGACAGCGTACCGAAAGCTTCATCTGCTCCTATGAGGGGCGAGTGGACAGGGCCTCGGGAGATCTGGTGCCGCGTTCCGTGTTCTCACTTCCCGACACCTCGATCATCGTGGAAGGCAGGCCTGTCAAGAAGAGCTTCCGCGTCAGGCCCGGTGACCATGTATGCGTCACATGGACGGAGGAGGTCTTCGATTCCATCCAGCCGGAGGACATTCCGCTTTCCGTGATCTATGAGGACGAGAGCATCCTGGTCATCGACAAGCCTGCGGGCATGGTGGTGCATCCAGGAGCCGGCAACTGGTCGGGTACGCTGGTGAATGCACTTCTTCACCGCTATGGCGAGGACTTCAGCACCTGCATCGACGAGGATGACGAGGAGGTCTCCTCCATGGATCTTCCGCGTCCCGGCATCGTGCATCGTCTGGACAAGGACACAAGTGGGGTGATGGTCATCGCCAGGACGGCCCAGGCTCATAGGAGCCTTTGCAGCCAGTTCGCCTTGCATTCCACCGAGAAGGTCTACATAGCGGTCGTAAAGGGACTGTTCGCGAAGAGAAGGGGCACGGTCGACGCTCCCATCGTCAGGAAGGCACAGGACCGCAGGCTGTTCGCCACGAGCCCTGATTCAAGGAAGGGCAAGAGCGCAGTGACGCACTACACGGTCCTGCGCCAGGCAAAGGGGCATGCATTCCTCCGCGTACGCATCGAGACCGGACGCACACATCAGATCCGGGTCCATATGCAGAGCATCGGACACCCCATAGTGGGAGATCCGCTGTATTCAAGGCCCGATCCCGCCTTCAAGGACGTGGGATTGTGTCTGCACGCGCTCTCGCTCACGATCGACCACCCGGTCACCGGAGAGAGGATGACATTCCGTTCAGGAATGCCACGGAGGATCAGAGGGGTCCTGGAAGAGATCCTCGCTTAGGCTCACCTCGCTTTCCAGCAGGTCGTGGTTCAGCATCCGCTCGATTCTGATCTTCGTTGGGCATCCATGGCCGGGGAACACGAGGTAGTTGTCGTCGTATGTCATGATCCTGGCGTTTATGTTGCGTATCAGCGTGGCCTTCGCGCTCATCGAGGTGGTGGAGGAGACACGTCCGGCAGCAAGGGTGTCGCCTGTGAAGATCGCGTTGCCGATGACATAGACCAGCGAGTCGTCGCTGTGGCCTGCGACATGGAGCACATCCACGCTGAAACCCTGTATGTCGAGGCGATATGTCTCCCTGAGAATATTCGAGGAGAATCCCATGATCCGGCTTCTGTAGGAGTATACCGGACATGGGTATATCTTCATGTATTTGCCGATTCCCGCCACATGCTGCAGATGGTCATGCGTCACCAGGATTCCGGCGACCTCTAGATGGTGCGACTCGATGATCTCTATCAGGCCGTTGTCCAGGTCTCCGGGATCCACGACCAGCGCCTTGCAGTCCCTCTCTCCGGCGGTGACCAGGTAGGTGTTCACCTGGCCGATGTCGCAGAAATGGCAGAACACCTTCATCTGAGCGCCTCCTCGTTCTGGAAGAAGGCCTCCTCCGGATTGGAGTAGCGGAAGGAGGTGTCGCGTATCGCGCTTGCGCGGAAGTTGACACGTCTGAGGTTGCAGTCCTCGAAGCTGGTGTCGATGATGCGCGACATGCTGAAGTTGGAGAAGTAGAGGTCGCTGCCGGAGAAGTCGTTGTGCGTGCTGTCCAGCCCCATGAAGTTGCAGTTGACCATGGTGCTGCCGCAGAATGTGCACCTGCGCATGTTCGCTCCTGAGAAGACCGAATAGCGTGCATGGATATCGTCGAAGCGGCAGTCGATGAAGACGCACATGTCGAAGAAGCATGTAGAGACCCTGCTGGACGAGAAGTCGCAGCCACGGAACGTAGAGAACGAGAAGTTGGAGCCGCGGATGCTGGTGTCCCTGACGTCCAGGTCCTCGAAGTCGCCGCCGATGATCGACACGTCCCGCACGAGGTCGCGCCGTTCGAGCGCGGCCCTGAGCGACTCGAGTATGATGGCCTTCTCCTGGCTGCTCGAGTGGTGGAAGCATGTGTCGTATGGGGCGCTGACGTAGCTCATGCAGTCCTTGTAGGAGCAGATCTTCGAATCGAACATGGACAAAGGATAGCACGTCATGCGGGGGAGAGTGTCAACATCATGGCCATTTGTGCTAGACTTTGCGCGTGATCGCACAGATAAGGAAGGCAATAAACAATCTATACGACGGCTGGGTGGCGGACGGCGGCTGCCACTACAGGCTCCGGATAAAGGGCAAGGTCCTGCCGCTTGAGGAGTACGAATACAATCCTCTTGCGGTCGGGGATCTTGTGGAGTTCACTCCATACAGCGACGACGAAGGCCTGATAACCCGTCGTCTCGAGCGCACCAGCGCGTTCGTGCGCTGGAACGTGAAGCTCGAGAAGAACCAGACGATCGCGGCGAACATGGACCAGGTGGCGATCATCACCTCGGCCTATGAGCCGCCGTTCCGTCCGCGTTTCCTCGACAGGGCGATCACATGCGTCCACGGCTGCGATGTCATGATCGTGATGAACAAGTGCGACTTCGACCTCACCCAGGAGGAGTTCGACCGGTGGGCGCTCTATCATCGTCTTGGATACAGGATAATCGCGGTCAGCGCGGTCAGCGGGGAGAACATCGAGGATCTCAAGGCGCTTCTCAGAGGACGCACGACGGCCTTCGTCGGCCAGAGCGGGGTGGGCAAGAGCACGCTGGTCAACCTGATCGTCGATCCCGAGAAGAAGCAGACCACCGGGGCCATCAGCGAGAAGTACCAGCGCGGCCGTCACACGACCAACCATTCGCTGTACCTCGAGAGGGACGACATCAGGATCATAGACACGCCCGGCGTGAGGGAGCTTCTGGTGCCATACGAGGAGCGCAGCGTCCTTGCATCCAGTTTTGTCGAGTTCTCCGCCTTCTCTCCGATGTGCGCCTATGGTAGCGGATGCACCCATCGAGACGAACCGGATTGCGCCGTCGTGAGGGCCGTCGAACAAGGCCTTGTCGACAGCGACAGGTATGTAAGCTACCTCGGTATGCTGGAGAGCCTCGAGGCCCGCAAGCCCGGCTATCTGAGGACCCGTTTCAGGAAGAACAAGCAGTGATAGGCGAGCGTGCAATTGCGGATCTCGAGTTCGAGAAGGTTCTGGACATCGTAAGACAAGGCTGTCTGAGCGACGAGGGCAGGGCGTACATCTCCCCGGCTCTCTTCAGCACGGATCCGGCCGTTATAGCCTCGCGTGCCGAGCGGATCGGGTCGATTATCGCCCGGATCGAGCGTGGCGAGGTGGTCCTGGATCCGTTCGTATCGCTTGCGCCTCTCTTCGAGGCGGAGGATGCCCATGTCGTCGATTACGACGGGCGGATGCTTTACGACGTGAGCCAGTACATCGGTGCACTGGACACCCTCTCCCGCTTCGAGGAGGATCCGGATCTGTGTACACCGGATCTCAGGGAGCTTGGCCGCAGCATCCGCTCTTCCATCGAGGCCGATGGAAGCGTCAAGGAGACGCATCCCCTGCTCAGGCCCCTGTACAAGGCGCTCGAAGGCGAGAGGGCAAGAAGGATCTCGTTCACCCAGCAGTACATGAACTCGAACGCCGACCTCTTCCAATCACGAGAGGCGGTATACCGCAACGAACGCGTGGTGCTGCCCGTTAAGCGCGACAGAAGGAGCATGATGGAAGGCTACGTACAGGGATCGTCCGCGACGGGGTCCACGCTCTTCATCGAGCCTTTCGAACTGGTGGACCTCAACAACCGCGTCGCCCTTGCCCAGGACGAGATCGTGCGAATGAAGCACAGGATCCTCCACGACCTGTCAACGTCGGTGAAAGAGGTCATCCCCAGGCTCAGGGATCTTGTGGAGTACGTCTCGCTGTTCGACTTCCATTACGCCTTCGCGCTCTTCGTGAAGAGGACGCGTTCACAGAGGACGGTGTTCTCCGACTCGATCAGGATCGTCGGTGCGCGTCATCCCCTGTTGTTCGACAAGGCCGTCCCGATAAGCCTGCACGTTGAAAGTCCTGTGCGTGTCGTGGTGCTATCCGGTGCCAACGCAGGTGGAAAGACCGTCACGATGAAGACGGTCGCCCTGTTCGTGCTGCTTTCTCAGACCTGCGGCTGGGCTCCTTTCGACGAGGGAAGCCGCCTTCCCTTGTTCGACGACGTGTACACGGACATAGGCGATGGGCAGTCGATTCTGGAGAACTTCTCCACATTCTCATCCCACATGGCCAACGTCGCCTCGATCTGCCGCAGTGCCGATTCCAGGTCGCTGGTGCTTCTCGACGAGATAGGAAGCGGAACGGATCCGGCCGAAGGCGCCGCCCTGACGGACAGTCTCCTGGACTATTTCAAGCAGAAGGGGGCGATGCTGTTCATCACCAGCCACTACTCGCAGGTGAAGATGCATGCTTATTCCGACCCCATGATGCTAAACGCCTCGATGGAGTTCGACGAAGGCACGGACAGGCCCACCTTCCGCGTCATCGAGGGGCTTCCCGGAGACAGCCATGCAATAGCGATCGCCAAGCGCATGGGCCTTCCGCAAAGCGTGATAAGGAGCGCGCGGGAGAACATGACATCATCGTCGTCCGTCTCCCAGCTGATCGCATCGCTCAACGGCAAGTCCCGTGCACTGGACAGGAAGGTCACCGAGCTTGCTCTGGAGAAGAAGCGCTACGAGAAGCTCGAAGGCGAGCTGGAGGAGAAGAGCCGGGCACTCGAACAGCTTCAGCTCCGTCTCCAGGAGACGGGTGCCGACGAGTTGAGGGTCTGGATGAAGGAGACCCGGAAAAGGCTGGAGAAGCTCGTCAAGGACGTAAGCACCGGTGCGATCACCAGCGAGAAGACCCATGCCGTGAAGGCGTTCATCGCGTCGATGGAGGACAGAAGCCGCGAAGCGGACCGTGCAGTCGCCGAGGCGAAGGAGAAGAGAAGAGTCGACAGCGGGGTCGTCTACAAGGCCGGGGACGAGGTCTACTGCGGAGCGTTCGGCAGACGAGGTGTCATCCTGCGCGACATGGGAAAGGGCAGGTACCAGGTCTCTATCGATTCGATGAAGATCACGCTGTCGTATGACGACCTGAGGCCTGCTCCTGTGGAGAAGAAGGGCAGCGTGTCTCCGTTCAAGGTCACGAGCGGGAGGCCCAGTCTCGTGCTCGATCTCAGGGGAAGACGTCTGGAGGAGGCGCTGCAGGCGATAGACGACGAGATCGAGTCCTGCCTCGTCCATTCCCTTTCATCGTTCTCCGTCATCCACGGATACGGCAACGGGATTCTCTCTCAGGGCATCCATGGACATCTCAAGCACCACAATGCGGTCAAGGACTACTACTTCGCCAATCCCGAGGACGGCGGGATGGGCAAGACCTATGTCATGCTGAAGGAGTGAGTTCGTCTGTCGTCTTGTGTCTGATGAGCTTTTTTTTCCACTCAGATCCGGAAGACGCCATTTCAGGTTGTGTGTGTGAATGAAGTGGATTTCCGTCCTCTTCATTTTATTTCAGCTGTCATGTAGTGACATTGGGAATGTTTTACAAATTTCCAAAACGATGTTGCGGCTTGCCGAAGTGCAAAACTAGACTGCAGGCAAAGGAGAAAAACGATGAAGAGAATCTTGACTTTCTTTGTGGTATCGTTGGTGGCAATGGCAATGTGCTTTGCCAATGGAAGTTCAGAATCCACTGATGACCAGGATATCTCCGGACAGACGATAGAGGTTGCTGTCAACTACACGGGAATCCAGGCTGAGGTGTTCAACGAGCTCGTCAACGCATTTGAAGCCGAGTCAGGCGTCAATGTCGAAGTTGTCGAATACGGTAACGACTACGAGAACACCATGAAGACGAGGATGGCATCCAACAGCCTTCCTGACGTCTTCCAGACACATGGCTGGTCGATCCTGCGTTACAAGGAATACCTGATGGATCTGAGGAATGAGCCGTGGGCGTCGGACTATACGGATGCCGCGCTTGGAGTCATCAGGGATGATGATGGAAGCATCTATGTCCTTATGACCTCGCTGATGGTTGGAGGAACCGTTGCCAACCGCGACATTCTTGAAGAGGCCGGAGTCGATCCGTACTCTATCCATACCTGGGATGATTTCACACAAGCCTGCGAGAAGGTGAAGGCACTTGGATATACTCCAATCAACAATCCTTCGGAGGCCGGTCTTCTGGCGAACATCGCCGGAACCTTCGTCTCCTATCCCGGTGAGCTGGCTGAGGACAGTGATGCGATGCTGGATGGATCATACGATTTCGATTCCTATCGTGCCCTGCTCGAACAGTACGCCCAGTGGCTGGATGCAGGATACTTCTACCCTGATGCACTGACGATCAACGACACGGACATCTCCGAACGGTTCGCTGCAGGCGAGGCCGCATTCGAGATTGGAAATGGCGGATCATTCCTTGTTGGCTGCAAGACGCTCAATCCCGAGGCGGACTATGTGTTCCTCCCGAACTTCGCTTCCCAGGATGGCGGCAAGGAGTTCATCTTCGTAGGTGAAGGAGACACCTTCGGAATCTGGAAGGACAGCGATCATGTCTCAGCCAGCAAGGCCTTCCTCGAATTCATGGCAAGACCGGAGAACGCATCGACACTGACTGCCTCCACAGGCTATGTGTGTGCACTCGAATCCTCTCTTCCATACGATGACGGATATCAGGCCGAACTATATCTGGAAATGCAGGAGAAATGCGTCGATTCCGACATCCTGTATGAGAACCTCTGGGACAGGAAATACATGCCATCCGGAATGTGGCAGGTCTTCGACATCGCATCCGACATGCTCTTCGACGACCATTCGCCTGCTGGAATCGACGAAGTCCAGGCATATCTGCTGGAGAACTATCAGAACCTTTATATCTGATTCCACTAATCGGCATGGCGGATAGCCTCCGCCATGCCTGTATTGTGTCCATGACGGGGGAGGAGTCATGAAGAGAAACCGTAAATATATGCTTATGACAGTACCGGCTGTTCTCATGCTCGTTGTCTTCATCGTGCTACCATTGCTCAATGCCGTTCGGTTGTCGTTCTTCAAATGGAACGGTTATTCGCAGCGCATGTCATTCCTTGGAATCGAGAACTATATCGGCATTTTCTCCGACCCGCTGTTCTACAGGTCTCTGGGAAACACCATCATCTATGGTTTCGGTTCGACGCTCCTTCAGAATGTCTTCGGCCTGATTCTGGCCCTGTACCTGAACATGAAGTTCAAAGGACGGAACATCCTGCGTGTCGTCGTGTATCTACCCATCATGGTGGCACAGTTCATCATGGGGCAGATCATGTACTATTTCGTCCAGTACCAGGGTGGTGTACTCAACGAGATTCTTGCGATGCTCGGCCATGAGCCTGTCTACTGGATGGAGAGCGGAATACAGGCCGTTGTCCTGATTACGCTGGTCAACTCCTGGCAGTATGTGGGACTGTGCATGGTCGTATACCTTGATGGACTGCAGAATATACCCGACATGTACAGGGAGGCGGCCCGTCTTGATGGAGTGGGGCATTGGCAGGAGTTCAGATACATCACGCTGCCGCTGCTCATCCCATCGATAACCACCGCCGTCGTGATCAACCTGATCAACGGCCTGAAGATGTACGACATGATCGTCGCCATGTCATCCGGAGGACCCAACAGGGGTTCTCTCTCGCTCTCATATTACATCCAGCTGCTCTATTTCAATGACGAGAAGGCCGGCTATGCAGCGGCGTTGGGTGTCGTGACGATTGTCGTGATCATGATACTGACGCTTCCGATAAGCGGATTCCTGAGAAGAAAGGAGGTCGAGTACTGATGAAGACGAGGACGAAGGTGCTCTGCTATATTGCAGGTGCGGCCATAATCGCAATCACGGCAATGCCGTTCTATGTCCTTTTCAACATGTCGATACGAACCATACAGGATCTCGGCTCCAAGCTCAGACTACCTGACTCGTTTGCATGGAACAATTATTCGACCGCGTTCTCCGAGAGTGGAATCTGGCGTGGATTCGCCAATTCCATCGCAGTCGTAGCCATGGCTGTCATGATCATCATCGTGCTCTCGTCAATGGCGGCTTATGGACTGTCACGTGCCAGGAGCCGACTGTCTGGTTATGTCAGTACCGTGAACCTGACAGTGATGATGATTCCTCCGGTGTCATTGCTGGTAGGAACGTATTCGCTGATGGTTTCGATGAATCTGGTCAACACGCTTCATGGCCTTGCACTGTTGAGCGCGGCCTGTTCGATTCCATCCGCTCTGTTCCTGTATTCAAGTTTCATGGTGTCGGTTCCCAGAGACCTGGACGAGGCCGCAATGATCGATGGGGCGGGGGTTCTGACGACGTTTTTCAGGATAATCTTCCCGCAGCTCAGAAGCGTGACGATAACACAGATGATAATTTCGGCGATAGGATGCTGGAACGAATATCTAATGCCGATGTACATGCTGCAGAACAACAGGAAACATACGCTGATTCTTGTTATCAAGTCCGCATTCAACTCATTCAATGGTGTCGCGGATCTTCCTCTTGCAGCCGCCACCTGCGTGATCGGCATAACTCCAATCATCGTATTCTACCTTGCGATGCAGAAACACATCATCAAAGGGCAGATCGAAGGTATCAGCAAATAGGTTCGAGAGGTGGACAGATGATCCTTTATGAGAGACGTGACAACGATGATTCGCCAGTCAGCCAGGCCGATCCGTTCATATTCAAGGATGGTGGAACGTATTACCTGTATACCACGGGAGGATACTGCTACAGGAGTCCTCGACTTCTCGATGGGTGGACATACGTGGGCAAATGCCTTGATGACAGTGGACAGAAGTGCGTATGGGCTCCGAGCGTGATAAGAATCGGAGACGAGTTCTTCATGTATTATTCCAGCATCGACGCAAGAGCACAAGGCGATCATATGCAGACGATGAGGGTGGCTTCGGCCTCCTCTCCCGAAGGGCCGTTCACCGGCTCACGTAAGATTCTTCCGCCTTTCTCCATCGATGCACATACGGTGAGGACTTCATCTGGACTCTATCTGTTCTATTGCTCCAACGACTACGACTGTCCCCGTCCGGGAACATTCATCGAATGCGACAGGCTTCTCGATCCATATACGCCCGAGGGGCATAGCGTTCCCGTGGTCGTGCCGACTATCGACGAAGAGATATTCATGAGAGATCGTTTCGTACCGGGGCAGAACTGGCATACGATCGAAGGTGCATTCTATTTCTATCATGAAGGTGTGCATTTCCTGATGTATTCTGGTGCATGCTACCAGAATCCGACGTATTTCATAGGATACAGCGTGGCATCGGGAGCGGAGGATGCCGACTTGAGGACGCTTGATTGGAGGAAGTACCCTGACGCGACGGGCTATCATCCGCTGATGAAGAGCTGCGACAAGGCCGAGGGTGTTGGGCACAACAGCGTCATATTCGATGGGGGAAAGTGCTATGTCGTGTACCACGGGCGTGATCCCGGACAGGTCGATGACGGGCAGGACCATAGAATCGCCCGCATAGACGAGATGAAGATCGATGGAATGAAACTCTCCGTTTCGATAACATGACGGAACATGAACAATTTCGGAAAGGGCAGAATCTTCTGCGATCTTGAGGACTGCGACAGGACATATCAGGTGGCCAATGCCCTTGCTTCTCCGGTAAGGCTTGGAATACTCCGGCTCCTCGTGCACAAGAGCATGTCGATCAGCGAGCTTGCACACGCGCTCAACGTATCGATTTCCAGCATCAGCATGCATGTGTCCATACTCAAGGATGCAGGGATGATCTCGGTCGCATCGAAGCCGGGAAAGCATGGTACGTTCAAGGTCTGCGGGGCATTCGTCGAGGCTGTCCAGTTCGATTTCTTCACCCAGAGCAAGGTCCAGAAGACGAATACAGTCTCATGGGAGATTCCAATTGGCTCCTACAGCGATGTCGATGTGGTACCTCCGTGTGGAATCGTAGGTCAGGATGGGTATTTCGAACAGGAGGATGAGCCGTATGTCTTCTTTCATCCGATGCATGACAAGGCGCAGCTTCTCTGGTTCACGTCCGGAGAGCTTACATACCGGATTTCGAACCGGCTGTTCCATACCAACGACGTCACGAAACTTGTCCTGAGTTTCGAGATCTGTTCGGAGGCTCCCGGGTATAACAACAACTGGCCTTCAGACATCTACATAAAGCTCAACGGGAAAAAGGTGCACACCTTCACGATAGCTGGCGATTACGGTGGATTCCGGGGACTGAGGACTCCGCAGTGGTGGTCGACGAGCAACACCCAGTACGGCGAACTGAAGACGATAGTCGTTGATGCGAACGGCACATTGGCCGATGGCGTCCCGGTCTCGTCGCATACGATAGAGTCGCTGGATCTTGCAAAGGGTTACTACTTCTCCCTGTCCTTTGGTGTCGAGAGCGGTGGGCACAATGCCGGAGGGATGAACCTGTTCGGAAAGGACTTCGGAAACTACGACCAGGCGATAAAGGTGGAAATCGAATATCTTCTTGGCTGAGGTGAACATATTATGAGAAAAGTGGAAATCGGAATCGGGGACGCCGGTGCGAAGCTGATCGGGATGATTCATCCCGATTACACGATGGACAGGGCTGCGGCATTCTCCGTACGACCCTCGATCGTGGTCTGTCCTGGAGGCGGGTATGCATTCCTGTCGATAGTGGAGGAGGATGAGGCGGTAGCGGCCCTGTATGCATCCGGCTACAATGTCTTCTCACTGCATTACAGTGTCGGAGATGCGATTCGTGAAAGCGAGCCGGAAGAGGAGCTCGCACTTGCCATATCCAGACTCAGGGCCATGAAGGATGAGCTTGGAATAGGAGACGGAATCGGCGTCATGGGCTTTTCAGCCGGAGGGCATCTGGCTGCCTGCTCATGCTGTCATTGGAAACGCTACGGGGCTGCCTCGCGGCCTGATTGTGCCGTGCTCTGCTATCCGGTGACCACAATGGGGGAATATGGCCATGAGGGAAGCACGATTGCGCTGTGCCATGGCGATGAAAAACGGGTAGGTTACTTTTCGCTTGAAAACCAGGTTGAGGATGGGTGTCCTCCCGTATTCATATGGCATACACAGGATGATGATGCAGTCGATATCCATAATTCGCTGATGTTCTACACGTCGCTGGTCGATGCAGGCATACCGTGTGAATACCATGCGTTTCAACATGGACTGCATGGCATGGCATTGGGCGACGATGCCAGCGGAATGCCTTATGAATCCGCCTCGCAGTGGTTTCCCCTTGCCAGGAAGTGGTTAGGCATACATCTGGATTTCAACAACAGAGTCTTCTTGTGATCCGGGGCCGGTTCCCGATAGGTTCACTGCCGTTTCATGCGGTGTAATGCATTTGGCTGAATCCGGTTTCACTGAATCGAGTTTCACTGAAACCGGTTTCAGCGTATCCGCCAAAGATTGGTTTCCTGCTAAAAGTCTGATCAGAACACCGCCAGGCACAGCGGGATGAGGAATGGCACCGCTGCGGAGATTATCGTCCCGTTGAGAAGACTGACGACCACGTGCTCCGCATCCGTGTACTTTATCATCATGCCCAGCGTCGTGTCCTCGCTTGTCGCCGCGGCCGGTGCGATTGCACTCGAGTAGTTCAGATACCGGCTTATGAATGGAATCGTCATGAAGCTGAAGATCTCCCTCATCAGCGAGCTCATGAACGTTATCGTGCCGATCTGTGCTCCTACCAGGTTCGTCATCGTGACGCCGGACAGGCTGTACCAGCCCAGACCGGCCGCAATCGCCGTGGAGATGTTCATGGGGTAGCCCGAGATGAAGGAGCAGGCGACGCCGCCGAGTATGGTCGCGACTATGATGCAGGTCGGAACCACTATGATGTGCAGCGTATGCCTCTTCAGCTTCTCGACGATACCTTCGTTGAAGCCGATCGTGATTCCGACGAGGACCATGAGGACGACGAGATATATGTCGGTGGCATCGGTCAGGACGGCCAGCATGTCGCTCTGTGGCGCAAGCATGCCGGCAAGAGTGCCGATCAGGAGGGCGATTAGAGCGAGTATCACCATGAGTCGCGGTTCCTCCCGTTCTTCTTCTCCTTGAGAAGGAATCTCGTGACGACATACACCAGCGCTATCGAGAAGACCGAGGGGACGATGCAGTACAGCAGACTCATCAGTCCCATCGAGGACAGCTCGTGGATGAAGTCCGGCCTGCTGCCAAGCCTGTAGCCCATGCAGGCTATGAGTATGAGCGTCACCGCAGTCTGGCCCCAGCCTATGGGACGAGCGATGCGTTCGAGCCGGAGGGCGCGCGAGAGCAGCAGTCCGGTGACCATGCAGATTATGTAGAGCATATTCAGAATCCTTGAACGAAGTGGGATTATAAGGATTTCGACGAATGTTTTCCACAAGTCGACACGATGTGTTATCCTATGGTTTTCCATGAGGAGATGACATATGTCTGATTACATGAACGGTACGGGGATCCAGTACCATCTGCACACGAAGAAGGGGGATGTCGGGCGCTATGTGATCCTGCCGGGCGATCCCAAGCGTGTGCCATTGATTGCACAGTACCTCGATGATGCACATCCTGTGGCCGACTCCAGGGAGTTCGTCACATACACAGGTCATCTGGATGGCGAGATGGTCAGCGTCACCAGCACCGGCATCGGCGGGCCGAGCGCCTCCATTGCCATGGAGGAGCTGTTCAAATGCGGGAGCGACACCTTCATCAGGATGGGAACCTGCGGCGGCATCGCCCTGCCTGTCATCGGCGGGGATGTCGTGATTGCGACGGGTGCCGTGAGAATGGAGGGGACCAGCCGCGAGTATGCTCCGATCGAGTTCCCTGCAGTCGCCTCGTTCGATGTCGCGATGGCATTGAAGCAGGGTGCCATGAAGCTCGGCATGCGCTACCACATGGGTGTAGTCCAGTGCAAGGACAGCTTCTATGGACAGCACGATCCCGACGAGATGCCCGTCAGCTACGAACTTTTGAACAAGTGGGAGGCCTGGAAGAGACTGGGCGTGCTGGCGAGCGAGATGGAGAGCGCCGCGCTGTTCACCGTGGCCGCGCGTCTGGGGGCAAGGGCGGGAAGCGCCTTCTTCGTCGTAGGCAACCAGGAAAGGGAGAAGCTGGGCATGGACAATCCGAAGCTCCATGACACGACTCCTGCGATAAAGGTCGCGATAGAAGGCCTGAGAGAACTGATCAGAGAGGATAGAAGCGGCAACCGGTAGACTCGAGCCGCATGCGGACCTCGTCACGGCATGTCTCCAGTTCATCCTGGGGACATGTCGCCATGACCTCGATGACGAAAAGCTCCAATCCGGTCTTCGTGTAGTCTTCCTGTAGACTTGGGCACGGATGCATGCCCAGGTCCAGGCTGAAGCGCTCCTTCGCTGCGACGTTCTCCACGTCGTCGCTCACGCCGAGATAGGTCATATCCGTCTTGAGATTGTATATCCTGTAGACTCCGCAGCTCATCCGTCCATCCGCCTCATGCAGAGGATATCCGCAAACGGGATGAATGTGAACATGCCTTCCAGTGTCTCCCGTTCTTGAATTCGTCTGGTTTCAGCCTGTATCATCGAATCCGTAAGGAGTCTTTCGATGAATCCGGATCTTGGCTGGCTATCAGACCCTGCTGTCTTCAGGGTGAACAGGCGTGATGCTCACAGCGACCATGTGCACTATCGTGACAGGAAGGAGGCGGAGCGCGGCCGCTCATCCTTCTTCCACAGTCTCGACGGGCAGTGGGACTTCATCTGGTCGGCGACGCCGGAGGAGAGGGAGAAGGACTTCCACCTCCCGGGCTTCCGAAGCAGGAGGATCGGGAAGATCCAGGTGCCGGGCCATGTCGAGCTCCAGGGACATGGACAGGTGCAGTACATAAACACGATGTACCCTTGGGAGGGGAGGGAGATGCTCCGCCCGCCGATGGTGCCGCACGACAACCCGGTCAGCCAGTACATCAGGCGCTTCGACCTGCCTGCAAGGATGGCGGGGCAGCGCATCATCCTGCGCTTCGACGGCGTCGAGTGCGCGATGTACGTCTATCTCAACGGACGGTTCGTCGGCTATGCCGAGGACAGCTTCACCCCCAGCGAGTTCGAGATCACCGACCTGGTTCGTGAACGTGGCAACAGGCTCTGCGTCGAGGTCTACAAGAGGAGCAAGGCCAGCTGGATCGAGGACCAGGACTTCTTCCGCTTCTCGGGCATCTTCCGCCCCGTCTACCTGTACAGCATCCCTTCCTGCCATGTGGACGACATGTGGGCGAAGACCGACCTGATGAGGGACGAGTCGGGTACGTTCTCGCTGAGACTCAGGCTCTCATATGGCGACCCGTCATTCAGGGGAAGACTCGAATACCGGCTCGGGGACCTTGTATCGGGGTCGTTGGATCTCGATGCCTCCGTCACCTCCTGGCAGAGCGAAGTCTTCTCCATACCATTCGTGGGACAGTACCATTACAGGGCCCCGAAGCTGTACGACTTCTCGATCACCGTATACGACGCCGCCGGCGATGTGGTCGAATACATCCCCTACAGGATCGGCTTCAACCATATAGAGGTCGAGAACGGGATGGTGATGTACAACTACCACCGGCTTGTCATCTGCGGGGTGAACAGACATGAATGGTCTCCATCAGGCGGGCGTTCGATAACCCTCGACGACATGCATAGGGACATCGACCTCATACGGCAGGCAAGATGCAACAGCGTTCGCACCTGCCACTATCCGGACAGGGTGGAGTGGTATTCCATGTGCGACGAGGCAGGCATCTACGTCATGGCGGAGACGAACATGGAGAGCCATGGCTCATGGCAGAAGAACAGTGCTGTGGAGCCGAGCTGGAACGTGCCCGGCGACAGACCCGAGTGGAAGGACCTCGTCTTGGACCGCTGCGTCTCGAACTTCGAGCTGTTGAAGAACCATACGTCCATCATCTTCTGGTCTCTGGGCAACGAGAGCTGGTGCGGAGAGTGCATCCAGGCGATGAACGACTATTACAAGTGCGTCGACGACGGCCGTCTCGTGCATTACGAGGGCGTGTTCCACAGACCGGAGATGAAAAGCTCGGTCAGCGATGTGGAGAGCCAGATGTATGCTCCCCCACAGCGTGTGCGCAAGTACTTGGAGAAGGATGGGAGCAAGCCGTTCCTGCTTTGCGAATACATGCACTCGATGGGAAACAGCCTGGGTGGCCTCAAGGAGTACGACGACCTGTTCGACGAGTACCTGGGCTACGTCGGCGGATATATCTGGGACTTCATCGACCAGGCCCTCTACAGGACCGACGAGGCCACTGGTGAGCGCTATCTCGCCTATGGTGGCGATTTCGCAGAGAAGCGCAGCGACTACGAGTTCAGCTGCAACGGCATAGTCGACGCCGAGCGCAACATGAAGCCTGGATTCCAGGAAGTGGAGGCCGTGTATGGAAATCGTCTTTGGTGATGTATCTCTAGGTGTGGCCCACGACGGCACGCATTACATCTTCGCCTATGACAAGGGCGGACTTGACAGCCTGGAGAAGGAGGGCCGGGAGTATCTGTACCGTGTTCCGTATCTCTCCTTCTGGCGCGCCACGACCGACAACGACCGTGGAAACGGATTCTCGAAGCGCTCCGCGATGTGGATGGGTGCGGACCTGTTCAGCGATGTCGTGTCGTTCGAGGCGACGATAGACGGGACACGGCTTGCTTGTCAGGATCTGACCGCTCCCTCGAATAATGCGCTGCTGGATTCCCCGCTTCGCCATGCATGTGCCATGTCGATTACGTTCAAGTATGCTACATGCACCGAGCCGAAGGCCGGCGTCGAGGTGACGTATTCCCTTGCCGAAGGTCAGGACGGGGTGAGGGTGGACTACTCCTATGAAGGGGTTCCGGGTCTTCCGGAGCTGCCGGTATGCGGGATGCGCTTCGCTCTTCCGTTCAGAATCGACTCCTACGAGTGGGATGGACTGTCGGGAGAGACCTATCCCGACAGGATGTACGGGGGCCGGAGTGGCCATTTCTTCCAGGAGGGCTGTCCGACCTGTCCATATGCAATGGCACAGGATTATGGGATGCACATGGAGACCAGCTGCCTGGACATGAGAGCAGGCGACAGACATCTCAAGGTCTCGGCGGTGGACGGAGGGACCTTCAACTTCGCCGTCCTTCCAGCCTCTCCCCATGAGCTTGAGAGTGCCTGGCATCCGATGGATCTGCCGGCGTACAGACGGACCTATCTGACGATCGCCGCGGCGGTGCGTGGAGTGGGCGGCATAGACAGCTGGCTCAGCGATGTCGGCTGGCAGTACCATGTCGACTCGGCCATGAACCACAGGACCGGCTTCATCCTCTCATAGTCTTGTGTGTGCGGCTTGGCCGGGTGCGCGGTCAGGTCGTACGATGAGGCTCTGCCCCATGACATCCATGTTCCTCAGGATGTGTGCCTTTGTTCCAGCCGTTCCTCCCATCCGTACACACTGATGTGGAAATATCAATTTCTTTGCAATCAAGGTTTCATTTTTGTCTTTTTCGATTATACTTTGCCGTATGGCATCTCTGGAAAACGGGAGCCATGTGAATTTCACTGGAAGGTGGATCTTATGGAACAGCAGATTCAGGACCTGGTCGATTCCATCCGCAAGGAGGGTCTGGATGAGGCCAATCGGGAAAGGGACAGGATAATCGCCCAGGCGAAGGGTGAGGCTGACAGGATCGTCAAGGAGGCCCGCGAGAACGCGGCGAAGATGATCGACGACGCCACAAAGGAGTGCGAGCTCAGACAGCAGAGCACAAAGGCGTCCCTCGTGCAGGCGTCCAGGGACGTCGCCCTTTCCCTCAAGGGCGAGATCAACGACCAGCTGACGAAGATACTCTCGCAGCAGATCGCTTCGTCCTTTGACAAGGATCTTGTGGCGAAGCTGGTCGCGGCGGTCGTCGAAGCCGGTCTGAAGGATACCACGATCGAGATTGCAGGAGAGGATGCCCAGACACTCGTTTCCTCTCTGTCCTCATCTCTGGCATCGAAGCTGAAGAACGGACTTGCGCTCAAGGTCGGAACGGGTTATGACGGAGCACGTCTCGTGTCCAATGATGGAAGCGGCTACATCGACCTGTCCGCCGACGAGATGGCCGGTCTTCTCAAGCCCTATCTGAGCGACGCCGTCAAGGCGCTGGTCTTCGACTGAGGTCGCTTCAGCGATGGCGAACTACTACTATTTCGTTCCATCCCTGCCTGCCATAAGAAGCGACAGCGAGAGCTTCATGTCCGTGGAGGATTTCCTCGCCATGTGCCGGCCACGCATCTCCAGGAAGGACTATGGAATCCTTTCCCGTGTCGCCCTGACGAACGATGTCGTCAAAGGCAACGACTTCGTCGAGGGTTACACGCGTTTCAGAAGCATGGTGAACAGGGAGCTTGCCTGGCAGCGCAGCCAGGCGCTCGGCATGGGCGGTGACGAGTACGTCAACGACGGCGAGAAGGACGCCATGGTCACATCGGCTGTGAAGAAGGCGGTGATGGAGGCCGATCCGCTCGAGGGCGAGAGGATACTGCTCTCGCTTTACTTCGACTATCTGGACAGGAACATCGGCTTCGGCCATGAATGGGATCTGACCTTCCTGATAAGCTATGCGCTCAAGCTCCAGCTGCTTGCCCGGCGCAACGCTTTCACCAGGGAAAGGGGAAGGGCGGAGTTCGACTCGCTCTTCGGTCAGCTGAGAAGGGAAATATTCGAATAAGGGGACATATATGGCACAGAAGAAGGGACATGTGGTCAGCGTCAACGGCAACATGGTCAACGTCCGATTCGAAGGCGACATAGTCAAGAACGAGGTCGCCTACATAAAGGTCGGGGACACCCGGCTCAAGAGCGAGGTCATCAGGATCAGCGACGGCGTCGCATCCATGCAGGTGTACGAGATGACGACGGGTGTCGGCGTGGGAGACGAGGTCGAGTTCTCCGGCGAGCTGCTTTCCGTTGAGCTCGGCCCCGGGCTTCTCAGCCAGGTCTACGATGGTCTTCAGAACCCGCTTCCGGAGCTTGCGGACAAGTGCGGCAACTTCCTGCAGCGCGGTGTCTATCTGGACGCGATTCCGGATCGCGACTGGCCTTTCACGGCAGTCGCCAAGGCCGGTGACATCGTGGTTGCGGGAGATACGCTGGGTACGGTTCCCGAAGGCTCCTTCACACATCACATCATGGTGCCCTTCGGCCTGCAAGGACAGTGGAAGGTCGAGTCGATCGTCCCGGATGGTACATACAACGTCAGAAGCGAGATCGCCGTCATCAGCGACGGCAGGCAGAAGAAGAGTCTTTCCATGGTCTTCGACTGGCCTGTGAAGAAGGCGATCGGATGCTATGAGGAGAGGCTGATGCCTGACGAGCCGATGGTGACGAAGATCCGCATCATCGACACATTCCTTCCCGTCGCCAAGGGTGGAACCTACTGCACACCCGGTCCCTTCGGAGCAGGCAAGACGGTGCTCCAGCACCTGACCAGCCGCAACGCCGATGTCGACATCGTCATCATCGCGGCCTGCGGCGAGCGTGCCGGAGAGGTCGTCGAGGTCCTCAAGGAGTTCCCCGAGCTGGTCGACCCCAGGACGGGACGTTCGCTCATGGAGCGCACGATCATAATCTGCAACACCTCATCGATGCCCGTTGCGGCCAGAGAGGCCTCGGTCTACACCGCAGCGACTCTGGCGGAGTACTACAGGAACATGGGGCTTGACGTCCTGCTGCTTGCCGATTCGACATCCCGCTGGGCACAGGCCATGAGGGAGATGAGCGGACGTCTCGAGGAGATTCCAGGTGAGGAGGCCTTCCCGGCATACCTCGAATCCAGGATCGCCGAGTTCTACGAGAGGGCGGGAAAGGTGCGCCTTAAGGACGGCACCATCGCCTCCGTGACGATCGGAGGCACGGTCTCTCCGGCAGGCGGAAACTTCGAGGAGCCCGTCACGCAGGCGACGCTGAAGGTCGTCGGCGCCTTCCATGGACTGTCCAGGGAGCGCTCCGATGCAAGAAAGTATCCTGCGATCGATCCGCTCGACTCCTGGTCAAAGTACACGGGAATCATCGACCAGGACAAGGTGACGAAGGCTTATGAGATCCTTTCACATGGCAACGAGGTCAATCAGATGATGAAGGTCGTGGGAGAGGAGGGCACCAGTCTCGAGGACTACATCGTCTATCAGAAAGGCGAGCTGCTTGATGCCGTCTATCTGCAGCAGAACTCGTTCGATCCCGTCGACTTCGCCGTGGTCCCGGATCGTCAGAGAGAGAGCTTCGACATCCTGTACGACATTCTCATGAGCGACTACGACATCGCATCCAAGAGCGATGCCAGAGTCTTCTTCAACCAGCTGCGCCAGGCCTTCCTCGACTGGAACGGCATCGCGCTGGACGACGAGAGGTTCGCGCAGTACAGGGAAGCCCTGGTGAATACGTACAGACAGAAGGTGAGGGCATAGGCCATGCAGAAGGTATATACGAAGATTGACAGCATTGTCGGAAACGTCATCACGGTACGTTCGACGGGAGTGAGGAACAGCGACCTGGCCGAAGTGACGACGGGCACGGGAAAGAGCTATGCGAACGTCATAAAGCTGGACGGGGACAAGGTCTCCCTCCAGGTGTTCTCCGGAACGCAGGGTGTCAGTACGGGCGACAGCGTTCGCTTTCTGGGCCATCCGCTTCAGGTCAGCTACACCGACGCCCTTCTTGGGCGCGTGTTCGACGGCTCCGGCAAGCCCCGTGACAACGGGCCGGAGCTGGACGAGAACATGATCGAGATCGCCGGACCTTCGGTCAATCCGTCCAGGAGGATCATCCCCAGGAAGATGGTCAGGACCGGTATTCCGATGATCGACATGTTCAACACGCTTGTCGAAAGCCAGAAGCTGCCCATCTTCTCCGTCTCCGGAGAGCCGTACAACCAGCTTCTGGCCCGCATCGCGATGCAGGCCGAGGTCGATCTCATCGTGCTTGGCGGCATGGGACTCAAGTACGACGACTACCTCTTCTTCAAGAACACTCTGGAGAAGAGCGGCGCCATGTCCAGGACGATCATGTTCATCCATACCGCAAGCGACCCCACGGTCGAATGCACGCTGGTACCGGATCTGGCACTTGCCGTCGCCGAACGCTTCGCGGTCGATGGAAAGCGCGTGCTGTGCCTGCTGACCGACATGACCAACTACTGCGATGCCCAGAAGGAGATGGCCATAACCATGGACCAGGTGCCTTCGAACAGAGGCTACCCCGGCGACCTGTATTCGACATTGGCTTCACGCTACGAGAAGGCCGTCGACTTCGCCGATGCCGGTTCTCTGACCATTCTCGCCGTCACGACGATGCCGGGAGATGACGTCACTCATCCGGTACCCGATAACACCGGTTACATCACTGAAGGACAGTTCTATCTGCGCAACGGGCATATCGAGCCGTTCGGTTCGCTGTCACGTCTCAAGCAGCAGGTCAACTCCAGCACCCGCGATGACCACAGGTCTCTCATGGATGCCATGATCAAGCTGTATGCGGCCTACAAGGACACCGTCGAGAAGAAGTCGATGGGATTCATGATGAGCGACTGGGACGAGAAGTTGCTGAGGTACGGATCCCTGTTCGAGACGAAGCTGATGGACCTTTCCGTCAACATCCCGCTCGAAGAGGCCCTCGATCTTGGCTGGAGGATTCTGGCCGAATGCTTCGAGAAGAACGAGACCGGCCTGAAGACCGAGCTCATCGAGCGCTACTGGCCCAAGGAGTGATGGCGTATGGCCGTTAAGCTGACGAAGAACGAGCAGAAGAAGCAGAAGGATGCCCTGAAGCAGTTCAACCGCTATCTGCCGACGCTGCAGCTGAAGAAGCAGCAGCTCCAGATATGCATCCGTCAGATCGAGGCCCAGGTAGAGGAGTACAGGAGACAGCAGCGGAAGCTGATCGACTCCCTCGATTCCTGGATTGCGGTCTATGGCGAGAATCCGCTTCTGGGCGACCGGTCCATCCTCTCGCTCGTCTCGATCGATACCATAGTCAAGGGAAGGGGCAACATCGCCGGCGTGGAGATCCCGGTATTCGAGGACCTCACGTTCAAGGATGTGCCCTACAGCCTTTACGACTACCCCTTGTGGGTCGACAAGGGCATCGTGGCGCTCAAGGACTGCTGCCGCTATGATGCCATGATCAAGACGTTGCAGGAGCAGATGGACCTGCTCGGAAAGGAACTGCGTACCACGAGCCAGAGGGTCAACCTCTTCGAGAAGGTCAAGATCCCCGAGGCGAAGGAGAACATCCGCAGGATCTCGATATATCTTGGTGATCAGGACACGAGCGCAGTCGTCCGTGGCAAGATCGCCAAGAAGAAGCTTGTGAAGGAGATGTGACGATGATAGAACCAATGAAGAGCGTCACGATCGTGGCACAGGCGAAGAAGAGACAGGAGATGCTCCTGGCGCTCAGACATGCCGGCATCATTCATATAAGTCAGCTGACAAGGTCATGTCCCGAGAGCGACGGGATCGCTGTGAAGATCCATTCCCTGATGAGCGTGATGAACGCCGTCGCTGACGAGGCCGGAAAAAGTGCAAGAGGAGTGAAGCAGGAGAGGCTTGATGGGCAGGCGCTTGATTCACTTGTCTGTGACCTCGAGAAGGCGATTTCGGACCGCAAGGCGGCCGAGGATGAGCATCTCAGGCTGTCTGGCGAGATCTCACGCGTCGAACCCTGGGGGGACTTCGATCCCGAGTCCGTGAAGGCGTTGGCAGGTGACGGCTATGCATTCTTCTTCTACACGGTGGACGGCAGCGTACTCGATGCGATTCGTGAAGACGGGAGTGTGGTGTTCGTCACGTTGAGGGACGTCAACAGGATGAAGGCCATAGCGGTGCTCGGCTCACGGCTTCCATCACGTTTCGCGGCAAGGGAGTTCACTCTGCCCCAGGCATCCCTGTCCGAGCTCAGAAGTCGTCTCGCCGAACTCGAGAGGACGATAGGCGAAGCCGGCAGGGCGCTTTGCGATGCCGCGAAGTATTCTGACGCCTTCAGGCTGGAGGTGAAGAGACTGGAGGAGGCCTCGATGTTCGAACGCGTCAAGGCCACAAGCCGCGATGAACAGGGCAGGATCGTCTTCATCTCCGGCTACCTCCCCGAGGACAGGTGCGACGACTTCAGGAGTCTGGCAAAGGAGAACGGATGGGCTTACCTGATGGATGACGTGTCGGATGACGAGGATCCGCCGACCCAGCTGAAGTACAAAGGGCTCATCAGGATTATCCAGCCGATCTACGACATACTCGGCACTGTTCCCGGATACAGGGAGTATGACATATCGTCATGGTTCCTGCTCTTCTTCTCGATCTTTTTCGCGATGATCATAGGAGATGCCGGATACGGCCTGATCTTCCTGCTTATCTCAGTCGTGATGAACGTCAGGGCGAAGAAGTGCTCGGATGCCAACATACTCCTATATGTGCTGAGCGTCACGACGATTATCTACGGTGCGGTGACGGGAACCTGGTTCGGTTCTCTTGCCGTGCTCGAGAAGCTCCCGTTCCTGCAGCTGTTCATCATACCGTCGATATGCAACTATTCGATGGAGCTGTACGGAATCGAGTCGGTCTATGCCCAGAACGCGGTCATGCAGCTGTGCTTCATACTCGGTGCGACCCAGCTCGGCCTTGCCTGCGTGCTGAACGTCATCAGCAAGTTCAGGGTCAGGGACCTGTCTCTTCTGGGGGATATCGGCTGGCTCATCGATGTATGTGTGCTGTACATGATGGCGCTGTATCTTGTCATCGGAGCCAGTGTCAACTTCACCGTTGTCGTCATCGGTGTCGCGATTGGCTTCTTCCTGGTGGTCGTGTTCGGCAGCCAGGAGCCGGGCAAGAGCTTCGGTGCAGGTCTGAAGTCCGGACTGGGAGGCTTCTTCACCAGCTTCCTCGATACGGTCAGCTGCTTCAGCAACATCATGAGCTACATCAGACTGTTTGCAGTCGGAATGGCATCTCTCGCGATAGCGCAGTCCTTCAACAGCATGGCCGATATGGCCGGTCCCGTCTTCGGCGCCGTCATAGTCGTCCTGGGAACTGTGCTGAACATAGTCATGGGCCTGCTCAGCGTCATCGTGCATGGCGTCAGGCTCAATCTGTTGGAGTTCTCCGGTCAGCTCGGTATGGAGTGGACAGGATACAAATACGATCCGTTCAGAGAAACGGTCGACAAAACTGAATCAGAACAAGGAGTTGTAAAATGACAAATCTGGCTTATCTTGGAATGGCCTGCGCGCTCTGCCTTTCCGCGCTCGGCTCTGGAATCGGAAGTGGAATCGCCTCGCAGGCGGCTGTCGGCGGATGGAAGAAGTGCTTCGCCGAGGGACGCCCTGCATCGTTCATCATGGTCGCCTTCGCCGGTGCGCCCCTTACGCAGACAATCTACGGCTTCCTGCTGATGAACTTCATCCGCTCGGCCTTCCAGGAGACCGGCAACTGGCTCATGGCCCTGTGCGTCGGCATCTTCGGCGGTGCGGCGATCGGCTTCTCCGCATTCATGCAGGGCAAGGTCGCCGTCGCAAGCTGTGATGCTCTTGCAACGACGGGAAAGGGAACCGCGAACTACTTCATCGTCATCGGTATCGTCGAGACGGTCGCCCTGTTCTCGCTGGTCTTCTGCATGCTACTTCTCAACTAGTCTTCAAGGCGGGCAGGGCTCTTCCTGCCCACAATCCGATCACGAGGCCTGTTTCCACCTGTGGAATGCAGGCCTTGTGAACGTTGACGGTCCAGTCATATGCACATGGACTGGATTTTTTTCATACAGGGGGATGAAATGAGCAGTTCTTCTGCACAGATGCTCATATCGATGTCGTTGTATATCTGCATCGTCATCGGAATCGGGGTGTACTTTGCCAAACGCGCAAACCAGAACTCCGAGAACTATTATCTTGGAGGCCGTTCGCTCGGTCCCTGGGTCGCCGCCTTCAGCGCCGAGGCATCGGACATGTCGGGCTGGCTGCTGATGGGTCTGCCTGGCGTCGCCTACTGGTGCGGCATCGCCGATGCGTTCTGGACCGCGACGGGGCTGGCACTGGGTACATACATCAACTGGCTAATCGTTGCGAAAAGGCTTCGTCGCTATTCGCATGTTGCGGGCAACTCGATCACGATACCGGATTTCTTCAGCAACCGCTTCCATGAGAAGGGCAAGGTCATCCTGACGATCGCCTCCGCCTTCATTCTCGTGTTCTTCTGCGTGTATGCCGCAAGCTGCTTCGTCACATGTGGCAAGCTGTTCTCGTCGATCTTCGGTGCCGACTATCGTCTGATGATGCTGTGCGGTGTAGCCCTGGTCGTCATATACACTTTCCTCGGTGGATTCCTTGCCGAGAGCGCCAGCGATTTCATGCAAGCGATCGTCATGGTCTTCGCCCTTGTCGTGGTTCTTGTCATGGGTACGGTCAATGCAGGAGGCCTGGGGGCTGTCATCGAGAACCTGAAGGCCATACCAGGTTTCCTAGAGTTCTTCCAGATCGCGGATCCCGTGCTTGACGGAGCGGGGCGGCAGGTCGTCGTGGAGGGTGCACCGGTCTTCGGCTCCGCCTTGGGCTATCCGCTGCTTTCCGTCGTCTCGATGATGGCCTGGGGGCTTGGCTACTTCGGCATGCCCCAGGTCCTGCTTCGCTTCATGGCGATCAGGAAAGCTGACGAGCTCGTGTCTTCCAGAAGGATCGCGACGGTCTGGGTTCTAGTATCTCTTCTTGCCGCCGTGACCATCGGTCTTGTCGGCAGAGCGCTTGAACCGACCACGTTCGCCACAAAGGCCGATGCCGAGAACATATTCTCTCTTCTCGCCTCCACGCTGATGCATCCTCTTCTTGCCGGGCTCGTGATGGCTGGCATACTGGCCGCGACGATAAGCTCTTCGGACTCCTATCTGCTGATTGCCGCCTCCGCATTCTCGAAGAACCTCTTCCAGGGCGTGCTTCATAGAAAGGCGAACGACTCCCAGGTCATGGTCGTCTCCAGGATCACCCTTGTCGTCATCGCACTCATCGGAGCGCTGATCGCCCTTGACGAGGACAGCGTCATCTTCACGATCGTTAGCTTCGCCTGGGCGGGATTCGGAGCGACGTTCGGCCCGCTGATGCTCTTCTCTCTTTTCTGGAGGAGGACCACTAGGGCAGGAGCAATCGCAGGAATGCTCTCGGGTGGGGCGATGGTCTTCATCTGGAACTACCTCGTCAAGCCCCTTGGTGGCGTGTTCGGGATATATGAACTGCTTCCAGCCTTCCTGGTCTCCAGCATGATGATCGTAATCGTCTCGCTCATGACTCCGGAACCGGAAAAGGTGATCCTTGACGAGTTCGAGGATGCAAAGACCTTCGAGTGCTGAAGATGAATGCCTACGCCGATGTGGAGGATGAGGCCATATGTTCCTCATCCTCCAGTCATATCCAATGAAGACTAATGATTGTTTTCATCGGGATGAAATGCTAGAATAGCTTATGAAAACGTTTTCAAGAGGTTTGGATGGCTTCCATAAGGGAAATTGCAGACAGGGCAGGCGTCTCGATATCGACGGTCTCGAGAGTCATGAACGGTTCGGCAAGAGTGGATGATGACAAGAAGGCGAGGGTGGCCGAGGCCATGGCGTTCTACGATTATGCGCCAAGCCAGTTCGGACGTGCTCTGAGAAGACGCAAGTCAGCAATGGTCGCTCTTGTCGTGCCGTCGGCATCGCTAGGGGTGTTCGAGCTGGGATTTCTCAGAGGCGCAGCATCGGTTGTCATGGAAAACGGATGTTCACTTGTCCTGATCTGTGATGAAGTGCATGGCGATGAAAGACCTGCCTTCATTTCAGCTGCTCTCGAGAGGAGAGTCGATGCGCTTCTGTTCGCTCTTCCGCCTACGACGGAGAGATTGATCGACTCGTTGAAAGTCCTCGAGCGGAACGGCATACCATTCTGCCATGTAGGGAGGCATGCGGCTGAAGGCGGAGCAAGCGTTTATGCGAAATACGAAGACTACACTCTCGACAACCTCGTATACCTCCATGAACGTGGACATGACCATATCGTTCTGCTTCACAGTGCGGCACATGGGGAATATGTGAGGAAGGTGCTGGATCAGGCGCAACGTACATGCCCGGGCATTGATGTGCTTGCACTCGAGATGAATGGGGGAAATATTGCAGACCAGCTTGGGCAGGTGCTTTCGAAACACGTGGTCGACGGACCATATACGGCAATGACGAATCTGGACAGCGAGGACCTGCCTGTCCTGCTTTCACTTCTTCCCGGACGCGGAATCAGGGTGCCTGACGATCTTTCGGTCATCGTCACGGAGAACAGCGAGGATGCACATCGGGATATCTATCCGGGATACACGGCCAGAGTGGTCCCTTCGACTGCAATGGGAGGCCATGCCGCGACCATGCTCTTCGACATGCTCAATGGCAAGGTGCAAGGCGATGGCTGTAGAATGGAATTCGAGACCGCGTTCGTTCCACGCTGCTCGGTGAAGATGATGAAGGATGAGCTATGAAGTGCGTTCTTGTCATGTATGACACGCTTAGAAGGGACTATCTTGCTCCATATGGATGCGCTTGGACGATCACACCGAACTTCGACAGACTGGCAAGACACTCTGTGGTTTTCGACCAGAGCTGGGTAGGCTCGATGCCCTGCATGCCGGCTCGTCGCGAGCTTCAAAGCGGAAGACCCAACTTCTATCACAGGAGCTGGGGACCGATGGAGCCGTTCGACGATTCGTTTCCCGAAATCCTCAAAAAAAACGGAATCTATTCTCATCTGGTCAGCGACCATCAGCACTACTGGGAGGACGGCGGATGCACTTACCACAACAGGTATTCGTCATGGCAGGCGGTACGAGGCCAGGAAGGAGACAGGTGGCATGCCGACCTCGGCGTCACATACTCGCGTAGAACGGTCTACGAAGGCAGGAGGAATCTCAAAGACCCGGGTCCGCTGATGAAGCACGATGCGATGAACCGGCTTGCAATGACCAGCGAGGAGAACACCTGCCAGAGCATCACATTCCGGGAAGGCCTTGCATTCATCGAGCGCAATCATGGAAAGGACGACTGGTTCCTTCAGATCGAGACGTTCGATCCGCATGAGCCATTCTATTCGCTTCCATCCGACAAGGCACTGTATCCATATGGTTTCATCGGCGACGATGAGGCCGACTTCGACTGGCCGCCATACGCCAGAGTCGGCGAGGATGAAGAGACCGTACGGCACGTGAGGTATGAATACGCGGCCCTGGTGAGCAAGTGCGACCGGTATCTTGGCCATGTGCTGGATGCATTCGACCGGTATGGCCTGTGGAAGGACACGATGCTCATCGTCGCGACGGACCATGGATTCCTTCTAGGCGAGCATGGATGGTGGGGCAAGACGGAAATGCCGATGTTCACCGAGATAAGCCGTACGCCGCTTTTCATATACGATCCAAGGCATCCCGATTCCTGTGGGCAGAGACGTGAGGACCTGGTCCAGCTCATGGACATCGCTCCGACCATACTCGCCCTGTTCGGATTGGACAAGACACCTGATATGCTTGGAGTCGATCTGGAAACGGTGATAGAAGGCAAGGGTGGGACAAGAGGCATGGCCGTTTTCGGCTACCATGGAAGTCAGGTATGTGCGACGGATGGCCGCCATCTCTACATGCACTCGGCCCGAAACCCGGAGATGTCTGTATACGAATACACGCTGATGCCTACGCACATGAGGCGGATGTTCTCTCCAGACGAACTTGGGAATGTGGAGCTTGCAGGTCCCTTCAGCTTCACGAAGGGCTGTAGAGTGATGAGGATCGAGGCCAGAGACCGCATGGGGGACACGACCTCGTTCGTCAGTGCCCTCTATGATCTTGAAGCGGATCCGGATCAGGAGCGCCCTGTCGACGATGAGGATCTCGTCTCACGTTTCCAGGACGAGATCAGGCGGGACATGGGGAAGAACGATGCACCGGATGAGCTGTATGAGAGACTCGGATTATGAAGGAGATGATTACAGATGAAGAGCGTTGACGAGATGGTTGAACAGATGAGCCTTGATGAAAAGCTCGCACTCATAGCTGGAAAGGATGCCTGGCACATTTCGGGTGTCCCCTCTGCAGGGCTTTCTCCAGTCATGATCACCGACGGTCCCCATGGACTGAGAAAGCAGATGGAAGGATCCGACAACCTCGGTCAGCAGGAATCGGTTCCTGCGACATGCTATCCTCCTGCATGTCTTATGGCATCCAGCTGGGACGAGGAGGTTCCGTACATGGTGGGACAGGCGCTTGGTGAGGAGTGCATCGCCGAGGATGTAGCCGTCGTGCTCGGTCCGGGAGTCAACATGAAACGATCTCCTCTTTGTGGAAGATGCTTCGAGTACTACAGCGAGGACCCGTACCTGTCCGGCAAGATGGGGGCGTCTTTCATCAGAGGAGTGGAGAGGACCGGTATAGGAACAAGTCTGAAGCACTTCGCCGCGAACAGCCAGGAGCGAATGCGCATGTCGGGCAATTCCGTCGTCGACGAAAGGGCATTGAGGGAGATCTATCTGAAGGAGTTCGAGATTGCGGTCAAGGAGGGGCATCCTTCGACCGTGATGTGCTCATATAACAGAGTCGACGGCATATACTCCTCGGTGAACAGATGGCTGCTCACGGATGTCCTGCGTGACGAATGGGGCTTCGATGGCTTGGTGATGTCCGACTGGGGTGCAATGAGCGAGAGGGTCGATGCAATCAGGGCCGGACTGGATCTCGAGATGCCTGGACCTGCCGAGGAGAATGCGGAGAAGGTAAGGGCCGCCATAGAAGATGGAACTCTGTCGATGGCGGATCTCGACATGTGCGTGAAGCGGATCGTTTCCCTGCTTCTCAAGGCCTCAGGCGTCGTCAAGAGGCCATACGACAAGGATGCACATCATGACGTGGCAAGAAGAGCCGCCTCTTCATCGTTCGTGCTGCTGGAGAACAATGGACGTCTGCCACTTGAAAAGGACGGCAGGTATGCACTCATAGGCTCTCTGGCCGACAGGATACGCTACCAGGGTGCCGGTTCCAGCAGAATCAATCCTACAAGGCTGGACACGATTAGAGACGCCCTTTCGATGTTCGATTACGCCGAAGGTTATGATCCAGTTACTGGAGAGACCTCCGATCAGCTGATAGCCGAAGCAATCGAGACGGGCAGAGACAAGGATGCCTCCATCGTCGTCGTAGGACTTCCCGACTCGTACGAGGCTGAAGGCTTCGACAGAAGGGACATGGACCTGCCGAATGGTCAGCTTCGGCTGGTGGATGCGCTTCTCGATGCCGGCTGTCATGTGGTGGTTCTGGTCCTGGCGGGTGCCCCTGTGATCCTTCCGTTCAGCAGGAGGGTGGATGCCCTTCTCATGTGCTACCTCGGGGGACAGGCCCTCGGGTCTGCCGTCGCAGATGTGCTCAGGGGCAGAGTGAATCCTTCCGGCAAGCTTGCCGAGACGTTTCCCCTGAGGCTTGAGGACACTCCGTCCTATGGAAACTTCTCCACTGATGAGTTGGACGTGCTGTACAGGGAGAGCATATTCGCCGGCTACAGGTACTACGACAGGAAGGCCATGCCGGTTGCATACGAGTTCGGCTATGGCAGAAGCTATACGACATTCGCATATTCGGATCTTGAGATCCATGCAGATCATGTGGTATTCACGCTGGAGAACACGGGTTCAGTCGACGGAAGCGAGATCGCCCAGCTGTATGTCGGCCTGCCGGATTCGCGCATACCGAGGCCCCTCAGGGAGCTGAGAGGCTTCAGAAAGGTGTTTCTCCGCTCTGGGGAGAAGAGGCGTGTATCAATCCCGCTCACGCGTGATTCCTTCACATACTACGATGTCGTCGACAAGGCGTTCCTGGTGGAGGAGGGCGAGTACGAGATAGGAATCGGTGCCTCCTCCAGGGATATCAGGCTGAAGGGGGTCCTTCATGTAGATGGCACGACGACGCCTCATGTCCGCGGTGACATCGATGACTTCGAGAGCCTGTTCGACGGTCCTCTGCCGCTCGTCAGGAATACAGGCAAGGTGGATATGGATACGATGCTGAAGGATGCCTTGAAGACGCCTGGAGGAAGGGCGGTGCTCGGTCCTGTGGCCGATGCGATCGACAGGGATTTCCCCAGTGACAGCGAGCATGACAGGGCCTTCAGACAGATGTGCTACGAACTTCCCATCCGTGGACTGTGGATGGCGGTGCCCGGTGGCGTGAAGGTCGAGGAGTCGGTAGGAAGGATAAACGAGATCAACGGGACCATGTAACAAAAAAGCGACAGCCCTGAGACAGGGCTGTCGATGCAAGCTGGTCATGGCTTGGAATATTAGACATTGCTGCTGGGGGGCATGGTCGAGGTCACAGGATCTCCGTTCAGGTAGATTGTCATTGACTCGTTAGCAGGTGAGAAGTTTCCGCTCATGTGATATGTGCCTTCTGGAAATCCCTCTCCGCTGAGCTGAATGACGAGGTTGAAAGAGGCGGTATTCTTTGACATGTCTTCAGCATCTATATTGCCTGTGGTGTTGTAGCCACCCCAGAGTGTTACAGCCATACCCGCTTGTTCTGCAAGCTTGGTTATCTTGAAGCCGTTGAAGGTGAAATTGACGGTCATCTGATCCCCTGACTGTTTGGATACTGCGGAAACGGTACCTGTCTCGTTAGAACCACCAGTGTCACTGCTCATGATCTTCATCACATCCTCTTCCTGGAATACAGCCGGGAATAATCCAAGCGCAGTCGAGACGAAGGCAGCCCTCTGATCTTCAGGTACTTCAGTGAAGGTGTCAGGTGCAGATTCCGGAATCACTGGCACTGATGTTGACGGCGTGTCTCCCGGTGCAGGATTGTCTCCATCGCATGATATTGCGAATACGAGCAGAAGCATTGCGATGACAATGAATGTCTTTTTCATCTTTTCCCTCTCTTTTCTGGTATCTCTGGATGGCTTTGGTATCATCCAGGCTCTTCAAGGCTAGGGGATTTGCCCCCCCCGTCAAGGGAAAAAGGCAAGGTGAAATCGAAATTGAAAAAAAACGCGGATTCGGTTTCCAACTACTTCATTAATGTGAACCAACTGCGTAAATATACTTCTTGGCAGGGGTGTCTTAACGGCTTTGATTTGAGGAAATGAAATAATAACAACCCTATGTTGAAATGTGTTTCCTGAAATTTGGGTATATCATTATTAGCAAAGATGGAACATATGAGACTCTTTTCCTTGTTCAATAATCCATTGAGAAGATTGCGTGGCCGAGCAAGACGGAATATCCGGCATGCTTTATTTGGATTCAGTTCTGCCGAGAGCAAGGGAGATAGGGGAGAGCGACGTGTTGCCAGGATACTGTCCCGCGTAAGATTTTGCTCGGATAACCATTTGCTGAACGATCTGATACTTTCCTGGCCTGATAGTGGAACCTGCCAGATTGATCATGTCATTATCGCAGAAAGTGGGATTTATGTCGTCGAGGTGAAAAACTATAGTGGCTGGATATTTGCCAACGAGAAGAACCAATACTGGACTCAGGTTCTTACTACTGGATACCGAGGAGAGTCGATAAAGAACCGGTTTTATAATCCCATCAAGCAGAATGCTTCTCATATCCGATGCATCAGAAGAATCCTTGGAAACTACAATTGTCCTGTGTATTCGATTGTTGTCTTCAGTGACGATGCTGAATTCAAGGCACTCTCATATGAAGACGATGACGTGTTCATTGCACACTTCTGCAATCTTGGAAAAGTCATTGAGAGAATCGATGCACGGTTTGCTGGTTCGCTGAGCAGTGAAGAAGTTGATGGAATCTACCAGACCATAATTGCATCAATTGTAGATGTAGAGAAATCAGAACATGTCGAGAATGTGAGACAATGTGTTTCAAAGAGGCAGGAAAGATTGGACAATGGATTGTGTCCGCGCTGCGGGGCACCTCTTGTAGTACGTACTGCGAGGAGCGGTCCTAATGCTGGAGTTTCCTTTCTTGGCTGTTCAGCCTATCCAAAATGTCGTTATACGAAGAGCTTGAAATGAAAAGAAAGGACGTTTTCGCTGGAACTTGTAGGCTTGGAAGAATGATGGTTTTGCAGAAACCGATATGAATGGAAGGACGCTTTAAGACATTTATCCCAATATGAACTTCACTCATGTTTCCATATCATCATTTCCTCCCGATGGTGTAGAATCGTCATGAGCGAGGAGGCTGGAGTTGAGGAAAGTCGTGCTCGTCCCCGATTCCTTCAAGGGGACCATGTCAAGCAGGCGGATCATCGAAATCATGAGAGATGCGGTTCTCCGTCACTATCCTGGATGCACAGTGGTCTCCATCCCCGTGGCTGATGGAGGAGAAGGTACTGTCGATGCATTCCTGACAGCCGTCGGAGGAGAGAGGATTCCTCTCGAAGTCCAAGGCCCATGGGGCGATTTGATCGAGAGCTTCTATGGCATGCTTCCTGATGGAACGGCAGTCATCGAGATGTCAGCTGCCGCAGGGCTTCCTCTTGCCGTGAATCGTCTCGACCCGTCGAGGACTTCGACTTTTGGTGTGGGCGAGCTCATCGTCCATGCCGCACGACGCGGGGCGAAGAGAATAATCTTGGGACTTGGTGGAAGTGCGACCAACGATGCCGGATGCGGAGCCGCGGCAGCATGTGGAGTCAGATTCCTTGACAGTGACGGCAGGTCGTTCATTCCAGTCGGTGATACTCTGGAGAAAGTCACCCATATCGATATCAGTGGACTTGATTCATGTGTCAAGGATGCCGAGATCATCGCAATGTGCGATGTCGACAATCCATTCCATGGTGCATCCGGCGCTGCATGCGTCTACGGGCCGCAGAAGGGCGCCGACGATGCGATGGTCAAGCGGCTTGATTGCGCTCTTGTCCATCTGGCCTCGCTTGTCAGGACGGAGCTTGGAGCAGATCTTCAGAGCATTCCGGGAAGCGGTGCGGCCGGGGGAATGGGCGGCGGCATGCTTGCATTCCTTGGCGCCCATCTGCATAGTGGCATCGAGACTGTCCTGGATGTGACTGGATTCGACTCCGTTGCCCGTGATGCCGATATGGTCTTCACAGGTGAGGGGAGGCTGGACGACCAGTCTTTGCGTGGAAAGGTTGTCGTAGGGGTCGCACACAAGGCCAAACGTCTTGGCATCCCTGTGATTGCGATAGTCGGCGACATCGGGGACGATATCGCCTGCATCTACGATGAAGGTGTGAGCGGCATCTTCTCAATCAATCGTGTCGCCGTGCCGTATGAAGAGGCGAAGGCGAGGGCGGAGAAGGATCTCGCCCTTACGATGGACAACCTGATGCGCTTCATCGACACCTTGACTTGATTGCGTCTGCCTGGCTATTCGACCTTGACGATGTAGTCGCTTTTTCTCGGCTTTCCCGCATCGTGTGGCGCGGCCGAATAGCCGAGTGCAAGCGCTCCGACTCCGGTGAGATCCTCCTTTATCCCCCACTTCTTCAGCAGGGCCTTTCCTTCGTCTGTGGCGAACATCTCGCGTTCCCTGTTGATCCAGCATGAGCCGAGACCGAGAGAATGCGCGGCGAGCATCATGTTGCCAAGGACAAGGGAACCGTCCTCACGTCCGGTTGCACTTGCGCTGTCGACAAGAACGATGATGATGCAGGGTGCTCCGTAATATGGATCCTTGTCGCTGCCCATAACGGCTGCGTTCATCCTTGAAAGCTGTCTGCGGTCCTCCTCTCTTGTGACGCATACGATCTTCGCAGGCTGCCTGTTCATGGCGCTTGCAGCCCATGTGCCGGCTTCCAGAATCTGGTCAAGCAGACTGTCCTCGACATGCCTGGTGCAAAAGCTTCTGACACTTCTGCGTTCTCTGATTGCATTGAGCACTTCGTTTGACATATAGTGGCCTCCTGTCGAATATTATAAGCCGGTACGCTACAAGTGTGGTCATCTTTTTCAGTTTTTTTGTCAGCAAGTATTGCATCGCAGCATGAATTCCTTTAGTCTTATCGAGAATGATTATCGATTGAGGATATTTTGGATATGGAAATAACCAAGAGAGACGGCAGGGTCGAGACCTTCGACTCCTCCAAGATCCGTGGCGCAATTGCGAAGGCCTTCCAGGGGAGCTCCGTATTCCCCAGCGACGACAAGATTGACTCCATTGTCGCATCCGTCGTGAAGGAGTGCTCATCCAGAGGGGACATCAGCGTAGAGGAGGTCCAGGACATCGTCGAGGAGACTCTCATGGGCTATGGCTACTACAAGACCGCCAAGGCCTATATCCTCTACCGTGAGCAGAGGGCGAATGTCCGTCAGGAGAGAGGTCAGCTGGTCTCCCTTGTCGGGGATGAAGGACTTGATAATGTACTTGCGGGTATCCAGAAGGACTATCCCCAGATCGAGTACTCGCTGGCGAAGCTCACGAACAAGGTCGGCATGTTCATCACCGGCGAGATGGGAATCGACGAGAGACTGTCGGCCCTCACGAAGGCCTGTGTGGAGCTTGCCAGCGCAGAGGAGCCCAAATGGGAGTTCATCTCGGCCCGACTGCTGAATCATTCGTTCAGGAAGCAGGTCTCGGAAGAGATGTCCAAGCTTCATATCGACGACTTCTACACCAAGCTGGAGTACCTGACACGTGAAGGGCTTTATTACAAGAGGATCCTCGAGTCATACGACAGGAGCGAGATCGAGGAGGCCCATTCCTTCATCGACGACGGTCGGGATGCACGGTTCACATATTCCGGACTCGATCTCCTCATCAAGAGGTATGTCATCAGAAGTCACTCCAACGTGCCTCTCGAGCTCGTGCAGGAGATGTATCTGTCGATTGCTCTCCATCTGTGCATCGACGAGAGGAGGGAAGTGAGGATGGGCCTGGTCCGGGAGCTCTACGATGCGCTTTCGAAGCTCGAGCTCTCGCTTGCGACTCCGACTCTCTCCAATGCCAGAAAGCCTTTCCATCAGCTCTCAAGCTGCTTCATCGACACGGTTCCCGACAGTCTGGATGGAATCTACCGCTCCGTCAGCAACTTCGCCATGGTCTCCAAGTTCGGAGGCGGCATGGGACTGTACTTCGGAAAGGTCCGTGCGGCCGGCTCCGCCATAAGAGGCTTCGAAGGGGCTGCAGGCGGCATCATCAGATGGATCCGCCTGGTCAACGACACGGCGGTTGCCGTCGACCAGCTCGGTGTCAGAAGCGGTGCAGTCGCGGTCTATCTGGATGTGTGGCACAAGGATCTTCCCGAGTTCCTCAATCTCAGGACAAACAACGGCGATGACAGGATGAAGGCCCATGACGTGTTTCCTGCGATCTGCTACCCGGACTACTTCTGGAAGAAGGTCGAGAACGACATCGACGGCATGTGGTACATGATGTGCCCCTATGAGATCAGCCGGGTCAAGGGCTACAACCTCGAGGACTTCTATGGAGAGGAGTGGGAGCGTCGTTATCTCGAGTGTGTCGCCGACAACCGCATCAGCAAGCGTAGCATGGTGGTGAAGGACCTGGTCAGGCTCATCATCAAGAGCGCCGTCGAGACCGGAACCCCTTTCGTCTTCAACCGTGACCATGTCAACAGGGCGAATCCCAACAGGCATTGCGGAATGATCTATTCGTCAAATCTGTGCACCGAGATCGCCCAGAACATGAAGCCGATCGAGACAGGCACCATCAGCGTCGAGGATGTCGATGGCAGGGAGGCGGTCGTAAGCGTCACATATCCCGGCGACTTCGTCGTTTGCAACCTCGCATCCCTGGTGCTGGGAAACATCGACACGGACGATGACGAGAAGGTGCGCTCCCTCACACGCCTTGCCGTCAGGACGCTTGACAACGTGATCGACCTGAACATGTATCCACTTCCATACGCCAGACGGACCAACAGACAGTACAGGGCGGTCGGCCTGGGCGTCTCCGGCTACCATCACATGCTGGCCAGAAAGGGGATCCGATGGGAGAGCGAGGAGCATCTGGAGTATGTCGATGCGCTTTTCGAGAGGATAAACCGCGCCGCAGTCGAGGCCTCCAGCGATCTTGCCGCACAGCGTGGCTCCTATGCCTTCTATGAAGGTAGCGACTGGCAGACGGGCGAGTACTTCGACATGAGAGGCTACACCGGTGAGGAATGGAACCGGGTAAGGGAGAAGGTCTCCCGCCAGGGCATGCGAAATGCCTACCTCATGGCGATCGCTCCCACCAGCAGCACAAGCATCATCACCGGCACGTCCAGCGGAGTGGATCCTGTGATGAAGCGGTTCTTCTATGAGGAGAAGAAGGGTGCGATGCTTCCCCGCATCGCTCCCGATCTCGGACCCGATACCTGGTGGTATTACAGGAACGCACATGAAATAGACCAGAGCTGGTCGCTCAGGGCGACTGGCGTGAGGACCCGGCACATCGACCAGGCCCAGTCCGTGAACCTCTACATAACCAACGAATACACGATGAGACAGGTGCTCGATCTTCTTCTGCTTGCCTGGAAGGAGGGCGTGAAGTCCCTCTACTACACCAGGAGCAAGGCGCTTGAAGTGGAGGAGTGCGAGTCCTGTTCGTCCTAAGGAGATGATATGAGCGAGATACTCAAGGAGAAGATGCTGTTCAATCCGGACGGCGACACCGATGTCCGCATGAGACGCATGATCGGCGGCAACACCACGAACCTGAACGACTTCAACAACCTCAAGTACCAGTGGACCAATGACTGGTACCGGCAGGCCATGAACAACTTCTGGATTCCCGAGGAGATCAACCTGGCTCAGGATCTGAAGGACTACCCGCGTCTCCTGAATTCGGAGAGGAGGGCGTATGACAAGATACTCTCCTTTCTGGTGTTCCTGGATTCGCTCCAGTCGGCGAACCTGCCGAACATCAGTTCGTATGTCACAGCCAACGAGGTGAACCTCTGTCTACATATCCAGACCTTTCAGGAGTGCATCCACTCACAGGCGTATTCCTACATGCTGGACACGATCTGCTCGCCTGAGAAGAGGGACGAGATCCTCTATGCCTGGAAGACCGACGAGCATCTGCTGAGGAGGAACACGTTCATCGGAGACTGCTACAACGACTTCCTCTTCAACCGCGACAAGGAGCACCTGGTCAAGGTGCTGGTCGCCAACTACATCCTGGAAGGAATCTACTTCTATTCGGGATTCATGTTCTTCTACAACCTTGCGCGCAACGGCAAGATGCCTGGATCGAGCCAGGAGATAAGATACATCAACCGTGACGAGAACACCCATCTGTGGCTTTTCAGGAACATGATCCTCGAGCTCAAGCAGGAGAACCCGGAGCTGTTCACGCCTGACAAGGTCGAAGTCTACCGTCAGATGATCATGACCGGAGTCCAGATGGAGATCGACTGGGGTCATTACGTCATCGGGGATGAAGTGCCGGGTCTCAACAGGGACCTGGTCACGACTTACATCAGGTATCTGGGCAACCAGAGATGGACCAGCCTGGGCTATGAGGTGCTCTATCCCGGTTACGAGAAGGAGAGCGAGGACCTTGCCTGGGTCTCCCTGTATTCGAATGCAAACATGGTCAAGACGGATTTCTTCGAGGCCAGGAGCACCGCCTATGCGAAGAGCACCGCACTTGTCGATGACCTCTGATCCATCGGTAGACCAATTGTCTTCGGCCCGTGGCATCCAGAGTCACGGGCCTCGTCCTTTTCAGAGGATTCCTTCCTTTCCCAGCTGCTCGAGCAGTGCAGGGGAATAGCGTGGCGTGGCTCCACGTCTGGTGATGACGTAGTCTGCAAGCATCGTGCCGACCCTGAGGGCTCTTGCCGGGTCTCCGTTTCTGAGCAGGGATGCAATGAATCCCGCCGAGAGACTGTCTCCGGCGCCTACGCTGTCGACAACCTCATGGGCAGACGGCTTCTGATGGTGGATCGTTCCGTCGGCCAGAACCGCCTGGGATCCATCCGCGCCTCTTGTGACCAGCAGGATCTTCAGCCCATAGTCCTTGACAAGCTCTTCCTTGTCTTTGTCCAGCAGGCGGCAGATCACAGGTAGCTCGTCCTGGTTGACCTTGAGCACATCGGCCTTGCGAAGCGACCATTCGATGATTCCGGCATTGTAGAAGTCCTTGCGCATGTTGACGTCGAAGAACACCAGATCGGCCTTGACGGTATCCAGAAGTTCCTTGAGAGTGTTTCTGCTGCATCCGTCCCTCTGCGCAAGCGATCCGAAATAGATGCAATCGACATGTTTCGGCAGTCTGTCGGGCAATGGAATCCGGTCCCATGCGGCAGGAGCGTTGAACGTGTATCGGGCATCGCCTGATTCAAGGACTATGTCGGCCCGTCCGGTCCGGGCGTCCTCGAGCACGGAGATGAACGAGGTGTCGATGCCGGCGTCCTCCACTTCCTTCATGGCCTGTCTTCCCAGCTCGTCATCACCGACGGCGGAGATGATCGAGGAGGAGAGGCCGAGGCATGCCATGTGAAAGGCGACGTTCAACGGAGCGCCTCCCAGTACATGTCTGCCATCCGGGAAGCAGTCGAACAGTATCTCGCCGAATGAAAGGAAATGCTGCATGTCTTCTCTCTCCCATGTAGACGATATTACCAGATCGCCTTGTCTCGTGCGAGACGCAATCCTTCTACAAGCTTTCGGAAAAATAGGAACCGGCGATGATGGTCACCGCCGGTTCTGGATATCCTGAAGTCCAGGTCTTTCCTCAGCTGTTCCTTCTCTTTGCGACAGTCCTCTGGATGAGCTTCTGGATCTCGACGATCGGAATGATCATGAAGGCCAGAAGCATTGCGATTGCGAACTCCATGAGCGAGATGTGCTCGAAGTTGAACGCATCCCTGAGGAATGGGATGTATAGGACGCAGCATGTCAGGACGAAGCTTCCGAGCATGGAGTAGAGCAGGTACTTGTTGTGTCCCTTGATGTGGAACAGCGACTTGTCCAGGCTCCTCATGTTGAAGGAGTGGAACAGCTCCGCCATCGAGAGCGTAAGGAACGCCATTGTCATTCCATCCGTGCTGTCGATGATATGGAATGCGCCGTTCTCGATGTACTCTCCGACGAAGTAGCTGATCAGTGTGATGATGCTTACCGCAAAGCCCTGGATGAAGCAGTTGACACCAAGTCCGCCTGCGAAGATGCCTTCGTTCTTGGGACGCGGCTGTCTCATCATGATGTCGTCCTCTCCCTTCTCCATGCCAAGACCGATGGCGGGGAAGCAGTCCGTGATCAGGTTGATCCACAGCAGGTGGGACGGACGGAGAATCGTGAAGCCCATGACGGAGGAGACGAAGATCGAGATGACCTCGGCCATGTTGGAGCCCAGCAGGAACTGGATGGCCTTGCGGATGTTGTCGTAGATCTTCCTTCCTTCGGCGACGGCGGTGACGATTGTCGCGAAGTTGTCGTCAGCAAGGACCATGTCCGCGACGTTCTTCGTGACGTCTGTGCCTGTGATGCCCATTCCGACGCCGATGTCGGCGTTCTTGATGGACGGAGCATCGTTTACGCCGTCTCCAGTCATCGCCGTGACACGGCCCTTCCTCTTCCATGCCTGGACTATGCGCACCTTGTGCTCGGGCTGGACGCGGGCGTAGACGGAGTAGTGCTCGATCATCCTGTCGAGCTCCTCGTCGCTCATGTCGTCCAGCGTGCTTCCGGTGGTGGCCTCGTCCGCGCTCTGGATGATGCCGAGGTCCTTGGCGATTGCGACCGCGGTGTCCTTGTGGTCACCGGTGATCATGACGACATGGATACCGGCACTCTTGCATTCCTCGACGGCGACCTTGACCTCGGGGCGGATCGGGTCGATCATGCCGACCAGACCGATGAAGGTGAGGTTCTCCTCGATGTACTTCGCATCATAGTTGACAGGTTCGACCTCCCAGTCGCGGTAGGATGCGGCCAGAACGCGGAGCGCCCTGTCGGCGAACTCCTTGTTCTTTGCGAGGATCTCCTCCCTGTCCTTGTCCGTGATCGGCTGCACCTTTCCTTCCTTGAGGATCGATGTGCACTTCTTCAGAATCTCGTCTGGAGCGCCCTTGGTGTACTGGACGAAGTCCTCGCCACCGTCATCGGTATGGACGGTGGACATCATCTTTCTGGAGGAGTCGAACGGAGCCTCGCCGACTCTTCTGAAGGTGGATGCCTCCAGGTCGTTCTTGTTGATGCCGAGCTTGTATGCGTAGTTGACCAGTGCGCATTCTGTCGGCTCACCGATGGCGTTGCCGTTCTCGTCCAGTCTGCTGTCGCAGCACAGGCTCATGGCGCGTGCCAGCAGGGTCTCGTCATCCGACCAGCTGTCGACGACCGTCATCCTGTTCTGGGTGAGCGTTCCCGTCTTGTCGGAGCAGATGACCTGTGTACATCCAAGCGTCTCGACGGCGGTCAGCTTCCTGATGATCGCATTGTTTCTGCTCATCTTGGTCACGCCGATCGACAGGACGATGGTCACGACGGCGGCAAGGCCCTCAGGGATGGCGGCGACTGCAAGGCTGATGGCGACCATGAACGTGTCGAGGGTTCCGGCGAACGTGACCGCACCGTCCGTGATGTACATCCTGATCAGGTCGATCGCGAAGATCACGACACAGATTCCGAGCACGAGGTAGGTGAGGATCTTCGACAGCTGGTTGAGCTTGATCTGCAATGGAGTGAGCTCCTCCTTGGCCTCGCTTATCGCAGAGGCGATCTTGCCCATCTCGGTGTTCATGCCGGTGCCGGTGATGACAGCCTTTCCTCTGCCGTAGACGACGGTGGAGCCCATGTAGACCATGTTCTTCCTGTCACCAAGCGGAACATCCTGGTCGTCGGCTGAATACAGCTTCTCGACCTGCTTGTCGACAGGTACGGATTCGCCGGTGAGGGCCGCCTCCTCGATCTTCATCGAGGCGCATTCGATGATTCTTCCATCGGCAGGGACAGCATCTCCTGCTTCGAGGACGACGATGTCACCGACGACAAGCTCCTCGGAGTGGACCGTAAGCTGCTTTCCGTCCCTGATGACCTTGCTGGTCGCCGCACTCATCTGCTGGAGCGCCTCGATCGCCTTCTCGGCCTTGCTTTCCTGCAGGACGCCGAGGATGGCGTTGAGAAGGACGACGACGAGAATGATGATCGCGTCAGTGAACTCGACCTCGCCTGCAGCGAGGCTGGTGATGACAGACAGTACGGCTGCTATCATCAGGATGATGAGCATCGGCTCCTTGAGCTCGTCGAAGAACTTCTTGAGCATGGAGTCCTTCTTGGCTTCGGCAAGCTTGTTCCTGCCGTCGCGCTCAAGACGCGATGCCGCTTCGGTGGACGACAGTCCGCTCTCGCCAGACTTCTGGCTTCTGAGGACCTCCTCCGACGTCATGAGGTAGTCTTTCATATGGGTTGTAAACCTCCAGTCATGTCTACAGACATTCAAGAACTAACATATTACAAATGGCATGACAAGGAAAAGCGCAAAGGGTTGGAAATGGCAAAATCGTTCAAGACATCTCAAAATGCATTGTCTTCGCATGCCGATTCCGGCAAGCCGCCTACTGTCGATGCCAGCCGAGCGGAATTCTCCTTGCACCTGCGAAAGATGATGGATATGGATGTCGGGGCCCATACCAACCGCGATGCATGTATCCATTTGCCCGTATTCTACTGTCCAAAAGCGGCGAGGCACCATTTGCACAGCATGCGCACTTTCTTTAGAATTGACCCGTCATGATAATCGATACCATCGACAGGCTTTCCCTATACCGGAATCTTGTGGCCTCCGTCTCTTCTCTGGATGGCCTCCGGTACTCATATGCGGCCGACATGGACGGCTTCGACGTCGATGAACGTATGTGCACTCTCTTCATCCCCCAGGACGGCAGTGCGAGTGTCGCCACCGGATGGAGGGAGGCCGATGCATCCAACGACGTCACGGGAGTCGTCAGGATAGGCGAGGGACGTTTCGCGCTCTTCCTTCCCGGGGAGCGCTTCGTCGTCAGATGCGACGGCAGATGCCGCAGATATGCTCTGGAGTAGATGCGATGTTCAGCAGAAAGACGGTCAGAATAGGTTCGCTTGAGATCGGAGGACGAAATCCGATCGCGATCCAGACGATGTATGACAGCCAGATCGCGGAGTGCGATGTGGACCAGGTCGTCCACCGCATGAGGCTTCTCAAGGCCATGGGCTGCGACCTGATCCGCTTCTCATATGTCTCCTCGCGTGATAGGGAGAACTTCGCCAGGATATGTGCGGCGAATGTGATGCCGGTAGTCGCCGACATCCATTTCGACCATCGCATGGCGATCGAGGCCATCGAGGCCGGTGCCGACAAGGTCAGGATAAATCCGGGCAACATCGGTGCGAAGTGGAAGACCGAGGAGGTCGTGAGGTGTGCGGCGGACCATGGCGTTGCAATCCGCATAGGCCTGAACTCCGGATCTCTTCCCCGAGGTCATGAAGGCGAGAGCAGGGACGATGTCATGGTCTCGTCCGCCCTTGAATATCTCTCGTGGTTCGAAGGGTGGGGCTTCGACGACACAGTGGTCTCCCTCAAGAGCTCCGATATAGAGACGACGATCTCGGCCAACGAGAAGCTTGCCAGCCAGTGCGATGTTCCGATCCATCTGGGAGTGACCGAGGCCGGCGGCATCGTCTCCTCATGCATACGGAGCACCTATGCCTTCTCGCGTCTGTTCGACAGGCACATAGGAGACACGATGCGGGTCTCCATCACCGGCAGCATCGAGGACGAGGTGCATGCCGGTGTCGAGATACTGCGCTCCATGGGCTTCAGGAAAGGTGGAGTGCGCATCGTCTCCTGCCCGCGCTGCGGCCGTCACAGCTTCGACTCGCAGGCGTTTCTTGCCAGGGTCGAGAACCGGCTTCTCGCGCTTGACAAGGACATCACGGTCGCGATCATGGGCTGCCAGGTCAACGGACCGGGCGAGGCGAAGAACGCCGACGTCGCCATAACGGGAATCGGAAACAAGGTCTTCCTATACTACCAGGGCCAGCTGTACAAGGATGTCGACGTGGCCGACGGAGAGGACGAGCTGTTCGCCCTCATCGACAGGCTCTAGGGCCTTCGCTATTGAAAGATGAACGACAACATAGTCATAAAAGGTGCAAGGGAACACAATCTCAAGAACATAGACGTCACGATTCCGAAGAACTCGCTGGTCGTGATCAGCGGGCTGTCGGGTTCGGGCAAGTCGTCTCTTGCCTTCGATACGATATTCGCCGAAGGCCAGAGGCGTTATGTCGAATCGCTGTCTGCATACGCCAGACAGTTCCTGGGACGGCTCGAGAAGCCGGATGTCGATTCGATCGACGGACTGTCACCTGCAATCGCGATCGAACAGCGTTCGACACAGCGCAATCCGCGCTCTACCGTCGGAACCGTCACGGAGATCTACGACTATTACAGACTCCTATATGCACGCATCGGCCATGTGCACTGTCCCGAATGCGGCAGGGAGATCTCCGAGATGTCGGTGGACCAGATCATCGACACGATCTTCACCCATGAGGAGGGTGGCCGTCTCATCGTGCTGTCTCCCGTAGCCATGGGCAGGAAGGGCGAGTTCAAGAAGGTCTTCACCGATGCGCTCCAGGCCGGCTACACCCGTGTCGTCGTCGATGGGAAGAGCTATATGCTCGACGATGAGATTCCGGTATTGGACAAGCAGTACAAGCATACGATCTCGATCGTCGTGGACCGTCTCATCCTGAGAAGGAGCGACAGGGCGCGTCTTGCGGATGCGATCGAGAAGGCGACCGGCATGAGCGACGGCCTTGTCGAGGTCGAATACGTAGGCGAGGGACGGAAGGATTTCTTCAGCGAGCGCAACTCGTGTCCGTTCTGCGGCATCACCGTGCCGGATCTCGAGCCGAGACTGTTCTCGTTCAACAATCCCTATGGTGCGTGCCCGGACTGCAACGGCCTTGGTGTCAAGAGCGAGTTCGACATCCACAAGATCATCCCGGACCCGTCGAAGAGCTACAACGAGGGTGCGATCGTCACGCATTCCCCCGATGCCAAGGTCAGTCATGCCTGGATCGTCGCCCTTTCCGAGGCATATGGCTTCAGTCTCGACACACCCCTGGAGGACTGGCCGTCCGAGGCCAAGAAGGTCCTCCTGTACGGTGGCGGCCGGCTTCTCGACATAAGATACGAGAACCGCAAGGGCACCGCCTCCTTCAAGAAGAAGGAACAGTACCCCGGCATCCTGGTCGAGCTCGAAAGACGCTACATGGAGACCCAGTCCTTCGCCATGAAGTGGATGTACGAGCAGCTGCGCCATTCCCATGAATGTCCTTCATGCCATGGTCAGAGGCTGAGAAGGGAGGCACTGTCGGTCAAGGTGGGTGGAATCGGCATCTGGGAGCTGACGAGCAAGAGCGTCAAGGATTCCATCGAGTTCTTCGACAACCTCTTACTGACGGATACCGAGAAGGAGATAAGCTTCCAGATCATGAAGGAGATCCGTTCAAGGCTGCGCTTTCTGATGAACGTCGGGCTCGGCTATCTTACGCTCAACAGGGCCAGTTCGACGCTTTCCGGAGGAGAGGCGCAGCGCATACGCCTTGCCACGCAGATAGGCAGCGCTCTGTCCGGGGTCCTCTACGTCCTCGACGAGCCGTCGATCGGCCTTCATCAGAGGGACAACTCCAAGCTCATCGACACTCTTGTGAATCTTCGCAACCTCGGCAACACCGTCATCGTCGTGGAGCATGACGAGGACACGATACGCAGTGCGGACCATGTCATCGATCTGGGTCCCGGAGCAGGAGAGAGGGGCGGATACATCACGGCACAGGGGACACCCGCCCAGATCGAGGGCAATCCAGACTCCATCACGGGCGCCTTCCTCAGCGGAAGGTTGAAGATCGAGGTTCCAAAGACCAGACGAAAGGGCAATGGCCATTTCATCGAGGTGCTCGGCTGCAACAGGAACAACCTCAAGGACATCGACGTGAAGATCCCTCTGGGAAAACTCGTCACCATAACCGGCGTGTCGGGAAGCGGCAAGTCCACGCTGCTGAACGAGATCCTCATCCCTGCAGTGGAGGACAGCATAACCCGCAAGAAGAAGGTGGAGCTCTCCGGCTTCAGGGAAGTACGCGGCATAGAGAACATCGACAAGATCATCAACATAGACCAGAGCCCGATCGGACGCACACCACGCTCTAATCCGGCGACCTATGTCGGCTTCTTCACCGCAATCAGGGAGTTGTTCGCAAAGCTGCCGGAATCCAAGGCCCGCGGCTTCACCGCATCACGCTTCTCGTTCAATGTGGTCGGAGGCCGGTGCGAGAACTGCCAGGGTGACGGGACGCTCAAGATCGAGATGCACTTCCTTCCCGACGTGTATGTGACCTGTGACGTTTGCCATGGCAAGCGCTTCAACAAGGAGACGCTGCTTGTTCAGTACAAGGGGAAGAACATCGCGGATGTGCTCGACATGACCGTCGCCGAAGCCGTCGAGTTCTTCGCCCCTGTCAATTCGATCCGCACGAAGCTCGAGACGCTGATGAGCGTCGGACTGGACTACATCCGTCTCGGACAGAGCGCCCTGACGCTCTCGGGAGGCGAGGCGCAGCGCATCAAGCTGTCGCTGGAGCTGAGCCGCAGGTCCACCGGACGTACTCTCTATGTCCTCGACGAGCCTACCACAGGACTGCACTTCGCCGATGTGAAGAAGCTTCTCGAAGTGCTCGACAGGCTCGTCGACCAGGGCAACAGCGTCATTCTCATCGAACACAATCTGGATGTCATAAAGTCTTCCGACTATCTGATCGACCTCGGGCCGGAAGGCGGTGACGAAGGCGGGCGCATCGTCGCCACCGGAACGCCTGAGGAGGTCAGCCGTGTCGAGGGAAGCTACACCGGACAGTTCATCAGGAGATATCTCGGACGATGAGAAGACCGGCTGTCCTGACGATCATCCTTGTCATGTGTCTTTCCGCCTTGCAGGCGGAGGGCGAGGCGGCCCATTTCATCAGGAATGCCGATGACGATACGATCATCTCGATGGCCGAGGTCAGAGGTATGGATACCGGCCTGTCTGCATCGACACTGCGCAGCGCTCTTCTCGAGCAGCTGGGCGAAGGGGACATCCTTGACGAGGTCGTCGAGGAGGAGGGCGGTTATTCGCTCGAGATAGTCCACGCGGACAACATGGACGTCACCCAATCAGGACTCGTCATGCTCTCAGGGGATGTCGAGGTGTCGTTCACGCTGGAGGGGGACGAGACGGGCAGGACGCTGGAATCGCAGAGGATGATTCTCGATCCCGAGGCCGGACGGCTGACCGCCTACGGAGGAGTGACATACAGGGACGGCGACGAGAAGAGCGGCATGGAGAACATAAGCGCCGACATCGTGACCTACCTCTACGATTCTGGCGACCTTGTGGTATCAGGGGGGACCACGACCACCCAGAGGACGAACAACGAGGACGAGCAGGTCACGTTCTACACCACCGGCGACATTCTCAACTACCGCAGCCAGGACGACGGCATGTTCTTCTCCAACGGCTATCTGACATCGAATCCGGATACCGCCTATTCCTCGATAACCGCCGAGAACCTGGCCCTGCTCGAAGGCGGGGACATGTTCATGACCAACGCCTATCTGTCGATAGGAAGGGTGCCTCTGCTGTATATCCCGGCCTTCTTCTATCCTGGCAGCAGGCTCGTGATCAACCCGGCCTTCGGCTTCAGATCGGACAGGGGCATGTTCGTCTCCACGACGACCGAGGTGTTCGGCTCGTACCCGGGATTCGACGACGCAGAGGAGAGCTCCTTCGCCTCGATTCTCCGCAGCGAGTCAGACGGGCCCATGGTGTCCAACGGTCTCTACTACGAGGAAGGTGAGCCGCAAGGCGATTTCGCCCGCTGGGCCATGGAGAGCGGGAGCTATCTGGCACTGCTTGCAGACGTCTACCAGAACGCCGGTATGCTGCTTGGATTCGATACGCTCATCAAGCCCGCCGACGTCTTCTCGATCGGCTCCAACACCGCCCTTGTCCTTTCCCCCGATGTCTCCTACTACGACGGGAATCTGCGATACTATTCGGTCAACCAGGCCAGACTCTCGTCTTCCTTCGGCACCCTCGACTTCTCGCTGCCGCTGTATTCCGACCCATATGTCCTGCGCTCATACGGCAACAGGCTGACCGGTTTCTCCATCGACTCCATCTTCGGTGCGGAACAGACGTTCCCCTCGACGTATTCGAGCATCATGAACAGCTACGAGGCACTGCTTTCAGGATCCCTGTACCTTCCATCACAGTACACCAGCAGCTATGTGTCGACCCTACGCCTTTCCTCGATAAGGGCGAACGCCTCATTTGACTGGAACAGCGACGAGATGAAGTACATCATCAGCGACATAACCCTTCCATCCTTCACATTCACCATGTCCGGCCATCTGTTCCAGTTCGAGGACGTCGACGAGAAAGGAGAGGAGGAGAGACCCGATATCATGGACCAGTTCATGCTCTCCGATCCGCTCCTTTACGACATGTACGTCCTCGAGCCGAAGCGTCAGGCGCTTGCGACGAACGAGGAGTGGGGGCTCTCGCTTGCATACAGCATCACCGAGCGCCTCCACAACGGCTTCGAGCTGGACCAGGGTGGTGAGGAATGGAAGACGGAGGACCAGGAGCTGAGCTCGGACTCGTCAGTCAGACTCGAACTGGAGGGCGTCATGGGCAAGTGGTTCTCGTTCTCGCAGTCGCTCTCTCCATCCTACAGCTACGAATACGACCAGAGCGCCGACGAGGAGCATCGCAGCACGTTCTCGCTCCTTTCGACGACGAAGGCCTCTGTTCCCGTCATCGGGATAAGCTACGAGTTCAGCACTTATCTCTACAGATGGCGAAACGAGAGGACCACGGATGGCGGCGGATCGGCGGAGACCCTCTACCGGTTCGACCGGGACAACGTGCGTACCCATTCGCTGACATTCTCAAAGAGCTTCGGTGACATCGACGGCTACGGACAGTTCACGCCTTCGCTCAAGTACGTTCTTCCGCCTCTGTCCGGATCTCTCGAGCCCCGTCTCGGCTACAGGGTCGGCCCACTGACGGCCTCCTTCGCCTGGAGGTTCCTTGAAGAGGAGGAGGGGCGATTCAGGAGCGAGGATGTGAACTTCTCCCTCGCACTGGTCTTCGACCATCTGTCCTTCAGCTTCAGCGGGCTGTATGAGAGCGCGAACGAGGATGGCAGCCGTCTCATCGATCCCTTCAGCTTCGACGCCTCGCTTTCGCTGAGAACCGCCGACAGGAGGTTCTCGTTCACCCAGTACCTCGACTGGGATGCGTTCGACAAGGGGCGTCGCAATGTCGTCGAGAGCCTGAGGAGCGTGCTGGCGATACCGTATCTGGACTTCACGCTCAACTTCACCAGTGAGGACGACGGTCTGCAGGCCGACTACTTCGAACTCCATCTCGACGTGAAGGATGTCGACATCCATGCCTGGAAGAACCGCATACACCTCGGCCTGCTGCTTGACGGAAGACTGCGCTACGATTTCCTCAATCCATATTCATCCTCGCTGAGTCTCAAAACTGGCCTGACCTTCTCGATTGCGGAGTTCATGGACCTGTCCCTGTCATTGACAACGACGAACAATGGTTTCTATCGTTATCTGGAGGACGGAAGGTTCTCGTTCACCCTGTTGTGGGATGACCTGCTCAGGTCGTTCGACTTCTTCGGGGATGGAAGGGGGAGCACTCAGTTCAACATGGAGGCATTTGACATCGAGCTGGTGCATTACATGGGGGACTGGGACCTGCATCTGAGGTATACCGCCTCTCTCGAGAGCGTTGGACGGGACTACCGCTGGGTGCCGACCTTCGCGATATATCTGCGTTGGAACACGATTCCGGACCTCAAGGTGGACCAGACCTGGTCGAGCAGGGACGGTTCATGGCGACAGTCCGACAGTCTGTACTCCGACTAGGACCGGAAGGAGCAAGATGACAATATTCTTCAATGACGGAAACGAGATGGCGAAGATCCTCGGCATAAACGATGCGAACCTGCCTTATCTGGAGTTCCTGCTTTCGACAGACCTGACGACGAGGGGCAACCAGCTGCAGACGGGAAGCGACGATGCAAGAATCTCCGCCTTCTTCACGCACCTGGCCAGACTGGCCGCGTCTAGACAGGAACCGTTCGCGGAGAACGAGCTGTACATGGAATGGAACTCTCTGGAGGACGATTCCAGGGATGGCCTCAACCGGTACGATCTCGTCGTCGCCTCCCATTCCATCTGGCCGAAGAGCCGCAGGCAGAAGGAGTACATCGCCTCCCTGTTCGAGAACCAGGTCGTCTTCGCGACCGGTCCTGCAGGTACGGGGAAGACCTTCCTCGCGATTGCTTACGCCCTGTCCCAGGTCCTGTCCGGAAAAAAGCAGAAACTGGTCCTGACGCGTCCCGTCGTCGAGGCGGGCGAGAGCCTGGGCTTCCTGCCTGGAGATCTCTCGCAGAAGCTGAATCCGTATCTGAAACCGCTGTATGATGCCATGGAATACTTCATCCCACCGGCCCAGATCAGGAGAATGGAGGAGGCCGGCCAGATCGAGATAAGCCCGCTTGCCTATATGAGGGGTCGCTCTCTCAACAGGAGCATAGTGCTTCTGGACGAGGCCCAGAACACGACAAAGGGCCAGATGAAGATGTTCCTCACAAGGCTCGGCGAGGACAGCAAGGCGGTCATCACGGGCGACCTTACGCAGATAGACCTGCCAAGGAAGACCGAAAGCGGACTCGTACATGCCCTCGGCATCCTCCATGACATCGACGGGCTGGCTGTGGTACAATTCAGGTCGGCCGACATCATAAGGTCGCGTCTTGTCAGGGCCATAATCGGCTGCTATCAGGACGAGGAGGAGAGGGACTGGAATGATTAGCACGAGTCCGCTGCTTTCCGATGGAAGCGGGAAATACTCGATGAGGACCGTCATGGTCCTTGTCGCCCTGTTCCTGTTGAACATAATCCTCGGCCTTGTCATACCGATCCTGAGCATGTCGAACTCCCTGATAACCGTCGAGCTGCTGTACGACTATCAGCCGGGCATGCTCTCGAACGAGGACGTGGTCGCCCCATATGACATCTCGTTCGAGGACGAGAGTGCCACCAGGGAGCTGAAGGAGCAGAACGCACACAACGTGCTGCCACGCTTCCGCTATTCGATGGCGGACTCCCTAGAGATGGACGCAAGGGCGGATTCTCTCGCCTCGGCCCTTCTGGGTGGGGACGATGCGCTTGCCGGGCATGGCGTGCCTTCATCCTTCATCGAGATCTGGAACGGACTGGATGATGACGAGCGCAGAACCGTCAGGCTCCTCATGTACGATGCCCTCGACTATTTCTCCTATTCCGGGGTCTTCGACACTGCCGAGCTCGTGGAGATCGGTTCCGAGGGCTATGATTCCATCTGTGCGCAGCTGCCTGCGACATACGACTACCGGCTCCAGGAGAAGACGATCGACATCGGGGATGTGGTCACAGCCGACAACCTTTCTGACAGTCTCATAGAATTTCTCCGTGACTACGACGTCGCCCTGACCGCCGATGCGTTCTCCGCGCTGTATGAACTGGTCTCCATGACCGTGCAGCCCAATGTGCACTATGATGTCCTGTCCACCCAGAAGCTCAGACAGGCAGCGATGGACGCCACCCCGGCGGTCATGGCCGAGATCCATGAAGGCGACTACATCCTGCGCTACGACACGATAGTCACCGAGCGCGCCCTGCAGACGATCGCCAGGATCAACGGAATAACGGTCGACGTGTCGTTCATGCAGATGACCGGACGGCTGCTTTTCTTCGCCGTCATCCTCTATGTCGCCCTGTATTTCCTCTGCTTCTTCATCGAGCGCAAGTACCGTGTGCGCATCTACACGTTCATATTCCTGATCACGATGGCTCTGATGCTGATCCTGAGCTATCTGTCGACGTTCTTCTTCCGCCACATGGAGGGTGCGATGGACCAGGTTCTTCCATTCCTGTTCCTGCCTCTGCTCATGTGTCAGCTTACAAACCGGAAACGCGTGGGCTTCCTCGGTGGAGCCGTGTATGCTTGTTTCATCCTGTTCCTGCCGTCGACGGACCAGATGACGTTCTTCTACCTGATCTTCAGCATCGAGATCTCGCTGCTGCTGATGCGTTTCTCCGTCGCCAGACTGGACATGATCTACCAGGGCTTCTATACGGCGCTTGCGAACATCTTCATCACTCTGGCGTTCCATTTCATCGAGGACAAGCCTCTGATCTACCTCATCCAGGAGGTGTTTGCGGTAACGGTCAACGTCGCGATCACATACATGGCGATCTCGCTGTTGCTTCCGCTGCTGGAGCATTTCCTCAACATACCCACGGTGTTCCGCCTACATGAGCTCAGCAGCACCGACAGTTCCGTCCTGGTCAGGCTGCGCAGCCAGGCAATCGGCACCTACAACCATTCGATGAACGTGTCCGACATGGCATACAACGCCGCCAAGGAGATCGGCGCCAACGCCGAGCTTGCAAAGGTCGGTGGACTTTATCATGACATCGGCAAGGCCGACCATCCCGAATACTTCATCGAGAACCAGGCCGGCGGGCCAAACGTCCATGACGAGATGAAGTACACGCTTTCCGCCGCGGTCATAAAGAGCCATGTCAAGCTCGGTGTGGAGAAGGGCAAGGAGATCGGTCTTCCCCAGGAGGTCCTGGATATCATCGATCAGCATCACGGCAACGACATAATCTCGTTCTTCTACAACAAGGCCATCGAGGAGGCCAAAGCCTCCAGGACCCCGATCCAGGTCAACGAGGAGGACTTCCGATACACATCTGACATCCCGCAGTCAAAGGAGGCTGGAATCGTGATGCTTGCCGACTGCTTCGAAGCCGCGTCGAGGACGCTGAAGAAGCCGACCACGCTGCGCTACGAGAAGCTCTTCACTTCGATCCTCGTGGGCAAGATGAACGGCAACCAGCTCGACGACTGCATGCTCTCCATGGCCGAGATCGAGAAGATCAAGCGCGTCTTCGTCCATCAGGCGTTCGGACGCGACCATATGAGAATCCAGTATTCGAAGGATGATGAGAATGCTTGAATACGATGTCATCTACGAGAAGCCGGAGTACGAGGAGAGGGCACCTGAGGATTTTGTCCGCAAGGTCCTTGACGATGTGGCCACAAGGATCCTCGGCCATGGCACGTTCTCTGTCAGCTTCGTCAGTCCCGAGACTATCCATGACGAAAACAGGACATACAGGGGGATCGACGCTCCGACCGACATACTGACCTTTGCCCTCGACGACTGCCAGGAGGACTTCGTGGTCGCCGGCGACGAGAAGGAATGGGGGGATGTCCTGATCTGCCTTGACAGGATGGCGGAGAACGCAAGGGAATTCCATGCGGGCGAGCGAGAGGAGCTTGTACGCCTTCTGATCCATGGGGTACTCCACCTTGGGGGAATGGACCACAAGACCAACGACTTTGCATCAGAGCCGATGCTGATCCGGCAGGAGGAGCTTTTGCAAAGCATGGAAAATGTGATATAAGAGCGTTCGTTATGACAATCGAGGAACTCAAGAAGGAAATGCCCTGGGTGAAGCGGGGCACAGTCGTGTTCATGTCGGATTTCGGAACCGTCGACGGAGCCGTCAGCGCGATGCATGGCGTCGCAGACGAGGTCGACCACGCCCTCAGGCTCGAGGACCTCACTCACGAGATTCCCCAGTTCAACATATGGGAGGCGAGCTACCGCCTGATCCAGGCCATGACCTACTGGGCTCCCGGAACCGTCTTCGTATGTGTCGTCGATCCCGGTGTCGGATCAGACAGGGAGTCCGTCGCCGTCATCACGAAGAGCGGACACGTCGTCGTCACTCCGGACAACGGAACGCTGACGCATGTCGAGCGCGAGATCGGAATCCTCGAGAGACGCAGGATATCCGAAGCGGTGAACAGGCTCAAGAACAGCCAGAGGAGCTACACGTTCCACGGTCGTGACGTCTATGCATACACAGGAGCCCGTCTTGCCTCCGGCATCATCACCTTCGACGAGGTCGGACCTCTCCTCGATTCGCATTCTGTCATGCTGAATGTCCAGGACAGTGTCATCAAGGATGGCTCGATCTATGGCTCGATCGATATTCTGGACACCCGTTACGGTTCTCTGTGGACCAACATCAAGGACACCATGCTCGAGGAATACGGTGTCCATTACGGGGATCATGTCGACGTCACCATCAGCTATCGTGGCCGCATAGTCTACGGCTATGAGCTCAAGTTGTGCCGGAACTTCACCGAGGTGGCCAAGGGCGATGCACTTGTCTACATCAACAGCCTTCTGAACGTCGGCGTTGCCGTCAATCAGGGGTCTTTTGCACAGGAATACAGGATCGGTACAGGAGAAGGCTGGCTGATCCGTCTTACGAAAAGATGAGAAATCACTCTATCTAGGAGGATAGAAATGGCAAATCGGAACATCAACTATGTCAAGAGTGTCGTCATCATCGCGATCGGTGCGGCTCTCTACGGATTCGGAGGACTTCTCTCCGTGCCCGTGTTCACCAACACCTACCTCAAGCCCGCAATGGCGATCCTTTCGCTCTTTGCAGCCATCTGGGGCCCGGTGGTCGGTATTCTCGTCGGCTTCATCGGCCACTGCATCACCGACCTCGTCTACGGCCAGATCTGGTTCAGCTGGGCGATCGGCAGCGCAATCGTGGGAGGTCTGATGGGCCTTTATCCGATGATCACGAAGCACAGCCTCGAGAACGGAGTCTTCGGCTGGAAGGAAGTCGCGATCAACACGGTCATGGCTCTTGTCGCCAACTTCGTCGGCTATGGCGTGTCGGTCATCCTCGACGTCATCGCATACGCAGAGCCCTTTGCCAAGACTCTTGTCCAGCAGCAGGTCACGACGGTCTCCAACACGGTCGTCATCGCCGTCATCGGAAGTGCTCTTCTCCTGCTCGTCGCGAAGAAGTTCTCCTCCAGCATCAGCCTGAGCGAAGACAAGGAAGCCTGAGGCGCTGGATGATCGAGTTCTCGGACTTCTCCTTCCAGTACAAGAGCCAGAAAGAGCCCACGATCCATGACGTGAATCTCACGATCAGGAACGGTGAGAAGATTCTCATCGCCGGTGCGAGCGGCAGTGGCAAGTCCACTATCGGCAACTGCATCAACGGGCTCATTCCACATTCGCTCGGCGGTATCGTGAAGGGGAGTCTGAGAATCAATGGAAAACAGACCACTGAAAGCGACATTTACGAGATCAGCAAGGTCGTCGGAACCGTCCTTCAGGACACCGACGCCCAGTTCGTCGGACTTTCTGTCGGCGAGGATATCGCGTTCTCCCTCGAGAACCAGTGCGTATCCACCGGACAGATGCACGACGCTGTGCGTGATGTCGCCTCAATGGTCGGAATGCAGGATTTCCTGGATTCGAAACCCGACCAGGTTTCGGGAGGACAGAAACAGAGGGTTGCACTCTCGGGCGTCCTAGTGGACGATGTTTCCGTGCTCCTGTTCGACGAACCGCTTGCAGCGCTCGATCCTGCCACAGGCGAGCTTGCAATCGAACTGATCGATGATCTTCACAGGAAGACCGGCAAGACTGTCATCATAATCGAGCACAGGGTGGAGGATGTCCTCCACCGCCCGGTCGACAGGATCGTCCTTGTCGACGAGGGCCGGATCGTCATGGACGACACCCCCGCCCATGTTCTCCAGTCAGGGATCCTGGTGGAGAAGGGCACGAGAGAGCCGCTGTATGTCTCGGCGCTGCGCAACGCGGGATGCGACTTCACGCATGATGAGGACATCGCCTCCTTCGATTCTCTCGACATCGCTCCATACAGGGACGATCTGATGAAGTGGTTCAGTTCCAGACGACGCAATCTGGAGCTCAGCGAAAACGAGACCGCCCTCGAGTTCAAGGATGTCACCTATTCATATGACGGGAAGCGCAATGCGCTCAATGGAATATCCTTCAGGATACGCAAGGGCGAGATGGTCTCGATTCTCGGCAAGAACGGAGCCGGCAAGAGCACTCTTGCCAGCCTGCTCACGGGGATTCTGACACCTGACAGCGGCGGCATATCCATCAATGGAAGGGATGCAGGTTCCGACAGCATAGCCGAGCGCAGCCGCAAGATCGGCTATGTCATGCAGAATCCCAACCACATGATAAGCCATGCCATGATATTCGACGAGGTCGCCTTCGGCCTCAGACAGCGCGGCATGGCCGAGGACGAGGTCAGGGAGCGTGTGATGAAGGTCCTCAGGCTCTGTTCGCTGGCACCATACCACAAATGGCCGGTAAGCGCCCTGAGCTATGGACAGAAGAAGAGGGTCACCATCGCCTCCATCCTGGTCATGGAACCGGAGATCCTGATTCTGGACGAACCTACGGCAGGTCAGGATTTCAGACGCTACACGATGATGATGGGCTTCCTGGAGGAGTTGAACAGGAAGACCGGAGTCACGATTCTTTTCGTCACGCATGATCTGCATCTGGCTCTCGAGTATACTCCCCGTTCTATCGTCCTCGCCGATGGACAGATCCTTGCCGACGAACCTATCAGCAGGGTCTTTGCGGACGAGGATCTTCTTCGACGGGCCAATCTCAAGGCGACGAGCCTCTATCTGCTTTCGAAGAAGCTCGGGCTGAGCCATGGCGATTCGATCTCTTTCATCGAGACATTCATCGTCGAGGAGCGGCATAGGAGAGGCGTCGACGAGCCCACATGCGAACTTGTCGAGGAGGAGGTTCCAGTTGAGAGGATAGAGCAGAAGGGGCAGAGGGAGGCAGGACGCAAGGAGCTGAAGTTCAACGTGGAGTACTTCCCCGCCGACAGCTGGGTCCACAGGCTCAACGGCGTCACGAAGTTCCTTGCCCTCGTCAGCTGGCTTGCAATCTGTCTGCTGACATTCGATGTTAGGATACTCGCCATCACACTGGTGTGCGGGCTGTGTACGCTTGCCACGAGCAAGGTGCCCGTCAAGGTCTACAGGCCCATACTCGTCCTCGTGCTTCTGTCGGTGTTCCTGAACGCATTCTTCATCTATCTGTTCTCGCCTCTGCAGGGGCCTGACCTGATAGGAACCAGGACGATACTCTTCGGCCTGCCGGATGTGAGGTATGCGATAACCCTGGAGACGCTGTGGTATCTGCTCATAGTCGTCCTCAAGTACTTCTCGATATCGCCGATAGCCATCAGCTTCATATACTGCACACAGCCAAGCGAGTTCGCCTCGTCCCTGAACAGGTTGTGCATCAGCTACAAGATCAGTTATGCCATCTCCCTGGCCTTCCGCTACATCCCAGTCATCATGTCCGACTACAAGAACATCAGGGACGGGCAGGAGTGCAGGGGAGTCGAGATGTCCGACAAGGCCAGGCTGAAGGACCGCATCAACGCCGTCACACGGACGCTCTCGCCTCTTGTCCTGTCATCTCTGGACAAGATCGACATCATAACCAACGCAATGGTCCTGCGTGGATTCGGAAGGATGAAGAAGAGGACATGGTACCGTGCAAGGCCACTCAGGATTCACGACTGGATCCTGGTGTTCCTCATGCTGGCGGTTCTCGTCCTTGCCATAGTCATGCGCTTCGTTTTCAAGGTGAAGTACTGGTATCCTTTCTGAATCCGAAGATTGTCTCATGTCCCTGCTGATGATAGTATTCATTCCAGGGGAGGGAGCCTGAGATGTCCAGGAGACTCGTTGCAACAGCGTTCATCGTGCTTGTCCTCTTGTCGCCGACATATGCGCTCGATCAGGAGTTCGACATCCCAGGAGGGAGAAGGCTTGTCCTGCATGAGGATGGAACCTACGAGGTCGTCACGCTTGAAGTCGACACCGCGGTTCTCGCCGGCAGCCAGTTCGTCATCGACATCGAGAGCACCATTGAGCTCGCAGTCGAATACGCCATGCTGGAGGATCCCTCGCTCGCGATTCTCGGCAAGGACCTCGTGCTGTCAATGATGCAGGAGATGGGCCTTGATGATATCGTGGCATCTGAGTTCCCGGACTTCTCGGTCATATTCCTAGATGCCAGCCGTGTCCTGTTCACAATGGAAGACGAGGAGCCGGTCGAGACCGTGTATGATGTCGGGCCCGACTTGTCGTTGCGTATCCTCGACGAGGATTCCGGCTGGATGACGATAGGCTCCTTCTCAAGCGCTCTGGACAGAATCGACATCCCTGTCGATGACGGTGTGGGTACTGTGCAGATGAAGGAGATCCGGAGGACCTGAAGTGGCATCATCTTCCCGGGTGGAACATTGACGCACGAAAACCTTAGGACTATACTTCATAATCGATTGAAAACGAATTCTAACGCAAAGGAGAATTTATCATGAAAGTCGGTATTAACGGTTTCGGTAGAATCGGTCGTTTCGTCTTCCGCGCGGCTATGGACCGCAAGGATGTCGAGATTGTTGGAATCAACGATCTCTGCCCTGTCGACTACCTCGCATACATGCTGAAGTACGACACGATGCATGGTGCTTTCAATGGCACGATCGAGGCTGATGTCGAGAAGTCCCAGCTCATCGTCAACGGCAAGGCCATCCGCGTCACCGCATGCAAGGACCCCAACGAGCTCGCATGGGATCAGGTAGGTGCCGAGTATGTCGTCGAGTCCACCGGTCTCTTCCTTACCAAGGAGAAGGCTCAGGCCCACATCAACGCAGGTGCCAAGTACGTCGTCATGTCCGCTCCTTCCAAGGACGACACGCCGATGTTCGTCGTAGGTGTCAACGAGAAGACCTATGTCAAGGGAACCCAGTTCGTCTCCAATGCTTCCTGCACCACGAACTGCCTTGCTCCTATCGCCAAGGTCCTCAACGACAAGTTCGGCATCGTCGACGGTCTCATGACGACTGTCCACTCCACCACTGCAACCCAGAAGACGGTCGACGGACCTTCCATGAAGGACTGGAGAGGCGGACGTGCTGCCAGCGGCAACATCATTCCTTCCTCCACCGGAGCTGCAAAGGCTGTCGGAAAGGTCATTCCTTCCCTCAACGGCAAGCTCACCGGCATGTCCATGAGAGTCCCGACACTTGACGTCTCCGTCGTCGACCTCACTGTCAACCTTGCAAAGCCTGCAAAGTATTCCGAGATCTGCGCTGCCATGAAGGAGGCAAGCGAGGGCGAGCTCAAGGGCATTCTCGGCTACACCGAAGATGCTGTCGTCTCCTCCGACTTCCTCGGCGACACCAGGACCTCCATCTTCGACGCGAAGGCCGGCATCGCACTTACCGACACCTTCGTGAAGGTCGTCTCCTGGTATGACAACGAGATCGGCTACTCCAACAAGGTCCTCGACCTCATCACCTACATGAAGAGCGTCAACGGCTGAGACCAGCCATCGATGGAATCTGCCGGCGTAAGCCCGGAATAATCCAACAGGGCCTGCCGATCAAAAGGCGGGCCCTTTCAGTAGAGAGGTAAAATTAAACATGAAGCTCAATACAATCAACGAAGCCGATCTGAAAGGCAAGAGAGTCCTCATCCGCGTCGATTTCAACGTTCCCCTCAAGAACGGCGTCGTCACGGACAACACCAGGATCAAGGCTGCGCTTCCTACGGTGAAGTACATCCTCGAGCAGGGTGCATCCCTTGTCGTCATGAGCCACTTCGGCCGCCCCAAGGGACAGAAGAACCCCGACTTCTCCATGGCGCCCATCGCCAAGGAGTTCGAGAAGCTTCTCGGTCAGCCCGTCAAGCTTGCAAGCGATGTCATCGGACCGGAGGTCGAGGCCGAGGTCAAGGCTCTCAAGCCCGGTGAGGTCCTTCTTCTCGAGAATGTCAGGTTCTACAAGGAAGAGGAGGGCAACGATCCCGAGTTCGCGAAGACGCTTGCCTCCTATGGAGACATCTACTGCAACGACGCATTCGGAACGGCGCACAGGGCACACGCCTCGACAGAGGGTGTCTCCCACTACCTTCCCAGCTATGCCGGCTTCCTGATCGAGAAGGAGGTCAGGTTCATGGCTCCGCTTCTCGAGAATCCTGAGAAGCCCTTTGTCGCCATCATCGGTGGAAGCAAGGTCTCCAGCAAGATCACCGTCCTCGAGTCCCTCGTCAGGACATGTGACACGATCGTCATCGGCGGTGGAATGGCGTACACGTTCCTCAACGTCCTGGGCAACAGCATCGGAAAGTCGCTCTTCGAGCCTGACTATGTCGATACCGCAAAGGCCTTCCTCGAGAAGGCGAAGGAGAAGGGTGTCAAGGTCATCCTTCCCGTCGACAACGTCTGTGCCAAGGAGTTCAGCGAGACCGCCGAGCCCATCCTCGTCGACAGCGACAACATCACCGACGACCTGATGGGAATGGATATCGGACCCAAGACCGTCCAGCTCATCGTCGATGCCCTCAAGGATGCCAAGTCCGTCGTGTGGAACGGCCCGATGGGCGTCTTCGAGTTCAGCGCATTTGCAAAGGGTACCGAAGAGGTCGCCAAGGCTTTGGCCGCCAGCAATGCGACGACTGTCGTCGGTGGTGGAGACTCCGTTGCCGCGATCAACAAGTTCGGTCTCGCCGACAGGATCTCCCATGTCTCGACAGGTGGTGGTGCCTCCCTCGAGTTCCTCGAAGGAAAGACCCTTCCTGGAATCAAGGCACTGGAGAAGTAGGTTTCGAATTCGATTCGATACATTGGCAGGGATTTCTCTCCCTGCCAATGCCATGAAAGGAGAATCAAGATGAGAAAAGCATATATTGCAGGCAACTGGAAGATGAACATGACACCCAGCAAGGGTGCCCGGTTCGCCAGCGAGCTGGCCAAGGCGGCCAAGGAGGCCGGAGCCGATGTGAAGATGATGGTCGCTCCGCCTTTCGTTACCATCCCTGCCGTACTCGAAGCCCTCAAGGGCACCGGCATCATTGTCGCAGCTCAGAACATGAACGATCATGTCAGCGGAGCCTATACCGGCGAGGTGTCTCCCGAGATGCTCAAGGATCTCGGTGTCGAGACCGTCATCCTCGGTCATAGCGAGAGAAGAAGCTATTACAAGGAGAGCGACGAGTTCATCAACAGAAAGGTCCTTCTTGCCATCGAGCAGGGCATGGATGTCGTCCTGTGTGTCGGCGAGACGCTTGAGGAGAGGGAAGGCGGAAAGCTCGAGGAGGTCCTCACGACCCAGCTGACCGGTGACCTCAAGGACGTCAAGCCTGAAGACATGAAGCACATCACAATCGCCTATGAGCCTGTCTGGGCCATCGGAACCGGAAAGACGGCCACTCCTGAGGATGCAGACAGCGCGCATGCGTTCATCCGTGCCAAGGTGGCTGAAATGTACAGCTCCGATATTGCAGAAAACCTGATTATACAGTATGGTGGTTCTGTCAATGCGTCCAACGTGAAGGCATTGATGGCAAAGGAAAACATCGATGGAGCCCTTGTTGGCGGTGCCTCATTGTCCGTCGAGAAGTTCCTGCCGATCATTACATACGACAAGTAAAGGCGGAGTTATACAGAAATGGGTATTTTAAGCATTATCCTGCTCGTTCTCTTTGTAATCTCGGCACTTGTGCTCATCTTCCTCGTCGCAGTACAGGATGAGAAGAGCCAGGGACTGGGTGGCATCTTCGGCGGATCGTCCGATTCGACTTTCGGAACCGGATCCTCGAAGTTCCTGACCAAGGTCACATCGATTATAGCGATTGCGTTCGTGGTCCTTGCCCTTCTCGTGGGCATCACCACAAAGACCAGTGCATCATCCTCTCTGGTGGATACTGCAGCCAGCGTCCAGAGTGAAGCTGCATGGTATTCAGCCGAGGCTGACACTGCCACAGTCGCAGAGTGACAGGGACTATGCGGATATGAAAGCCGACTCTTCATGGGTCGGCCTTCGTTTATAAGAAGGGAGGACAGACCAATGCAGGTATGCTGCATCTATGCAGGAAAGAGCAGGGAGGACAGCCAGCTCGAGGCCATCTGCAAGGAGTTCGCCCGTGGTCTGGAAAGCCAGGGCCATTCGGTGGACATCTTCAACATGAACATCGACCAGGACAGGAAGCTCACGTTCTACGATTACGTCATCGTTGGAACATGTTCCACAGGCTTCTTCGGTGGTGCGATCCCCTCTGTCGTCAGGACCTTCCTGTCTAGAGCTGGACAGGTCAGCGGCAAAAGATGCCTCGCTTTCGTGACCAAGGGTGGTCTAAGAAGCCAGAAAACGTTATCTTTGCTGATGAAGGCAATGGAAGGCGAAGGGATGTACCTCAAATATTCCGAGGTCATCCGCAAGCCCGAAGAGGCCTTCGCCCTAGGCAGACGACTTAATGTTGAAAGGAATTTGTAGTCTATGAAGAAGAAAATCTCGATCGTTCTCTTGATGGTGCTTGCCGCCGTCAGCGTCTTTGCAGTCCCGAACAACAGGAATGCAGCTGCAACTGTCAACCTGATCCGCAACACCGTGATCACGAACGCCGATCTGAACAGCCAGATGCAGATGCTTGGTGCCAGCGAGGAGCAGGCTCTCGATGTCCTCGACATCATGATCAACGACGAGGTCTTCCTCCAGGGCGCGGAGCGTGACGGAATTTCGGTCACCGATGCTCAGGTCGATGCACTCTATGCCCAGCAGAAGAACTCCTACGAGCAGCAGGCCGGCACTGCGATCACTGATGAGCAGTTCGAGCAGATGGTCGTTCAGGCCTACGGCTCCGTCGACTCCTATAAGGAGACCATTAAGAACCAGTACATCCTCCAGGCGTATCTGATGCAGGAGAAGGGCGAGGAGCTCAACAATGGCAACTATGCACCTGCATCCTCCGATGTCGAGACCTTCTACAGAAGGAATGCGACCAACTTCACCCAGGCGGAGAATGTCAAGTTTGCACAGATCTACATGGCCAAGACGGGAGACGCCTCGGCCGATTCCCAGAAGCTGTCCACCATGCAGCGTGTCGCATCCGACATCCAGAGCGGAAAGATGACCTTCGAAGCTGCAGTCAACCAGTATACCGAGGATGAGGCCAGCAAGGCCGATGGCGGAGTCATGGGCTGGCTCAGCAGTGACAACACCGTTGTCCGTCAGCTGTGGGGCGACGACTTCGTCGACACCGTGCTCTCCCTGCCTCTTGGTGCGACGAGCGACGTCATCGAGTCTCTTACCGGTTACCATATCGTCAAGGTCACGGTCCACAACGACGCAAGGCTTCTCGGTCTCGATGACAGGATCCAGCCGGATGTCGCATACACTGTCAGGGACTATATCACCGAGTATCTTGCCCAGGTGAACATGCAGGGCGCCATGAATCAGGCTCTCAATGACATGGTCGAGACTCTCAGGAGCGAGGCCAGGATCAGGGTCATCTACAGCAACTGATATGGGAGACAGGCATTTTGCAAAACATGAGGCCAGGGCACTTGCAGTCGAGACTCTGTATGCCCTGGACTTCAACGACCGGCTTGATGAAGCCGATATCGATCTGACTCTGCTTCCAGGAAAGACCGAGGAGGAGATGGCCGGTCTTCCGGATGAGACCGTGTTCTATGCACGCTATCTGATCCGTGGAGTTCTGGACAACAGGGCCAGAATCGATGAGACGATTTCGAAGTATTCAATCAACAGGCCGCTTGAGAAGATCAACCTGGTCGACAGGAACATCCTCAGGATCTCGGTCTTCTCCATGCTCTACACTAGAGACCTGCATCCTTCGATCATCATCGACGAAGCGGTCAAGCTTTCCCAGGAGCTGTCGACTGATGTGACATACAAGTTCATCAACGGCTTGCTTGATGCATTGAGAAAGCAGGAGAGGAACAATGATCCAGCTGAAGAACAGGCATGAGATCGAAAAGATAAGAGAGAGTGGGAAGGTGCTTGCCGAGTGCCTTCTTTCTCTTGATGAGGTGATTGTACCTGGAATCACGACATATGATGTCGACAGGATCGCCCACGAGTTCATAACGTCACATGGCGGAATCCCTTCCTGTCTTGGCTATTGCGGCTATCCGAATGCAACATGCACTTCGGTCAACGATGTGGTCATCCATGGCATCCCTTCCAAGCATCTCGTGCTGAACGAAGGGGACATAATCTCCGTCGACATATGTGTCACTCTTGACGGCTATGTATCCGATTCGACCAGGACATATGAGGTCGGCAAGGTCTCTCCGGAAGTCCATAGGCTCAATGTCGTCACGAGAGAGTGTCTTTACAGGGGTATTGACGCAGCACGCAAGAAGAACGGCAGAATAAGCGACATAGCTTCCGCAGTCTTCAAGCATGCATTCAGCGAGAACGGATACGGCGTTGTAAGGGACTACACAGGGCATGGTGTCGGATTCGACCTCCATGAGGATCCTGAGGTGCCAAACTATGTCAGCCCGATGATTCCCAATCCCCGTCTCAAGCCGGGTATGGTCCTTGCCGTCGAGCCTATGATCAACATGGGTACATGGAAGATCAGGACCATGAAGGATGGCTGGACCGTGAAGACGGCTGACGGCAAGCCGGCATGTCACTGGGAGCATACGATAGCTGTCACCGAAGAGGGAGTCGAGGTTCTGACCGAGCTCTGATTCCTGCCATTTCCACTTGAACTTTTCAGAAGGCTCCGGCTCTCAACGTTTCACCGGAGCCTTTTCCATTCTCGGATCAGATTCCAAAATCATGGGAATTGTTGTAGAACATCATGCATGAGGAGTGGTGAATGAGACTGCATAAGGTGGATTTTTCAAGGATCTCCGTCACACGGTCAATAATCTATTCATCTCTGCCTCTCATAGTAGCCGAGTTCGTGAACCTCCTTTACAGCCAGGTCGACAGGATATATATCGCACATATGGAGGGAACAGGGTCCGTCGCACTTACTGGCGTCGGTCTCTGCCTGCCGATAATCTCCCTGATCTCAGCCTTCGCCAGACTGTTCGGGTCCAATGGTGGCGGGCCTCTTTGCGCCATCGAACTTGGTAGGGGCAACAATGAAGAGGCGGAGAAGATCATGGCTACGTCATTCAGTCTGACCCTTGTGACAGGAGCCGTGATCTCCATCGTCGTTCTTGTATTCTGCGAACCCATACTCTATCTGTTCGGTGCAAGCGACCAGACCTTTCCCTATGCCAGGGATTATCTCAAGATCTATGCCCTTGGCACAGTTCCCGTCCTCATATCCCTGTCCCTCACGCCATTCATGAACGATCTAGGCTATTCCTCCGTAGGAATGGTCGGAGTCTGTATCGGGGCTGTGACGAACATAATTCTGGACCCGGTATTCATCTTCCTGTTCGACATGGGCGTAAGGGGCGCAGCGGTCGCTACGGTCATAAGCCAGGTGCTTTCTGCAATCTTCTGCGTCTGCTTTCTGAGAAGCCGAAGCCTTCCGATCAGACTGACAGTCGGAAGGCTGGACAGACGGGTCGCCAGGATATGCATCCTCGGAACCAGCGGTTTCACGATGGGAGCAACGAACTCGATCGTCCAGCTCGTGTGCAACAAATGCGCCTCGATCTGGGGCGGTGACCTGTATGTCGGAGTGATGACGATCCTCAATTCGATCCGTGAGATCTTCTCGACTCCGGTAAATGGGCTCTCAAGCGGTGCCGGGCCTGTAATGAGCTACAACTATGGTCGTGGAGATGGAAGACGCGTGATGAAGGCAAGCAACATGCTTCTTCTGATGATGGTCTTATACACTGGCGCAATCTGGGCTCTGCTGTATATCTTCCCCGATCCGTTCATCGGGCTGTTCACCACCGATGAAGAACTCATGATGGCAACCCACCATGCACTGCAGATATATTTCTTCGGTTTCGTCTTCATGAGCCCTCACATGACAGGGCAGCAGACTTTCGTCGCTCTGGGATACGCAAAGCAGGCGGTGTTCTTCTCCATGTTCAGGAAGGTGATCATAGTCGTGCCGCTGACAATATTCCTCCCTTACCTGATCGGAGTCGATGGTGTTGTGCTTGCAGAGCCCATAAGCAACGTCCTGGGAGGGATCGCGACATATACCGCAATGCGGCTTGTCGTATTCAGAAGTCTGAGAAAACAGCTTGTCAACGATTCCACCATAAGGTAGGATTTTTCACAAAGGAAGGTTATCGATGTCATCAAAGGAATTCATCACATGCGACATGATCCGTGATGCTGCTCTGAAGCTTGTCTACAGGATGTACACACAGGACGGCTTCGTGCCGGATGTGATCTACGACTCCCTCAGGGGTGGTGCGTATATGGCCAATGTCATGAGCGAGTTCTACAAGCTCATCGCCCTCAAGGAGGGCAAGACACCGGTCTTCTATGCTGCCGTCGTCGCAAGAAGCTACAACCTCGTGAAGGATCATGCAGGCCATGTCGACATCGATGGCTGGACCTGGTCTCCAAAGAATCTGAAGAAAGGTCAGAAGGTCCTCATAGTCGATGACATCTTCGACACCGGCATGACTGTCAACGCCCTTGTGAACACCGTCATGGACTGCGGCATCCCGCGTGAGGATATCAAGGTGGCTGTCTACGATTACAAGGTCCCCGTCTTCAAGCATGAGAAGCCGCTTCCCATCCAACCGGACTACTGGTGCCGCAAGCATGTCTTGGAGAGGCCTGAGGATGAGAGGTGGATCCACTACACCTGCCATGAATTCATCGGTCTGACGCATGACGAGATCGACACGGTCTACACCGATGAAGAGGTCAGGGACATACTTCACAGGATTCTCGAGGACTGAACGTCCCAGAGAAGATACATTTTATTACACCATGAAAAGGGGAGTCCGGAGAAATCCGGACTTCTCCTTATATGTGACCTGATGAAAAAGGGGAAGCCGGCAATGGCTTCCCCTGTCATGAACAATTCCAGATCTCAGATCGTCACGACAAACATGTTGTTGTCCTTTGACAGCATGTAGATCTTGTTGTCGGAACCCTGCACAAACGCCTCGGCCCTGATGTTGTTCTTCTGAAGATCATGATCAGAGACTTCTCCAGAAGGAGAGACCTTGTAGACAATCGATGAGCTCCTCGTGCCTCTGTAGTAGAGGAAATAGAGATTTCCAGCGCTGTCGATAAGGCTTGGGAATTCATTGTTGTTGCTGCCTGAAATCGACTCGATCTCGGAGAATTCTGTTCCGCCATCAGCCTTGTAGATCAGGAAGGAGCTTCCAGAGACGCTCACGGCATACTTTTTTCCATCATCACTCGTTGCAAACGATCTGACAACACCGCTGATGCCGGATGTCTTTTTGCCTTCGTAGTAGTATGAACCATCGGAATATCTGATAAGGCCATTGGTGCTTGAGACGAATGTTCCCTGTGAATCAGACTCGACAGCGGTGAGTTTGAGCGTTTCGCCGGAAATCTCAGCAGAATAGATAGTGCCATCATCTCCGACAAGTCTGACTTTGTCGCTGGCCATATAGCAGTCGACAATGCCAGTATCTTTACCTTCGACTTTGAGACTCGTGACTTCTTTTGCTAAAGACGTATCGATGCTGTAGAAGGCCTGACCACCATTGTTTCCAGCACTGTCAGTCATGTAGACGATGGTGTTGTCATCCTGCAGCCAGCCGAGAGCCTGGTAGTAGTGGGTGAATATCGAGTGGTTTGAAATTACGATTTCTGGCGTATTGATCACACCTTTATCAGACGATTCGACTGTTCTCTTAACTAGCCCGTCGACTGTGACGTAGTACATGGTCTTATCGCCGTCAAAGCCGATGAAACTCCTGTTCTTGTTGTCGGATGGCACCTTCTCAAGAGCATTGATGAGAATGCCGTTGTTATCCAGATTGCAGGAGACGAATGACAGTAGGAGAAGCGCAAGCAAGGCGAATACGATCGTTTTCTTCATCTTCCCACCTCCTACTGCCTGTATGTCACGGAAAGCGTTATCGGGACGACTGTCAGAAGGGCGTTCTGGTCAAAGCGGCTCTTCTGCATGTACAGCTCCGGAATGACCCAGAGTCCGGTCTTGAGTCCGATTCCCCAGTGGTCTGTGATGTACCAGTCGAGACCCGTCTCGAAGGAGATGAAGAAGGGAAGGTAGGCCCCTCCGTCAGAGACGGACATGTATGAAATTCCGATTCCCAGAGATAGCGGGATCTCGAACTTGCCCTGGAGAGGAACGACCGTGAGCTTGAAGAGCATCGGCACATTCGTCAGCAGGGTGTCGTCGTTGTAGAAGTTGAAGCCGTATCCGATCTCACCACCGATAGCCACATAAGGGTTCATGAAGATCTGGTAGGTGAGGGAGCCGAAGCCTCCGACCGGCTTGAACGAAGTCTCGCCGTTCTCCTTGAGTCCCCAACCGACATATGTCTTGCCTTCGGAGAAGTCCGTTACAGATACAGGAAGCTGCGGACCGGCGGTGATGGTGAATCTCTGGCTTCCGTTGTCATAATAGGTGGCACTGAAGGCAGGGGTGCACATCACGAGCACAAGAGCCAGCAGCAGGCTGGTGATCTTGAATTTCTTGTTCATGACTTCGAATATAACTGAAATGATGATAAAAGTCTAAACCAAGTTGTGTATTTCAGTTGTTTTCGGCTAGATTAGACACATGGCAATAAGGATGAACGGCCGCGAGGTGGCCGCATTTCATAGACAGCGTATCTCAAGGGAGACGATGGAGTATGTCCAGCGGACCGGCAGACGGCCTTGTCTTGCCGTCGTCCTGGTCGGAACGGACCCTGCAAGCGTCAGCTATGTGACGAGCAAGCGAAAGGCCTGTGACGAGATGGGGTTCGATCATCGCGATTATGAGCTTCCTGAGGAGACGGACGAGAAGAATCTGCTTGACCTGATAGACAGGCTCAATGCCGATGCCGATGTCGATGGAATACTTGTGCAGCTTCCTACACCTGCCCAGATCGATGACGACAAGGTCATCCTGGCCATCGATCCACAGAAGGACGTCGATGGTCTTGGCCCTGTCAACGCCGGTCTTTCTCTCATGGGACATGACGGCTTCGTTTCATGTACTCCGAAGGGCATTCTGGCGCTTATGGACTACTACGGCATCCAGACGGATGGAAGACGTGTCTGCATCATCGGAAGGAGCAATCTCGTCGGCAAGCCCCTGGCCGCCCTTCTGATGCAGAAGGGCCGTGATGCGACTGTGACCGTCTGCAACACGCACACCCGGGATCTTGGGGCTATCACACGGGAAAGCGACATCATCATAGTGGCGGCGGGGCATGTCGGTACACTGACTGCAGACATGGTCAGCGAAGGTGCCGTCGTGATTGATGTCGGTACGAACCGCATCGAGGATGCGACGCGTGAGCGCGGATGGCGCCTGGTCGGTGACTGCGACTACGATGAAGTCAGGAGAAAGGCCTCATACATCACGCCTGTGCCGGGCGGAGTGGGGCCGATGACGATAACGATGCTGATGGACAATACGCTCATCGCCGCAAGAAGAAGATCAGGAGAGAAGTCTTGAAGCGATACATTCTTGAATCATATGGCTGCCAGCTCAACATGGCGGAAGCCAACGCCCTCGAGATTCTGCTCAAGGGGGCCGGTCTGGAGAAGACGGATGATGCACATCTTGCAGATGCCGTCATACTGAACACATGCTCGGTCAGGAAGAGCGCAGAGAACAGGATCTGGGGAAGACTGTCCTATTTCCACCACATCAAGAAGTCTGATCATCCTATCAGGATCGTCGTCACCGGATGCATGGCGGAGAGGATGAAGGACGAACTGATGAGAGAAGCTCCATTCGTCGATGCCGTGATCGGGACCAACGAGAAGATGGACATCGTGGAATATCTTCTCGAGGACAGGATCGTGGATGAGGACCATTACCGCTTCATGTCCAGTTACTATCATGAAGGCGACTTCTCCTCATATGTCCCGATAATGAACGGGTGCAACAACTTCTGTTCGTACTGCATCGTCCCTTATGTAAGGGGAAGGGAGGTCTCGAGACCTGTCGACGACATCATCGCCGAAGTCGAGTCGCTTTCGAGCAAGGGGGTCAAGGAGATCACCCTCCTTGGCCAGAACGTCAATTCATACAGCTGGAACGGCAATGATTTCCCCTCGCTTCTGAGACAGGTCTGCAGGCATCTGGGCGACATCGAGTTCGTGCGTTTCGATTCTCCTCATCCGAAGGACTTCTCGCCACAACTCATCCAGACCATAGCCGAAGAGGAGCGGGTCTGCAACCACATACATCTTCCCATGCAGTCGGGAAGCACGAGAATCCTGCAGCTGATGAACCGCAGGACGACGAGGGAACGTTTCTTCGCCCTTGTCGATTCCATGAGAAGCTCGATTCCAGGTCTCACTTTCGCCACCGACGTCATGGTAGGCTTCCCTACGGAGACGGTGGAGGAGTATGAGGAGACGCTTTCGGCAATGGACTATCTTTCGCCGATAGAGGCGTTCATGTATTACTACAACCTTCGTGAGGGGACTCCGGCTGCAGAAATGGAAGGCCAGATACCCGAGGAGGAGAAGACCGCACGCCTCGAGCGTCTCATCGACGAGCAGCTGAAGAGAAGCTTCAAGGAGAAGAGCAGGCGTGTCGGCATGACCTGCAGGGCTCTTGTCACGGGGGTCACGAGAGATGACAAGAATGCCTTTCTTGCCAGAAATGCCCATAACGAGATGATATCCTTCCATCCGTCACCAGGAGTGAGACCAGGGGATGTCGTCACGCTCAGGACCACGTCTCTCAAAGGAAACACATATCTTGGACAGGAGGTATGAGATGAGCGGATACAGAGAGGACGAGGGTCTCTTCAGGGCAAAATTCGATTCATTCACGGCACTGTTGTCATCCTGCAGGAAGGTCGCCGTATTCACCGGAGCCGGCGTCTCGACGCTTTCCGGCATTCCTGACTTCAGAGGCGCCCATGGTGTCTACAATTCCCCATGGAACGGTCTTTCCGTCGAGGAGATCCTTTCAATCGACTACTTCTACTCTCATCCTGAGATCTTCTACGCATGGGCGGAGGAGGTCTGGTATCATCTTGAGGACTACAAGCCGAACATCTGTCATGATGCTCTTGCGAAGATGGAAGGCAAGGGACTGCTGATCAGCGGGCTGTTCACCCAGAACATCGACTTCATGCATCAGAGGGCTGGAAGCAGACTTGTATACGAGCTTCACGGATCTGCGAAGAGCGCCTATTGCACCAACTGCAACGCCTATTACACATACGACCAGATCGCACCGGTCGTCAGAAGAGGGGAAGTGCCTAGATGCACGACGTGCGGTTCCCTGATAAAACCTGACATCGTGTTCTATGGCGAGGCGCTGTCATCCAGCGTCCTCAAGCAGGCCGAGATATCTTTCTCCCAAGCCGATCTTGCGATAGTGCTTGGCTCCTCATTGACGGTGTATCCTGCAGCGGCATTCCCCGAGCTGACCCACTACAACGGTGGCAAGACCGTGATCGTCAATGCACAGCCCACCTCCCAGGACAGGAACGCCTCGCTCGTGTTCAAGGACATAGAGCAGTTCTCAAGAGCACTGGACGAATATCTGGATACGGTCTAGAGAATGAAGGAAAGGCGACCTTGGAAGGCCGCCTTTCCCGTTGATGGAGGTGAGGAGAATCGCACTCCTGTCCTACCGGGACATCCTGGAACGTCTACAGAGCTTAGCCACAATTCAGATGATCCCTTCCCGGTAGAGCATTGTAGCCAGCTCACCTGGAAGGTATCCGTCTGGATGTCCCCATGGTCCGACGGCTGGCCATGGGCAAGACCCTGTTGGTGTCGGACAGCCTCAGGTTAGGATCAGCACCCTTGGCGCCGTTGCTCGAATCACCGCTTACGCAGCGAGAGCGATTGCTTCGTCAGAGACGTACTCGTCTTCTTTCTTGGCAGTTGATTTTTTCGATAGTTTTACAAGTTGTCGCTTGGCCTGCAGTCCCAAGCCTGCTCTGCCGGCAGTCGAAACTGGAACACCCCCGTCTCTGCTTGAGTTGACGTAAGGGAATATAGCAGAGAAGTGCCCGGCAGGCAAGAACCGATGAAATGAAATCCTGATTGTGTGTAATATTTTGATGAAAGCATGCGTTTTGTCTGTTTCCGTTTACGCTCTTATTGAAAAACGAACCTTCTGTCTGATATCTTGACGACATCGCTTGGGAGAAGACCGACATGGCAGAGAAGCTTGATGCAAGAATCGAGAAGACACTGGATAAGCTCAGAAAGGCGCTCATAGAAATGATGAAGGACGAGTCGATCGACTCGATAACGGTCACGGCTCTTTGCAGGAGGGCAGGAATCAACCGCAACACGTTCTATGCCCATTTCGACGAGCCGTCACAGCTTCTGCAGAACATAGAGGATCTTCTGCTCGGCATGATGTGGCAGACACTGTCCCAGGTCGATACCGACAAGCTGGACCTCAAGGACTTCGTCACAGGCATCCTCACTGTCATCGACAGCAACAGACAGCTGTGCCAGGTCATACTCAGCCCGCATGGAAGAAGCCGCAACTTCATCGCCCGGATCGTCGGAATGATCCAGGACAAGACGATGGCCTTGTGGATAAGCAAGGGCATGACCAGGGAGGAGGCCGACATCACATACCATTACTGTGTATCCGGCGCACTTGGAGTGATTGAGAACTGGGTCAACAGCGGTTTCGTGACGGATGTCGGCCATCTGGCGAACATGCTCAGCGATCTGATTGAGGATGGTCAGATCCGCAATATCAACAGATATTACTGAGATTCAGTAGTTGAGGCTTTTGAGCTCGCGTCTTGCATCACGCTGCATGTCGCGTTCCTTGATCGCGGCCTTCTTGTCGTAGACGGCCTTGCCTCTTGCCAAGGCTATCTTCATCTTGACAAGGTTGTCCTTGATGTAGATTTCCAGGGGCACTATCGTCATGCCCTTCGCCTCGACCTTCCTGCTGAACTTCTTGATCTCCTGACGATGGGCAAGCAATATCCTCTTTCTGTCGCCCTGGTGGTTGAACGTCCTTCCACCATGGGAGTAGGGCTGGATTATGAATCCTATGAGCTCCATCTGCCCATCCTTTATCTGGACATAGCTGTCGGAGAAAGAGCATCTACCTTCACGCACGCTCTTGACCTCGGTTCCGACAAGCGCCATTCCACACTCCAGCTCCTCGATGATCTCGTAGTTGTAATATGCCTTTCGGTTCTTCTGTATGAGCTTGAATTCCCTGTCCTTCGCCATGATCAGACTGTCTCCCTGACGATTCTGAAACCCGTGTAGTCGCTCGTGACGCTACGACCCATTACGCCGACGGTCTCCCTGGTGATCCCATCGTCTGCATTGAGATAGCTTCCGCCTTTGACGATCACATCTGCATATGGCACATCGTGTGTGGTGAACGTCATGCCTTCGGCTCTTGCAAGAGGGACATAGGCGCTTGATGTGAACTCCCACAGCCCGCCGAGCATCGAGGACGGGCTGGTCCTGTCGCTGTCGAACGGGACTAGGCTTGTCGCATAAGGCTTGTCATCGGCGCTTGTCGCAGCCAGATACCATTCCGCCTCTGTCGGCAGTCTGAACGATTCTCCCGTGGTCTCGCCAAGCCATCTGCAGTAGGCATCCGCCGCATACCAGCTTATGTTCCTGATGGGGGACGTGCTGTGATAGAAGGTGGATGGGTCGATTCCGGCAAGATAATACTCGTCCACCATGCCGTCGGCCATGAGCTGCTCGATGTTCGACTTCGCCCAGTAGGGATTGTCCTCGATGAAAAGCGCGTATTCGTATTCGCTGACCATGTCGGCTGCAATGTCGAAGCCGGATGTAGTCACATCCACAGGCAGCGTGTTCATGCCGACGCCGTCTCCCATCGAGAAGGAAGCGGCATCATAGTGGAGGAATCCGTCATCCACCTGCGTCGCCTCTGCATATGTAAGCTGCGGCATGGCGGTATCTGTCGCAACGCCTTCTCCTTCGGCCAGATCCCGTGCCATCAGAATGTCAACGCATTCATAACCGATTTCGTTCTCCTCGAGAATGGATACGGCCTTCTCCAGATCGGCGATGAGTTCAGCTGAAGTGGCGAAGAGCGAAAGGAGCAGGAAATCCTGGGAGACATCGACGATTCCAAGTGCTGCAACGTCCTTTGCAAAGTCGCTGTAGAGAGGAGGGCAGTCGTAGAACCCGTCGAATTCGAGGACACCGCTGTATGCGACCAGGTCCTGGAGCGTATGTTCGAGGATGGAATCGTAGAGCCCCTGTACGTTCATTGTCTCGACATGGACTTCAAGCATCCTGTGGAAGAAGAGCGTGCCGAACAGGGGATGGTCCACATCGAGGTCCGCCGAGGATATGGTCATCCCGTTCTTGATGTATTCGACCTCATGATGACCACTCGGGATGAAGTATTCCGTTGTACCTGTGGAGCCGACATAAGTCCCGTCGACGATGACTCCTACGTCCGTCAGCTCTCCGGTGAATCTTGTCCATCTGCCTCCGTTGACGATGCCTGGCAGAAAAAACAGCAGGAACACGATGAGTACCACAGCCGCAATGAGCATCAGGAGAATGTATTTTCCAGGTCTCATGCCGAACTTCTCAGGAAGTCTGACAGGCTCGACTTCGACCAGTTTCCGCTTTCCTTTCATGACAGTGGGAAAGGGTACTCAATGGACTTTCAGTTGTCAACAAAGTCCAAACATGGTACTTTTCAGCCGATGGACAGAGTATACGGTTTCATCGAGAGGACAGCGGAGCGTTACCTTACACACAGGAAGGCGGTCAAGGCCACGGAGAAGAGCCGCAGGAGGACGATTGCAGGCGAGATCTGGTCATGGGTCGACGCCTTCATCTTCGCCATAATCGCCGTCCTTCTAATAAACCAGTATCTCTTCCAGCTCTTCGTCATCCCTTCCCCCTCGATGGTTGACACGATAGAGATCGGCGACCGGGTCGTCGTCAGCAAGCTCAGCTATGGCATGGAGCTCTATCCGTCTGGCCCGAAGATCTTCGATTCCTCTCGCCACGTCCAGAGGGACGACATCATAACATTCTACAATCCCGAATACGATTCCAAAGGCCCCTTGTTTGACGTCCTGTCGCAGATCGTATACATGGGCACGCTCTCACTGGTGAACATCGACCGCAATGATGACGGAACCATTGCCGAGAGGCTCTTTGTGAAGAGAGCGGTGGGATTCGGCGGTGATCAGGTCGTCTTCGAAGACGGGAATGTGCTTATCAGACCTGCAGGGTTCTCGGATTTCGTTCGTGAGGAGGATTTCCGCAGTGCAAATGGCCTGTCGGATCGGCCACACAGGTCGATCGATCCGGAGTATTACACCGGGCTCAAGGCATGGGCTCGACTATATGCTCTGCAGGAGGCCGGCATCGGCAGTGCACCGAACCATCTTCTCAAGGACTACCAGAATGTCCAGGGCAACATGGTCGCCGACATGTACGAGTTCTCCAGACATCAGAGTCTGTATTCCTCTCTGATCGACCCCTCCGACATGGATGCCCGTAGCACCTGGTCACGATACAGGGCTGGAATATATGTTCCGGAAGGACATGTGCTCCCGCTTGGAGACAACCGCGACAATTCCCGTGACGGCCGCTATTTCGGTCCTGTAGGCGAGGAGGACATAAACGGCAAGGTTCTCTTCCGTTTCTGGCCGCCTGGAAGAATCGGTGGTCTTGAGTGATCAGCCGGTATCTCGAGCCTGACAGGCCGGTCTCCCTTTATATCCACATACCGTTCTGCACGACAAAGTGCGGCTACTGCGCATTCTATTCCCTTCCTCAGAATGCCTGCAGGGATGATGACATGTCCCGTTTCCTCGATGTGCTCTCCAGACAGCTGGAGGCTCTTGTCGAGGATATCGGTCGGCCTTTCCATACAGTATACATCGGTGGTGGGAATCCAGGTCTCATAGGCGCAAGTCGGATCGATTCTCTTCTCACGACGGCATTCAGGTATGGCAGACCGGTCGAATGCTCGATGGAGATCAACCCGGAGACTCTCGACGAATCGTTCTCCCTCCTGCTTGGTAAGGTCGACAGGTTCTCCGTCGGGATACAGTCCTTCGACGGACGGCATCTCAGGACGCTTGGAAGGAATGCCGACACGGCTGCATGTACAAAGGCCCTGGATCTCCTTACAGACTTCCGCAATGAGGCAGGCACGCTCTTCAACGCCGACCTGATGACGAACATCCCCCGTCAGAGTCTCGATGATGCACTTGGGGACATAGACACCCTTGTCTCCTGGCAGCCGGACCACATCAGTCTCTACTCGCTCACCTTCGAGGAGGGGACCAGACTCATAGAGCAGGAAGTGCCGGCAGGAGAGGATGAAGAGGCCGACATGCTCAATGCCCTCTGGAGTCATCTCGACGGACTGGGCTATGAGCAGTACGAGGTCAGCGCCTTCGCCCGCGATGGCCATTACTGCGCACACAATCTCGTCTACTGGAATCTCGGCCAGTATATCGGACTCGGGCCTGGTGCCGAATCCTCTGTCGGCTATTCCTCGATAGTCTCATCCCGCGAGAGCGAGAGTCTCGACGGTTATCTGTCGGACCCGTCCTTCAGTTCGGTCCGCCTTTCGAGGGAGGAAGCCGTAGAGGAGTATCTGATGACCTGTCTGCGTACCAGGTGGGGCTTGGACAAGGAGAAGTTCTCCAGACGCTTCTCGAGCTCGTTCGACGACCTGTTCTCGTCGGCGGTCTCGACTCTCGAACCGGAATGGTATAATGACGGACCGGATCGCTTCTGGCTGACACGTGATGGGATAATGGTTCTCAACAGGATTCTGCTCGCCCTGTTCCTGGACCTGTGATCCCGATTCTGTTGACAGCCTTTTTTTCTTTATGATAGGTTAACAGGCGTTCGTAAAGACACAGATCCTTTAAGATTCATATAAGAGGTTAGAAATGTCAGGCCACAGCAAATGGGCAACTATCAAGCACAAGAAAGGTCTTGCCGATGCTAAGCGTGGACAGAAGTTCACCAAGCTGATCAAGGAGATCACGGTCGCTGCGAAGATGGGTGGATCGGATCCAGATTCCAATGCAAGGCTCCGCACCGCAGTCCTCAAGGCAAGAGCCGAGAACATGCCTAAGGACAACATCGAGAGGGCCATCAAGAAGGCCAGCGGAGAAGATGCGAACACCACCTTCTACGAGCTCACATACGAAGGCTATGCACCTGGTGGAGTCGCGATCATCATCGATACTCTCACCGACAACAAGAACAGGACCGCCGCCGATGTCAGGAGCACGCTGACGAAGCTCGGTGGATCCCTTGGCGCTACCGGATGCGTGTCCTACATGTTCCAGACCAAGGGCGTCATCACCTACGACGCGGAGAAGTATACCGAGGACCAGATCTTCGAGGCTGCTCTCGAGAACGGAGCCGAGGATGTGAGTGCCGAGGACGGAGTCATCGAGGTGACCACAAGTCCTTCCGACTTCGCAAGCGTCCTGGAGGCGATGCAGGCTGCCGGCTTCGAGCAGGACAGTGCAGACGTCAACAAGATCGCCGACACCACGGTCTCCCTCGATAAGGAGAAGGCCGCCAAGGTCATGAAGATCGTCGAGCGTCTCGAGGATCTGGACGATGTCCAGCAGGTATCCACGAACCTCGATCTTCCGGATGACTACGAAGAGGAATGAGATTTGATCATCCTGGGTATTGATCCGGGACTGGCTAATACAGGCTGGGGTGTTGTCGAGTTCGTGAACCAACGCTACCGGCCTGTTTCTTTTGGCGTGATAAGAACGAGCACCCAGCACAGCCTTCCCGACAGGATACATGCTATTGCCGAGAACATCGGATTACTCGCCGAGAAGTATTCGGCACAGGCCGTCTCCATCGAGGACATATTCTTTTCGCAGAACGTGTCCTCCTCCATCGCCGTTGCCAAGGTCATCGGTGCGGTGACACATGAGATGAGGGGCAGGGGCATCGATGTGCAGTACTTCACGCCATTGCAGATAAAGATGGCCATAACCGGAATCGGGCGTGCTGACAAGAACCAGGTGCAGCAGATGGTAGCCCTTCTGCTCAAGATGGACAGCATACCTCGTCCAGACCATGCCGCCGACGCTCTTGCCGACTGCATAACGTATGCTGTGATGAACAGTACCAGACAGAGGATGGGAGGAAAGCTCAGATGATCAACGCACTCAACGGTGTCATCACCGAAGCCGGCGAGAACCACATCGTCATAGACGTCTCCGGCGTCGAGTACTTCCTCGAGACGAGCTCGAAATGCTCCGCATTCTTTGCACCCAGCATCGCAAAGGGCAGCGTCAAGGTGCTCACGGTCTTCCAGGTACGCGAGGATGCGATGACGCTGTACGGTTTCAAGGACAAGGCGGAGAGGGAATGCTTCATCCAGTTGCTGAAGGTTCCGGGAATCGCGGGCAAGGGTGCGTTGAAGATTCTCTCCTCCATCAGCGTCAACGACTTCATCCGTGCCCTTGACAACAGGGACCTGTCGACGCTTTCCAGAATCCCCGGAATCGGATCAAAGACCGCCCAGAAGCTTGTACTCCAGCTTCGCGACACTCTGGTCTATGATGACGAGGAGGCCCAGGGGGAGTCCACAGGCGGTCCGCAGACGGTCAAGGACTTTGATGATGTGATAGAATCATTTGTCGGGATGGGCTTCGACAAGAAGCTCGTCGTCAAGACACTCGAGAAGGTCCTTGCCAAGAACAAGGACGAGCTCAGGAAGCTTGACAGACAGCAGAGCGAGAACTTCATCTTCCCGCTGCTGCTCAGGAGTTTGACTTGAAGAACGGCTACGATAACGACGACGATTTCCTTCCTGGAGAAAGTCCTGTCGCAGTGACTTTCCAGAGTGCGGACGAGAAGACGGAGAACGTCCTGCGTCCGCAGTATCTTGAGGACTTCCAGGGGCAGAAGCAGCTCAAGGAGAACCTTGGCGTCTTCATCAAGGCGGCCCGAGAGAGAGGGGAGGCCCTCGACCATACGTTCCTGATCGGTCCCCCGGGACTCGGCAAGACCACTCTTGCCTCGATCATCGCCAACGAGATGCATAGCGAGCTCAGGATGACAAGTGCTCCTGCGCTCGAGAAGCCGAAGGACCTTGCCGGCATACTCACGAACGTCACCGAGAACTCGATCTTCTTCATCGACGAGATCCACAGGTTGCGTCCGGCCCTCGAGGAGATGCTCTACATCGCGATGGAGGACTTCGAGATCGACTGGGTCATCGGGCAGGGGCCGAGCGCCCGTACGATGAGGATCCCGCTTCCCAGGTTCACGCTCATCGGTGCGACGACGAAGGCAGGTGCCGTATCGACGCCGCTTTCCGAGAGGTTCGGCATCACCGGACATCTCGAGTACTACGATGCACAGGAGCTGAAGAGCATCATACTTCGTTCATCCGGCATACTCGATTGCAGGATCACGGATGAGGGGGCGAGCCTGCTGGCACGCTGTTCCAGAGGTACTCCCAGAATCGCGAACAGACTTCTCAAGAGACTTCGGGATTTCGCGGATGTGATGAAGGGCGGTGTCATCGATACGGACATCGTCGAGTTTGGTCTTGAGAAGCTTGGCATCGACGAAAACGGGCTGGAGAAGCAGGACCGTGCGATTCTGCGAACCATCATCGAGTACTATCAGGGCGGGCCGGTCGGAGCCGACACGCTTTCGATATCGGTGGGAGAGGCTGTCGAGACGCTCGAGGACTTCTATGAGCCGTATCTCATCCAGCAGGGCTATCTGAAGAGGACGCCCAGGGGCAGGATGGTCACGCCGAAGGCATATGAACTGCTCGGTCTCAAATGCGAAGGGAGGGTTGTCGATGCTGACCAGGGACTACTTTTTTGACCTTCCCGAGGATCTGATCGCTCAGGTGCCGACGGAACGCAGGGGCGATGAGCGTCTGCTGCTTCTGGACAAGACGAGTGGCAGATACGAGGACATGATGATGAAGGACTTTCCTTCTCTCATTTCATCCGACTGCGTGATGGTCGTCAACAACTCGCGCGTGCGCAAGGCTCGCTGTTATGGCGTCACCGAGAGCGGAGGCCAGGTGGAGTTCCTGTTCCTCGAGGAGCTTGAGGACCATTCCTGGCTTGCGATGGTGAGCAAGGCGAAGAGGCAGAAGCCCGGCAGAAAGTACTTCTTCCACGATAGGAATGGAGTGCTCGTCGAAGAGGCCACGATAGTCGAGGCCCTGGATGATGGCACGAGGCGTGTCGTCTTCTCCCACGAGCTTGACGAGGACTTCTTCACCCGATGTGGGCATGTGCCGCTTCCTCCTTATATCAAGCGTGAGGACGACTTCGGCGACGAGACGCGCTACCAGACGATATATGCATCCAGAGAGGGCTCCGTAGCCTCTCCTACGGCCGGTCTGCATTTCACAAGGGACCTGATGGACCAGGTTCGCGCCAAGGGTGTCGAGATCCTCGAGGTCACGCTCCACGTCGGGGCCGGTACGTTCCTTCCTGTCAGAAGCGAGAACATCGAGGACCACCACATGCACTACGAGCGCTATACGGTCGATGACGAGGTCGCATCCAGGCTCAACAAGGCGAAGAGCGAGGGCAGGAGAATCGTGGCAGTGGGGACGACCAGCGTGCGCACTCTCGAGAGTGCGACCGGGGAGGACGGTCTGGTGAAGGCCGGAACAGGCAGGACCAACATCTTCATATACCCCGGCTATCGCTTCAGGACTGTCGACAGCCTTCTGACGAACTTCCATACGCCGGAGTCCACTCTGCTCATGCTTGTCAGCGCACTTGCAGGAAAGGACAACATCATGAGGGCATACGAGCATGCCATACGTGAGCGGTACCGCTTCTACAGCTATGGCGATGCGATGTTCATACGTTGACGAACCGCGATATCCGTTCAGCCTGGTCCTCGAGCGGTGCAAGGCCATCGACTCTGAGGAACCTCACTCCATCCGGGAGACATGAGAAGACGCTCAGGAAGTTCGACCTGACCTTCTCCAGATAGTCGATGCGGTCGAAGAGCTCCTTCTCCTCGCCACGCTTGTCGATTCTCTTCATGCAGTCGATGGCGGGAGTGTCCACGAATATGACGTATTCGGGATGGGGATAGTCGTTGATGGTCTTCAGCCATGACATGTCCTCCGTCACCCCCTGGTATGCAAGCGAGGAGTAGAAGTATCTGTCGCTGATGACTATTGAACCCTCGTCGAGACTTTTCAGTATTCCCGATTCCCCGTTGTACAGATGGTCGCTGCGGTCGGCGGCATAGAGGAGGGCAAGCGCCCGGCTGGTGGTGGTAACCTGATGGCGGAGCACGCTGCGCACCAGTGTGCCGATCGGCCTGTCCGTCGGCTCGGCCGTCAGGACGACATCATGCCGGCCTCCGGATGCCAGATTCCGCGAGAGAATGCGGGCCTGAGTGCTCTTGCCGCTTCCGTCAAGCCCTTCGAAGACCACGAATGACGAGAGAATGTCCTTCATCTGAATTGCCCCTTTGCCGTTTCCATATGATATTCAAGAATAGGCGAGATTTAGTTTATAATCAAAAGTCAGCGAGATGAAGTACCATACGACTCTTTCCACCATCATCATTTCCCTGATAGTGCTCGTGTGCTTCGCACTCGCCGCGCTCTTGTGCGTGTTCGTCATGGGAATCGATTCGCCAGGCTACATGATCGCCACACAGGCGCTTGGAAGAATCGAACAGCTCACCGGCTTCGACATATCGTACTCATCCATTGAGCGCAATCTCTCCCAGACAGTGATCATCAACGACATATCCGTCGGTGGAGAAAGCGGGCCGATCGTCTCCATCGACAGGGTCACGATCTACCGCAACCCGTTCCAGCTGATCAGGGCATTCATGACAGGTACGGGTAGACTCTCCGTCGATGTCACCGGTGTCGAGGTGAATCTCGACATGCTGCCCCATGACGAGGATCCATCCAACCCCATGTCGATTGAAGACGTCAACAATCTGCTTCGATCCATAGAGTCCTACGATGATGTGATAAGCCGGATGTCATTCTATGGTCTGGAGTACTCGATCAACATCGAGGACTTCACGCTGAATCTGGCGGAGCTGTCGTTCACTGACCTGAGGATGAACCTCATTCTCGACAGCGGTCTCGAGCTTGTCCGTTTCGTGTTCAATGCACCCTACATCTCGCTGACCCTCGCAGATGCCTCGCTTGAGGCCTCCAACCTATCCCTGTCGCTGATGAAGGATGAAGGCTATATCGCCCGTTCCAGCCTTGATGCGATCGGCTTCTCATATGGGGGGCTTGAGGCGACTATGGCGAATCTGGCGATCACGCTTCCATTCGGCTCCTTCCACGACATCGACCTCCTGCATCTGCCGGTTGTCATGTCCGCGATGGATAGCACGTTCGCTTACCAGAACATCAACGCCTCGCTCTCACGAATCTCGCTGGATGGGGACCTCAGCGGTGCGGATGTCGTCCTTCTCGATGCGGATGTGGATGACGGGAACCTCAGCGCGGACATTCCAAGGCTGGATCTGCGCATCGACTACTCCCAGGACGGTTTTCTCGTTGCGTTCAACACTGCGCAGACGGCGGACCTGGAATCCATCTCCCCCGGACTCGTGGCCTCCATCGGCTCCGTCAGCGGCAACCTCTCGATCACAGAGGCTCTCACGTTCGACCTGGCCGTGTCCGGCATCGGGATTGAAGGCCTTGATGAGATCACCGACGGTCTGTATTGCGGACTGACTTCGCAGACCGTCTCGCTTTCCGGACAGATGAACAGCAGGACATTGTTCCTCTCCGCTGCGGCCTCGGTGATCGGACACAGCGACATCGGCTTCTTCGACGGAACCGGGGTCAGCGTCGGTGCATCCATGATCATCGAGGACGGTAGGCTTGTCGACATCTCGCTGGATCTCGATGCACTCTCGTTCAGGCAGCTGCCTGAAATAATCGCCGCCGATATCACCTATAGGGATGGAGGGCTGACCGGCAGACTGACTTACGGAAAATCCCTCTCGATTGACATGAACGGGGTGGGGGACAGGTCCATATCCCTCTCTGTCAGCTCGCTCTCTCTCGGCCAGTTCCGGCCTCTGTATATGCTCTATGCTCCTGTTCTTGACTCGTATGTCGATGCGAATACCACGCTCTCCGGCCAGATGGAATTCCACTATGACGACCTGATGAACGGATCATTCGACTCGGCACTGATCGGCTCTCTTGCCATAAGCGGAATAAGGTTCAACCAGTACCGGTTCAATGTCGCGAGCTCGATCGAGGCGGAAATCCATGACGGCATATGCGACATCGGACTGTTCTCCGTCACCACGGAGTGGCTGCGTCTTGCCTATTCCGGTTCGATCGATCTGGCCACGTTCTTCCCCCAGGGCAATCTCGCCCTCGAGATGACGGAGTCCGGCAACAGGGTGCTCAACATCGACTTCAATCTGGACAGCGAGAACGAATACTATCTGGATGCTACTGTCCCGCGTTTCCCGAACAGCTACCTCAGGGGATCGATAAACTGGGCTAGAGAGGGTGTCATCGCAAGTGAAGGAGAGCTGAGAAGCGGCGACACCATCTATCCGTTCGACTTCGTCCTCGACTTCGATCAAGCCTATTTCGATCTGCGTTCATCCGGACTGGACCTTCTCATCGACTTCAGGCAGCAGATTGACATAAGTCTATCGTTCTCCGATTTCACACTGCCCACTATGTCGGCGGACAGCACCGTCCACTCCAGCCTTGACGGCGAGCTTGCGTTCCGCTTCGACCTCGCAGGGCAGTCATACTACGGCCACAGCGACGGCTTCACGATACATTCGATGGGCTTCATCCATTCAAGGCCTGACATCTCGTTCTCCCTGACCATCTCCAACGAGGAGGTCCGTCTCGATGACCTCTCTGTCAACGATTCGTTCGAACCCCTTTACGGAAGCGCAATATACAGAATCGGTGAGAGGGCTTTCGCCATGACGCTTGGAAACATGGAGGAGCGCTTCAATCTCTCGCTGCTCCTGAACCCCGGCGACTATTCGGGAATCCTTACGATGGATGGCGCCAGACTGGACAGATATGGTCTGGCAAACACCACTCTCGACACGACGCTGATCGGAAGGGGCGAGGGCGGTGACGACTTCTCCTTCTCCGGCAGATTGAGGATGACGAACTCGACGGCCGAGAGCGAGGGCTATGTCCTTACAGGAGACATCATTCTCGATGAAGACGGTTTCGAGGGAGGCGACATAGTCTACCGCAACGGAACGTTCACCCTTTTTGCGGACAGCTTCACTTATGATGCGACAGAAGGGCTCCTTTCACTCGAGGCAGGCATGGACTATGTCAAGGTCAATGATGACAGGGATTATCCCGTGCGTGCATCAGCCAGGCTTGACGTGTTCCTCGATCCACATGACTCATTCGCCGAGGCTGCAATCGACATGGCTTCCAGCATCACCTCCTCGACGTTCTCTGCCAGGCTTTCGCTTGACGAGCTCATGATCGATGAAACGATCGGAATCGAGGACCGCGTGGTCGACATCTCGTTCTCTGTGGACGAGGGCCTGTCATTCGACGGGAACCTCATACAGGGGCATGTCGATTTCGATCCTAGACTTCTGGATATCGCCATTCTCGAAAACGAAATCGTCCACGGTCGTATCAGTGGCGACTGGAGCCGCGACGAGTTCGATCTGCACCTTGATGACATCCATTTCAACCTCTCCGTCATCAACTGGCTCTCTCCGGTGCCTCTCGTCACCTTCGACAATCCTTCATGGGTATACGGAGACTTCGTGCTGTATGGAAGTCCGGAAGACAGCCACTTGTACGGATACGGCGGCTCGCACGGCTTCGACATGCGCGTATGGTGGGTCGACGATGCATATCTCCACATAGGAGACACTCAGGTTTCCGTCGTCGACAACCATGCCACGACGAGCAAGACGGCTGCAGTCATCGTGGACGAGGACAATGGTGACCTTCACCGGGGTTTCGCGGTGGCCCAGGCCATGCTCAGCAACGAGAACTATCTCGACTACTATGATATCGAGGTCTGGATCCCCGAGGGCGAGACGATCCATGTATGGGCGCCGGTGTACAGCCAGAACATGCAGATTAAGGGAGACGTCAACGGATACTTCAGGATATGGTCCGACCTTGACAAGAACTACCTCTCCGGCGATCTGAACCTGTACAATGCCATGCTCTCGATCGGAATGGACGAGTTGCCGCACTGGTGGGGCCCCAGCCGCTTCCAGGTGCGTGATGAATTCGACGTGACGCTGATGGAGAACTGCTCGTTCGTCCTTCCGCTTTCCGACCAGCCTATCGTCAGGGCATACTTCGAGGATGGCACCAGGTTCCACTTCCTTTACGACAGCCAGCTCAGGGAAAGGGAGTTCAACGGTACGCTCTCGTTCCGTTCCGGAGAGATCTACTACTTCCAGAAGAACTTCTTCATCACCGATGGAAGCATCGTGTTCCCGCCGGCAGGCAGCGAGATGTCGAATCTGAGGATGAACTTCCGCGCCCGCCTGAGAAGCTACAGTAGCGAAGGGGAGAAGGTCGACATCTATCTCGTGCTCAACAACGCTACCATGGACAACTTCTCGCCGACATTCGAGAGCTCTCCACAGATGACCACCGAGGAGATAATGTCGATCCTCGGAGGATCCATCCTTCCTTCAAGCGCATATGGAGGGACGAACCTCGCATCGGTCGCGTCCATCCTCACCTCCGGCGTCGACGTGCTCAACAGGATGGGCCTGATCAACACCTCGAGCTATGCAGACCTCGGTTCGATTGTCCGTGACAGCCTTGGAATCGACATATTCTCGATGCGCACCAGCATCCTGGAGAACTTCCTCATAGACACCATCTTCTCCAACAGCGGCATGAACTTCTCACCGCTTGCCACATACCTGAACAACACCTCGATATACATGGGAAAATACATTGCGGACGACCTCTATCTACAGGCCATGCTCTATCTCCAGGCAATAGACAGCGTATACAACGAGAGCGCATTCATGACGGACGACCTGTCACTCGACCTCGAGATATCGCTGGAGTGGGAGAATCCGCTTGGAACGTTCACTCTCTTCACCACGCCATATAACCTGACATTGCACAGCATGTTCGACAACATCGGAATAAGGTACAGCAACACGATTTATTTCTGATGCGGGAACATGCGAACCTTATGCATCCTGAAGTCGAATACACACAATCTCTTTCTTGTTCCGTGTAGCTTTTCTGCCCTTTTTCCATTATATTGGTGCAAGGAGTTTGTAAATGAGCAGGAAAATCGCACTGACTGTCCTGGCGCTTCTTCTGGCTTTCTCGCCAGTCTATGCCGAAGACCAGGCTATCGTCGATACGACAGATACAGCCGTTCAGGAGGAGCTCACAGGTTCCTGGTGGTACGGAAGAACCATAGATTCTTTTTCATTCGCAGGTCTTCAGAACGTGCAGAGCAGGATTCTGACAAGCCTGCTCAGGCCATACGTCGGGCAGGTTCTGACGGAAGACCTTGAGAACGAGATCATCAATCTGCTTTACGCACAGCCCTGGCTGGAATACGTCGAGGGGATGGATATGCAGCTTGACCCTGTGACAGGGGCCATGAACGTCGAGATCTCAGTGCATGAGATCGCCATGATCGACTCGATTGTCTTCAACGGCAACGACGAGCTCAGCGACCGTGTCCTGCTTTCCGAGCAGGGGCTTCAGGAGGGCGACTTCTTCTCTCCCGGACTGCTCAGGGCCAACGCCTCGATGCTCCAGACCTATTACAACAGCAGAGGTTTCGCCGATGCGCTCGTCAACGCCCACAGCGAGATCGACGAGGACGACAACACGGTCACCATCGTCTATACGGTGAGCGAGGGCGTCCAGTACAAGATACGCTCGATAAACTTCATCGGCATCAGCGCGATGAGGGAGAAGGATCTCAAGAGGGAGATGTCCAGCAAGGAGCGCAGCTTCTTCCGCTCGGGAAACTTCGTTGCATCCACCATGGATCAGGACATGCAGGTGCTGCTTGCATACTACAACGACAATGGATACATCGACGCTGTGATAGAGGGATATGAGATCCATGATGTCACCGAACCGGATGACAAGTACCATATGGTCGCAGTCGACATCACGATCAGCGAAGGCAGCCAGTGGCTTCTTGGAACCATCTCGTTCGAGGGCAATACAGTTTTCTCCGACGAGGAGATCCAGAATGTTCTCTACATGAAGTCCGGCGTTGTCCATAACCAGAGCGAGGTCCTGACCCAGATACAGGCGGTCGCTTCGCTCTACTACAACTCCGGATATATCCAGACGGCAATAGATCCCGTCATCACCCGTGACGAGGAGAACCATCTGATCAACTACAATCTCGTGATCAGGGAAAGCGAGCAGTCCGTGATCGAGCGCATCGTCATCACGGGTCTCACGAAGACCAAGCCATATGTCATCGAACGCGAGCTTGAGCTCAAGGTCGGCGACGTCTTCAGCCAGGCCGCACTCCAGGCATCCGGACAGAACATCCTCAACACCGGTATCGTCACAGACATCTCCACAGGCCTGTATCAGGGCGAGACGGAGAACGGCGTCATACTCGAGATCGCCGTGGAAGAAGGCAATCAGATGCAGCTACAGTTCGGGGCCACTTTCGGTGGAACCGTCGACGGCTTCCCGGTCTCCGGATTCCTCCAGTGGTCCGATACGAACATCTTCGGAACGGGTAGGGACTTCGCCATCTCGACGAACCTCTCCCCCGATACGCAGTCCGTCTCGCTTTCGCTTTCCGACGGCTGGGTAGGCAACAAGCGCTGGTCCAACGGAATCTCCCTTTCCGTCGAGAGAAGCTCCTACGACAACGTGCTTCAGAGGGGTACGGACTCCCCGTATTACGATGGACGCGACAAATTTAACCAGACTTATCCGCTGGGATTCGATTCCAATGCCGACTGGAGGGCGAACGGCATGCTCACCAGCAGGGCGGTCGACCTGATGTCCTACGACTTCTACACGTTCTCCATCGGCTATTCCACCGGTTATACGTTCAACTTCCGTCCGGGCGACCTCACCCTTTCGGCTGGCCTGTCCATCGGACTGTCGCACGCGTTCTACGATGACAGCTACGACCCATACGAGGCGCTGATCATGAAGTACCACGACAAGTGGCAGTTCTCCAACAGGCTCTCGCTTTCGATCACATGGGACGGACGCGACCTCATCACGGACACTACGAAGGGCTATCTGCTCTCGGCCAGCTATACGTATGCAGGAGGTTTCCTCGGCGGACTTTCCAACTACAACAGGCTCAGTTTCTCGGCTGCAGGCTATGTGCCTCTGTTCACATACACCAACGACGAGAACAAGAGCAGCAGTCTCGTGCTCTCCGGAACCACATCGCTTTCGCTGATGCTGCCTCAGTTCTGGAACAACACATACGATCATGGCTGGGACGTGTACTCGCCATTCGATGGTGCCACCCGATACGAGATGCTCTATCTGGATGGCATGAACACAGGACGCGGCTTCTCGGTACAGCTTTACAAGAGTCTGCTGTGGCACAACCAGATCGAGCTGAGCTATCCGATCGTCAGGAACATCCTCAACTTCGAGGTCTTCATCTCCGCAGATGGAGCGATAGAGGACCTCGAGGAGCTTAACAGGTTCTCCGATCTGAACTGGTACTTCGCGACCGGTTTCGGAATCAAGCTGAGGATTCCGGGCTTCCCGCTTGGTCTCTACTGGGTCAAGAACGCAACCTGGGACAAGACGGACAACTTCCAGCTGATTGACAACTCCATACTCGGAGGCTCGATAGTCCTGGCCATCACGACTTCCATTTACTGAGGTGCTGGATCATGGGTGGGAAGGATCCTGTCACCCCGATGATGAGGCAGTATCAGGAGATAAAGGCACAGCATCCTGACGAGATCCTCTTCTTCAGGCTTGGCGACTTCTATGAGATGTTCGATGACGACGCCATCGAAGTGTCGAGACTGCTCAATCTGACGCTTACACATAGGGGTTCGGCCCCTATGTGCGGCATTCCCTATCATGCTGCAACGAGTTACCTCAAACGTCTGCTCGATGCCGGCCACAAGGTCGCGGTCTGTGAGCAGCTGACGCTTCCCGAATCCTCGAGGGAGCTCGCCAGACGCGAGGTCGTCCAGGTGTATACCCCTGGTACGGTCGTCGAGGACGAGTATCTGGACTCCTTCAAGGACAACTATGTCTTCTGTGTCGACGTCTTCAAGGGTCAGTGCGTCACGGCGTTTGCAGATCTTTCGAGCGGCAGCTTCTTCGCCAGGGACCTTGGCAAGGATCCGGACTTTTCATCCCTTGCATCCCTTTTGAGCACCATCTCCATCGCCGAGATCATCGTCAGCGACGACCTGTATTTCACAGACCGTGGACTCAGGTCGGTTCTCGACGCCCAGGAGAAGATAGTCACCAAGCTGCCATCCTGGAGCTTCTCGCTGAAGGAGGGCAGGAACCGCATAAAAAAGATCATGAATGTCGAGAGCCTCGCCTCTTTCGGACTCGACGACAAAAGTCCGCTCCTTTCTCCTATCGGGGCCCTTCTGGGGTATCTGGTTCAGATGAGCAGGAGCGACCTCAGGCAGATCGACAACATAAGAGTCCTCGACGATTGTGGAAGACTGCTTCTCGATGAGGCGACGACACGTAATCTCGAGATCGTTAAGGCATTGAATGGAGGAAGCGCCTATACGCTCTTCTCCGCAATCGACAGGACATGCACCGCAGCCGGAAGCCGTAGACTGAAAGAGATCCTTCTCCAGCCTCTTTGCGACAGGTTGCTCATCGAGGAGAGGCTGTCATGGACAGGGCGCCTTGTCGATGATGTCGATGAGCGGATGCGCATCCGAGGTCTGCTTTCCTCCTGCGCCGATCTGATTCGCCTTGCATCGAAGCTCGAGATGAAGCGTTCCGTCGTCAGGGATCTCACTGCAATTAAGGAGAGCCTGTATTCATTCTTCTCCCTGGTAGGGGAGAGGGACGAATACCTGCGTCTACTTGGCGAGGAGCTGGGCAGCCCCGATTCTCTTCTCGAACTTGCAGGCACGATAGCAAAGGCCATCAACCCGGAGTGCACAAACGACCGTGACAGCGGAGGCATCGTGCTTCCGGGATATGATGAAGAGCTGGACAGGCTGAGGGAGATACATGCACACGGCTCCTCTCTGCTGGAGGAGTATCTGGACAGGATACGCAAGGAGACGGGGATCACGATCATGAAATGCGGCGAGAACCGCATAATCGGCACTTATCTCGAGGTTTCAAAGAGTCAGCTGTCGAAGATCCCCGATTATTTCATCCGTAGGCAGACGCTTGTCGGCGGCGAGCGCTTCACAACCCCAGAGCTCTCCGCTCTTGAGGAGAAGATCGCCAGTTCCCAAGCCGAGGCGGATGAAAGGGAGAGGAGCATATACAACTCCATCGTCGCATCCGCAACGGCACTTGCCGGCGACCTGAGGAGCATAGGGGTGCTCTTCGCCCAGCTCGACGTCTATCAGAGCTTCGCCCAGATCTCTGCAAGCGAAGGGTATGTGAGACCCGTCATCCAGGAGGAGGGAGAGCTGACGATAACAGGAGGAAGGCATCCTGTCGTCGAACAATACCTCGACAAGGGGTCGTTCGTCTGCAACGGCTTCGATTCCACCCGTTCCCGCTTCGCACTTATCACAGGGCCCAACATGGCGGGAAAGTCCACATATCTCAGGCAGAATGCACTGATCGTGCTCATGGCCCACTGCGGCTGCTTTGTCCCCGCCACCAGCGCCGTGATACCGCTGGTCGACCGCATATTCTGCAGAGTGGGCGCCAGCGACAATCTTGCGAAGGGAGAATCGACTTTCCTGGTCGAGATGCAGGAGGCCAGCTTCATCTTGCGTAATGCGACAAGACGCAGCTTCGTCATCATGGATGAGATAGGCCGCGGAACGAGCACCCAGGACGGCATGAGCATTGCCTATGCGATAATGATGTATCTTCTCAGAATGGGATGCATTACGCTTTTCGCGACCCATTATCATGAGCTGACCATGATGGACACCAGCCAGATGCAGCTTCTTACTCTCGAAGTCGCTCAAGAAAAGAACGACATAGTGTTCCTACGCAGGGTCATGGACGGGGTCGCCGAGAGCAGCTATGGGCTGCACGTCGCACGGATGGCCGGAATACCCTCTTCCGTCATCAGGGAGGCGAGTGCCTTCCAGAAGCGGCATTTCGCCGACTACAGCATGGACCTGTCGACCGATCAGCTTGATCTCTTCGTGGATACGAGCGCTGCCGGGGAGCAGGACAAGGACCGGATCCTTGACGAGATCATCGACTTCGACCTCACAAGTTCCACACCCCTTGAGGCTATGGTGAAGATCGGAAGGCTCCAAGAGGAGATCAGGGCGCTGTCCGGCAATGAATGACAGGGAGTATCTGATACATGACAGACCGCTGAAGGCGATCGTCATCTTCACTCTTCCGATGATGACCGCTTCTTTCTTCCAGCAGCTGTATACGCTTGCCGACTCGCTCATCGTCGGAAGATATCTCGGCGAAGGGGCGCTTGCTGCAGTGGGGGCATCAGGTGCGCTGGTGAATGTCTTCATCGCCATCGCGACAAGCGGTGCGGCCGGTGCCAGCGTCATCACCGGGATGGCTTTCGGTGCAAGACGCTACAAGGACCTCAAGGATGGCATGACGACATGCATAGTCTTCTTCCTGCTGCTCTCGCTCGTCCTGGCCGCATTCGGTCTCTTGTTCTGTGAACACATCCTCGTTGCACTACGTACACCTGGCGACATAATGGACGATGCCGTGACGTATCTGGGAATCTACTTCATCGGTCTGCCGTTCCTTTTCCTCTACAACGTGATCTCTGCGCTGTTCAATTCGATCGGACGGTCATCCATCCCGCTTGTGCTTCTCATCTTCTCGTCGGTGCTTAACGTAGTTCTCGATCTTGCAGCCGTCGCCGGTCTCGGCATGGGCGTCGCAGGCGCCGCCTGGGCGACGCTCTTCGCCCAGGCCCTTTCAGCAGTCATATCGTCCGCCGTGCTTGTGAAGATGATCCAGAAGACCTGCGGAAAGGGAAGGGGACGCTTCTCGTTCCCATCCCTTGGCAGAATGCTCGCCATATCCGTCCCGTCGATTGTCCAGCAGTCATCCATCTCGATCGGCATGATGCTTGTCCAGAGCGTCGTCAACGGCTTCGGGTCGAACGTGCTTGCAGGATACTCCGCCGCGATGAGGGTGGATGCCTTCGTCACAGTCCCGTTCTTCTCATTGGGCAACGCCATGAGTTCGTTTACAGCCCAGAACATGGGTGCCGGCAAGAGGGATCGTGTCGGCAGAGGCTATGCCGCCTCCTGTCTTGTCATCATGGGCTTCGGCGTCCTCATCGCGTTCGCACTCGTCTTCTTCCACGATGCGATCATGAACCTCTTCATTCCGGCCGATGGAAGCGATGAGGCCAGAATGGCAGGTGGAGGCTACATGTCATTCCTGGGATGCTTCTACTGGATACTAGGTCTTGCCGTCGTCACCGGAGGGGTGCTCAGAGGTCTTGGACATATGACGTTCTTCACGATCGGAAGCATCGGAAATCTCGCCTTCAGGCTGCTGGGTTCCATTGCCCTGGCTCCGGTATTCGGCGTGCAGGTCATATGGTATGTGGTTCCCGTCGGCTGGATCATCTACCTGGTCATGTGTCTTGCCGGATATCGACGCTGCGCCTTGGAACGGGAATCACATGCACAACCGTAAAGTCGTCCGGGGATGTATTGACAACGTGAGGGACAAAGTTCTATTCTCAGGATAGTTCAATTTTTCTTATGAAAAAGGAACCCGCTCAGGAGTTCCTTTTTTTTGTGGGTACGGAATGCTTGATAGGGAAATAGAGAGGAATCCGCTATTTGGACAGATGGATGCCCTGATTCGCCCGATGGGCTTCAGGGTCGTCGACGTGTACAGGAACGACAGGCCGGGTGGAATACAGCTCCATCTGACCGTCTACTGCGATGAGCATGAGGTCGGCACTGACGACCTGGCCGCTGTCTACAATGTGGTCTATCCACGCTACAGCGTGCTTTGGAACACCAGGGACCTCGAGCTCGAGGTCTCGTCGCCGGGAATGCAGAGGGCATTCAGGGACTGGTACGAGTTCAGCGTCTTCACCGGCAGGCTGGTGAAACTCTATTCGAACCGCTTTTCATCGAACATCGAGGCCGTGATAGCCTCGTGCGACGATGAGATTGTCACGCTGAAGGATGTGCTTATCGTCGACAGCAAGGAGAAGATGGACGAACTGGTCCTGTCCCGTGATGAGGTGCAGAAGGCCAGACTGACATACCGTTGGGAGGAGAAGAAGTAAGATGTCAACAGATCTCAAGGAAGCCATCAGGCTGATGATTGAAGAGAAGAACTATACCCATGACATGGTCCTCGAGACCATCAGGGAGTTCGTCAAGGCCGCATACAAGAGGAAGTTCGGCACTGACCAGAACGTCGAGATCAGCTTCTCTGAAGATGACGAGCTGACCGTTTGTGCCAGAAAGACCGTCGTCGACGAGGACCACTACTACAACGAGGTGACGGAGATCCCGCTCGACGAGGCCCAGGAGCTTACCGAGGACGTTGAGCTCGGAGACGAGGTCCTCATCCCGCTCGACCTGTCGACTTTCGACCGCGGCTCCGTGCAGTCCGCCAAGCAGCGTGCACAGCAGAGCTTCAAGGAGGTCCAGAACAACAGGACATACAAGGAGTTCAAGGCCAAGGAAGGGGAGATCATCCTGTGCATCGTGAACAGCGAACTTCCCAACGGCGACTTCAGACTCAACGTCGGTGGCGGTGTGGAAGGCCTTCTTCCCCGCAAGAACCAGTCGCCCAGAGAGGTCTATGAGCCGGGTGCCGAGGTAAAGTGCTATCTTGAGAAGGTCGAGAACGCCGACAATGCCCGCGATCCCCAGGTCAACGTCAAGGGCCGCAAGCAGAAGAAGGATGTCAGGATAATCCTCTCAAGGACAAGTCCGAAGCTCGTCGAGAAGCTTCTGGCCATCCAGGTCCCGGAGATCTACGACCGTGAGGTCGAGATCGTCAAGTGCGTCCGCCAGGCCGGAATCAGGACCAAGGTCGCCGTCAGGGCCAACAGCCGTGACATCGATCCTGTTGGAGCCACGGTCGGACTGAAGGGCAACAGAATCCAGAGCGTCATCACGGAGATCGAAGGCGAGAAGATCGATGTCATCCCTTATGATGAGAACCCGATCAACTTCATCGCATCGGCCCTCACGCCGGCTCATGTCGAGAAGGTCTATCTGGTTGACATGTCGACCAGAAGGGCGATCGCGATCGTCAACCAGAAGGACGTCGGACTTGCAATCGGCCCCAAGGGAAGCAATGTCAACCTCGCCAACAGCCTGTGCGACTGGATGATCGAGGTCATGACCCAGGAGCAGTTCGACGAACTCGATCTGACCCAGGAGACGAGGGAGAGGGCCGAGGCGATCTTCGCTCAGCCCGAGACCGTCATCGAGGATGCCGCGGACAGATCCCTGTCCGCCGAGGAGCTTGGAATCGGCGAGGGCGAGACGCTTCTCAGCGATCTCAACATCTCCGCCGATCTCGTCAAGAAGCTCAACTTCCATGATGTCTACACCGCGGAGGAGTACTTCAATCTCACTCCCGAGGAGCTTGAGCAGGTCGGCCTGAGCGATGAGGAGAAGGCCTCCATCAACGACTGTATCTACGTCGAGGAGGAGACCGAGGAGGAGTTCATCTGCCCCAACTGCGGCGCGACGGTGAAGATAGGAACCACCACCTGCCCGAACTGTGGAGCGGAATTCGAATTCGAGGACTGACAAGGAAAGCAAATGAGCGAAGAGAAGACAAAGATCAGAGTCATAAAGAAGTCCCAGAGCACGGCTTCTGCTCCCGCTGCGAGCCAGAGTGCACCGGCACCTGCCGCCTCGTCGCCTGAGAAGAAGGTAGTCGTGATCAAAAAGAAGATCGTGACCGTCAAGGCGAAGGTCAAGGAAGACAGAAAGGACGAGAACGTTTCCGAGAAGAAGGCGGATGAGGTGGCCAAGGCCACGGCTTCCCCTTCGGCTTCTTCCTCTTCTCCCGTGCGCCCTGCATCGAGCCCGCTCGTGAAGCCGGCCCAGTCGCGTCTTGCGGCAAGTGTTCCTGCAGCCAACAGGAACCTGGTAGGCGGAGAGAGGGTCAAGAGCATGGTCACTCACGGCCCCGTCGTCATAAAGAACGCGAACCTTCCGCCGGTTCCGGGACAGATGGTCTCTGGTACACCGACGAGCAACCGTCCGCGCGTCGTCGGCATCGTCGGAGGACGTCCGACCAACGCAAGAGGTGGCCAGGGCAGATATGGTGCCGGTGGTGGAGGTTATCGCCGCCCAGATGGCCAGAACCGCCCCTTCAACAGGGAAGGAGGATACAGAGGCGCCCAGGGTGGTGCCCCGGGCAGGCCCGGTATCGGTTCCCGTCCCGGTGCGAGACCGATGGGTGCTGGTGGACAGGCGCCAGGATCTCTTGATCTGAATCAGAAGGGAGGTGCCCGCAAGACCACTGGAAAGAGGAAGGACAGCGGCGACTACAGAAGCAGACGCGATCAGGAAGTCGACTTCCAGTACCAGCAGAAGAAGCGTGAGGAAAGCAAGCTTGCCGCGGTCCCGAAGACCATCGACATCATGGAGAACATCACGGTCAGCGACCTTGCAAGGAAGATGAATCTCAAGGCGAGCGACATCATCTCCAAGCTCTTCAAGATGGGCATGATGGTGACCATCAACCAGCAGATCGACCATGAGACCGCCGAGATCATCGCCAACGAGTTCGGCTGCGAGGTTCACCTCGTCTCGCTTTATGACGAGACCGTCATCGAGAGCGAGGCCGACAATCCTGAAGACATGGTGCCTCGCGCTCCTATCGTGACCATAATGGGCCATGTCGACCATGGAAAGACGAAGCTTCTCGATGCGATACGCTCTTCTGATGTCGCAGGTGGCGAGTTCGGTGGAATCACACAGCATATCGGTGCCTACAAGGTCAATGTGCCGGGCCGTGGCGATGTCGTGTTCCTCGACACCCCGGGCCATGCCGCATTCTCCATGATGAGGGCACGTGGCGCCCAGGTGACGGACATCGTCGTGCTTGTCGTGGCCGCGAACGACGGAGTCATGCCACAGACTAGGGAGGCGATCGACCATGCAAAGGCCGCAGGGGTTCCCATCATCGTCGCAATCAACAAGTGCGACCTTGCAGATGCGAATCCCGACCGTGTCATGCAGCAGCTTTCCGACATCGGTCTCGTACCTGAGGAATGGGGTGGACAGACTCTCTACTGCAGGATATCCGCACTGAAGAAGGAGGGTATCGACGATCTTCTTGACACGATCCTCCTTCAGGCCGAGATGCTCGAGCTGAAGGCGAATCCCAACTGCCGCGCGGTTGGAAAGGTCCTCGAGTCCAGAATCGACCAGGGCAGGGGTACCGTCGCGACCGTCATCGTCCAGAAGGGTACTCTGCACCAGGGCGACTACTATGTCGCGGGAATCTACCCTGGAAGAGTCAGGGCCATGTTCGACGACAAGGGCAAGAAGATCCAGAGTGCAGGACCTTCCACTCCGGTGGAGATCATCGGTCTGTCGAACATCCCTTCGGCCGGAGATCCGTTCCAGGTCACCGAAGACGAGAAGCAGGCCAGGATGGTCGGCGCCAAGAGGCAGGAGCTCGAACGCCTGGGCAACACGACCAGTGCCAACAAGGTCACGCTCGAGAACCTCTATGACAAGATCCGCGAGGGTGAGATCAAGGACTTCAACGTCATCATAAAGGGTGATGTCCAGGGTTCCGTCGAGGCTCTCCAAGGTACGCTTACCAAGCTGAGCACGAGCGAGATCAGACTGAACGTCATCCGTGCATCCGCAGGTGCGATCATCGAGAGCGACATCACGCTCGCCGCCGCATCGAATGCGCTTGTCATCGGCTTCAACGTCCGTCCTACGCCCCGTGCACAGGCTCTTGCCGAGCAGGAGAAGGTCGAGATCAGGAAGTACAACATCATCTACGACGTGGTCGACGACATCAAGGCGGCCATGGAGGGCATGCTGTCTCCCGAGATCCGCGAGCTCGACTCCGGAAAGGCAGAGGTCAGGGAGGTCTTCCGCGTTCCCAAGGTCGGCCTCGTCGCCGGATGCTACATTCTCGAGGGCAAGGTCACGAGAAACTGCTTCGTGCGCGTGATCAGGGATTCAATCCAGATCAACAAGGAGAACATCCACATCGCCTCGCTCAAGCGCTTCAAGGACGATGCGAAGGAGGTCAGTGCGGGATACGAATGCGGTATCGGGCTTGAGGACTTCCAGGATCTCCAGAAGGGTGACATCCTCGAGTTCGTCATCATGCAGGAAGTCGCAAGAAAGCTGGAAGTGGAAGTATGAGCACGTATTCGGGATCCAGACTCGAGAGCAGGGTGATGGAGGCGATCTCGACGATGATCGTGACAGGTGTGATAAAGAACCCGCACCTGTCGCGCTTCACATCGATCACCGATGTCAAGCTCTCGAGCGACAATGCATATGCCACAGTCTATGTCTCGACCGTCATGGAGAAGGATCTGGATCGAAGCGTGAAGGCGCTCAACAGTGCGGCGGGTTTCATCCAGAACCGGCTTGGAGCGATTCTCAAGACGCGCAATACGCCTGTTCTGAAGTTCGTTCCCGACACCAGCTACATCGAAGGCGAGAGGATAAACAATCTCATCGATGAGGCGCTTGGAAAGTGAGCACCTTTTCCGTCATCGTAACGAGGAAGGACAGGGATGTGACGAGCTTCTCATCCCTGTCACCCATCAAGAAGGTCTACAGGGGATCGAAGGTCGGACACTGCGGGACCCTCGACAGATTCGCATGCGGGCTGATGTGCGTCCTCACAGGTGAGGCGACAAGGCTGAATCCGCTCTTCAGCGGCTTCGACAAGTCCTACAGGGCACGTCTGTTGTTCGGCAGCGAGACGGACACGCTCGATCCCGAAGGCCAGGTCGTCAGGACAAGTGCCGTCATTCCGGATGAGAATGGCGTGAGGGAGGTCCTTTCGACATTCCTCGGGGAGCAGGACCAGATTCCGCCTGCCTATTCCGCCATCCATGTCGATGGCAGAAGGGCATACGCCCAGGCGCGCAAGGGCGTAGATGTCGAGATGCCTGCAAGAAGAGTCCGGATCGATTCGATCTCCATGCTTTCCTACGAGGCCCCTTATCTCGTGTTCGACGCATCGGTCAGCAAGGGTACATATATCCGTTCCCTTGCCAGGGATATCGCATACAGACTCGGTACCGTCGCACATCTCGTGGACCTGGAACGATACAGGATCGGGCCGTTCACCTATGGTGATGTCACACCCATTCCGCCGTCGCCGGAGGAGAGTGAGAGGAACCTTGCCAAGGTCGTCAGAGGAGTGGTCGATTTCGATGGGGACTATCTGAAGAGGCTTGCGAACGGCTATATGTCCCCCAGGGGGATACGGGGTATCGAGCTCCCTGACGAGGATTACTTCAGGCTTGTCTGTGAAGGGCGCCTTGTCGGCGTCGTCGAGAGGAGGGCGGATGGACGATGGTCCGTCGTGGCATTGGTGAACCGTGAAGATCTATGATTTCAATACTCCCCTTGAGAAGGGGCTTCTGACAGATGAGCGGATGGCGATCGCCATCGGCGTATTCGACGGTGTCCATCTCGGCCACCGGGAGATATTCTGCCAGCTCGACGGATATGCCCGGAACCATCCTGGCGTCAGGACGATGGTCATCACGTTCGCGACCAATCCGAAGGTCCGGGATTCGAGACCTCTGGACACGATGCGCCTGAGAAACCGCTACATCTCGTCGTTTGGAATCGACTATGTGCTGGTTATTGACTTTTCCCGCGATTTCAGTATGATGTCAGGTCGTGAGTTCATCCGCTTGCTATGTACGATGTGCCGTGTAGAAGCCGTCATAGTCGGGGAGGATTTCAGATGTGGCAGTCCATCGGACCAGATTGCGGCTTGTGAGTTGTCCGATGCGTTCGCTTCATCCGGTGTGCATGCCGAGGTTCTCGTCATACCGCCGGTCGAGGACGACAGTCATATCAGAATCTCTTCCACACATATCAGGACGCTTGTCTCACAAGGCGATTTCGCCACTGTCTGTGAACTTTCCGGACAGCCGTACGAATTCGATCTGATGGACAACAGCTTCATCAGGACGACTTTCGGCTTCAGGACACAGAACGTGACGGGACAACGCCTTCCCTCTGATGGACGCTACAGGGCATCCGTCGTCCTCCTTGATGGAAGGGAAGTGGAATCGACGCTTCTCATCGACAGGGACGGACTGCTGATCAGCCCCATAGAGGACATCGATCTCGTGAAGGCGGATACGATCAGAATATTCAGCAAGGAGAACTGAAGAAAATGGTAACGAAGGAAACAAAGCAGGAGCTCATCTCACAGTATGGCGGAAACGCCGCCAACACCGGTGACGTCGCAGTGCAGGTCGCACTTCTCACGGCCAGGATCAACGATCTGCAGAGCCACTTCAAGATGCATCCGAAGGATCATGCATCCAGACGTGGTCTTCTCAAGATGGTCGGCCAGAGGAGAAGGCTTCTGCGCTATATCAGGAACCGCAACATCAACGAGTACAGGGACCTGATCGCAAAGCTCGGACTCAGAAAGTAATGCAATACATCAGCCAGGCTCATCGAGTCTGGCTTTGATGCATCATAAAGAACAAGAAAAGAACGAAAAGGGTAAGTAATGATGTCAAACGTAACAAAAGTCTCAGTCATGATCGGCGACACCGAACTGGTCTTCGAGACAGGTAAGATCGCCAAGCAGGCCAATGGTGCCGTCTATGCGCACTATGCCGGAAGCGCCGTCGTCGCGACGGTTTGCTGCGGAGAGCAGCCTTCCGAACCCATCGACTATGTGCCGGTATCGGTCGAGTACAACGAGAAGTACTACGCTGCAGGAAAGATCCCCGGCGGCTTCCTCAAGAGGGAGGGACGCCCCAAGGACAAGGAGATCCTCGTCTCCAGACTCATCGACCGCCCGATGAGGCCGCTCTTCGACAAGGCCTTCGGTCGTGAGATCCAGATCGTCCCCACTGTCGTGTCCTCCGACATGATCCACACTCCTGATATCGTCGCGATCAATGCCGCAAGCTGCGCCGTGACGATCTCCGACATCCCGTTCTACGGCCCCATCGCGGCAGTCCGCGTGGCCCTCATCGACGGAGAGTATGTAATCAATCCGACCTTCCAGCAGATTCCTACTGCAAGCCTCGACATCGTAGTCGCAGGTACGCATGACGGAATCACGATGGTCGAGGGCGGCGCCAAGGAGGTCAGCGAAGACGAGATGCTCGGTGCAATCGCCGCGGCCCAGCCCGTCATCACGAAGATCTGCGAGGCCCAGACGAAGATGAGGGAGCTGTGCGGCAAGCAGAAGCTTCCCCTCATGGAGATCAACGAGGACCTCTCATGGCTCGAGCCCGTCAGACAGTTCGCGACTCCTCTCGAGAAGGAGGCCAGCTTCGTCAAGGGAAAGATGAACCGCTATGCTGCCCTCGAGAAGGCGCATGAGCAGGTCAGGGAGAAGTTTGCAGATCTCATCGCCCAGGACGAGAAGAGACCCGGTCAGCTTGCAGCCATGTTCGAGGACCTCGAGTACAACATCCTGCGCTCCTCCATCCTCAACGATGGAGTCAGGACCGATGGAAGAAAGGTCACCGAGATCAGGCCCATCACCTGTGAAGTAGGCGTTCTGCCCTGCACACACGGCTCTGCGCTCTTCACCAGAGGCGAGACCCAGTCCCTTGCGGTCACGACCCTCGGCACGGCTTCCGACGAGCAGATGTTCGACACCATCGACGGTGAAAAGACCTATTCGAACTTCATGCTCCACTACAACTTCCCGCCGTATTCCGTGGGCGAGTGCGGACGCCTCACCACAGGAAGACGCGAGATCGGTCATGGACATCTTGCACAGAGGGCTCTCGAGGCGGTCATTCCTTCCAAGGAGAGCTTCCCGTACACGATCCGTGTCGTCAGCGAGATCATGGAGTCCAACGGCTCCTCCTCGATGGCCTCCGTCTGTGGCGGATGTCTGTCCCTCATGGATGCTGGCGTGCCCATCAGGAAGCCTGTCGCTGGAATCGCCATGGGTCTCATCACCGAGGGTGCCGACTACTCCAGATACGTCGTTCTTTCCGATATCCTCGGAGAGGAGGACCACCTTGGCGACATGGACTTCAAGGTTGCAGGAACCAAGGATGGAATCACGGCATTCCAGATGGACATCAAGATCGCAGGCGTCACGCCCGAGATCATGAGCAAGGCCCTTGCCCAGGCCAAGGAAGGCAGGATGCACATCCTTGGAATCATGGGTGAGACTCTTCCCGGACCCAGAAGCGAGATCAACGAGCGCGCTCCCAAGATCCTTTCCTTCTCCGTTCCCGAGGACGCCATCGGCGCAATCATCGGAACAGGTGGAAAGACGATCAAGGCAATTGCACAGCAGAGCGGTGCCGAGATCAACATCGACGACGACGGACATGTCACCGTCTACGGCAAGAACAACGCTTCCAGCCAGGAGGCCAAGAGGCTTGTCCTGTCCATCATCGAGAAGCCGGAGGTCGGCAAGATCTACCACGGAACGGTCAAGAGAATCGTCGACTTCGGCGCATTCATCGAGATTCTTCCCGGCAAGGAAGGCCTTTGCCACATCTCCAAACTCTCGCATAAGCGCGTGAAGCAGGTCACCGATGTCCTCCAGGTCGGTCAGGAAGTCGACGTCAAGCTCATTGACATCGACAGAATGGATCGTTTGAACCTTTCCTATATCGATGCTCTCGACGAGCTGAACAAGGGAAAGGACAACTGATGACCGAAGTCAGGCTCGTTCTCGAGGAAGGGGTCCAGGCCCCTTCCTATGAGAGCAGCGGCAGCGCCGGAGCGGATGTCAGGGCACATGTCGACGGACCCGTCGTCATCCAGCCTGGCAGGAGTGCGCTCATACCTACCGGAATCCGTATGGAGATACCTTCCGGATACGAGATACAGGTGCGCCCGCGTTCCGGTCTTGCACTGAAGCACAGCATCACCGTCCTCAACACCCCTGGTACGATCGACAGCGACTACCGGGGCGAGGTCGGAATCGTGCTCATCAACCATTCCGACAGGGATTTCGTCGTCAACGATGGCGACAGGATCGCCCAGCTCGTTCTTGCCAGGGTCGAGCAGGCGCTCTTCACCACGGCAGAGACCCTTGGCAGTACAAGCCGGGGTAGTGGAGGATTCGGCTCCACAGGAGTCTAGGCTTGAAGAAGGGCCATCACTCCAGCCATATTCTGCTCGATATTCATGTGACAAGGGAGTTCATTCTGGATTTCCTTGTCTCGTTTCTTTTCTTCTTCTTCATATTCTTCATCAACCAGATACTCCTTCTCGTGCAGCAGGTCATGCTCAAGAGCGTCGACGTCGGCACGATACTGATGCTCGTACTGTGCGCTATACCGCAGTTCCTCCAGTACGTCGTGCCTTTCGCGACGCTGAGCGCTTCATCCATGGTGCTTGGAGACCTGGGATCCACCAACGAACTGCTTGCACTACGCGCCTGCGGCATACCGCTGGGCAAGGTCTTCAGAGTGCTTGTCATCTGCGCCCTGGTTCTCTCTCTTCTCACTTTCTATATCGCCGACTACCTGATGCCGGCATCGAGTCGCGTCTATCAGCGCATGCTGGGTGATGTCATGAGGGATCTTCCCACCTTCGAGCTGAGAGCGGACAGCACGAACAGTGTAGGGGAGGTCGTCATGCGCAACGGAGATGTCCATGGCGATACGATAGATGATGTGCTCATGTTCACGACATCATCCTCGCCGGACATGACCATCTCGTCAGCGCAGGGTAGACTGGAGCTCGTCGATCCGGTCAATTTCGTCTATCGGCTCGACCTCGGCTCGCCTTCATTTCTGCTGACAGAGGACGACATAGACCGCTCGGTCGTCTCCCAGGCCGACTCCGCAACGGTCTATCTCGACTTCTCAAAGCAGGTTCCGGCACTTACCCAGTCAAGTCCTTCCAATCTGTCCTCCAGAGAGCTGTGGCCACTAATGCAGGAGCGTAAGGTGGTCAGAGACGAGAACGTCTCCATCTTCCATGAGCGGAGACAGGAGGCTCTTCTCTCACTTGCAGCAGCCATCGATGAAGTGGAAAGCGCCAAGGACATGGATGCGTACGAGTCGACGGTCGCCTACTGCATCTCGACACTCGAAGCGATAGGGGACGAGGAGCCGATCCAGTTCTATTACCAGTACTACAGTGCCGAGTTCAACAAGAAGTTCGCACTTGCCCTGGGCTGTCTCGCCCTTACGATCGTCACCCTGCCTCTTAGTCTGGTCAAGATCAGGCATGGCCGGCTTGTCGGCTTCGGTCTGAGCCTGCTGATCGCCGTATCGTACTGGTATATCCTGTTCGCCAGCCAGCTCAAGATATTCGACTATTCGTTCAATGCCGGCTTCCTGATGTACATACCGGACATCGTCATGGTCGTTGCAGGACTTTCGCTCCTGGTTTTCAGAATGCGGAGGGCAGGGTGAAACTACTTGACAGATACATAATTTCAAGCATCCTGCGCGTATCGCTGTCGACACTTGCCATATGCACGCTTCTCGTCGTCGCCGTCGAGATGTTCTCGTCGATGAACGATTACGTGACAAACGCCCTTCCTTTCCAGGAGATACTATACCTTGCAGTACTTGGCCTGCCGGAATACCTGATGATGTGTGCATCGGTCTCGTTCCTCTTCGGCACGACATTCTTCCTCTCGCAGCTTGAGAGCAACAACGAGATGATAATGCTGCTCAATGCAGGTCTTGGATACAGACGGATCTGTTCTCCTGCACTTGTCATGACGCTTGTCGTGACGATCCTCGCCTTCATCTTCAGCCAGACCATCATGATCGACGCAGGCATAGAGCATGACAGGCTGTCGGTCGAACACTTCGGCCAGACATCGACACAGGACAGTTCGAACATCAGCGTTTCCTCTCTTGATGGAAGCTGCATTGTAGACTCTTCATACTTCTCCCAGGAGCTTGGCCGCCTGTTCGATGTCACCTTCGTCTCGAAGGATGATGAGGGAAAGGTCCGCGAACGGATATACGCCTCATATGCCGACTGGTCTCCTGAAGAGGACTGCTGGGTATTACATGAAGGCAGGAGCTACGAAGTGGAGGATGGTATCGTCGAAGCATCGTTCTTCGACAAGAACGTTGTCACCAGCCTCGATATTCAGCCGCAGATGTTCACGAGCCAGGCCCGGGACATAAGAACCATGGACATCCCGAGTGCTCTGTCATACCTCGATGGAATCAGGAGGATCGACATCGACATGTGGTATCAGAGTGCAACGGAGTTCATTCTCAGGCTCACATCGCCTCTCTCGATCTTCGTCCTCGTCGCAATCTCTCTGCTGATGAACTACCGCTTCAAGAAGAACATCTTCCTGTTCTCTCTCATACAGTCGTTGTGCACGGCAGTCGTGTATTACGTTGTCCAGATGCTAATCTCGATAATGTGCGAGCAGGGTATCATACACCCGGCATATTCTGCTATCATACCCGTCGTGACAGTGCTTGTGCTGTCGCTTTCAATTCGATTCATCGGAAGGATGCATGGCTAGGAAGATATTCACCTGTACGCTTCAGGACAAGGATACCAGGGCACGTCTGGGCTATATTGACCTGCCCCACGGCAGAGTCGATACGCCTGCCTTCATGCCGGTCGGCACGAATGGCACTGTCAAGGGAATCTACCATGACACGATCAAGTCGATAGGCTATCAGATCATACTTGCAAACACCTATCATCTCTACCTCCGCCCCGGCGAGGAGGTTCTGAAGACCTTCGGCGGCCTTCATCGCTTCTCCAACTGGGACAGGAACATACTCACCGACTCGGGCGGTTTCCAGGTCTTTTCCCTCTCTGGCCTGAGGAAGGTCAAGGACCAGGGTGTGACCTTCCAGAGCCACATCGACGGTTCCAGACATGTGTTCACACCCGAGAAGGTCGTAGACATACAGTCAATCATCGGGAGCGATATTGCGATGGTGCTGGATGTGTGCACTCCTCCTGGAATCGAGTACAGGAACGCCAAGGAGGCCTGGAGAGTGACAAGACTCTGGGCCGAACGCTCCATCCAGGAACGTGACAGGCTGGGCGAGCAGTTTAGAGGCAATCTCTTCGGCATTGTACAGGGCAACTTCTTTGAAGACCTTAGACGCGAGAGTGCCGAGACCATAAGCGAAATGGATTTCCCCGGTGTCGCGATCGGCGGACTTTCCGTTGGGGAGAGCCGTCAGCAGTTCAACGACTTTCTTGCATACACGAGCCGGTTCATCACCGACGAGAAGCCAAGATATGTCATGGGCATCGGCTCTCCCGACTACATATTCGAATGTGTCGAGAACGGCATCGACCTCTTCGACTGCGTCCTGGCCACCCGAATGGCGAGAAACGGAGGACTGTTCACCGACGATGGCGTCATCACGATGAAGAAGGCCATCCACAAGTTCGATGAAAGGCCGGTGCAGGCGGGATGCACCTGTACGGCTTGCACCAAGTACTCCAGGGCCTACCTCCATCATCTGGTCAAGTGCAACGAGATGCTTGGCGGAATGCTTGCGACAGAGCATAACCTGGTCTATCTGTACAATCTGCTGGAAAGGATCAGGGCATCCATCAGGGAAGGCCGCTTCAGCCGGTTCAAGAAGGAATACATGGCAAGATTCTACGGTCCGAGGGAGTAGAGGAAGCAGGGGTGGTGCGATGGACGACTTGTCCACACGTGGCTAGAATGTCTGACATGGGCGATCGAAGCGCAAGGAACACACTTGTGATGATGACGGCAACGCTTGTCTCAAGACTTCTTGGAATACTCAAGAGCCGTGTCATCTCCACATGCTTCGGTGCGGGCTTCGTAGCGGACGCGATCAACTTCGCCTACAACATCCCGAACAATTTCCGCAAGCTTTTTGCGGAAGGCAGCCTGAGTTCGGCGTATCTGCCTCTCTTCTCCAAGACAAGGGACGATGACGAGAGGACGGCCGCGCTCTATCGCCAGCTTGCAAGCTTCCTGCTTCTGGTCTTTCTGCTCCTCTTTCTTCTGACGCTTGCATTCTCCAGACAGATCATTGCATTCATGTCCGGTTTCAGCGATGACAGGTCGATTGCCATCGCGGCTTCGCTGCTACCGTCCTTCACGCTGTTTCTCCTGTTCATCTCTCTCTCGATACTGGTGTCAGGCATATTGCAGTCCAGGCGACGCTTCCTTGCCTCCAGCATCGCACCGATCTTCTATACGCTGGCCATTCTCATCGCCGTTCCGCTTCTAGGCAGGGAGTTTGGACACTACGCAATGGCGATAGGAGTGCTTGCCGGTTCCATTGCGCAGTTCGCAGTGACACTGGTCGGCTTGAGAAGACTATCCATCCGATTCCGTTTCGACTTCCGCTTCTCCTGTCCGGATTTCAGAGCGGTCATGGCACGCTGGCTCCCGGGCAGCATCTCAAGCCTCGTCGCCATAGCAGGGCAGAGCATATCGATGTATCTTGCATCAGGACTCCAGCAGGGAAGCGTCTCGGCACTGAGCTATGCGATAATCTTCTACCAGGCACCCTATGGAATAGTGCTATCTGCCATTTCCTCCGTCTACTTTCCGCTGCTTTCATCGGCAGCTGATGAGAAGGAGAGGGCAGGGATGCTGTCGAAGTCTATGACCTATCTCTATACGTTCCTTCTTCCGGCAGCCTTCATCATCTTCGCCTTGAGCAGGGAATGCGTCGCGACGCTTCTGCAGAAAGGAGCCTTCACACTTGATGACACGCTCGTCACGGCGGGTGTGCTGAGGGCGTATCTCGTCGCGATGATTCCAATGGGCTTCTATGCGATGCTCCAGCGCTACATGTACAGTCGTGACAGATACTATGCCAATCTCGTCGTAGGGATTGTCGTGACCATCATCGACATCGCCTCAACACTCGTGTTCATCGAAACGGGCAGTGGAATCCGTTCCCTCCCCATTGCTTCGATCATCTCGTCGAGTGCAGGGGTGGTCATCCTGATGTTCTTCGTCAGCGTTTTCCCCTGGAAGAGCTTCCTGAAGGGGATTATGAAGACGAGCCTCGCATGTATTCCGACATTCGTCATGTGCATTGCATATATGAAATGGAACCCACAGCGCTATGCCATGGGTTCCACATTCGGCAATCTCGTCTATACGGCTACGACCGGACTCGTATTCATGGCCGTTGTTGCGCTCATGTATCTGGTCTGCCGCATCGACTCCCTTCTTGATCTCAGAAGGAGGCGGTCCTGATGGAGACCACCTTGTAGCTGTACTGTGTACCGTTGATGGAGAAGTCGAGCTCATCACCAACGGTCTTGTTGAGAAGCTTCATTCCAAGCGGTGTCTTGAAGTTCAGGATACCGTGATCAGGATCGCTCTCCCATTGTCCGAGGATGGTATATGTGACCTCCTTGTTCTGGAGGTTGTCATGGAGAGTGACCTCCGTTCCAAAGCTGATCTTGCCGTCGTTCACCATTTCGGGGGTGATGACCTGGGCCTTCTCGATCTCGTCGGTGAGCGTCCTGAGACGGGCATTGAGATTCTTCTGCTTGTCCTTGCCATACTGGTACTCGGCGTTCTCCCTCAGGTCGCCGAGGGCACGGGCGTCGGCGATCTCGCTGGCGACCTCCTGGAGCTCGACATGCTCGATATGGTCCTTCTCGCGTATCTTCTCCTCAAACGCCTTCCTGGTGCACAGGAAGCCCATGGGAATGAGCTCGTCCTCGTTGACGGAGATGCTCTGGTCGTCGAAGAAGACGAAGTCCGGATACTTCTCCCCGATGAAGTGCTTGACCTCGATCAAATAGCCCTTGTCGATGTTCCTGTCGTTGGCGATGATGGAGTAGATCTTGGATGCAAGATCCCTGTCCCCCTTGTCGATGGCGGAGAAGATCAGCTTCTCCTTGAACAGATACGTCACGACGAGGTCGTTGCGCTTCCTGTTCTCGCTGACGTCCTTCCTCAGCTCGATGGAGCTTGCAGTGTAGTCGAGCACGAGAAGCAGGGTCAGAAGAAGATCCTCTCTTGTGATTCCCGCCTTCTCCCACTCGGCCTGGGTGGCGTTCCTGTAGTTCCACAGGAACACGTCGACGTTCTCCTTGTAGGAATGCACGCAGTCGCTGAGAATCTCGAGATAGATGTTCATCTTTCCATTCGTCTTGAGTGCGTTGGGAATCCAGGAGTAGGTGTAGTAGGGGAAGCATCTCCTGTATATCTCGGGCCAGCTCCTGTCGCACTCCATGACATGCTCAAGATATGTCCTCTTGAGGTCGGCGTTGCCGATCTGGTCGAAGATCCTGATCCTGTCGTCGATCAGCTTGTACAGATCGGCGAAATCGACGCTCACACTCATCTGTGCCGTGGCGATGTGGTTCTGGGTCCTGAGCTGGTCGAGCAGCAGATATGACGACAGGACCTTGTCATCGACTTCGCTCGTATAGTGCGCAAGCTGTCCGTCGAAGAAGACTATCATGTCGCTGAAGGCCTCGCTCTCGACATCGAGGTCCTTGGCGATGAAGTCCTTGAGGATCTTGACCTTGGCGTAGAAGTCCTTCTCCGCGTTGAACACGAGAAGCTGCTTCTCCTCCTGGGTTATCGGAGTGGAGCGCAGTGTATATGCATCGTTCTCTCCAGGAACGGCGGAGAAGTAGGGATCCTCCTGGAGGATCTTCCTCGCCTCGCTCTTGAACGACTCCCATTCCCTGGCATTCAGGACGGACGGCACGAGCTCCTCCTTCATCTCCTTGAACGAGGAACGGTTGTTATGGCTCTCCATGATCGTCACGAGCGCCCAGCGCGGATCCTTCCTGATCCTTTCGGCAAGCTTTGCGGGGACCGCCGTCTTGAGGACGCGGATGTTGTTCTTGGGAAGCGGTGTCAGGGCCTTGAACGCCATGTCGGGTGTCATGGTCACCTTGCTGGACTTGTTGAATGCAACGACGACCTGCCTGTCGTCCATGGACTGGATGAGACCGAGCCTGTCGGTGCTCCTCTGGTAGACGAAGCAGCCTACATCGAATCCGATATCGGTCTCGAAGAATCCTATGGCCTTGTGTACATCCTCGTTGTGATTGTCCAGACCGCTCTTGCGGATGCATTCGTCGAGGCGTGCGCTCTTCTCATACTTCTTCCTGTAGACCTTGATCAGCTCGTCACGGGCCTCTCTGCTGGACGGGTCGATCTCGAGGGCCTTCTTGAGAATGAGGACCGCTCTTGTCATGTCGCCTGCGTAATGGGGATACAGGTCGGTGAGAAGGGTGAGGGAAAGCCCCTTGTCTACGGAAGTCGAGACCTTCTCAGCCACTCCGAGGAAATAGCCGTAGTCCTCCTTCTGGACATCGAGGAGCACGCTCCAAAGGGCGCGGATGGACTCGACGTCCTTTGCACTGATGCAGCGGGTCATGGCACGTCTGTAGTAGAGGATGGCCTTGTCCTTTTCTCCGGTCTCGAGGAAGTGGTCGCCGAGCTGGCGGGGAATCCGCCTCTCGTCGAAATCGACCTTGACGAGACGCTCGAGGACGGGCCACTGCTCATCCTCGCGACCGGTCTCGACCAGACAGTCTGCAAGTATGCGCAGGGCGTACCTGTTCTCGTTGTAGCCGAGGATCATGTTGCAAAGGAACTCCACCAGAGTCCAGTTGTGGTTGTCATAGAACGTGATCAGCAGGTTCTGCATGAAGATGTTGTCCTCATGCGGTCTTCTGACGAAGGCGATCGAACCGAGGACATAGCGTGCGAAAACGCTGTCCTCGCGGACGGCTATGATCTGCTGGGCCGTCTCCATCAGTTCGCTGGCATCGTCATAGTCCAGCTTCTTCATCGCCTTGTCTATCTCCTGGAACGAGTCCAGCTTCATCTGGGCAAGCTCGTTCTTGCCGTATTCCCTGTCCTCCTTGAGAATCCTGGATATCGCGTTGTTCTTCATCTGTCGTGGAACCTCCGAATCTGTCGCTATCCGCTTACGAAAAAATGACCGGGCAGGAAGACCTGCTCGGTGACGTAGTTCGGATGTGATTCCAATATATCACCTTTCGGCGCATTTGGCAAACTCAATCTCCGCTATCGTTCCATGCCCTGGTCTTCTCCTCCATCATGTGCACACGTCTCTCCTTCAGGAGCGTGTAGCAGATCGAACCAACGGGGACGGCGAACAGCATTCCGACAAGACCGAAGGCCGCGCCGCACACAGTGACGAGAGCGAAGGTGTAGACAGATGGCAGACCGAGGGAGCCTCCAACGACCCTTGGATAGATGAGATTTCCCTCGAGCTGCTGGAGTATGATTATGAATACGGCGAACGCGATGGCCTGGAGTGGGCTGGAGACCGCGATGACGATCGCACCGAATATCGCACCGATGAAGGCGCCGTATACGGGAACAAGGGCCGTGACACCGGTGAGGACACCGATCATCGCCGCATTCGGCAGACGAAGCAGGAACATCCCCAGCGTGCACAGTGCACCGATTATGACGGCCTCGAGCGCCTGGGCTATGACGAAGTGCCGGAACGCCCTGTAGCTGATCTGCGCAAGATGGCAGGCATATGCGGAGATACTCGGTCTGTCAATCAGCTCCAGGACATACAGCGCATGACGCGAAAGCATACCCTTGGACGAGACGAAGTATATGGCGAACACCAGGGCGACGAAGAAGGTGACGAAGCTGGAGATCGTGCCGAGTATCGTGTTGAACGTCGATGTGATGAAGCGAGGCGAATTGTCCCTTGCGAAGTCGCGGATCCGCTCTCCTAGCTCATCGAGGCTCATGTCCAGCCAGTTGAGGAGGCTGTGAAGAGCTGCATCGAATCCCGGCTCCTCGTTGGTGAAGTCTCCCTGAAGCCTGTCGGAAAGCAGGACGATGGACTGCGATATCATGGAGATGGCGTCGATGGTGGAGGGGATTATGAAACCAAGGACGACGGCGACCAGAAGAAAGAAGATCACCAGCGAGACGAGTATGCTGAGCGGTCTGGCGGATCGCACAAGCAGACGCTTTCCTGTTCTTCTCAGCCTGTTCTCGAAGAACGATACGGGTATGTCGAGTATGAAGGCAAGGACTATGCCGAAGAAGAGCGTCGAGAACGTCGATGCGAGGAAGCCGCCGATCGACGAGACTGCGATGTCCACATGCGATAGGAACGTGTAGAGGATCACGAGGATCGAGCCGAGTGCGAGGATGCTCAGGAACTTCTTCTTGTCCATGCCATGATTCTAGTTTCTCGTCGGCTGCCGATGCAACAGGTATTGCGTAAAATGAATGCGTGTTGCTATATTGCCCAGCATGAATACCAAGGTACCGGAAAACCCTTCTCAAAACCGGAAAGGCGACTTCACGCCGCTTGTCGTGATCAGCGCACTTCTGGTGACACTCTATCTGACGGCGAACCTCATGGCGGTCAAGGTCATAAGAATAGGTTCACTCTCGCTCTTCGATGCCGGAACATTGACCTTCCCGTTCACATACATGCTCGGTGATGTGCTGGCGGAGGTATGGGGATACAGGACTGCACGCCGTGTCATTCTGCTGACGTTCATGTGCAACGCGCTGCTTGTCCTCTTCACCGGAATAGGAGTGGCGCTGCCTTATCCCGACTACATGCAGTACATGCAGGATGCATACGCGACGGTCTACACATATGTGCCCAGGATCGTCGTCGCCTCTCTCATCTCGTTCCTGCTTGGAGGACTGGCGAATGCCGGAAGCCTTGTCCTGATCCGCAGACTGCAGCATGGCGACGCCCACCTCTGGATAAGGACGGTCGGATCGTCTGCGGTCGGCTATCTCTTCGATACCGTCCTCTTCGTCCTGATCGCATTCGTCGGTACGGTTCCCGCCGCCGACATCGTCTTCATGATCGTCGTACAGTATGTCGCGAAGCTCGTCATCGAGATACTATTCGGCACACCTCTGGCCTATGGCTGCATAGGATTCCTCAAAAGGAGGTTCCTATGAGTGGACTCGTAAGATACAGTACGATCGATTCGGGCTTCAGAAGAGAGTTCCTGCTCCTCCAGGGCACGGGATGCAGATGGCGTCGCTGCTCATTTTGCGACTATTTTCTCGACACGTCACACGATCCGTATTCCGTCAACAGGCCTGTTCTTGAGCGCGTCACCGGCCGATACGGTGTCCTGGACATCATCGACTCGGGATCCGCCATGGAGCTGGATGACAGGACGGTTTCCGCAATCGCCCGTCTGGTTGATGAAAAGGGCATAGACGACCTATGGTTCGAAGCGCACTGGATGTATCGCAACCGGCTTGAGGACTTCTCCAGGAACTTCAACTGCCGTGTCCACTACCGCACCGGAGTCGAATCGTTCAATCCTGACCTGCGCTCGGCCTGGAACAAGGGGATTCCACGTGATGTCACGCCCGAGATGATTACAGAACACTTCGATGGGGTTTGCCTTCTTGCCGGGGTGGAGGGACAGAGCGAGGATGACATAATGCAGTCTGTTGAGATCGCCGACAGTCTGTTCTCATATTATTCCGTGAACCTGTTCTGCCCGAATTCGACGACTGTCAGGAGGGACGATGCGCTTGCCAAGGTCTTCGTGGACAGGCTTGCTCCGATCATCAGGAGAAGCCCGAAGGCGGAGGTGCTGATAGAGAACACCGATCTCGGGGTCGGCTGATTATTCCCACCTTGCCCTGTTTTGGTATATACTTCATCGACATGAGCGGCAGGAGAATTGAAATCGCGCCTTCGATACTCTCCGCCGACTTCTCGGACATCAGGGAAGCGGTCGGGCAGGTAGAGGCAAGTGGTGCTGGCATCGTCCATTTCGATATCATGGACGGCGTCTTCGTGCCCCAGATCACGTTCGGACCGAAGCTGGTCAAGGACATCAGGCCGCATAGCAGCCTTGTCTTCGATGCTCATCTGATGATCACCTCTCCGGAGTCGCAGATTGACCGTTTCATCGATGCAGGCTGCGACTACATCACGATACATCAGGAGAGCACGATACATCTGCATCGGGCATTGACGCAGATAAGGAACGGCGGTGCACGATGCGGGATCTCGATCGTTCCGAGCACCCCCGTATCATCCATCGTTCCGCTGCTCGACATGGTGGACCTTGTCCTGGTGATGACGGTCAATCCTGGATTCGGAGGACAGAAGCTCATACAGAGCTGTCTGGACAAGATCGTCCAGCTGGCCGAAATCCGGAAGGCCGAGGATTTCGATTTCCTGATCAGCGTCGATGGAGGAGTCAACCTCGACACGATCCAGGACGTCGTCGCTGCAGGAGCCGACATCGCCGTGACCGGAAGCGCGTTCTTCGATTCCGATGACCGGGGTGCCTTCATCCGGAAGATGCATGAACTTGCCTTGGAGAGCTTCAGCTGATGCTGGCCGTGATACAGAGCGTCGAGGACGCCACAGTCAGTGTCGAAGGCAGGCCGGTCGGTCACATTGACCGCGGCATGCTCGTCTACTTCGGCGTCGAGAAGGATGATGACGAATCCATCCTGGCCCCCTTCCTCGAGAAGATGATGAGGCTGAGGATCTTCAAGGATGAAAACGGCAAGATGAACCTGTCCCTCTCCCAGAGCGGCGGCGATGTGCTTTTCATCAGCCAGTTCACTCTTGCAGGTGATGTCTACAAAGGCAACAGGCCGGGGTTCGACAACGCCGCACCGGGCGAAGTCGCAAGGCTGTACTACGAAAAGGCCGCATCGATGCTCGGCGCGATGGGACATCATGTGGAGTGTGGCGTCTTCGGTGCGCATATGAAAGTGTCTTACGTGAACGATGGGCCGGAGACCTTCATCCTCGATTCAAAGAGGCTCGTGCACAAAAGATGACTTGATCGTGTATATGGAGATATAGGAGTTCATAAATGGCAAGGATCGCAGAGATTTCCAACGATGTTCACAAGGCCCGTTCCGAGGCGCTCGAGGCCGCAAGAAGCCAGATTGACAAGCAGTTTGGCAAAGGCTCCCTGATGAAGCTGGGCGACGCCCAGGGGACCATGGATGTGGAGGTGATCCCATCCGGAAGCCTTCTTCTCGACGAGGCGCTTGGGGTAGGAGGATACCCGAAGGGGAGGATCATCGAGATATACGGGCCGGAGAGCTCGGGAAAGACCACGCTGGCACTGCATGCCATCGCGGAGAGTCAGAAGATGGGCGGCATCGCGGCGTTCATCGATGCAGAGCATGCCCTCGACCCGACATATGCGAAGAATCTCGGAGTCGACATCAACGAGCTTTGGATCAGCCAGCCTGACAACGGAGAGCAGGCGCTCGAGATCGCCGAGTCGCTCGTGCGCTCCGGTGCCGTCGACATCATAGTCGTCGACTCTGTGGCGGCGCTCACTCCCCAGGCGGAGATCGAGGGCGAGATGGGCGACAGCCACATGGGCGTACAGGCCAGGCTGATGAGCCAGGCCCTGAGGAAGCTCACCGGAATACTTGCCAAGAGCAACACGACGATCATCTTCATCAATCAGCTCAGGATGAAGATCGGCGTCATGTTCGGCAATCCCGAGACGACCACCGGAGGAAACGCGCTAAAGTTCTATGCATCCATAAGGATGGACGTGCGCAAGATCGACTCCCTTGGAAAGAACCAGGACGAGCTGTATGGCAACCGTGTCCGCGTCAAGATCGTCAAGAACAAGGTCGCTCCTCCATTCAAGAAGTGCGAGCTGGATCTGCTGTTCGGAAAAGGCATAAGCTATGTCGGAAGCGTGCTGGATGCCGCTCTCAAGTACGAGTTCGTCGAGAAGTCCGGCTCATGGTTCTCATATGACGGCGAGAAGATCGGGCAGGGAAGGGAGAAGACGATAGAGTACTTCGAGTCGCATCCCGAGGTGACCGACGAACTGGTCAGGAGACTGCGCGAGCGCATGTTCCCAAGCCACAGCCAGAGTACCGTCAGTGATGATGCAGGCAAGGCCGGCAAAAGTGACAAGGAATAGTCGTGGCAGCGGACGATAGTGTCGATCTCATCTTCAATCCCGAGGAGAAGCAGGTCTTCAGAACCCCTGAGTTCGAGGGCCCGCTCGATCTTCTGCTCTATCAGATACAGAAGTCCGAGATCAACATCTACGACATACCCATAGCCGAGATCACGAGCCAGTTCCTCGAGTACATCGAGGAGCACAGGGACTCGGGACTCAGGAATCTCGCCGACTTCTACCGCATGGCAGCCGATCTGCTCTATATCAAGAGCCGAATGCTGCTGCCTGTGGATGTCGAGTTCGACGAGGAATACGAGGACCCGCGACAGGAACTTGTCGACAGACTGATCGAATACCAGAAGTACAAGCGCTATACGGACCTGCTGACGGGCTCTGCCGTGGGGGACAGCTTCCACATCCCCCGCAAGGAGAACTTCTTCGCGCTTCCGTTCCAGGACGAGGAACTTTTCCGTGACATATCTGTCGACGACCTCCTGTCCACTTTCATGAGGATAATCGAGAAGAAGGCACCCACCAAGCTCTTCAACGTCTTCCAGGAGGTCACGGTAAAGGAGAAGAGGGCCTATATGATGGAGCTTTTCGAGAGGCAGGACCAGATCACGATCAGCGAGGTGATAGTGCATTTCGACCAGCCTCTGCATATCATTTGCTCCTTCATGGCCATTCTGGAGATGGCGAAGGACAAGGTCATACTCTTCCAGCAGAAGGAGCCGGAGGGCGAGATCTTCATCGTGCTCAGACCGCATGACTGGAGCCCGTCCCTTGCCGACGAGTATGACAAGGAATATGATGAGGTGGTCGAGAACGATCTCGACGATCCTGACGACTTCTCCATCATCAGCGAGGATCGCAGGAGGGAGATCGACGCCCAGATGGAAGGGGATTCCGATCCGGTCGACGAGTTCGTCGGCGAGGAGGAGAATCTCCTGGATGAGGATTGAAGCATGGCCAGGAACACGCTGATGAGTACAGCAGCACGTCTCGTCGAGACCGTGCTCTTCATAGAGAACGAGGCCATGGACCGCGAGCGTCTGGCATCGATGACGGGTCTGGATGACAAGAGCGTAGACAAGGCCCTCAAGGAGCTTGACGAGGTCTATCAGGAGAAGGGGCATGGGCTGCGTCTCAAGGAGAACTCCGACGGCTCCATCGAGTTTTCTCCATGTAGCGACCTGTACGATCTGCTCAGGTCCACTTATGGGCGCAAGGTCGACCGCAGGCTTACCAGAGCCGCCATGGAGACGCTCTCCATCGTGGCATACAGCCAGCCTATAACGCGTAAGGAGATCGACAACATAAGGGGAGTCGCTTCGGACTCCATCGTCCGTCTTCTCAGGGAGAGGGAGTATATCAAGGTCGTTGGACGCAAGGATGTGCAGGGACACCCCTGCCTGTATGGAACCAGCCGAAAGTTCCTCTACGAGTTCGGTCTCAAGTCCATAAGCGACCTGCCCAGGCTCAGTGCCATCGACAGGATGCGCTTCGACAGGGATGATGAAGAGGAACAGGGAGAGCTATTCGATGACGGAAGACATGAGAAATGATGATGAGGGCAGACTCCGCCTCCAGGTGTTCATGGCTAAATGCGGAGTCGGAGGCAGGAGGTTCTGCGAGGATCTGATCTCCCAGGGCAGGGTGATGGTCAACAACAAGGTCATCCGCGAAATGGGCGTCAAGGTTGGAGACGATGATGTGGTCCAGGTCGATGGAGAGACCATCGAGAGAAGCGACAAGGTCTATTACATCGCGTTGAACAAGCCCCGTGGATACGTGTGCACCAACTACGACCCCAACGAGGAGCGCTATGCCAGGGACCTCATAACGATCCGCGACCAGAACCTGCTTTTCAACGTGGGCAGGCTCGACAAGGATTCGAACGGACTCATCCTGTTCTCGAACGACGGGGAGTTTGCCAACAAGGTCATGCATCCCAGAAACGAGATCGAGAAGGAGTATCTTGTCCATCTTGACAGGAAGCCGGATGTCGAGGACCTGCACAAGGCTCTGAAAGGGCTGTACATCGACATTCCACAGCCTTACCGGATCCGCAGCTTCAGCCTGGTCCCTATGCGCCGCGACTACATCAAGGTCGTCCTCACGGAAGGAAAGAACAGGGAGATAAGGAAGATATTCTCCTTCCTCGGCTATGAGGTGAAGGGGCTTACACGCATCCGCATCGGCTGCATCGAGCTGGGCAATCTCCAGCCCGGCGAATTCCGGAACCTTTCAAGGAAGGAGATCGACGGCCTTCTAGCCGGAAAGACCTCTCTCGTGGACAGGAGAAAGTTCGGCAAAGCAGCCAGAAAGGCCAAGGGCGATGCATCGCAATCCCGGGACAGGAAGGAGGAACGCAGATGATCGTTGCAATCGACGGACCGGCGGGATGCGGCAAGAGCACCGTCGCACGACTTGTGGCCAGGGAGCTTGGCTTCTATTTCCTCAACACGGGATCCTTCTACAGGGCTGTCACATACGCCCATATCATGAGGGGAGGAGACTGCAGCGACCGCGACTCGTGTCTGGCGACGGCACGCAACACAAGCATCAGCGTCGTCGACGGCGACATATGCATCGATGGTGTCGACATCGAGGACAAGCTGCATACGAAGGAGGTCGACATGAACGCCTCCATCGTCTCCTCGGATCCACGTCTAAGGGCCATCGTCACGGACGAGATCCGCAAGGTCGCAGGCAGCATGGACATCGTGACCGAGGGGAGGGATACCACCACCGTGATCTTCCCCCAGGCGGAATGCAAGTTCTACTTCGACGCAAGCGCCGAGATCCGGGCCGCAAGACGCATCGAACAGCAGGGCGAAGGTCAGACATACGACGAGGTGCTCGAGCTGATCAGGCGTCGTGACGAGAACGACAGGAACAAGGAAGTAGGGGCCCTCAGAATCGCCGAAGATGCCTTCTATATAGACACTTCTCACTTGACCATAAGGGAAGTTTGTGAGAAAGTTGTCTCAGTTGTGCGCTCAGCCATCGGCGGGGGTGCGGCTAAGTAATTGGAAGGAGCATTAGAAGTGGAAGATGAAACTCAGATGACTGACATGCAGTCCCTCCTGCAGGAGCAGTATCTAAAGTCACTTGCGGGCATTGAAGACGGTCAGATCGTAACCGGAACTGTTGTACAGTTAAATGACGACTATGTATTTGTTGATGT
>CASEAG010000027.1 GCA_949285785.1 uncultured Spirochaetales bacterium | reverse complement strand
TCGCCTTGTGGAAGTCGTCGAGCGACTGCTGCGTGATGAAGTCGTTTGCCATCAGATGTCTCCTAGAAGGGGATCGTCCAGGATGTAGCTCTTGTATACGTTGATGATCGTAGTATCCCCATGGTGGAATATCCTGTTCGCGTTCTCGTCGAACAGGTGTACATGCCCGTGGAGCATGTATTTCGGCCTGTAGGTCTCGATGAACGAGAGGAAGGTCTGGAAGCCTCGGTGGCACAGGTCCTCTCCATCGCCGTAGCCGAAGGCGGGCGCGTGTGTCACCAGAATGTCCAGATAGCGTCCATAGCGCTTCTTGTTGTACAGCAGACGCGGGATGAGTCTGGCGATCCTCCACTGCATCTGGCGCTCGGTGTACTGGCTCTTGCCGTAGTTGTAGAGCATCGATCCGCCAAGGCCCATTATTATCAGTCCGGTGCGCTTGTCCCGTATCACATGCCCGTCCACGAGATTCCCCCCGAAGGCAGGCATGAGGGCTGGCCGCCCCGTCTTCCCGTATTCGATGGCCGGGTCGAATCCGCCCCGCCTCATGACCTGGTCGAAATGCTCCAGGTTGTGGTTGCCGTAGACGTAGAAGAAGTCCTTGCCCAGGATGGTCATTATGTAGTCATAGTAGCGCACGGGGAGATCCCCGGCGCTGATCGCGAGATCGCAGTCCCTGAACAGCGTCTTCGCCTGGTTCGAGTAGATCAGAGGTTCGGTCTCGTCGGCGACGCACAGAATCTTCACAGCCACAATCCTATAGCAAGACGGGGATGATGAAAAGCTACGCCTCCAGCAGCGACGAGAGGACCTTGATGACGACCTTGCGGTACTCCCCGACCCCGCTTCTTGCTATGGCGGGGCGATGGATGTCGCCAGGCATGAGGATGCAGAAATCCCCCTGATGGCAGGGGATGAGGATCTCGTCGTCCTGGGTATGGCGGAGAAGATAGAGGTCGTCCTCGCCGCTGACGAGGTCGTAGTCCATATTCCGCCTAGGACACCAGCCCATCAGCTCTCCGCCATCGATCCAGTACTGCACGTCGATGTAGTCGACATGGTACTCGGGATGGGTGTCGTTGATGTCCTTGCCCGTGACATGGAACACTCGTGCCCAGATGTCGCGTCCCTGGATCTCGTATTCGCCGTCCTCCAGTGTGGAGAAGTCGGTGTTCTTCAGGTATTCAAGCGCCCTGGCAAGCGGCGCAGGGTATTTTGATATGTCCTCGATGGACGTGATGTTCTGCAGAATCATGTCATGTCTCCTTCATCTGAGGATTATCCTCCATGTTTCCGTCCATGAAAAGCCTTGTGACGGAGTCACGGAGAATACGGGGACGGAATGTTGCAAAAACTGTGGAAAAGGATATCATATGTGTTGAAGACACCCCCACGGGGTGTAGGTATGGAGGTTTCGATTGAAACACGAACAGTACGATGTCACAGGCATGACCTGCGCCGCATGTTCGGCAAGAGTCGAGAAGAGCGTCTCTGCCCTATCCGGCGTGAACACATGCTCTGTGAATCTTCTCAAGAACACCATGAGCGTGGACTACGACGAGAACGCCCTGTCCAGCGACGACATAGTGGACGCCGTCACCAGGGCCGGCTATGGAGCCGCCTTGGAGAATGCCGAGAAAAAGACACTCGGAAGTGCCGGACGGAGCGAGCCGGGGGATGCGGCACACAAGGCGTATCTGGCGATGAAGCGGCGCCTCACCTGGTCGATCGTCTTCACCGTGCCCCTGTTCTACATCTCCATGGGACACATGATGGGATGGCCGCTGCCCTCCTTCTTCCTCGGGACGCAGAACGCAATGATCTACGCGCTCACGCTCTTCCTGCTTGCCCTCGTGGTCGTGGTCATAAATTCCAGATACTACACGAACGGTTTCAGGACGCTGTTCCACGGCTCGCCGAACATGGATTCGCTGATTGCACTCGGCTCGGGCGCATCCATGCTGTACGGTGTCTATGCACTGTACAAGATCGCATACGGCTTCGGGCACGGCGACCTGGCCATGGTGGCGCAGTTCTCGCATGACCTCTACTTCGAAGGAGCCGGCACCATCCTCACCCTCATAACCCTTGGCAAGTTCTTCGAGGCCAGGGCAAAGGGGCGCACCACGGACGCGATCAACAGGCTCCTGGACCTTGCACCAAAGACGGCGAGAGTCGTGAGGGACGGCAAGGAGACCACCATCGCAGCCGAGGACGTCGTGAAGGACGACATCCTCATAGTCAAGGCCGGGGAGTCGGTACCGGTGGACGGCGTCATCATCTCCGGTCATGGTGCCCTGGACGAGTCGGCGATCACAGGCGAGTCGATTCCCGTGGACAAGGGTGAGGGAGACAAGGTCACAGGGGCGACGATCAACACCTCCGGCTACTTCACCATGAGGGCCACAAGAGTCGGCGACGAGACCGCGCTTGCCCAGATCATACGCCTTGTGGACGAGGCCACCAGCTCAAAGGCCCCCATCGCGAAGCTCGCGGACAAGGTGGCCGGCGTGTTCGTACCCGTCGTCATCGTCATCGCACTGGTCTCTGCAGCGGCCTGGATGATTGCAGGCGCCTCGTTCGAGTTCGCCCTCACCATCGCCGTGTCCGTGCTGGTGGTCTCCTGCCCCTGCGCACTCGGGCTTGCGACGCCCACCGCCATCATGGTGGGTACCGGACGCGGAGCCGCCAACGGAGTACTCGTGAAGTCCGCACAGGCGCTGGAGACGGCTCATGCCGTGAAGACCGTCGTGATGGACAAGACAGGGACCATCACCCAGGGACGCCCGGTCGTGACCGACATCGTCACGATGAACTCCCAGAACGAAGACAGACTGCTTTCGATCGCCTTCTCGCTCGAGAGGCTGTCGGAGCATCCGCTTGCCGGTGCCATAGTCGCCGAAGCACAGAAGCGCGGCGTGAAGGCCGCTGTTGTCGATGACTTCGCACAGGTCCCGGGACAGGGCCTCAGGGGCACGATAGACGGCAGACCGTGTCTTGCCGGCAACATGAAGATGATGGAGGCGGAGGGAATCGAGGCCCCCTCCTCGCTGTGCGACAGGATGGCGGAGGAAGGCAGGACTCCTCTGTTCTTCACCTATGACGGACAGCTCGTGGGCATGATCGCCCTTGCCGACGTCGTCAAGCCGACCAGCCGCCAGGCGATAGCAGACCTCAAGGACATGGGCATCGAGGTGGTCATGCTCACCGGGGACAACGCAAAGACCGCCGAGGCCATCAGGAGGCAGGTAGGAGTGGACCGCGTCATCGCCGAAGTCCTGCCCCAGGACAAGGAGAAGGTCATCCAGGACCTGCAGAAGGATGGCAAGATCGTCGCCATGGTCGGAGACGGAATCAACGACGCCCCTGCCCTCGCCAGGGCGGATGTGGGCATCGCGATCGGTGCCGGCACGGACGTGGCGATGGAGAGTGCGGACATCGTGCTGATGAGAAGCGACCTGATGGATGTGACCGGGGCGATCGAGCTGAGCAGGGCCACGATACGCAACATAAAGGAGAACCTCTTCTGGGCGTTCTTCTACAACACGATCTGCATACCGGTTGCAGCCGGATGCTTCTATGCTGCATTCGGCTTGAAGATGAACCCCATGGTCGCCGCCCTGGCCATGAGCTTCTCGAGCGTGTTTGTGGTCTCGAACGCCCTGCGCCTGCGATTCTTCAAGCCCAGGCACTCGGCAAAGACGGTCGTGGCAGAGTCCTCAGACGGGGCCTGCCCGACTGAAACAGTTGAAAAAGAAGCGGTGATTCAAACCGCGGATGAAGGAGATGAGAAGATGAGAAAGGAAATCACAGTCGAAGGGATGATGTGCATGAACTGCGTGAAGCATGTCACCAAGGCGCTCGAGGCGCTCAAGGGTGTCAGCGATGTGGCGGTCAGCCTGGAAGACAAGAAGGCGACGGTCAGCGTCGAGGCCGGTGTCACGGACGACATGCTCAGGGATGCCATCGCCGAAGAAGGCTACACCGTCACGGGAATAAGGGATCTGGCATGAAGGCGGACAGAGACAAGGTGTCCCGCTCGATCAGGATCGCACGCGGTCAGCTCGACGGCGTGCTGAAGATGATCGAGGAGGACCGCTACTGCGTGGACATCTCGAACCAGCTTCTTGCGACGATCGCGATTCTGCGAAAGACGAACCAGGAGATCATGCATGCACACATAAGAAGCTGTGTGAAGGAGGGTCTCCATTCAGACGAGCCGAACGAGAAGCTGGAGGAGGCGCTGAACCTCATGGACAGGATGATCCAGAACTGAAAAGGCGTACCTCATGTGCGGAAGGAGAGGCGGGGCAGTCTGGTCCCGCTTCTCCTTTCATGTTGTCCCACTACGGTCTAAGACAGGCAAGCGGAACGACATACACGCCATCCGGCCTCCTGTATGCCGCATTCTTCGCAGTGACGATGATGAGACAGGAAGGAGAAGGCATGCGGGACGTGTCTATAAGACCTGCAAGCTTCAGCAGATGACCGGCTGCCATATCGATATCCTCCTGACGACCGAATTTGACCTCCACCAGAGCATATCTACCATCCCTCAGATGTATGACGGCATCGGCCTCGAGCCCATTGCTGTCACGATAATGATACAGTCCGCCGTCAAGAGCAGAGCTATAGGCTCTCAAATCCCGGACACACAACGACTCGAACAGCAACCCGAACGTCTTCAGGTCACCGATCAGGTCATTCGGACCAAGCCCAAGGGCCGCAGTGGCTATCGAGGGATCGGTGAAATGGCGCACTTTTGCAGACTGCACCCGGGCCTTCGACCTTATATTCGGGTTCCAGGCTTCAAGCTCCTCGAAGACGAAAAGGCTCCCAAGGACTTCATAGTAGCTGGAGAACGTCTCATCATCGAAAGCCTCCTCGCCATTACGCTTCATATCGCGGATCATCAGCGCTTTTGACGCAGGAGTGCTCGTATTACGCGAATAGGAGGCAAGCAGGTGTCTGACCCGATCCTCGTTTCCAGGAGGACCTCCGGCCTTGACGAAATCGAAGGATACCAGCTGGTCGACATAGTTGAACGCCTGTTGCAGGGCAACTTCGCGTTCGACGCCGACGGACATCGGCCATCCTCCTCGGCACGTCAGATAGGCATATTCCTCAAGTGTCGTTCCGGATGTCGCGCCTACCGGCTTTCCATCGAACATGTCACTCAGCGACACCTTGCCAGATGAATCTCCAGACTCGAACAGAGACATGGTCCACATACGCATCCGGGTAAGTCTTCCTATTCCTGAATGTCGGATCTCAACCTTCTTCTTCTGATCCAGCGGAGTGGCGGATCCGGTCAGAATGAACTGGCCGAAACGGTGTCTCCGATCCACCTCGAAACGGATTGCATCCCACACTATCGGAGCCTCCTGCCACTCATCGATGAGAAAAGGTGGCGTCCTGTCCAGAAAGACCCCAGGGGCATTATATGCAAGGCCGATCTCCTGTTCTCTAGTCTGAGGATCCTGCAGATAGACGACACTGTTTGCCTGCTGTTTACATGTAGTCGACTTCCCGCACCACTTCGGGCCCTCCACAAGCACGGCGCCACAGGACTTCAGCTTCTTCTCCAGAATCCTGTCTGCAATACGGACCAGGTAATCGATCTCAACATCTTCAATCATGTTTCCGTTTTACCACAACATGATGAACAAGAAAAGCCATCCGACGATTTGCAGGTGTTTTATCCGACGATTTGCAGACGTTTTATCCGACGATTTGCAGAAAATCAACGCAGAGTGAAGCCGTTGTCGATGGTGATGCACTGGCCGTAGATCCCTGTCGATGTGGCCAGGAAGTACACGAGAGCGGCTATCTCGGCCGGGTCCATCATGGCGGCGCGCACACTGTGGCCGTTCCAATACTCCTCGAGTCCGCTTCCAAGGAGACCATCCCTCGAGATGAGCCCCGGCTGCACCGCGTTCACCCTGAGACCGGTCTGTGCAGCCAGCGAACGGGTGAATGCAGACACAGCCCCTTTCGATGCATCGTAGTGGCTGGTGGCCCCGAAACCGGGATGGACGGCGTTCATCGAGGAGATGTTGACGATGCTGCCATCGCATCTCCTTATGGCGGGAAGCAGCGCCTGCGTGACTCTTATGAGCCCCTTCACGTTCAGATCGAAGACGGTGTCAAGGTCGTCCTCGCCTATCGAGCCGATAGGGGCCTCGGTGAACACGCCTGCGTTGTTGACCAGGACGTCCAGCTCGTCGATTCCGTCGAACGAAACCTCACGCGACGACAGGTCCATGACGAAGGTGCGCTCGATCTCAGGCGATTTTCGCTCACACGTGCTCGTCCCGTATACGACGTATCCATTCTCGTGGAAGGTGTGCACGATTGCACGTCCAAGATTGGAATAGGCTCCCGTGACCAGCACGCTAGGCATTCAGATACTCCTTGAGAAACGGATGGTCCTCCAGCAACCGCGCCGGAGGCGACGAATACATCGACTCGTCGTAATGCGGACTCATGACCGTCGAGAACAGTGCCCAGCGTCCGCCTTCGACCAGTTTCGTGGCCTGCCACAGCCCGCCCCTGACGAGCGATGTGCGGTGGTCCCTGTCCAGAGGAACCGATACGCCATGCCCCGTCTTCTCGTCGAACGTCAGCTGTATGGCATCATCCCCATCCAGGAAGAACCACAGCTCGTCGTCGACGAGGCGATGCAGGGACGAGAAGCTGTCGCTCGTCACGAGGTAGAATATGCACCCGGCATCGGCACCGAAGCGTGAGATGAAGCGGAAGAAGCCGCCTTCACCGGAAAGCGGCTCCAGAGCGTATCGTCTGATGACCTCGCTCACATCCACGTCCTGACGATCTCCCTCACGAGGGCCGTGAATGCGCCCTTGACCCTCTCGCCGGTCTCGAGGACCTCCTCATGGTTGAGCTTCTGGTCGAGTATTCCCGCCCCCATGTTGGTCAGGCAGCTTATGCCCAGCGTCCTCATGCCCATATGGCTTGCGGCTATCGCCTCGGGCACCGTCGACATGCCGACGGCATCAGCGCCCAGGATGCGTGCAAGACGCACCTCGGCCGGGGTCTCGAACTGTGGGCCGCCGAAGAGCATGTATACGCCCTCCCTCAGCGTCGTGCCGCACTTCCTGGCAGCACTTCGCGCGACATCCTGCGCTTCCTTGTCCCAGGTCGTGCTCATGTCGAAGAAGCGGGGACCGAGCCCATCCGGGTTGCACCCCCTGAGCGGGCTGTCCCCCATCAGCTTGATGTGGTCCGTGATCAGCATCAGGTTCCCAGGTCCCCAGGATGTGTTGACACAGCCTGCGGCATTGGTGAGGAACAGCCTGTCGATTCCCATCACATGGAAGGTCTGCACAGGGTAGACGACCTCCTGCAACGACCAGCCCTCGTAATAGTGGAAGCGGCCCTGCATGCACAGTACGCGCCGCCCCTCGAGACGACCTGCAACCAGACGCCCCTTGTGACCCGGCACCGTCGACACCGGGAAGTGCGGGATGTCGTGGTAGTCCACCACAACGGCATCCTCTAGGCTGTCCGCCAGGTCTCCGAGTCCGGAGCCGAGGACGATCGCGATGTCGACCTTCTCATCTCCTATCCTGCCGACGATGTAGTCGGCGCTCTGTGCCAGCTTGTCCATCAGATCCATGTCAGAAAGGCTCTCCTGAAGCCAGAGGTGCGGCGCTGCGACGGCTGGAAACGACCAGCGCGACGAGTGTCGCCACATATGGGAAAAGTCCGAGATAGCCGGTCGGGATGCTCTGGAAGAGCGGAATGACGCGACCCATGTTGGCTATCGTCATGCAGACGCCGAAGAAGAATGTGGAGGCAAGTATTCCAAGCGGTTTCCACTGTCCGAAGATCAGCGCGGCGATCGCAAGGAATCCCAGTCCGTTTATTCCGCTGGTGGAGTTGTACTCTCCAGCGTAAGTGACCAGGATGCAGGCGCCGCCAAGTCCTGACAGCAGTCCCGACATCAGCACTCCGATGTAGCGCATCCTGTGCACGTTCACGCCGGCGGATGCAACCGCGGAGGGGTGCTCGCCGCAGGCGCGCAGCCTGAGGCCGAAACTGGTCCTGTACAGGAGGAAGAACGACACGCCCCACACCACCAGACAGATCCAGGTCGTCCAGTATGTCCGGCAGAAGAACAACGGCCCGATCACCGGGATCTTCGAAAGCAGGGGGATGTCGGAGCGGATTATGCCGCGAAGGACGGTCACGTTGCCGCTTCCCGTGATGGTCTGTGCGAGGAACAGCGTGAGAGCCGTGGCGAGCATGTTGATCGCCGTACCGGATATGACCTGGTTGCTCTTGAGGTTGATTGCGGCGAAGGCGTGCAGCATCGACAGGAGGCCTCCGGCCGCTATCGCCGCCAGAATGCCTACGACTATCGCGGCATTATAGCCCATGCCTGCGCTCTGCAGCAGGTATATCGTGGTAGCCGAAGCGAAGCATCCGGTGAGCATCAGGCCCTCGATGCACAGGTTCGTGACGCCGCTGCGTTCGGAGTACAGCCCGCCCAGGGCGCCCATGAGAAGCGGCATCGTGTAGGCTATCGCCGCCGGAACGATTGAAGATATTACGCTGAAGAATTCCATCACCTGCCCTCCTTTCCTGCCCTGGTCCTCGCCTTGAGAAGCGGAAGGCCGGCCTTTCTCAGATCCTTGCGCTCCTGGCTGGACAGCGTCGTCAAGTCGACGTCGGCTCGACCCTCGCTCTCCAGGGCGAGCCCTATCGCCTCCTCAGTCTTCTCGAAGGCGTTGTGGAACCGCCTGTTCCAGAAATTGGCCAGGATCACGCTGGTGGCGGTGAAGTAGATGATCGTCGCGATGATCGTGTCGGCTATCTCGGTCGGGATTCCCGTGGCGGCCAGAGATCCGCGTCCCATCTTGAGTATGCCGAAGAACACGGCGGAGAAGAACACGCCCACGGGGGAGCAGTTGCCAAGCAGGGCCACCGCGATTCCGTCGAAGCCCTCGTTGGGCATCTTGCCCATCTCCATGATGTTCGAGTAGCCGCAGTAGTATGTAAGACCGGCCAGGCCTGCAAGGGCTCCTGCTATCGTCATGGAGATGATGATCGAGCGGTTGACCCTTATTCCGGCGTACTCGGCGCAGAAGCGGTTGCTTCCCACGGCCTTGAGCCTGAAGCCGAGCGTGGTCTTCTGCAGAATGAACCAGATCACGATGCAGGCGATGATGGCGATGAAGAAGCCGTAGTTAAGCGTCGAGAATCCGGTGAGGTCCGTCAGCCAGTCGGCACGGAGGGTATGGGCGTTCTCGATCGGCTTGGACTTGACGACGATCGTCGGGTCGACGATGAAGCGCTGGATCCAGTCGTAGACCAGCCAGTAGGCGGTCCAGTTGAGCATGATGGTCGAGACGACCTCATGCACGTTGAACTTGGCCTTGAGAAAGCCTGAGATCATACCCCAGAATGCTCCCACCAGTCCGCTGGCCACGATGACGACCAGCAGATACAGCGGACGCGGCATGGTCATCGGAAGGTAGTATGCGAGGATGCTGCCCGTGATGCCGCCCATCAGCATCTGTCCGCTGGCGCCGATGTTGAACAGTCCGGTCTTGAACGCGAACGCCACCGACAGCCCGATGAGTATCAGCTGGGTCGCCATGCCCAGCGTGTTGCCCACTCTCCTGGTGTTGGACAGCGCGCCGAAGATGATGCGGTCGAAGCCTGTGATCGGGTTCTTTCCGATCAGAAGAATCAGAAGCGCCCCGGCGATGATTCCAAGGACGACGGCGGAGAGGCTGACCAGAAGAGGAGAGGCCTTCCTCGCCTCGAGAGGTCTGTTATCTGTTCTGCGCTTCACTTCCGTCCTCCTTCCTTATTCCGGCCATCATGAGGCCGACTGCATGCTCGTCGGTGTCCTTCGTGTCGACGATGTCGATCAGGCGGCCGGCGTTCATGACGGCGATCCTGTCGGACAGGTTGAAGATCTCGTCCAGCTCGAAGGAGACCAGCAGGACGGCCTTGCCGCTGTCGCGCTCCTTGACAAGCTCCTTGTGGATGAACTCGATCGCCCCGACGTCCAGTCCTCTGGTCGGCTGCACGGCGATCAGCAGATCAGGGTCGGCCTCGACCTCGCGGCCGATGATCGCCTTCTGCTGGTTTCCTCCGGACAGCTTGCCCGCAAGGGAGGTTATCCCCTCGCCGCTCCTGACGTCGAATTTGTCTATGATCTTCTGCCCGTACTCGACGATGGCCTCCTGGTTGAGGATTCCATGCTTCGAATACGGCTGCTTGTAGAACTCCTTGATGACGAAGTTGGTGCTGAGAGGCTCGGCGAGGATGAGACCGCGCTTCTGCCTGTCCTCAGGGATGTGGCCCAGGCCCATCTCGTTGCGCTCCTGGATGCTGGCGTTCGTGATGTCCTGACCCTTGAAGACAATCTGTCCGCCCTCCACCTTCCTCAGGCCGCTGAGGGCCTCGACCAGCTCGCTCTGGCCGTTGCCGTCGACACCTGCGATGCCGACGATCTCACCGCGCCTTATCGTGAGGCTGAAGTCCTTCACCCCAAGCACGTGCTTGTTGTTCAGGACATCAAGGTTCCTGATCTCCAGGACGGCCTCGCCTATCCTGGGCTCGCCCTTGTCGACCTTGAAGCTCACGGGGCGTCCCACCATGAGGGCCGCCATCTCCTCCACCGAGGTGCCTGCGACGTCCACCACGCCGATGAGCTTTCCACGGCGGATGATCGTGCACTTCTCCGCGACAGCCTTGATCTCCTCGAGCTTGTGGGTGATCAGGATGATCGACTTGCCCTCCGCGGCGAGGTTACGCATGATCTGCATCAGCTCGTCGATCTCCTGAGGCGTCAGAACGGCGGTGGGCTCGTCGAATATGAGTATGTCCGCATCGCGGTAGAGCATCTTGAGGATCTCCACCCGCTGCTGCATGCCGACCGTGATGTCCTCGATGACCATGTCGGGGTCTATGGAAAGACCATATCGGTCCGAAATCTCCTTTATCTTCCTGCTGGCGGTCCTTATGTCGTATACGAAGCCGCCCTCGCGTCCGAGTATTATGTTCTCGGCGACCGTGAAGTTGTGGACCAGCTGGAAATGCTGGTGCACCATGCCGATGCCCAGGTCGAAGGCATCGTTCGGGCTGGAGATGGAAACCTCCTTCCCTCTTACCTTTATGACACCCCTGTCGGCCTTGTACAGTCCGAAGAGGATGCTCATGAGCGTGCTCTTGCCGGCTCCGTTCTCGCCGAGGATCGCATGGATCTGGCCTTCCTCGACCTGCAGTGTGATGTCGTCGTTGGCGACTATGCCGGGGAACTCCTTGCGGATGCCGATCATCTCGATTACGTGACTCATCAGTTCTCCTTAATGAGGGTGCATCATCCATCGATGCACAGTTGTCCAGAGTCCAAAAGGGCCGCCATATGCACGGCGGCCCGTATTCATCATTTCAGACTGGTTATCTGATCAGTCCGTCTCCCGTATCCTGGACGACGATGGTTCCATCGGCGACGAGGGCTGCGACCTCGGCGACCTTGGCCTCGATCTCAGGAGTGAGGTTCGGGTTGGATGCAGGGATTCCCGCTCTTCCGTCGGAGACGCCCAGCTCGATGTGGACTCCGCCCTGGAAGGTTCCCTTGGC